>NZ_JBPZTE010000011.1:0-72885 GCF_051908335.1 Flavobacterium sp. MAHUQ-57 | reverse complement strand
ATTTTCAATCGCTAAAATACCTTCTTCAGAAGGCATAGACTCTTGTATTGTTTTTAATTTAAATCGGATTCTGTTGGCTTCAGTATCGGGAACATGCCATAACTCTAGGGTTTGGCTCCATTTGGAACCTTCAAATTGCTTGATTCGGGCAATCAGTTCTTTGTTTTTCTCAAAAATAACAGCAATTCGGATTTCTCCGTGGTGTCGTATCAGGCGTGCATTCCATTTCATTTTGTCGGGCTTATAAAAACGTGAATATAAGAATTTTATACCGAATTCACAACCCTGTCAGCGGCGGTTACTGAGCCTGTTGAAGTATCGTAGTGGCTGAGGATCTCGAAGCCATACTAAAGTCAAAAATCCAACAATCCAACAATCCAATAATCGAACAATCTAATAATCTAACAATCCAACAATCCAAATTTCAATTTTCCGCTCTGTTGCAAGGTTTTTTTATGCCTTTCTTTGAATAGTTGTTAGTACACGGTAAATTAATACATCCACACACTTACAATTATCAAACGCACAGTAAATTATTCCCTCCGCACGCTTACAATCATCAAACGCACGATACATAATTACATCCGCACGCTTACCATTACCATCCGCACGATACATTATGTCATCCGCACGCTTACAATTATCAAACGCACGATACATTATGGCATCCGCACGCTTACAATTACCAAACGCACGATACATTATGGCATCCGCACGCTTACCATTACCATCCGCACGATACATTATGGCATCCGCACGCTTACAATTACCATCCGCACGATAAATTATTTTATCCGCACGCTCAATAGTATCAAATGCACGCTAAGTTATGGTTTCCGCACGCTACTTTTTAACTCCCATCACTCCCGTACCGCAATCCCCAACCCGATCTCATTGCATACTCCGTCAAAAACAACGAAAGTACGCAGTGAGAGTGATCCGCGTAGCCGAGGAGGAACGAATATCGATTCCTATTGCGTCATCCTCAATCGACCTAATAGGATACTCCGTTAAAAACAACGAAAGTACGCAGAGAGAGTGATCCGCGTAGCCGAGGAGGAATGACGAGCGGTTCGGGTCACGCAGCGCAGTACTGAGGTAGTTTTTAGGAGTAGACTATGCAGTCTTGATCTTTTTTGTTTCTTTTTTGTGTCAAGACAAAAAAGAAAAGACATGTCGAGAAGGCACGACGAGCGGTTTGGATCACGAAGCGCAGTACAGACTTATTTTTTAGGAGTAGACTATGTAGTCTTGACCTTTTTTGTTTCTTTTTTGTGTCAAGACAAAAAAGAAAGTACAAGTCGAGGAGGTACGACGAGGGGTTTGTATTGCAAAACAAAATAGTAAAGTAATTATTAGATTTCTATTACGTCACTCCCTTCGGCCTCAGATTCGCAGGCGAGGTTCCAATCATTGAAGAATCCGTAAAAAGAAAAGCTGTTTGAGCCTAGAGGGCGAGTTCTTTTCTTTTAGGATTCGAAATGGAATTGGACCGCCGAGAATCGCAGCCTTGACCTTTTGTTTCTTTTGTGTCAAGACAAAAGAAAAGAAACCACGACGAGCGGTTCGGGTCACGCAGCGCAGTACTGAGTTAGTTTTTAGGAGTAGACTATGCAGTCTTGACCTTTGCGGTGTCTCGTCATCAGACGAGATGTCAAGACAAATGAAAAGAAACCACTTTGCACAACGCAGTGAAGCAAATTGCATCGAGAACCTTTTTGAATTCTTCTATTAATGAACGAACTTTCAACATTCCAACGTTATAACTTTATAAACAGGGAACACCCGTCAAAGACATACCGCAAACCAATAACCATTAACAACAAACCATCAACCACCATCACTTTGCAACTTTACAACTAAATACCTATTTTTGCCATCGTTTTGAACCCGTTTCAAAAAGAACAACAACACAACAACTATGTACAAACAACTTATTCGTCCACTACTTTTCGGTTTCGATCCCGAAAAAGTGCATCACTTCACCTTTTCAGCAGTTCGTATTGCCAATAAAATTCCAGGTGTAGCGTCCTTACTTCAATCCCTATATCAAGTTAATGATCCTCGTTTGGAGCGCAAAGTCTTCGGACTAACATTCAAAAATCCGGTAGGGCTGGCAGCGGGTTTCGATAAAGATGCCAAACTGTTTCAGGAATTGTCCAACTTCGGATTCGGATTCATCGAAATTGGTACCTTAACGCCAAAAGGACAAGAAGGAAACCCTAAAAAGAGACTTTTTCGCTTATTGGAAGATTCCGCTATTATTAACCGTATGGGTTTCAATAATGGGGGTGTGCTCGAAGCAGTGGAACGACTAAAGAAGAATAATGGGGTACTTATTGGTGGTAACATCGGAAAGAATAAAGTAACGCCCAACGAAGAAGCAGTCAACGATTACGAAATATGCTTCGAAGCCTTATTCGAACATGTAGATTACTTTGTAGTGAATGTGAGTTCTCCCAATACACCGGGACTAAGAGAATTGCAGGAAAAAGAACCTTTGATTAAATTATTACAAACACTACAGGATCTGAATAGGCAAAAAGGGGGCAACTTTAGAGGAGCTAAAGGGCCAAAACCGATACTGTTAAAGATTGCGCCAGATCTTACCGATGAGCAATTACTGGATATCATCGAAATTGTCAATACCACTAAAATTGCCGGTGTAATTGCTACGAATACTACAATTTCGCGCGACGGATTACAATCTCCCAATAAAACAGAAGTGGGGGGATTGTCAGGGAAACCTTTAACGAAACGTGCAACGGAAGTAATTCGATTCCTATCCGAAAAGAGCAATCAATCATTCCCGATTATCGGTGTTGGAGGAATTCATACTGCCGAAGATGCTATAGAAAAACTGGAAGCTGGTGCGTCTTTAGTGCAGTTATATACTGGATTTATTTATGAAGGGCCGGCATTAATCAAAGCAATCAATAAAAAGATTTTAGAAAAAGCATAAATAGTTTTACTTTTGAAGTCTATGAACGCCGAAAGAATCAAACTCATCGAATGTCCCCGTGATGCTATGCAAGGCATCAAAGATTTTATCCCAACCGATAAAAAAGTACAATACATCCAATCGCTATTGCGTGTGGGGTTTGATACTATCGACTTCGGGAGCTTTGTTTCAGCGAAAGCCATTCCGCAAATGCAGGATACTGCCGAAGTATTAGCGAAACTCGATTTGTCAAAAACCGAGAGTAAGCTTTTGGCGATTATTGCCAATACGCAAGGCGCCGAGAATGCAGCCGTTCATCCCGAAATACAATACTTAGGTTTTCCTTTTTCTATTTCTGAAAACTTCCAGATGCGGAATACGCATAAAACCATTGCCGAGTCCTTGGTAACTTTAGATGAAATACTCAACATCGCCGATAAATCCAATAAGGAAGTAGTGACGTATATTTCAATGGGCTTTGGTAATCCTTATGGTGATCCTTGGAATGTGGAGATTGTAGGGGAGTGGACAGAAAAATTGGCCAACAGAGGCGTGAAGATTCTCTCGCTTTCAGATACCGTTGGTTCTTCAACTCCGGAAGTCATCGACTATTTGTTCTCTAATCTCATCCCTAAATACCCAAACATCGAATTTGGTGCTCATTTGCATACTACGCCAGACAAATGGCATGAAAAAGTAGATGCGGCCTACAAGGCAGGATGTAAACGCTTCGATGGAGCTATTCAAGGTTTTGGCGGTTGCCCAATGGCTACCGATAAATTAACAGGGAATATGCCTACAGAAAAGTTGTTGTCGTATTTCACTACACAAAAAGCTGATCATAACTTAAGTGCTATGAGTTTTGAAAGCGCGTATAACGAAGCCTTGAAGATTTTTACAGTATACCATTAATTAAAATGTTGTAGAGTTGTACTTCGACTTGATTTACTTAGTTGTAACTCTTACTTTTTTTGTAATTCTAAAAAGGAACGTTGTTGTGTTGTTTTCAATAGCTTGATTAACAATGTGTTTTGAATTTTGTTAATTACTATTTAAAAATAATCTAAATAATTTTTGTCTTATTTAGAATGAGTCTTTATCTTTGCGGCAAATTATTTTAATTCAATCTAAATAAAATACTATATGAACTTTAAAAAAGTCCTTTTAGCTTCTCTACCAGTTATGGCTTTATTCGCAACATCATGTTCAAATGATGATAACGAACAAACATTCGAATATACAGTTCCCGAAACCTATACTTTCCAAAATGAGGGTGTTACTTCTGTGTATTTTGAAGGACAAACGAATAGATTGTTAATGTTGCAGGAAATGGGTAATTATATCAGAGATAATGCTGCTGCAGGTACTGCCGTAGATGATGCTAAATTGTCGGATATGTTCACGAATACCAATACACCATTTACTAGTACCGATTTAAATAACGCTACTGATAAACAGTTGAAAAATAAAACGGCTGCTTCAAGAGACTTTTTTGTGAACTTAAAAGGTGGTGGTTCTATCGCTGAACAAACTTCAGTTAGAGGTTTCTTTGAAACACAATTTGACAATGCTGAAGCCGCAAGTCAAGGAAGTGCAGCTGCTGCAGGTGAAGCTGGTGTGTATTTAGATGGTTCTTCTAAAAGATTGTACGCGGCTAACGGTTTGGAGCCACAACAAGTATTCTTAAAAGGAATGATGGGAGCTTGTTTGTTAGATCAAGTGGTAAACAACTACTTAAGTGTAGATGTTCTTGATGAAGGGACAAACCGAAAAGACAACGATGATAAAGTGTTTATTGAGCTAAAAGACGGGGATAATATTGTTACGCATAGATACACTAAAATGGAACACCTTTGGGATGAGGCTTACGGTTACATCTACGGTGCAGGTGGTGGAAAATACTGGGATAGCTATATCAACCAAGTAAATGCTGATGCGGATTTCAATACTCTAAAAGCGGATATCAATGCGGCTTTCAGAAAAGGTAGAGCAGCTATTACTGCAGGTGATTACAAAACGCGTAACGAGCAAATCAATATCATTAAAGAAAAATTAGCTTTGGTTCCTGCGGTAAGAGCAGTATACTATTTAAAAGAAGGAAAAGCAAAATTAACTGCTGGTGATAATGGTATCAAAGCATTCCACGCTTTATCAGAAGGATATGGTTTCATCATGAGCTTACGTTATACAAACAAGCCTGGGACTAATAATCCATACATGACCAAAACCGAAGTAGATGCGATCTTAACGGAGTTAATGGCGGGTAAAGGAACAGTTGCAGATCCTAGACCAGGTCTATGGGATATTGATTACTTGAATACTCATATCGATGGTTTAGCAGAAAAAATCGCAACTAAATTCGGATTTACTGTAGCTCAGGCGCAGTCATTATAATTTCATAAATTAAAAAAAGGCAGAAGAAGTAATTCCTCTGCTTTTTTGTAACTTTGCAAAAATTTTCAAAAAATGAAAAAAATAGTAGCTTTATTCAGTTTTCTTTCTGTCATTATTGCTTGTTCTTCAGGTGATGGTGGTTCAGAATCTTCAGGCGATGGTTACAATAGAACGGATTTGCTAACAAGCTGGACTGATAATATCATCATTCCTTCGTTTGAAAATTACCAAACCAAGGTTACAACGTTACAATCTAAAGTTTCTGACTTTAATGCTGCTCCTTCTACTGCTGGATTGACAGAAGTAAGAACAGCATGGTTGGAAGCCTATAAAGCGTTTCAATATGTTTCTATCTTTGAAATTGGTAAAGCGGAAGAAATAAGCTTCGTAAGCTTCACTAATATTTATCCAACTGATGCTACGGGTATTGAAGCGAATATTGCTGCAGGAGGTTATAATTTAACTTCTTTAACTCAAATCAGTAGACAAGGTTTTCCAGCATTCGATTATATGATCAATGGCTTAGGTGCAGATGATACTGCTATCGTTGGTTTTTATACTACGAATTCAAATGCAGTGAAATACAAACAATATTTAACTGATTTGTCTGCTCGATTGAAAAGTAATGCAGATTTGTTAACTAACGATTGGAAAGGAGCTTACAGAAATACTTTCATCGCAAGTAACGGTAATACTGCAAGTAGTTCTGTAAACCGAATGGTTAATATTTTTGTAAAGAATTATGAAAAGAATGTACGTGCCGGAAAAGTAGGGATTCCTGCAGGTGTGTACTCAAGTGGTACTACATTTGCTGGTAAAGTAGAAGGATATTACAAAAATGATATTTCTAAAGTACTATTGAATGAAGGGGTAAAAGCAACTCAAGATTTCTTTAATGGTAAATACTTTGCTTCTGCAACAACAAGTCACGGTTTGAAAGCGTATTTGGATTACTTGAATGTAATGAAAAATGGTCAGAAACTAAGTGATATCATCAATAATCAGTTTACTACTATTTTCAATACAAATGCACAGCTAAACGATAGTTTCTCTGAACAAGTTACTTTGGATAACTCTAAGATGATTACTGCTTTTGACCAATTGCAATGGAATGTTGTCTATTTTAAAACCGACATGATGCCGGCTTTAAATATCACAGTGGATTATGTTGATGCTGATGGCGACTAATCATGATTGAACAGTTTAAAAATTATTTAAATACTACAACAGAAACCGCAACGCTAGCTTTTTTCAGGCTGGCGTTTGGTTTAATGATGCTTTTTAGTATTATCCGTTTTGCCTCTTACGACTGGATCGATAAATTGTACATTAAACCGCAATTCCATTTTACTTATTATGGTTTTGGTTGGGTAAAACCATTAGGGGATTTTACCTATGTTTTATTTTTTATCTGTGGCGTATCGGCACTTTTTGTTGCTATAGGTTACAAATACAAAATGGCTATAACGACGTTCTTCTTGAGTTTTACTTATATCGAACTTATCGATAAAACAACGTATCTAAATCACTACTATTTTATTTCTGTAGTGGCTTTCTTGTTGATTTTTTTGCCAGCCAATGCATCGTATTCAGTGGATGCCTATAAGCATAAGGAATTGTCATTCCAACGTGTTCCAAGATGGACCGTCGATGCTATCAAAATTATCCTGGGTATTGTCTACTTTTACGCTGGTTTAGCAAAACTCAATTCAGATTGGTTGTTGGAGGCGATGCCACTTAAAATGTGGTTACCCATGAATGCCGGAATGCCAATTGTTGGTCCGTTTTTGAAGGAAAATTGGGCGCACTATGCCTTCAGCTGGTGTGGAGCCTTATATGATTTATCCATTCCGTTTTTATTGTTGTACAGAAGAACTAGAATTTTCGGTTTTATATTGGTGGTGTTCTTCCACGTCTTTACTAAAATGCTATTCCCAATCGGGGTTTTTCCTTACGTGATGATTATCAGTACGCTTATTTTCTTTTCCTCCGATTTTCATAAAAGGGTTTTGCAAAAGATGCTAAACTGGTTGCGAATCGATGAAGGTGTATTTGAAAATGATAATGTTATACCAATAATTGCGAAACCTAAAATGTATATAGTAGCTGCATTGTTGCTAATACAGTTGGTTTTTCCATTCCGCTATCTGGCTTATCCAGATGAGTTGTTTTGGACCGAAGAAGGGTTTCGTTTCTCGTGGCGTGTAATGCTAATGGAAAAGTCGGGTTATACTCAATTTAAAGTTACCGATGCGAAAACTAAACAGACACTATTTGTAGAAAATAGCGAATTTCTAACGCCCTTTCAGGAAAAACAAATGGCTTTTCAACCTGACTTTATCTTAGAGTACGCGCATTTTTTACATGATTATTATAAAAAAATGGGGTATGCAAGCCCCGAAGTTCGTGTGGAAAGCTATGTTGCACTCAACGGACGTTTAAGCCAAAGATATATCGATCCAAATGTCGATTTGGCCAAAGAAAAAGAATCATTCAAACACAAAACGTGGATACTTCCATTTACAGATGAAATTAAAGGATTATAAATTTTTAGTTGTTCTATTGTTATTAACTTGTAAGGGATTTGCTCAAAATGCAATTTCTGGAACCGTGCTATCTTCTAATGGTTTGAAATTAGAATATGTTGAGGTTTTTGATAAGAATAGTGGTTACAAAACGAATACTGATAAAGAAGGAAATTTTGTTGTTCCTGTAAAGGATTCTAAAGAACACCAATTGGTCTTCTATAAAGACAATTTTCAAATGGTTGAAAAATCTTTTACTGCTACTTCAACTAAAAATACCGTGATCTTGGAAAAATTGACACACTTGTCAGAAGTGGTAATTAGTAAACAACGCGATAAATTCACATCCGTTCGTAAATTGAAGGATATTGAAGAAACGGCTATTTATGCTGGTAAGAAGACCGAAGTGGTGCAGGTGAATAAACTTACTGCCAACAAGGCTACTAATAATGCGCGTCAGATTTTTTCCCAAGTAGTTGGTTTGACCATCAATGAAAGTAACGATGGTGGTTTGCAGCTTTCTATAGGTGGCCGAGGATTGGATCCCAACCGAACTTCTAATTTTAATACGCGCCAGAATGATTATGATATCAGTGCAGATGTATTGGGTTATCCGGAAAGTTATTATGCAACTCCAACCGAAGCCTTGGAAGAAATTCAAATTGTACGTGGAGCAGCATCGTTGCAATATGGTACTCAGTTTGGTGGTATGGTTAACTTTAAATTAAAAAAACCCGCTCAAAAAGAAATGGAAGTAACGAGTCGTTTTACAGGTGCTACTTACGGTTTCTATTCGAATTTCACCAGCTTAAGCGGAACGAAAGGTAAATTTAGTTACTATTCTTTTTACAATTATAAGCAAGGTAATGGTTTTCGTCCGAATTCTAATTTTGATGCTAAAACATTCTTTGCTAATCTGAATTATCAGTTTACTCCAAAAACTTCATTGCATTTCGACTATACACACTTTGATTATCTCGCGAAACAGGCAGGTGGTTTAACTGATTTTATGTTCAATCAGGATCCAACTCAAAGTAATCGTTCGAGAAACTGGTTTGATATCAATTGGAATCTTTTCGCATTGCGCCTGAAACATAAATTTGATAACGATGCCGATGTTTCGGTTCAATTTTTTGGATTGGATGCGTCCAGAAAAGCATTGGGGTATCGATCAAATCGTGTCTCGAATGCGGATGTTCCAGGAACAGAACGCGATTTGATTATTGGTGAATTTGTCAATTGGGGTGTGGAAACGCGTTACTTGAAAAAATACAATCTATTGGGTAATAATAGTGCATTTTTATTGGGAGCTAAATATTATCAATCGGATAATTCCGGACTTCAAGGACCGGGAAGCTCAGGAAGCGATGCGGATTTTGAACTGGCTACCGATGAGTTTCCTTTCTACGGAACTCAATCATCCTATAAGTATCCCAATTTGAATATTGCGCTTTTTGGAGAGAATATTTTTAGACTATCTCCAGTGTTTTCAATTACGCCGGGTTTCCGTTATGAAGTGATTAAAACACAGGCTAACGGAAGCTATAGAAGAATCAATCGCGATCTAGCAGGAAATGTTATTTTGGATGAGACTTTTACTGAAAATAATGTGAAAGAGAGAAACTTCTTATTGCTGGGAGTTGGGCTAAGCTATAAACCGAAAGGGAATACAGTAGAGTTTTATGGAAATGTTTCGCAAAACTATCGTTCGGTTACGTTTAATGATATTCGAACCGCAAGTGCAGGTCAGGCTATCGATGAAAATATTACCGATGAGAAAGGATATAGTTCTGATTTCGGAGCAAGAGGTAGAATTGGTACTACAATTACGTTTGACGTAAGTGCTTTCGGATTGTATTATGATGATAAAATTGGAGAATTTGAAGCTCGGAATCCTGACGGTTCCAATACAACTGTTCGATTGAGAGATAATGTCGGAACGGGTATAACTTACGGATTAGAGTCGATTGTGAACTGGAATTTGCAAAAAACATTCTTCAAAGGAAATGAAAATTTGGCTTGGGAAATTTTCTCCAATACGTCTATAACTCAATCGGAATATTTAAAATCCGACCGACCGAATGTGAAAGGGAATAAAGTAGAATTTGTACCATTGTATAATGTTAAGATGGGTATGGGTGTTGGTTATAAAAACTTTTTAACCAGTACGCAACTAAGCTATGTGTCTTCTCAATTCACAGATGCTTACAACAGGACTACAGATCCTAATGATAACACCTATGGTATTTTCGGCGAAATCCCTTCCTATTATGTGATGGATTTTTCAGCATCGTATAAGTGGAAGCGTTTCAAATTGGAAGCAGGAATTAATAACGTAACCAATAACTGGTATTTTACAAGAAGAGCAACAGGATACCCTGGACCTGGAATCATTCCTTCAGAACCACGAGTGTTGTATACCACATTGGAATTTGTTTTTTAAAGAGAAGTTAAAACGGTTTTTCTCGTTCAGATAATTTTACTATATTTGCATGCAATTTAACTACAACTACAAATTGCAACATGAAAGCACACACTGCTAAAATTGTCGGAGAAGGTTTAACCTATGACGACGTTCTGTTGGTTCCTAACTATTCAGAAATTCTCCCTCGCGAAGTAAGTATCAAAACGAAATTCTCAAAAAACATTACATTAAATACACCTATTGTATCTGCTGCTATGGATACGGTAACTGAAAGCGCTATGGCTATTGCTATGGCTCAAGAAGGCGGTATTGGTGTGTTGCATAAAAACATGTCAATTAAAAAGCAGGCAGCTGAAGTACGCAAAGTAAAACGTGCGGAAAGCGGTATGATTATCGATCCTGTTACTTTGCCTTTGACTGCTACTGTTGGCGATGCAAAACAGGTGATGCGTGAATTTAGTATCGGCGGTATACCTGTTGTAGATGAAAGTCAAGAATTGAAAGGAATCGTTACGAATCGCGATTTGCGTTTCGAAAAGAATAATGAAAGAGCAATAACCGAAGTAATGACTTCTCAAAACCTGGTAACTGCTCCAGAAGGAACTACCTTAGCTCAAGCTGAAGAGATTCTGCAAGGCAATAAAATTGAAAAACTTCCCGTAGTTAATGCGGATTATAAATTAGTCGGTTTAATCACTTTCAGAGATATTACCAAATTAACCCAGAAACCAAATGCCAATAAAGATCAGTTCGGACGTTTGCGTGTTGCTGCTGCTTTAGGTGTTACTGCCGATGCAGTAGACAGAGCCGAAGCTTTAGTAAATGCAGGTGTAGATGCTGTAATTATTGATACAGCTCACGGACATACAAAAGGTGTGGTGGACGTATTAAAATTGGTAAAAGCTAAATTTCCTCAATTGGATGTTGTAGTGGGTAATATCGCTACTCCGGAAGCAGCTTTGTATCTAGCTGAAAATGGTGCCGATGCTGTTAAAGTGGGTATCGGACCGGGTTCTATTTGTACTACTCGTGTAGTGGCTGGTGTAGGTTTTCCTCAGTTTTCAGCGGTGTTGGAAGTGGCTGCTGCTTTACGCGGTACCGGTGTTCCTGTTATTGCTGATGGTGGTATCCGTTATACGGGTGATATTCCGAAAGCAATTGCAGCAGGTGCTGATTGTGTGATGTTGGGTTCTTTATTGGCTGGTACCAAAGAATCTCCAGGGGAAACTATAATTTTCGAAGGTAGAAAATTCAAATCGTACCGTGGAATGGGTTCTGTAGAAGCGATGAAAGAAGGTTCAAAAGATCGTTATTTCCAAGATGTGGAAGACGATGTGAAAAAACTAGTTCCGGAAGGTATCGTTGGTCGGGTTCCTTACAAAGGAGAATTGAACGAAAGTATGTTGCAGTTTGTTGGCGGACTTCGTGCCGGAATGGGGTATTGTGGTGCTAAAGACATCGAAACATTACAAACTACAGGTCGTTTCGTTAGAATCACTGCTAGCGGAATTGGTGAAAGCCATCCGCATAACGTGACCATTACAAAAGAAGCACCTAATTATTCAAGATAATATTTGTAAGCTATTCATACCAAAAGGGATTCGTTGAACGAATCCCTTTTTTTATGTTTTTTTCAAATGGAGGAAATTGCCTTTTTCTTGTTCAGATAAATGACAACAAGTAGGCTGATGCCAATTAAAGTGGCTAATACAATACTTGGCTTGAAATAATTTGGTAGTAAATAACCATTGGTAAATGCGGCCGAAATTAGAAATGACGGTAGTAATAACAACGTTTGGGTTAAAGCCAGATACTTGGGATTGGTATTTTTGGTGACAACAGAAAGAAGAATTGGGCTTATTAGGTTTTCAGCCAATGTTATCAATAAACTTGATGCAATAAGATCGGGAATGTTTTCTCCGATAAATGCATATACAGACATTGCGATTGCGACGAATAGGAAGCCGATACTTAATTTTATTTTAGAATCTAAATAATAAAAGGACCAAATAACACTAAAGAAGATTCCAACAGGTAGTATAAATACGGTATTAATACTGTAGATATAGGCAAATTCATTAAATGTTGAAGTATTTCTTAGGTTACTTATGATTTCATAAAATCGATCACTATAGGTATTGTATAAATACCAAAATGAAATCGATAGGAAGACTGAAAATAATATACGCAAAGCTTTTTTGTTAGTATCGCTTGGAATTAATACGAATTGCTGTTCGTTGTTTTTTGAATCAATGCAAAATGAAATAATGATGGAAACCAACATGAAAATTGAGCTGGTTATTAAACCCAATAGGTAATTGTTTGATACAATCATCATTAGGAGGTATGCTCCTAGTATTG
Source organism: Flavobacterium sp. MAHUQ-57 (assembly GCF_051908335.1). Taxonomy (NCBI): domain Bacteria; kingdom Pseudomonadati; phylum Bacteroidota; class Flavobacteriia; order Flavobacteriales; family Flavobacteriaceae; genus Flavobacterium; species Flavobacterium sp. MAHUQ-57. The sequence goes on along the minus strand of NZ_JBPZTE010000011.1, from coordinate 60,239 downwards.
CGCCAATATTGATGGAGGTGTAAAAGGAGGTAAAGGCACCATCCATGATTGCCTTTTTGTTGTGATACAGTTTTCCAAATTGGGCAAGTAAATTGGGTGAAAATAAGCCTGAACCTAATGATAATAAACCTAAGCCAAGGTATAGCCCCAGAGATGTTGGAACCAAGAGTACCAAAGTTCCAATCAATTGTAAGCAACCCCCAATAAGTTGCGCTCTTCTGTTTCCGATCAATAAATCACCTAAAAGTGCTCCTAAAATTTGAGATATAATGATGCTAGAGGCAAAGATGCCGTAGATTTTTACTGCTTCATCTTGATGTAGATGTAAGTTTTCTAACATATATAAGACCAAAAAGCTTCTGATTCCATAATAAGAAGTTCTTTCAAAAACTTTGGATAGCATATATAAATAGGATTCTTTGGAGTGGCTTTGGTCTTTTGATAGGGTTTTCATAGTATGAAATGGATTGGATTCAAATATAGGAGTTTATTATCTGAAAAAGAAAATACGGTTGTTTTGCATTGCTTAATTCTTATTTTTTCAATTATTAATTTTTGATACCCTATTTTTTAACGGGGTAAATCTTTAAAATAATAAAAGTACAATTGTAATTAGGTTGTTTTTGATGGGTGTAATATATTTAAAATGATTTTTAAATGTTTTGCCTATGAAAAGAAAGTTTTTTTTAGCTTTTGTTCTAGTAACATTGGCGTTCGTCTCTTTGTTGGTTGATTTTGAATCATCTAACACGATCAATTCCACTAAAGTACAATTTGACAGCGGTGATACGGCTTGGATGATTGTCGCTACTGCATTGGTCTTATTAATGACTCCAGGCTTAGGGTTTTTCTACGGCGGAATGGTCGGAAAGAAAAATGTGATTAGTACGATGCTCCAAAGTTTTATGGCTATGGTGATCGTGAGTATTTTGTGGGTTATTGTTGGTTACGGATTATCATTTGGCGATTCATGGTACGGTATCGTAGGAAATCCATTGGATAATTTATTCTTTAATAATGTTGGGATAAACTCCTCTTGGGGATTGGCACCCACTATTCCGTTGCTTTTGTTTGCTTTATTTCAAGCGAAGTTTGCCATTATTACACCGGCTTTGATAACAGGTGCTTTTGCCGAACGAATTCGGTTCTGGGCGTATTTACTCTTTATGGTTTTGTTCATCTTATTGGTTTATGCTCCTCTAACGCACTGTGCGTGGCATCCTGACGGACTTTTCTTTAACATGGGTGTACTTGATTTTGCAGGAGGTGTGGCTGTTCACATGAGCGCCGGATGGGCTGCATTAGCCGGAGCCATGTTCTTAGGGAAACGTAAAAATCCTAAAAATAATCCAGCACGAATAACCTATGTTCTTTTAGGTACAGGCTTACTATGGTTTGGATGGTTCGGATTCAACGCTGGTTCTGCAATGGGAGCTAATCCATTGGCGGTTCAGGCATTGTCAACAACCACGGTAGCAGCTGCAACTGCTTCCATGACCTGGGTTTTCTTCGATAAAATACTCGGACATAAACTATCCGCTATGGGAGCCTGTATCGGTGCTGTTGTAGGCTTAGTAGCCATTACTCCGGCAGCTGGATTTGTTAGTATTCCTCATGCCATATTCATCGGTTTGATTAGTAGTATAGTGAGTAATATAGTGGTTCTAAAATTCCCTAAAGGAAAGATAGATGATGCACTGGATGTGTTCAGTTGTCATGGAGTAGGTGGTATGGTGGGAATGGTGCTTACTGGAGTCTTCGCATCGAAGAAAATCAATCCCGCAATTGAATACGAAGGGTTGTTCTTCGGTGAAACGAAATTATTTGTCAATCATCTAATTGTGTTGGTCATCGTTGCTGTTTTCTCTTTTGTGATGTCGTATTTGTTGTTTTTTGTAGTCAATAAAATTACGCCATTAAGAGTGAGTGAAGACAAAGAAGAACTTGGTTTGGATATCACACAACATGGAGAATATTTGTAAGTGCGCTATAACAGAAAATCCACAATTGTAGTTGTGGATTTTTAGCTTAATTACTTCTTTGACACAGAAAATTAAGGACTCAATACCTTGTAGCCGGGTATCGAAAAAATTAGTGTTACTATTTATACGCTTATTGCAATAGTCAAATCAATCAGGAATGCACTTAACCGCTGCTTTCCTACAATAAAAGTAGCAACTTTATGATGTAGTATTGTACGGTTTTTCCTTTTAAAATGTTAAACTTATTGATTGTTTTTCAGGGAGTTAGTTTAAAAAGAAATCCCGCTAAGGATATTAGCGGGATTTTGTATTGTATAAAAAAGGATTAAATTCCTAAATAATTACTGGGTGTGATTACTTTCAATTCTGCTTTGATGCTATCGGAAACCTGCAGGGTTTCAATAAATGCATGAATCGATTCTTTGTTGATGACCGAATTCGTTCTGGTCAAATCTTTCAAAGCCTCATACGGATTAGGATAACCTTCTCTTCTTAGAATGGTTTGAATCGCCTCGGCAACTACTGCCCAGTTTTTCTCTAAGTCTTCAGCAAACTTCTCTTCGTTTAGTAATAACTTGTTCAATCCTTTTAAAGTCGCTTCAAAAGCAATGATGGTATGCCCCATTGGAACTCCAATGTTTCTCAATACAGTACTGTCAGTCAAATCACGTTGCAATCTCGAAATAGGCAATTTCGCCGATAAATGTTCGAAGATCGCATTGGCAATTCCTAAATTCCCTTCCGAGTTTTCAAAATCAATCGGGTTAACTTTATGTGGCATCGCAGAAGATCCAATCTCTCCGGCTTTGATTTTCTGTTTGAAATAATCCATCGAAACATACGTCCAGATATCTCTGTCCAAATCAATCAAAATCGTATTGATACGCTTCAATGCATCAAAAAAGGCAGCAAAATGATCGTAATGTTCAATCTGTGTTGTAGGGAACGAATGGTGTAATCCTAATACTTCTTCAACGAATTGCGTTCCGAAAGCCTTCCAGTCGTTCGAAGGATAGGCTACTTTGTGTGCGTTGTAGTTTCCGGTAGCACCACCAAACTTAGCACCGAACGGAATGTTATACAACAAACGCATTTGTTCTTCCAAACGCTCCACAAATACCAAAATTTCTTTTCCTAAACGAGTAGGAGAGGCCGGTTGCCCGTGCGTTCTGGCTAGCATTGGAATGTTTGCCCATTCTACACTTAATTCTTTCAGTTTGGAAACTACATTCATCAACGAAGGAAGGTATACTTTTTCATAAGCTTCTTTTGTCGATAATGGAATAGCAGTATTGTTGATGTCTTGTGAGGTTAGTCCGAAGTGGATAAACTCTTTGTATTGTTGTAAACCTAAAGTGTCAAATTTTGATTTGATGAAGTATTCAACTGCTTTAACGTCGTGATTGGTTGTTTTCTCCGTTTCTTTAATCCATAACGCATCTTCGGTTGAAAAATCTTCATAGATCTTTCTCAAATCGGCATACAAACTTTTTGCCACACCACTTAGTTGTGGAATACCGGCATCGCAAAGCGCAATGAAATATTCTACTTCAACCAATACGCGGTATTTGATTAACGCTTCTTCAGAAAAATAAGGGGAAAGTGAAACAGTTTTAGTTCTATAACGACCATCAATAGGCGAAATAGCATTCAATTCAGTTAGTTGCATTGTGTTGTGTGTTGTTTAAGAAAGCGCAAAAATAGTTATAAGTTATGAGTTATAAGTTATGAGTTGTTATTTTTTTGTTAGTATTTAGTCCTTAGTTCTTAGTCGATAGTGCATGGTAATTATTCTTCAATAATGAATTTTTATTCCATAAAATGATGAAACAAATTTCTTGTGATGAAATTATTTGCCTTGTTAAGAAACGCTAAGCGCTATTTGCTAAGCGCTAAAGACTATTCACTCACAACTCATAACTTATAACTCATAATTTATAACTCCTAACTTTCTCCATCCCTTCACTTGCACTCATCGCTAGTACTTTCAGTGGATTGGCCAAATCGTAAATGGTGGCGGGTTTCGGGTCGATATAATACACCGGAACATGGGGTGGTGCATAGTGCATCAATCCGGCGGCAGGATATACCTGTAAGGAAGTACCAATGATTATTACTACGTCTGCCTCTTCCATCATGGGAATGGCGTCTTCAATGGCAGGAACCGCTTCACCAAACCAAACAATGTGGGGTCGTAATTGGTGACCGTTAGCATCGGTTTCGCCCAAATGCAAATCTTCGGTCCAATCCAGTATATACTGTTCATCAGCAACACTTCGTACTTTGGTCAGTTCGCCATGCAAATGCAAAATGGTGGTGCTTCCTGCTTTTTCGTGCAGGTTGTCTACGTTTTGGGTGATAATCTGTACTTCGTATTCTTGTTCCATTTCGGCTAGAATCTCGTGTCCGCGATTGGGTTTTACTTCCTTCAACTGTGCTCTGCGCTTATTGTAAAAATCCAAGACTAAGGCCGGATTTTTGCGCCAGCCTTCGGGCGAAGCCACTTCCATGATATCGTGGTTTTCCCATAATCCGTTCGAATCTCTAAACGTATTGATACCACTTTCGGCACTCATGCCGGCTCCGGTTAAAACTACTATTTTCTTTTTCATATTTACTATTTTGGGCGTGTCCCTGCGGGTCAGGCTATGCGCTGCAAGTCCTCGTTCGTTCCTCACTGTGGGCTTTCCGCTTAACTTGTCTCGTCCTCAGACGAGATCCTTCACGCAATTTACTCAAAATAGTAGTAGGGTAACGTGAACTATAAACTAAAAGATGTGAACTAGTTATTAAGTAACGTGAACTATAAACTAAAAGATGAGAACTAGTTATTAAGTAATGTGAACTATAAACTAAAAGATGAGAACTAGTTACTAAGTAACGTGAACTATAAACTAAAAGATGTGAACTAGTTATTAAGTAACGTGAACTATAAACTAAAAGATGAGAACTAGTTATTAAGTAACGTGAACTATAAACTAAAAGATGTGAACTAGTTACTTAGTTTGGTGAACTACGAATCGAGTTTGGTGAACTCGTTACTTAATTAGGTGAACTCGTTATTAAGTAAGTAGAACTCCTTTTTAGTGCTCTACTGTAATAACAAAACGATTGTGAGGTGCTGTATTGGTTTCGTTGAAGTCACTGCATTTTTTGCCTTCTCTGGCGGTTGGGCAGGCCGCTACTTTCAAAGTATCTATTCCTTTGGAAACCGCACTAAACGTATATACCATTGTTCCTCCCGCTCCAACATAACCCAATGATTCATTCCAACTGGGATGGTATTCGGATTGGATTAATTGAACATGTTTGAAATGCTGTTCGTTGATCCAACAATTGGAATAACCTGTCGATCCATTGGTGATTAATTCTATTTGGAATGTTTCTCCAATACTACAGTTTTTTTCTCCGTTTTCACCTGGCTTGTAGTAGTCTTTAGTTGTCCAAAAATGGATAGTAAGTACAACAGCAAGTACAGTTAGGGTTATAATACCGAACCATTTTATTGTTTTGTTCACTTTTTACGCTTTATTTTGCCGAAAATACATAAATACCATTCAAAATGCAATCGTTATTCCAGGACGAAAACTATTTACGTTATTTAGAAGGTTTCATCACCGAAAGCCGCAAAGAGGGTTTTTTGAGAGTCTTATCACAGCGCACCAAACATTTTACTGTTGTTTGTGAAGATGTGTACCAATTGCACAATACAAGTGCCGTAATGCGCAGTTGTGAAGTGTTCGGGATTCAGGAATTGCATGTGGTAGAACAGCGATTTGGAAAAGCCATCGATAAGGAAATTGCATTGGGCGCCGAAAAATGGGTAGACATTCACCGTTTTGGGAACAATCAGGATTGTATTACCAATTTAAAAGAAAGAGGATATCAAATCATAGCCACTACACCGCACGAAAACGACTGTTTGCTGGAAGACTTTGACATTTCAAAACCTTCGGCTTTGTTTTTCGGAACCGAACGTCATGGTTTGTCCGATGAGGTGCTGTCGCAAGCGGATGGTTTTATGAAAATCCCAATGGTGGGCTTCACCGAAAGTTTGAACATCTCCGTTTCAGCGGCCATAATACTCCAGAATGTATCAACCCGATTGCGTCATTCCGATATACCATGGCAACTCACCGAAGCCGAATTGATGGAAAAACGCATCGATTGGACCCGAAAATCCATCAAAGACATTGATTTTATTACCCAGAAGTATTTGGAGTCGTTACACAGCCAAAAGTAGTTGTCTATTAGTTTTTAAAATATTCAACGCCATTTTCTCCTACAAAACCAATAGTTCCATCAGGATTCTTTACTTTAAATACGGTAAAATTCCACGCCCTAGAAATTGGTATTGAATGGTATTCTAGGATATCGGTATATTTGGCTGGGATGTATTTGTAGTAATTGTTAAAGTAAAAGATGCCTTTTTTGCCCGATTGTACAAAGACAAAGTTGGATACCTTTCTATCGTAGTACAAATCATCAATAGCAAAGGTGTTGATTTTCTCAAAGCGATTGTTTAATACTGTTATTTCATTGTTTTTGATTGCTTTAAAATAGATTTTTTCAAGCAAGAATGTTTCAATGTTGTCGTATTCGACAGCTAGTACTAACGCTTCTTTTTCGATATCAAAAACGCCTACTTTGTTGTTTGAATATACCAAATAGAAATTCGAATTTCTTACACTTTCTATTTTGTCATACTGTTTGAATAGTCGTTTTTCGTCATGGGAGTTCAAACCTCTTATATCGATATCGGAAATTGTTTTCGTTAATACAACGTCATCTTCTTCGTTCGTTTGGCTTTTTGCCATTACCATTTGATCCTCGATATAGCCTTCTTTCTGATCGGCATCTTGATAATACCATTTGAACTTCAAATGGGTTTTGATTAGAGTATCGTATCGGCTATCTCGATGTAAGGTAATGTACTGAATTGGTACGATAGTCTTATTAAAGTAATTGACTACGCCGAATTTGTTGTCTTTTTTGACAATTACACGCCCCTCAATATCCGGAAATAACTCGTCGTATTCGGGTAAGGATTTCTCTTTTTCACTAAAGCAAAACCCCATTTTGTTGTTTTTGTACAATTCAATCATCTTACTGTTATAAGGATTGATTTTGACGAAATCATAGGCTTTGGTTGGTGCTAGTACTAATTGATTCTTTTGATCAACCACAAAGAATTCATTGTTTTTTTTGGCAACAAATCTTCCCAAGTTGAATTCAAAAATAGAATAGTTCATATCGACTAACTCATCAAAATAAGGAGCAACAATTGTTTTTCCGAGGGTATCGCAAAATCCCCATTTGTTCCCGTCACGGTAAGGAATTATTGGGCGGGTTTTTATTTGTGCCAATAGCAATGATGTAAATAATAAGGTAAATACGACTGTGAATTTTTTGAACATTTGGATTATAACTATGAAAAAAAGGTTGATTTAACTCTAATTAATCTCTTCTTTATGCCATGCATTAGAAGGAAATAGCAATGCTTTGAGATATTGTGTATTTCTTTCCGTGTTTTATAAATGTGTTACCTTCCGAAAGTATCATAATTCTCTTCAGCATATTTCTCAAAACGCTGTAATAATTTGATGTTTTGTTTTTCAATTACCGTTAATTCGTTGGCTACATCATCAGAAACCGGTACGTACCAGTCTACCGGATCAAAGAACTGACGGTAGGTTTTCTTTTTGAACGTATAACCATGACGTGCAAAAATAGTATTGCGTAGGATTTCCAGTTCCAATTTTTTAAGATTCTTTACATCGCTTTCTTTTAAGAGCGTAGTGGAGGAGTTTAATTTGGTTACAATATCCGACGCCGTTCTGTAGAGTTGATCTTCATAGGTTTCTTTTTCGCCATCTTCCGTTTCATATTCAACCGTGTCTATTTTCATCGAATATTGGTCCATGAATTGTGTGTAGTCTTCATCATTAGGTAACATCAGATTCGGATTGTAGGCAAATTTTTGTTTGGTCAGTTTGTAGACTCTTTTTTTAACAACTGCTTTTGGGTTATTAGGAATCCATTCTCCTGCAAGGGTGTCATTTTTAATGGTAAAGGTAAATACACCGTCACGTTTGCTATCACCGGGTTCTTTCAGCAGGAACTTAAATTCACCCAAATCGACTACATTGACTTCACCAGTTAAAACGCGATTGTTTCCGGCTACTAAATTATGTCCGATTACTTGATTGCCCACAATGTTTTTGATAACAATGTTGATTTTATTGGAGTGAACGAATTCGCCCACCGTGTCGTATTCTTCAGCAATGAAATCGCCCACCCAGTTGCCATACAGTTCTTTGAATTGTTCGGCATCTTTGACAACGGTTTCTTTTTGTGCCAATGGTTTTTCAGCTTCTTTTTTACAAGAAACCAAGACAGCAAAAAGTGCGGAAACAACAAGTAGTTTTTTCATATTTTAAATCTTTTAAAGAGATAGAATTCTATAATTAGTAGGTTCGGTATCCATCCCAACCACGCAATGATTTGGTAGACATCCATGGGGGAAGGTTGGAACAAATATACCAAAATAACTTTCCATAAACGTAGGGTAATTGCCGAACAGGTTAAAGCAAAGCTGCGGTACATGAATTTTTGATGTGCTGCGATATTTCTTTGTTGGATGGAAGTGAATGCTTTCAGCGTGAAATAAAACCACAAAACGGCTAACAACACAAACGATATTTTGGAAATGAGTCCGCCATTGGCAAAACAACCAATAAATAAACCTGAAGGTGCCGCAAACAATAGAATGGTTCCCACGTATAGTTTGCCCATCCAACGGTGAATGCGAGGTTTTGTATTGAGTAGGTTGTTGTTGAATTGTGTAAATCCTGCCAACAGGCAAAATACCGAGGTCAATACATGTGCATAGAATATCGGAAGATATAAGGGAACGCCTAAAACTTCGGTTTGTTTGATATTCAGGAAAGCCACTTGAGCACTTAGGGGTATGTATTTGAGTGTAATTTCCAGCATTAACCAGAAAAAGTAACCAAACAGTACCAGCCAGAGAAGACTCTTATAATGACGGATTAGTTGCAAGAAACCGACTTATTTTTTCTTGAGTACTTTGTATTCTTCGTAGCATCCACTTACGGCATCCAAAACCTGAAGGTCATTGGCGCTTTTCATGAACGCTTCAGAATAGTTACAACGCGTTAAGATTTCTTGTAATTCCTTTTCGTTGATTCCTAACATCGCGTAAATGGTTTGACGGTCATACGTTGTTTGTAGTATTGTGCGTAGATTGTCGTCTTTCTTTAATTCACGTAGTTTTTTCAATTCCTTCGGTTTTTTACCAAAGAAATTATACAAGGCATCGGCAGGATTGAATAAGGAGCCCATTACACGGGAGAAGGCATTGGGAGAGTTTTCACCACCTTCATATCTTTTGGTTAAACCGGCAATAGAATACCAGTAATTTTCTCGTTCCGGGATTAGTTTGGCATCCACTTCCAGATAACCGGTCAATGTATAAGGAGCTATGACAATCTCCTGTAGAGCATAGGCTTTTTCGATTAGTGTAATTCGCGAAGTACGGTTTTTTATCCAATCGTTGGTAACTCTAACTTCTATAGACTGGAAGCCTAAGCAGGAAATTAATAGTATGTCGTTAACATCGGCATTGATTTCGAAATTACCATCATTATCCGAAATGGCTCCTCTTACTTTATTGGTGTTAACAATGTTCGCATTACTTATGGGAACTAAGGTGTTGTCGTTTATAATGGTTCCTTTAACGGTTGTTTCTTGAGAGAATACCGGGGAGAAAAGTAGGGTCAAAAAGAAAACTACAAAATATTTCATACTGATTTTTAGAAGTTCTAAAAGTACTAGATATTTTGTAGTTTCACTATGATTTAAAAGAAAATTAACAACTTTATTTCATAAAAGGCACTGGCCTTTTATTCAATAGGAAATCGTTTAGCTTCTTCTTGGTCTTCTTTCTCTTGGAGCGCTTGGAGAGTCAGAACGTCTTTGGATAGAACCAGGACGTCTTTCGTTTCTTGGAGCTCTGTCTGAAGAATCATTTCTTCTTTCTGAAGTTCTTCCTTCGCCACGTCTTTCTGTTCTTGGAGCTCTGTCAGACGAACGCGATTCGCTTCTTCCGCCAAAACCACCTTCTCTTCTTGGAGAAGAACTTCTTTCACCTCTGAATCCGCCTTCTCTTCTTCCACCAGAATTTCTTCCGTTGTGGTCACGACGTGAAGAATTTCCTCCACCGTCATTTTTAGAAATTTCAACGTTGATTCTTCTTCCGTTAAGGTCGAATCCATTCAATACTTCCATTACTTTGGCAGTGTGCTCACCATCCGTATTAAAGAAAGAGAATCCTTCTTTAACATCAACTTTGAATACGTCATCACGACCTAATTCCAATGTTTCTTTTAAGAAGTCTTTCAATTGCATCCAATCGAAATCATCTCTTGCACCGATATTGATGAAGTAACGTACTGGATCACCAGCTCTGATTTCTCTTGGTTCCGAACTTCTTTCGCCTCTTTCTCCACCTTGACTTGATAAGTCACGTTTTGATTTGTAGTACGATAAGAAACGGTTGAATTCAACAGAAACCATTCTTTTTACCAATTCTTCTTTAGTTAAGTCTTGGAAAACTTCATAGATAGCTGGTAAATAGTTGTCGATTTCGTGATCAATTTCCGTATCGTGTATTTTGTTCGCTAAGTGCAATAACTGGATTTCACAGATTTCGATTCCGCTAGGGATTGATTTTTCTTCAAACTTTTGTTTAATGATTTTTTCAATCGCGTGAATCTTACGGATTTCACTCTTCGTTACGATAACAATAGATGTACCTAATTTACCTGCACGACCTGTACGGCCAGAACGGTGGTTGTAAGTTTCGATTTCATCTGGTAACTGATAGTTTACTACGTGAGTTACATTGTCTACGTCGATTCCACGAGCAGCAACATCGGTAGCAACCAACATTTGAATTTGACGACCACGGAATGCTTTCATTACCCCGTCACGTTGTGCCTGAGATAAATCACCATGTAAAGCCGCAGCGTTGTATCCGTCTTCGATTAATTTTTCAGCAATAGATTGTGTATCACGTTTTGTACGACAGAATACTACCGAGAAAATATCTGGATTAGCATCTGCTAAACGTTTTAATGCTTCATAACGGTCACGAGCGTTTACCATGTAGAATTCGTGAGATACTGTTGAAGAACCTGAGTTCTTAGTACCTACAGTGATTTCTTGAGGATTGTGCATGAATTGTTTTGCAATTCTTGCTACTTCCTGAGGCATAGTAGCCGAGAATAACCATGTGTTTTTTTCATCCGGAGTGTCTGATAATATCGAACAGATATCGTCATAGAATCCCATGTTTAACATTTCATCTGCTTCATCAAGCACACAAAAGTTAATGTTTTTAATGTTCACAAGCCCACGATTGATCATGTCTTGCATACGTCCTGGAGTAGCCACAATAATCTGTGCACCTCTTTTTACTTCACGCGCCTGCTCGGTAATGCTTGCACCACCATAAACCGCAACGGTGTGTAAGCCCTTAATGTATTTTGAATATTGTTTAATCTCGTTAGTGATCTGTAAACAAAGTTCACGTGTTGGCGATAAAATTAAGCCTTGAGTGCTTTTGTCATCAGCGTCGATTTTCTGGATTAACGGAAAGCCGAAAGCGGCTGTTTTACCTGTTCCAGTTTGTGCCAATGCAACAATGTCTGTGTTTTGCTCCAATAGTATTGGAATCGCTTTTTCCTGTACTTCTGACGGATTCTCAAATCCTAGATCTTTAACCGCCAGCAGTAGCGATTCATTCAATCCTAATTGTTCAAATTTATTCATTATCTATTTTTAAATTGGGTGCAAAAGTAGTGTTTATAAACGATATAAACTAGCAGAATCTTTTTATTTGTGATTTTATTAATCTTTGATAATCAATAATTTATAAAAATGGATGTTGAAAAAGATTGAAGAATTACAGATTTAAGCGTGGGTTTGTTGAGAATTTATCAAAAAAATTAAAGAGATTCTAAGTAAGAAATCAATGATTTTACCGCTTTACCACGGTGACTTATAGCCGATTTTTCTTCCAAAGTGAGTTCGGCGAAAGTTTTGGAGTATCCATCAGCAGTGAAAATAGGATCATAACCGAATCCATTGTTGCCTTTCTTTTCGGTCATTATGGTTCCATTAATAATTCCGGTGAATTGATGTTGTTCACCATTTATATTTAGTGCGATGACCGTTTTAAAGTTGGCTTTGCGGTTGGTTTCATTTTCCAGTAGGCTTAATACCTTATTCATATTATCCTCATCACTTCTTTGTGGTCCGGCATAACGAGCAGAGTAAACTCCGGGTTCACCGTTTAAAGCATCAATTTCCAATCCGCTATCATCGGCAAAGCAGGGATATCCAAAATGCTCGGTTACATAATTGGCTTTAAGTAGGGCATTGCCTTCTATAGTAGTAGCCGTTTCAGGTATATCTACAAAACATCCGATATCTTCAAGACTTACTACTTTAATATGTGAAGGAACTAATTGTTGAATTTCCTTGATCTTGTTTTTATTGTTGGAAGCGAATACGAGTTGCATTGAGTGTTATTTTTTTCAAAAGTAAGAAAAATCTAAAGTTTAACAAGAAATGCGGAAAAACCGTACACTACATTCAGATATCTGATATACTTTTGACATATAAGTTTTAATTGAACAAGCAAACTAACTAGAATCTAATCTTAAAAAGAATGAATTAAAAAACCTAGAGAACAGAATACTACAAAAAACTATTAGATTGGGGACAAAAGTCAAATGTTTTTTAAAAGTTAATACCACATCTGTTTCACTATTTTTCAAAATTTTAACTCCATTTAGAATTTGTTCTTTAATTTTAGAAGATTAATTCGTTAGAAAAGCCACTCTTTAGAGTGGCTTTTCTTTTTTAGTCTTTTGCTTGCTGTATTCTTTGATTGAAATGTTGTTAATAATTACATCTTTCACAATTGCCTCTCCATCTTTTACAGCGACCAATGCATACACATTGTTTTGTATTGCTGATACGGCTTGGTTGTATTGTTTTTCTGCTTCGGGTGCTTTGTATTCGTTCATGTAAAAGCGATCGAAAGGAAAGTTTAAAAGTACTTGATATTGGTCTACAGTTTTATACATTCTAACGTCATTCAGTTTAATGTAATCACCACTTTTTGGTTTTTGGTTACTAATTTTACTGATTTTTGCGAACCCTTTTTCAGTGGTAAGCGTGGCATAAATAGCATTGGCTGTTGGAATTTCTTTTTTGATGAAAAGATCATCTTCTTCAAATGATAGGTTGATGTATTTACCTCTAAAGGGATCATAGGGATCAATAGGTTGTGTTTTGAATTTGTACAATTTTCCGGTTTCCAGTACGTCATTGTTGTGCGTTACCATTTGAACTGGAACAGCAAGTTGCGCAAAAACCATAACAAAAAATGCTATAAGGACTAGGGTTTTAGTTTTCATTTTGTTTGCGTTTTTTTAGTAGATAGTAATTCATCAGAAAGAAACCAAGACCGATACCGATAAATAATACGCCTCGAACAACGAAACTCATATTGGTATCGAAAAACCTGCAAATGGTTAATATGGAAATAATCAGTAACCCGAAGTTGAGTTTGTATAGACTGTTGCTTTCGGCTCCATTTCTAATTTCTGAAACACCAATAGCGAGAACAAATATATTAACGACAGTAATAATAAAGGCGTTTTCATTTCCTGCGAGACTATACAAAATCGTAATGAGGACAAATCCAAGGCTTACAGGATTGATTTTTAAAAGTTCGGTTTTCTTTAGGTGTATATACAATAGTACAATTGCTGTTATGAAAAGTGTGATCCATACCAATGAATCCAATTGATTTAACTTCTCATTTTCTCTTCCTATTTCGTTCCATGGAAATTTGAAACTAAGAATAAAGAGTAGAAATAGTGTGCCGGCTTTTCCAATGAGCCAATACGCATTTCGGTTTTGATTGTTGTTCAAAAAGAAATTTTGTTTTCCGATGAGGTAAAATATAGCCAATAACGATGCAAAACCGATAAGCATTAATGTGTTGGGTTCTTTAGAAATACTAGGTAGACAAAAAAGAAGGGAACCTGCGAAAAACCAATGGTGGAATCGGGTAAAGTTCGATGATGGATGGTTTTTAATTAAATTATAATAATGAGGAACGAGTGTTAGTAGTAATAACCAATGTATCCATCCATTTGATTTTGGATAATCGTAATGTGCTTCCGAGCAATACCAGACAATGCCTAGGATAGCGAGAAGTGATGTGAATGAAGAGCGCATGATGTATACTAATGGAAGAGAAAGTACGATCCATGTTAGTAGAAATCCTTCCATGTCTTCGGGGAGATTGTAAATTTGGGCAATTAATGAGATGGTTGCGGCGATGGCGAATACCAGAAATGTAGCGCTGCTTTCTTTCCATGTGATTGAGTTCGGTAGTTTGTTCAATGTATACCAACAAGCCACTTGGCCAAGTACCAAAGGGATAAATGCCACTACGGTTTTTGTAGTAATGGAAAAGTTATCCCAGTTATGTGCTACAATTAATATAATGCCTAAGCCGCCCAAGAGCGCTCCCAGTATTCCAAAAATGGTAAAGAGGCGGTTTGGATTTGTAGATGCCTTTCTATTGTAATAGTCGGTGATTTTTGCTGCAACTTCATCGGTGATAATTCCGTTTGACAGCAATTCCGGTAGTTCTTTCAAGATGTTATTTGACATTCGAATAATTTAAGATGTAACTAATGTAGGTTTTTTTCTTTAGATTGTTCGATAATTTGAGTATTCGATTGTTGGATTCCTTTTTACCGAAAGAAATTTCATAATGACAGGAAGTAAAAGTCTTTTGACAGTAAAGCGTTTTCTTTTGGTAGAAGGAATAAATTCCAAATTCACAGAAAGAAACTTCAAAGATGTTTCGCTATTTCTTCAAAAGGTTGTTTATTTCCTCTTTAACAAATTGAATGCAGGATAAGAAGCAATAACAATCCCAATTAGGATAAGTAAGCTTTTATAATCGGCAATGGCAAACCCTGTTAATAAAGCAAGCACGACACCAACTAGAAGCCAACTACTGAAAGGGAATCCTTTTTGGCGATAAGGTCTGTGTAAATCCGGTTCCGATTTTCGTAATTTAATTACCGAAGCATAGGCTAATCCGTCGACAATTAATACGGTGAAAGTACCTAATGCAAACAATTCGGAGAAAGACCCGGAAAAAATATAAACGATTTCGAGTAGGCAAATGATACCCATAGCAATGTATGGAGATCCTTTTTTGTTGATAATAGCACCTTGAGGAATAAAATGGCCACTTCGGCTTAAACCAAATAAAATTCGCGAAGGCACCATGATAAAAGCATTGAGGATGCTGGTTAGTGATAAAATGGCAATCAAGGTAAAAATTACACCTCCGGTTTTGCCAAAAATTAGGGTAGCTGCATCGGAAGCAGCAAGAGAAGAGCCTGATAAAACAGCGGTTGGTACCACACTTAATAAAGCCGTATTGAAAAGAATATAAATGATAATGACAATAATGACACCGATGAAGAGCGATTTAGGCAATTCTTTACCCGGGTTTTTAAATTCTTCGGCAAAATAACAAGCAGCGTTCCATCCTCCATACGTTCCGATAATCAATTGGAGCGATTTAAAAATAGCAATGATTATTCCACCTTGAGCCAAAGGAGTTGTATTGGTTGTTTCATTAAAAAGCAAACTCTTTCCGAAGGCAAAATAAAAACAAGCGATAATCAGAAAAGCGAAAACACAAACTTTCAGCAAACTTGTGATTTTTTGAAAGATATCTCCGTTTTTCACACCACCAATATGATATGCAGTAAAAGCAACCACGATGCTAATGGCAATTAGAATTTCGTATCCTTTTAAAGTTGGAAACAAGAGCGCTAAATATTCGGCGATGGCAATACTAATATAAGCAGGAGCGAGCGAATTGACCAGAAAGTCAAACCAACCTGTAAGAAAACCTAGGTAGGGGCCAAATGCTCTTTCGGCGTAGTTATAAGGGCCACCGGCTTTCGGAATCATTGTTCCTAATTCGGAATAAGCACCAATAGCCATCATTAAATACAATCCGCCCAATAGCCAACACAGAAGAATGAGCCAATGATTTTGTAGCAAACCGACAATGATGCCAGGGTTGTATAAGATTCCCGAACCAATGACACCACCAATTGTAACGGCAATGCCAAAACCTACTCCTAAAATACTTTTAAGATTGTTTTTTTCTGAAGAATTTTTTTCGATCATAGCCAAGAATAGCAGAATTATAAATGAAGGAAAGTGCTTTTGTGAAACTACTTTCGTTTTGTGAAGCTAAATATATGGTTTTAAAATTTATAAGCTTTGATTTTTAAGAAATAAAGAGACGGCTGTTCGTAAAAAAGAGTGCATTATTTTGCTAAATAATTATGTTTAAAAGACAGAAATAATTACTTTTGGGGCGTTTTTAAAACACAATTTTATCATGGTGAAAGATTTATTTGAAAGAATTCAAAACAATAAAGGTCCGTTAGGGAAATGGGCTTCACAAGCAGAGGGTTACTATGTTTTCCCTAAGTTGGAAGGAGAATTAGGACCAAGAATGCAATTCCACGGAAAAGAAATATTAAACTGGTCAATTAACGATTACTTAGGATTAGCAAATCATCCAGAAGTACGTCAAGCAGATATTGAAGCGGCTCAGCAATACGGAGCGGCTTATCCGATGGGAGCGCGTATGATGTCAGGTCATACAACGTACCACGAGCAGTTGGAAAATGAATTGGCTGAATTCGTAATGAAGGAAGCAGCTTATTTATTAAACTTCGGTTACCAAGGAATGGTATCTATTATTGATGCTTTAGTGACCAAGAATGACGTGATTGTGTATGATGTGGATGCACATGCTTGTATTATTGACGGTGTTCGTTTGCATATGGGTAAACGTTTTACGTATAAGCACAACGATATTGAAAGCATGGAGAAAAACTTACAACGTGCGACTAAATTAGCAGAAGAAACTGGAGGAGGAATTTTATTCATTACTGAGGGTGTTTTCGGAATGCGCGGTCAACAAGGTAAGTTGAAAGAAATTGTTGAAATGAAAAGCAGATACAATTTCCGTTTATTGGTGGATGATGCACATGGATTTGGTACATTAGGTAAAACAGGTGCTGGAGCAGGTGAGGAGCAAGGTTGTCAAGACGGAATTGATGTGTATTTCTCTACGTTTGCAAAATCGATGGCTAATATTGGAGCTTTCGTAGCAGCAGATAAAGATATTATTGATTATTTGAAATACAATTTACGTTCGCAAATGTTTGCTAAAGCGTTACCAATGATTCAAACAATTGGTTCATTGAAACGTTTGGAGTTATTGCGTAAATCATCAGAGTTAAAAGACAAACTTTGGTTGAACGTAAATACATTACAAAACGGATTAAAAGAAAGAGGATTCAATATTGGAGATACTAATACGTGTGTTACTCCAGTATATTTAGAAGGATCTATTCCAGAAGCAATGGTAATGGTGAACGATTTACGTGAAAACTATAATATTTTCTTGTCTATCGTTGTATATCCGGTAATCCCTAAAGGAATTATCTTATTAAGAATGATTCCTACAGCGACGCATACATTAGAAGATATTGCTGAGACATTGTCTGCCTTTGAAGCGATCCGTGAGAAATTGACAAACGGAACGTACAAAGCGATTGCTGATAAAACGACAGTTGACGTTTCTTAATTTAAGAAAATGAAACCTATAAAAAAAACCATCCAGATTAGGATGGTTTTTTATTTTATAAATCTTTTTTGTAGGTTCTTCTTCTTCTGAAAATAACGGGATCAAAGTGTTTCCAGATATTATGGATGGCAACGTTGTCTTCCAATTCCGGAGTACGCACACATTGTTCGATACCCAAGGCTTTGAAG
Source organism: Flavobacterium sp. MAHUQ-57 (assembly GCF_051908335.1). Lineage (NCBI taxonomy): Bacteria > Pseudomonadati > Bacteroidota > Flavobacteriia > Flavobacteriales > Flavobacteriaceae > Flavobacterium > Flavobacterium sp. MAHUQ-57. Next base: position 42,264 of record NZ_JBPZTE010000011.1, on the reverse strand, counting down.
GTGTTGTAGTATTCGTTAAAAATAACCGCTGTGACACCTTTGCTTTGGTATTCTGGATCGACACCAATAAGATAGAATAATACTTCTTTGCTTTGTTTTTTAGCTTTTAGCAAATGATAAAAACCGAAAGGGAATAGTTTACCTTTTGCTTTTTGTAGTGCTTCGCCGAAGCTTGGCATTACGATGCTGAAAGCAATAATTTTATTGTCTTTATCCACTACAAATTTGATGTATTCCGGATTGATAAAACCAATGTATTTCTTTTTGAAATATTCTTTCTGTACATCATTAATAGCAACAAAAGACGATAAGTTGGCATACGATCGATTGAAGAGGTCAAACATTTCATCCACATACGGCATGATGTCTTTTGTTTTGGTAAAGTTGACAGGTCGAAGTTCGTAGCGTTTTTTTATCAGTTCCTGTGCTTTCAAGAAGAATTCCGGTTTTACATTCGAAAAAGGGAATTTGTTTTCCAGATATTCCTTCTCTTTTACGTAGCCCAATTGTTCTAAATGGGTTTTGTAATAAGGGAAATTGTACCAAGTAATCATGGAGCCTATTTCGTCGAAACCTTCGGTTAAAACACCTACTTTGTCTAGGTTGGAAAAACCCATTGGACCTTCTACATGCTCTAGGTTGTTTTGTCGTCCGAATTCGTACACTTTTTCAAGTAATGCTTTGGTGACTTCGATATCGTCTATGACATCCCACCATCCGAAACGCACTTTCTTTTTTCCTTGATTGTTTACTTCATCCCAATTGATAATGGCAGCGATTCGGCCTACAATTGCATTGTTTTTATAAGCCAAGTAGAAATGAGCTTCGGCATTACTAAAAGCCGGGTTTTTGGTTTTGTCAAAAGTTTCGATTTCTTCCTGAATCAAAGGAGGTACCCAATACGGACTGTCTTTGTATAGTGAAAAGGGGAATTTAACAAATTGTTTGATTGCATCTTTAGAATTGGCTTCAATTATTTTGATCATGGCTTAGGGTTCAATTTCGTCTTCTAAACGTTTTGTTTTTTGTTCTTCTTGTTCCTGTGTAGATTTTTCAGGTAAATCTTCGTCTTTATTTTTACGTTTCTTTTTCGCTGCTTTTTCTTCTGCTTTTTTCAAATCTTCTTCGGATAAGACTCCGTTTTTAGATTTTTCTTCTTTCTTTTCTTTTACTTCTTTTCCATCTTTGATTTCGATGTCTTTGTGTTTTTTATCGAAACGCCATGAGAAACCGATACCGCCATAAACCAATCCAGGAGTGGTTTTGATGTTTTTACTGATAGAAGCATCGACTTGTAAATTGTCCATCAATAAGTGAGTGGCACCTAAAGTGAAAATTCCGTCAGAGTAATAATCGCCTTTTATTCCTTTGTTTTCTAGAAATGCCGACCATTTTTCATTTACACCATAGGTAACGGTAAGGATATAACCGAAGTTTTTAGCATCTGAAGTGATTTTGTCGGCAATTAAATTGCTTACAAAAACCCATTTTCCTTTGAAGTGGTTTTGGGTAATCAACATAATTTTTGGACTAACAGTTGCTTCGTTTGGGATACTGTAGTCATTGTCCATAGTATAATTAATTCCTGCGTAACCTGAGATTGCAGGAATAAGGCTTTTCCATTTGAATTTTTTATTGGCTTTCCAGCTATAAATATTAGGTTTTTCTTCACCTTTTTTATACGGATCGTAAAACAAGTATTTTGCACCTAATGTAGTATTTCGTAAGCCACTTCTGTTATCGTTCAGTATGACGCTTTTGTATTTATCCATTTGGTATTGTACGTCCAAAGTTAATTCGAACTGTTCTCTCCAGATACCGTAACGAGCAGTGAGATCTAAACCAAAACCATTGGCTTTATAATCAAGAACATCGTGGTTTTCATTGATGTAATACAACCCTGATTCCAATTGGAATACTTTTTTACCAACCGCAAAAGCTCCGGCAGATTTTCCGGGACGGTTGGAATTGATCTGGTCTGTGAATTGCGAGTAGGTTGAGGTTGAAGCGGATAGTAAACTTCCTAATACAATCAATCTGAGTAATTTCATTTTTATAGTATTTGAGAAAATCAAATGTAACATATTTTATCTTTATTTTAAGAATGTGATTGCCAATAATCCGTATTTTTGAAAAAAAAATGAATCATGCAAGAAGCATCTCCAATGGGCTTGTTAAAAGTCATTATTTATATCATCGGATTTTATTACTTAGTTAAAATTTTGACCCGCATTTTCATGCCTATGATCATGAAAAACATGATGGAAAAGGCGCAAGAAAATTTTAATCGTCATTACCAGCAAGGTAATTTTAATCAGCAAACCAATCAGGATTTTACTACTCCAAAGAAAGAAGGCAATCCCGTATCCAAAAAACAAGTAGGCGAATATATTGACTACGAGGAAATTGATTGATTTCTGAAACATTTGGTTTTCGATTATTCTTCATAACCGCCAAAAATCAAAAATATTGTACGGGGTATTTTAAATCTAAAATTTAACGTATCTTCACGCCTTGATTTGAATAACCTGAATATTTATGGACAAACTGAAGCGTTTTTATCCACACGCATTGGCCTTATTAGGCTTCGTATTGATTGCAATTATCTATTTTTATCCTGTTTTACAAGGAAGAAAAATTCTACAATCTGATATCGTTCAATACAAGGCAACTGCAAAAGAATTAATTGATTACAGACAAGAAACAGGGAAAGAAACCTATTGGATAAACAGTTCGTTTGGAGGTATGCCTACCTATCAGTTAGGTGCTCAATATCCGCATAATTACATCAAAAAAGTAGACAGTGTATTGCGTTTTCTTCCACGTCCAGCTGATTACTTATTTTTATACTTTTTAGGCTTTTATATACTGCTTTTAGTCTTAAAGATGAAACCATTAAAAGCTTTTTTTGGAGCTTTAGCTTTTGGTTTTTCGACCTATATGATAATCATTTTAGGTGTAGGACATAATGCCAAAGCGCATGCCATAGCTTATATGCCTATGGTTATAGCCGGAGCTATATTAGTTTACCAAAGACGATGGATAGTAGGTGGTTTGCTCACCATGGTTGCTGCCGCTTTGGAACTTAATGCGAATCACTTTCAAATGACGTATTATTTGTTGATATTCTTGTTGGTTTTGACCGCATTTTATACTTACAAAGCAATCAAAGAAAAAGAATTAAAAACGTTAATGTACAGTTTTGGAGTATTTGTAGTTGCAGGTTTAGTGGCTATTGGTACCAATGCTACTGGTATTTTGGCTACACAAGAGTATGCCAAAGAAAGTAATCGTGGTAAAAACGATTTGACGTTCAATCCTGATGGATCTAAAAATACTAATGAAAACGCCATTAGCTACGATTATATAACCGCGTACAGTTATGGTATTGCGGAAAGTTTCAATTTATTGTCACCGAGAATTTTTGGTGGTTCCAATAGTGAAAATGTAGGAACTAATTCGGAAATGTATGAATTTGTAATTTCCAATAATGTTCCAGAAGATCAGGCTAAAGAAATTGTAAAAGGTTTGCCAATGTATTGGGCAGATCAGCCCGGCGTTTCTGCTCCAGCTTATATTGGTGCAATCGTTTTCTTTTTAGCTGTTATCGCTTTATTTATTGATGATAGAAAATTAAAGTATGCTTTCTTAGGAGGCGCAATCGTTTCTTTGCTATTGTCTTGGGGAAAAAACTTCCCATTACTTACAGATTTCTTCATTAATTATGTGCCTTTGTATAATAAATTCAGAGCCGTTTCTTCAATTCAGGTAATTTTAGAAATATGTATGCCTGCTTTGGCTTTGATGGGATTGCAAAGTTTCTTTAAAGCAGAGGAAAAGGAGAAATGGAATGCGCTTTGGAAATCGGCTGCAGTTACCGGCGGAATCTTAGTTGTACTTCTATTGGCTAAAGGAATGTTCAGTTTTGCAGGAGGTAGCGATGGATATTTAGGACAAACATATGGGCCGGAATTTGTAGATGCCTTAAAGGCAGATCGTAAATCAATGTATACTAGTGATTTATTACGTTCTGGGTTATTTATTTTACTTGCATTTGGTGCATTGTACCTAACAATAAAAAATACCATTTCTTCTAAAGCGGGAGTTGTTGTGGTTGGAATTTTAATGGTTGCCGATTTGTTTTTAATTGACAGAAACTATGTAAACGCCGAAAGTTTTGTGAATCCGGTTGAAGTAGACGAACCTTTTGTAGAAACGTCTTTCGATGCCGAAATCAGAAAAGACAAATCGCATTATCGTGTATTTGAAGTTTCGGGTGACGCCTTAATGAACGCAAGAACGTCGTATTTCCATAAATCCATCGGTGGTTATTCTGCAGTGAAGCCAAAACGTATGGAACAGTTGTTTGACTATCAGATTACCAAAAACAACATGCAGGTTTTAAACATGCTGAATGTGAAATATTTGATTCAAACCAATGAAAAAGGAGAGCAAATAACTATTTTAAATACCCAAGCCAATGGTAATGCATGGTTTGTTAATGAATTGAAATTTGTAAATGGAGCTGATGCTGAAATGAAAGCATTGGATAAATTGGATACTAAAAATGTTGCGGTTAAAGATTTGAGATCAAATGATGAATTGATTTATAAGGTAAACCCGAATGCAAAGGAAGAAAAATTTAATGCAGAAGGTTCTAAAATTCAATTGATTTCCTACGAACCTGACGAGATGAAATATGTTTCCAACAATCCTAATGAAGGTTATGCCGTGTTTTCGGAAATGTATTATAAGAATGGATGGAATGCTTACATAGACGGGAAACCAGTAAATCACGATAGAGTGAACTATGCGCTTAGAGGTTTGAGAATTCCAGCTGGAAAACACAATATTGACTTTAAATTCGAACCGCAAGTCGTTAAAACCGGAAGTACCATTGCTTTAATTAGTTTTGTAGTAATGTTTCTATTAATTGGAGGAGGTGGTGTTTATCTAAACCGAAAAAAAATAGCAAGCTAAACCGATTTTTTTGAAAACCATTGTTTACATAGCTGTCGGAGGAGCGATAGGAAGTGTTTTGCGGTATCTTATGAACAGTGTTGTCGCAAAATGGAGTACTACGGCTTTTCCAATAGGAACATTTCTGGTTAATTGTATAGGGTGTTTAATGATCGGATTGTTTTTTGGCTATTTTGAGAAATACAATGTATTGTCAAAAGAGATGAAACTATTTTTAATTACCGGTTTGTGTGGAGGTTTTACTACTTTTTCGGCTTTTTCTGTTGAAAATGTCGGATTACTTCAGAGTAATCAAACAGGAACGATGTTGCTTTATACTGCTTTGAGTGTTCTAATCGGCTTTACAATGACGTGGTGTGGAATGTTAATTGCTGCAAAATTATAATGAAGAAAGTACTTATCATAACCTATTATTGGCCACCAGCAGGCGGACCCGGTGTTCAGCGTTGGTTGAAATTTGTCAAATATCTTCCTGATTTTGATATTCAGCCGATAGTTTATGTTCCGGAAAATCCTATGTATCCGATTGTTGATGAAGGTTTGGTAAGTGAGGTTTCGGATAAAGCAATTGTTCTAAAAAATAAAATTGTTGAACCCTACGGATTGGCATCTGTTTTCTCAAAAAAGAATACGAAAGGTATTAGTTCGGGGATAATTCCCAATCAGAAGAAACAGACTTTCTTACAGAAAATGATGCTTTGGGTGCGAGGAAACTTGTTTATTCCTGATGCTAGGATTTTATGGGTAAAGCCTTCTGTAAGTTATTTAAAAAAATATATAAAGGAAAACGGAATTGATACTATCATTACTTCAGGTCCGCCACACAGTCTGCATTTGATTGGTTTGCAATTAAAGGAAGATTTACAAGTGAAATGGTTGGCCGATTTCCGTGATCCATGGACTACAATTGGATACCATTCGGCATTGAAATTATCAAAATACGCCGATAAAAAACACAAATTACAGGAAAAAGCCGTATTGAATACCGCTGATACTATTATAGTTACTAGTAAAACAACCAAAGCTGAATTTGAACGTCTAACTACAAAACCAATCGAGGTGATTACTAATGGTTATGATGTAGAAAAGGTAACGAAACAACCTTTGGATGAGCAATTTACATTGGCACATATTGGTTCGTTATTATCCGACAGAAATCCCAAGATCCTATGGGAATCTCTGAGTGAATTGATTCAGGAAAATGAAAATTTTTCTCGTTATTTTCAATTAAAATTGATGGGGAAAGTGAGTCAGGAAGTTCTGGATACTATAACATCGTTTGGATTGAATAACTATTTGAATAATCTTGGATATGTTTCACATCAGGAAGCAGTGGAACACCAAAGGAAATCACAGGTTTTATTGTTAATTGAAATTGATTCTGAAGAAACGAAAAGTATCATTCCAGGAAAGGTTTTTGAATACATTGTATCGGAAAGACCTATACTGGCAATTGGTCCGAAAGATTCTGACTTTGCCGAAATAATAACATCGACCAATACCGGAACTTTTTTTACATATACTGAAAAAGATCAATTGAAAGCAACTATTTTGAATCACTTTGAGAAATACCTTCAAAATGAATTAAAGGTGTTTCCTATAGGTTTACAGCAATATTCACGTAAAAATCTTACCGGACAATTATCCAAGTTAGTATAGTTTCACTTTTTAACCGGATTTCCCTAGCCCCGTTTGCAGCGGCATCCTGCTTTGTGAGGAACGAACAAAGGCAGATACAGCGGAAGACGGGAATCAGCTCCAAAAAAGAAAACTCCGTAGTATGGCGACCACGGAGTTAACATAAACAAACCAACCTAACCAAATTTATATGAGATCTACTCGTCTCACAAAACTTATCTTTTATTTCTTTCTTCTTCTTCTTTTTTCATTGAAGAATCTTCAATTTTAGCTTTTGTACCGTCTGCTTTGTAGTAGTAGTAATCGTCATCATCGTTTTCATAACCACCACCTCTTGGATAATCATTTCTAGGATAGTCGTTTCTTGGCGATTCATAGCCTCTTGGGTAATCGTAGCCATAGCTTCTTCCTTTTACGTTTCCGTACATATCAATGATACATCTTTTACGGTCATATACAATTCGTAATCCACCTATTTGTGTCAGTGCAAAACTGTTGTATTTCATATATACAGTACCAATTCTGTTAACTCTATCGAAAGCATCATAGTTGATGAATGTATTTCCAACTCTGCGAACTCTACCGAAAGCATCATGTTCTATGCGTACTCCGTAGTTTATCGGATGTCTTTCTACAGTAACTGTGCCTCTACGACCAGCGGTTTTAAAATAGTATCCATCGTTAGGATTCGAGTCTTGTGGACGTGTGTTGAAATCAAAATCTCCATTTGGGAATACATAAAATTCTATTCCACGTTCCATAAAGCTGATTGGTTCTGCATCGCGGTAATCAATTGCCTTGTGCTTGCCGTAAGCTTTTCCATTATTGTCAGAAAAAACAGGATTTTCTGACGCATAGGCCATACTTCCTGCCAGGAAGATGCTGGCCACTAAAAGTGTAATCTTTTTCATAATACAATAATTTAATGGTTTGCCTACTCTTGCGATTTTCGGCTTCGTCGAACAAGTTATTTTTTCTTGTTGTTTAGCTATATCCAATTTGCGTGCCAAAACTAATTGTATGCGTGCCTAATTTTTTAAAATAATTGTAAGTAACTGATTACTAGAGGTTTTTGGGGCAGTTGTTTTTTTTAACGGAATGCGTTACATTTGTTATAAACCAAATCAAACCAAACTAAAAAACTTAATGAAAACCAAACTACTGTCTTTTTTGACGATTTTAACTGTTAGTACTTCCACATTTGGACAAACATTTATTCAACGATATGCTGATATCGCGAATCAGGTATCCCAAACCAATATCACCAATAACCTGACTCATTTTGAATCGCTTGGGGTGAAGTATAGAAATACACAAGCATTAGAAAACACTTATCAATGGTTAATAGCACAGTATTCTTCCTTTGGATATACACCAGCTCAGATTACAACCGATACTTATTCTTATTCAGGAAGTACTTGTAAAAATGTAGTGGTGACAAAAGTGGGAACAGTGTATCCCAATACTTATGTTATTGTTTGTGGACATTACGATTCTATTAATGGTACGGGAACCAATGATAATGGAAGTGGAGTAGTAAGTATTCTAGAAATTGCCCGATTGCTTCAGAATGTGGAAACGGAATATTCAATAAAATTTATCAATTTCAGTGGAGAAGAAGATGGCTTGAAAGGAAGTCAGCATTTTGTTTCCTCAGTAGTGAATGGAACGACTCCTAAAATGGATATTCGTTTGGTCTTCAATTTGGATGAAGTAGGTGGTGTAGCCGGTATGACTAATAATACCATTACTTGTGAGAAAGACACCAGTGGAACACCATCAACTAATAATGCGGCTTCGGCTACTATGACCAATCAATTGATTACTTGTGTTGGATTGTATTCTCCTTTGCAGACGTACCTTTCCAATGCATATGCTTCCGATTATATGCCTTTTGAAGATAACAATGAAGTTATTACCGGTTTTTTCGAAAGAAATGAAACAAGTCATAAACATACAGCTACCGATTTATTGGTGAACATGGATCCTGTTTATAATTTTAAAGTGGCAAAAGCAGCAACAGGAGCTGTGCTGCATTTTGCAAAGGCGGCAACGACTTTAAATAATGAGGAATTTGAAATGGATTATCAAGTGCGTTTTTTTCCAAATCCGGCAAAAGATAGTCTTCAGATTACTTTGGGTAGTCTGAATGTTGATCATTATGAGGTTTGTATAACCGACATGAACGGAAAAACGGCACTGCAGAAAACATTTGCAACGCCCAAGTTAATAGAATCACTTGAAATTAGTGGAATGTCCAAAGGAATGTATTTGGTAACCTTAACTTCGGGTAAAAGAAAAGTCAGTAAGAAAATTGTAATAGAATAAAGAAAGCCTCATTCGAGGCTTTTTTTTATAGTTTCTCCGCTAAGTAGTGAGCAGTGATTGATTTTTTGTTTTTGACTATTTCTTCCGGTGTTCCGAATGCAAGTAATTGTCCTCCATTTTCTCCACCTTCAGGTCCAAGATCAATGATATAATCAGCACATTTTATTAAATCCAGATTGTGCTCAATCACAACAATGGAATGACCTTTTTCAATTAGAGCTTCAAAAGAAGCTAATAGTTTTTTAATATCGTGAAAGTGTAAACCAGTGGTAGGTTCATCAAAAACAAATAAGGCTTTGTCTTTCGTTGCTCCTTTGACTAAGAAAGAAGCTAGCTTAATACGTTGTGCTTCTCCACCGGAAAGGGTTGAAGATGATTGTCCCAATTGAACATAACCTAAACCTACATCTTGTAATGGCTGCAGTTTCTGAACTATTTTGGTTTGGTTTTTTTCTTTGAAGAACGCTAAGGCTTCATCAATGGTCATCGTAAGTATGTCATCAATATTCTTTCCTTCGAATTGTACTTCCAATACTTCTTTTTTGAAACGTTTTCCACCACAGGTTTCGCAAGGAAGCGAAACATCAGCCATAAATACCATTTCTACATTGATAGAACCTTCTCCTTTGCAGGTTTCGCATCGACCCCCATCAACGTTGAACGAGAAATGTTTGGCTTGATACCCTCGATTTTTGGATAATTTTTCTTTGGCGTATAAATCACGAATGTCATCATAAGCCTTGATATAGGTAACCGGATTGGAACGGGAACTTCTTCCGATTGGATTCTGATCTACATATTCAATATGTTTGATGTGCGAATAGCTTCCGGTTAGTTCAGAAAATTGTCCTGCTTTTTCACCTACACCTTCAAGTTGCTTTTGTAATGCAGGGAAAAGTATTTTTTTTACCAATGTGCTTTTTCCTGAACCTGAAACTCCTGTAATTACAGTCAAAACATCTAACGGGAAAGTTACATCTACATTTTGCAGATTGTTTTCTCGAGCACCTTTTACTTCAACAAAATTTTTGAATTTTCTTCTTTTCTTCGGAACAGCAATTTCTAATTGGCCATTTAAGTATTGCGCAGTTAATGAATCCGATTGTAATATTTCCTCAAAAGTTCCCTGAGCCACTAGTTCACCACCGAAGGTTCCGGCTTCTGGACCAATGTCAATAATCATGTCGGCCGCTTTCATGATATCTTCATCATGCTCTACCACAATCACCGTATTTCCTAAATCTCGGAGCGACAACAATACTTTGATTAATCGTTCGGTATCTTTAGGGTGTAAACCAATACTCGGTTCGTCTAAAATATACATAGAACCTACCAAACTACTTCCCAACGAAGTAGCCAAATTGATACGTTGTGACTCACCACCCGAAAGTGTAGCGGAATTTCGGTTTAAAGTAAGGTAATCCAATCCAACATCCTGTAAGAAGGACAATCGGTTATTGATTTCGATTAAAAGTCGTTTCGCTACCTTTTCATCGTACTCTGAAAGTTGTAATTCTTTGAAAAAAGGAATTAATTTCTTGATTGGTAAATCTACTATTTCAGATATCGTGATACCACCAACCTTAATATTATTAGCTTCAGGACGAAGTCGTTTCCCTTTACAAGCGTTGCATTTTGTTTTTCCGCGGTAGCGAGATAGCATTACCCGGTTTTGTATCTTATAATTTTTCTCCTCTAACTCTTTGAAGAAATCATTCAGTCCTTCAAAATATTGGTTTCCTCTCCAAACCAAATCTTTTTGTGCGTCGGTTAACTGGAAATAAGGCTTGTGTATGGGAAAATCAAATTTATGACTATTGTTAACCAATTGATCTCGATACCAACTCATACTTTCACCGCGCCAAGGGAAAATAGCGTTTTCATATACCGATAAAGCGGTATTGGGAATCACCAAGTCCTCATCAATTCCAATTACATTACCGTAGCCTTCGCACTGTGGACAAGCACCATAAGGATTGTTAAAGCTAAATAAATGAATATTGGGTTCTAAGAAAGTTAGTCCGTCCAATTCAAAATTGGTACTGTATGAAAAGCGTTTCTCCGTACTTAATTCTTGTAAATAGCAAATTCCTTTTCCTTCATAAAAGGCGGTTTGAACAGCATCAGCTAAACGATTGTAGAAATCTTCTTCATGTTTGACAACGATTCTATCAATGATTAAAAGAATGTCTTTATTGTCTAAGGAATGTTGATCGATTTCGTCCAAGCGAATCATTTCGTTATCTACTAAAATACGAGCAAATCCTTGTTGTAATAATACTTTGAGTTTGTTCTCCAGTTGGCGGCCTTCTTCCAGGTGGATAGGAGAGAGTAACAACCATTTGGAATCGGCTTCAAAAGTTTGAACATCATTCATTACATCCGAAACCGTATTTTTTTTCACTTCCTGCCCAGAAACGGGAGAAAAAGTTTTACCAATACGTGCAAAAAGTAATTTGAGGTAATCGTAAATCTCCGTAGAAGTTCCTACCGTTGAACGCGCGTTAGTGGTATTCACTTTTTGTTCAATGGCAACCGCCGGAGCGATACCTTTGATATAATCTACTTTTGGTTTGTCCAAACGTCCCAAAAACTGACGGGCATAACTGGATAAACTTTCAACATAACGACGCTGACCTTCTGCATAAAGTGTGTCAAATGCCAAACTTGACTTCCCTGAGCCGGATAAACCGGTAACCACTACAAGTTTATTTCGAGGAATAGCAACATCTAAATTCTTTAAATTATGAATTTGTGCTCCTTTAATAAGAATGTTTTTTTTGGGCTCAAGGGTTGATATATCGGGATTCATATACTGAAGTCAATTTCGACAAAGTTAATCATTAATCTACTTTTTTTGACGCCCTATAACTCATTTTTGATGTAATTATTTTCCTAATAAATGTTAAAAAATGAATTTTTTGTTGCTTTTCTAAAAAAAATAACACTAAATTTGGCTTACCAAAACACTAAAACAAAAGCTTATAACACAAAAATACTTTTTATAGAGATATTCTCTGCAAGATTAAACACCCAAAATCTAAAAAGTATTGTTATGGCTATTACTCAACTCCCAGACGCTTTATTAGTTAAGAACTACATTGATGGTAATGAAGAAGCATTGGCTATTTTAATTGATAGACATCAATCCAAAATCTATGGATTTATCTATTCCAAAGTTTTTGATAGAGACTTAGCAGATGACATCTTTCAAGATACCTTCATTAAAGTAATCAAAACATTAAAAAGCAACTCTTATAACGAAGAAGGAAAGTTTTTACCATGGGTAATGCGTATTGCCCACAATCTGATTATTGATACGTTCAGAAAAGATAAAAAAATGCCTTTTTACCGCGAGACAGAAGAATTTTCTATTTTTTCGGTTATGGCCGATAATAGTCCCAACGTGGAAAGCCAAATTATTACCGAACAAGTAGAAAGCGACTTGTTACGATTAATCGAGGAATTACCATCGGATCAGAAAGAAGTTTTGGAAATGCGTATTTATCAAGACATGAGTTTTAAGGAAATTGCAGATATTACAGGTGTTAGTATCAATACAGCACTAGGAAGAATGCGTTATGCCTTGTTGAATCTGAGAAGAATTATTGAAAAAAATCAAATTATTTTGACGAATTAAGCAATATATAGATAGAGGTTGCGTTATACTTATAAATCTAAATTAAAAGTATGGCGAAACTTTACACTAAAGAAAAAAATGTTGCTACCGAGATGTCTCCAAAACAAGAAACTATCGATTTTATTCTGAGCTATTCTAAAGCACTGAAAATTGTTAAGGTAGGAACCGAAGAATTTGAATTGAATTCAAACTAAAACAACTAAAACGAAAAAACGCCCATTATGAGGCGTTTTTTTTATGGTATTCGTCTAATACACTTTTTCTTCCGATGGTTTTAGTGATAATGTCTTTCTCTAAATTCCATCCTCGTGCCGGTGAATATTCTCTTCCGTACCATATAATTTGAAGATGTAAATCGTTCCAGGTTTCTTCAGGGAATAATCGCTTGGCATCGGCTTCGGTTTGCTGTACATTTTTTCCATTGGATAAATTCCAACGGTACATCAAACGATGGATGTGGGTGTCTACAGGAAATGCCGGAACACCAAATGCCTGACTCATTACTACACTAGCCGTTTTATGTCCAACAGCGGGTAAAGCTTCTAACGCTTCAAAATTTTGGGGTACTTCGCCGTTGTGCTTTTCAATCAGTATCTGTGATAAACCGTAAATACCTTTAGATTTCATTGGAGAAAGTCCGCAAGGTTTGATGATTTCTTTAATTTCTTCAACCGAAAGTTTGACCATATCATACGGATTGTCTGCTTTGGAAAATAGGAGTGGCGTAATTTGATTCACTCTTACATCTGTGCATTGTGCCGAGAGCAACACTGCAATTAATAAAGTATACGGGTCTTTATGATCCAAAGGAATTGGAATTTCTGGATATAATTGGTCCAATGTGTCAATTACAAATTGTACTTTTTCGGCTTTTGTCATCTGAAACTATCAATTACGAATTGTAAAATGCGAATGTATGATTTTAATCTAAGATTAGAAACTCAATAAACTTTGTAACTTTGGCATTCAATAAATAGAAAAGCATCAATGACTACATTACAAAAAGGAGACAAAGCTCCAGCATTTTCAGCTGTCGATCAAGACGGAAATGTGCATACATTATCAGATTATAAAGGAAAGAAATTAGTGGTTTTCTTTTATCCTGCGGCCAGTACACCAAGTTGTACGATTGAGGTGTGTAATTTGAGAGATAATTACAGTTCGTTTATTAAAGAAGGCTATGCGTTGTTAGGTGTGAGTGCCGATACGAAAAAGAAACAGGCTAATTTTAAAAGTAAAAACGAATTGCCTTTTCCACTTTTGGCAGATGAAGATAAAAAAGTTATTGAAGCCTTTGGTGTTTGGGGACCGAAAAAATTCATGGGCAGAGAGTTCGACGGTATTCACCGAACTACTTTTGTAATTGATGCCAATGGTGTTATTGAAGAAGTAATTCTAAAAGTGAAAACTAAAGAACATGCAACGCAAATTTTAAAATAAAAAAAAGCAGGTTAACTACCTGCTTTTTTGTTTTTATGCCGTCTCGGTTTCTACCGAATTGGGTTCTTTGTAACCAAATAAATGATCGCGCTTAATCAACTCAGCAATTCCTTCAGGAAGCATTACTTCCCATCCCGGTTTGTCTTTACTGATCATTTTCAATACTTCTCTTGAGAAGATTTTTAAATGCGATTTATCAAAATCGGTAATGTCAATTACTTTTCCATTGTAAGCAAAGAATTTATACAATTCTTTCATACGCGGATGAACTTTAAGATTTTGCGAGTTCAAGATTACTCCATGCTCGTCTTCCATCGGATACAAATAGACTTTTAAATCACGATAGAATAACTTACCAAAAGCTTCTAAGATTCCACCGCTTAAGTGACGATAGTATTTCTCATCAAAAATATCCACCAGATTGTTAACACCTAATGCCAATCCCATTCTTTCTTTAGAATAGTTAGAGAAGTATTCCACTACTTTGAAGTATTCCTGGAAGTTGGAAATCATTACGGTTTGACCTAACGAACACAGTAACTCGGCTCTGTCCATAAAGTCTCTTTCGTCAATTTCACCGTCCGAACGTAAGTTGGATAGCGTAATTTCAAAAACAACTAACGTATTTTCTTTCTTTACTTTATTTTCATCAATGAACATTTGTAATGATTTCTCATACATGTCCATATTTACTTTGGTTACCGGGCGGAAACTACCGCGCAATGCTAAAATGTTTTTCTTATACAATACCGCAGCTGGAAGAATGTTTTTACCGTTGGGATCAAACATTACCGCATCGGTCATTCCGTTTTTAACAAGTTGTAAACTCATTAAGCGATTGTCAACCTCTGCAAAACGAGGTCCGGAAAAGTTAATGGTGTCAATCTCTAATTGATCTTTGTCGATATGATCGTACAAATAACGCAATAAACGTTTCGGATCATTATATTTATAGAAAGCACCATATATTAAGTTGACTCCAAGTTTTCCTAAGGTTTCTTGTTGTAAACGAGCATCAGTCTCTTTAAATCGGATGTGTAATAAAATCTCGTTGTACGCTTCGTCCGGTTCGATTTGGTATTTAATTCCTACCCAGCCGTGACCTTTGTATTGCTTCGCAAAATCAATTGTGGCTACTGTGTTGGCATAACTGAAAAACATTTTGGATGGATGTTTCTCTCGTTTCAAACGCTCCTCAATCAGTTCTACTTCATAATTGAGCATTTTGCGCAAACGGTTTTCGGTAACATAACGACCATCATCTTCAGCACCATAAATGGCATCACTGAAATCCTTATCATACGCTGACATCGCCTTTGCAATTGTTCCTGACGAACCTCCGGCTCTGAAAAAATGACGAACGGTTTCCTGTCCGGCACCAATTTCAGCAAATGTTCCGTAAATGTTTGCGTTTAGGTTGATTCTTAGGGCTTTGTCTCCTATCGATGGGATAGATTCAATGTCTTTGTCTCCTTTTAATTTGATTTCTCTCTCTAGATTTTTCATCTTCATTGACTAAATACCCTGCAAAGGTAATGAATGCGTTATTTTTTATCAAATATTATTTACTTTTGTAAAAAAGCAACTCGCAATTGAAAGTTTACTTCTTAGGTACCGGTACTTCACAAGGCATTCCTGTTATAGGAAGTCACCATCCAGTTTGTCTTAGTGACAACCCAAAAGACAAACGTTTTCGCGTTTCTGTTTGGGTAGAATGGGACGATTATTCGTTTATCATTGATTGTGGTCCCGATTTTCGTCAGCAAATGCTGCTGTCTAATTGCCCCAAAATTGATGCCATTTTTTTTACTCACGAACATGCAGATCATACAGCAGGTCTCGATGATATCCGTCCTTTTTTTTATAAACAAGGTGAAATCCCTATTTACGGACATCCACGTGTTCTCAAAAATCTGGAAAAAAGATTCGATTATATTTTTGCAACCGAAAATAGATATCCTGGCGCTCCAGGCGTTTTTCCTTTCGAAGTTCACAATAACGAAACTATTGAGATCGATGATAAAGTAATTATTCCTATTAACGCTATGCATGGAGATTTGCAGGTTTTTGGCTATCGATTCGATAAATTTGCCTATTTGACCGATGTGAAAACTGTGGCAAAAGAGGAATTGCACAAATTGGAAAACTTAGAGGTATTGGTTATTGATGCTTTACGTATCGATTCGCATCCAACACACTTCAATCTCGAGGAAGCACTCCGTTTTATCGAATTGGTGCAACCTAAAAAAGCATATTTAACCCATATTAGTCATGTGCTCGGGTTCCATGACGAAGTTCAAAAAAGATTACCCAAAAATGTGTATTTAGCTTACGATAATTTACAAATCAATTTATAGTTTATGAAAAAGTTACTTTTGTACGGATTTATTTTTTCGGTGTTGGTCAATATTTTTCAACTGATGTATGCCACTAAAAAAGCGGATTTCGAAGGTGGAAATCATGAAAAATACAAACAAAAAATGAAGGATTCCATCTCTAAAATTGTAGCTGAAAAAGAGGAAGGAGATTATTTCTCATTGGCGCATAATGACAATGCAATCAATTATTATGATGGGATTGATGTGAACCAATTGATGCCGCAAATCAAAGAACAATTGATGGAATACAATAATAATCCTAAAGGAAATTCTCTGATTTCTTATGAAGGTATGGTGCTCAATAAAGTTCGTTTTTTAAACCACAGATGGATTATCGCCGATTTTACCGGTGAAGCGGGATGGGGTGAAATCATCATCAAATACTTTGTGGAAAAAGACGGTAAGGTAACTTTCGAACCTGCCGAAACATTATTATACCCACAACAGTAAAGAATTAGCAATAGTAGTAATAAAGAAACAGTCGGTTTGTGCCGGCTGTTTTTTGTTATGTCAATAGTGCTGCTTGTGGAGCCTCGATCGTCGCTTGTGGAGCTTCAGTTATCTGTTGCTGAGTCAATAGTACTGATTGTGAAGCTTCGATTGCCGCTTGTGAAGCTTCGATTGCCGCTTGTGGAGCCTCGATCGTCGCTTGTGGAGCTTCAGTTTTCTGTTGTTGAGTCAATAGTACTGCTTGTGGAGCCTCAATTGCTGCTTATTGAGCTTCTGTTGTGTGTTGTAGAGTGGGTATTGTGTGTTGTTGAGCCAATAACTTTTATTGTGGAGTCAATGTTATGTATTGCAAAGCCAATATCGTCAAATACCGATAGCATTTACTAATTATGTTTCACTAAATACGTTGGACTAAAATAAAAAAGACTCCATCCGGAGTCTCTTATTATTTTGTTTCATTCAACCAATTCCTGAAATCGTAAAAATTTTGAGGAGCAACACCGTGTCCCACTGGATATTCTTTGTACACATTCTGAATGCCAAGGTTGTCAAGAAGTGGTTTGGCATTGCGAGCCCATTCTACTGGAACTACTTGGTCTACATTACCATGAGATGCAAATACTTTAAACGAACTAAAGTCATTTTTGTCGTAGTTGTCTATCGCAATTTCTTCATTGAAATAACCACTCATCCCAACAATACGCTGTACTTTTTGAGGATACGATAATCCAACGGCATAGCTCAAAATACATCCCTGACTAAAACCAATTAAAGTAACATTATTTGCATCAATTGGATAATTGATAAGTAATTCGTCAATGAATTGTGCAATCAAATCTCTAGAAATTCTCGCTTGATTCAAATCGGAAAACTTTTTGGCATCAGCATCAAAATTAATCGCATACCACGCATAACTCCCATACATCATATCATAGGGTGCACGTGCAGAAATTACATAATATTCGTCGGGTAATTCTGTTGCAAATGAAAATAAATCTTCTTCATTACTGCCGTAACCATGCAATAACAGCAATAAAGGGTTTTTGTCTAATTTTTGTTTCGGTTCTCTAACCAAATGGTATAATGATAACTCCATTTAAATGTTTTTGAAAATTTTTTGAAATAAATCACCTACTAAAGGGATTGATTTGGTTTCTCCTTTTACCGCAGTAAACATACCATACATTGCCAATACCGAAATAGCCACCCACATCGACATCGTTGCCATTGGGATATTGAAGTTCGATAAAAGTAAGCCTAAGGCCACAAATGTGATGGTTAGTCCCAACCCTTGTCGAATATGAAACGAGGCAAAGGTCGATTTGTCTTCTCCGCTGTTCATTGACATGGCAACTAGTGGTCCGATTAATAAGATATAACTGATGATGGCAGCGCTTTTGCCTTTTGTATTGTCTTCCATTATTGTAGTTCTAATTGTTGCTGATTGTAAATTCCGTATACTTTTCCTTGCATATTGCTTCCCAAAAAGGCAGAATTCTTTGATTTTGAAAGTAGGTTTGCGGTTTCAAATGTCCATTGGCCTTCCGGATTGAATAGGGTAAGATTGGCTTGTTGTCCTTCCGAAACGGTAACCTCGGGTAAACCTAAAACGCTTCTTCCTGAAGTTAGTTTGCTTATGATAACTTCTGTTGGGAGTACCGTTTGTAATGCGCCAAAAGCACTCTCTAATCCAACTGTACCGTTTTTGGCCAAATCAAACTCTAGTTTTTTGTGTTCAATATCAATCGGATTGTGGTCTGAGGTAATACAGTCAATGGTATTGTCTAAAACGCCTTCAATTAGTGCCTTTCTGTCGGCTTCTGTTCGTAGCGGTGGACTAACTCTATAATTGGCATCAAATCCGTTTAAAACATCGTCTGTAAATACCAATTGATGGACTGCTACACTGCAAGTGACTTGCAATCCTTTGGATTTTGCCTCGCGAACTAGTGCTACTGATTTTGCCGATGATAATGTAGGAATGTGTAGCTTTCCGCCGGTGTATTCTAAAATAAAGAGGTTTCTGGCGATAATTAATTCTTCTGCTAATGCAGGAATGCCTTTTAAACCGAGTTGGGTCGAAGTGATGCCTTCATTAACAATGCCTTTTCCTTTGATGTGGTTGTCTTGCGAAAAGGCGATGACAGTTCCTTCGAAATCTTGGGTATATTGTAATGCAATTTTTAGCAAATTGGCATTGTCTAAACTTTTATTGTAATCTCCAAAAGCAACAGCTCCCGCATTTTTCATGTCGAATAGTTCCGCTAGTTCAACACCATCACTGTTTTTGGTCAAAGCGCCTATTGGGTATAATGCAGTAGCAAATCCATGGGCTTTTTGTCGTACAAAATGAACTTGTGACTGATTGTCGATTACTGGTTGTGAGTTGGGCTGCAATGCAATTCCTGTAAATCCGGAACGGGCAGCAACTTGCAGTCCGTTGGCAATGGTTTCTCTTTCTTCATAACCGGGCTCGCCTAAAGAAGCACTCGTGTCAAACCATCCTGCAGAAACATGTAAATTAGGTAACTCAATTTCCTGAAAGCCGTCTTGTGATTGAATAGAATTTCCTATTTTTTCTATCGTTCCATTACTAATTTTAATATCAACGATTTGATTGTGAAAAGAATTTTTAGCTTCAATAATTCGGGCGTTTCTGATAATTAAGCTCATTTTATAAATTTTTGTATAAGTAATTCAAGTGCTAGAAACAGTAGTGCAAAAATAAGAAACCATTTCCAAATCTGATTGTCGGTGCGCTCGATTTGTAAGGTGTCAAAGAAGTTTTCTATACTGTCTATTTGGTTTGTATTGGCTAAGCTTTCGCTGCTGGGTTCGGTTAAAATACTTTCTCTTCTATCGTAGTTGAAACTAAGAAGACCTACATCATTTTTGTTTTGGATAATACTAAAATTCCCCGCACTTTTTGGACTATCACCACAGGTGATTTTGATTTTGTCGTCCATGATTTGTTGCATGGGTATAAATTCTTCCTCTTTATTTTTAATCGAGACTACTTCGTCTTTAGAAACTTTAGCAGCTACAACCACAGGTTTACTATTACCAATGGTTTCAAATTTGACTCCGTTCTTTTCATTGCTCATTCCCATCTTATAGAAGGTAGGTACAATCAATGGTGAATTCTGAAAATTGCTATTTTCTTTATTGATAGCTGCCGAAAACACATAGACTGCTCCCGAATTTTTATAGATTGTAGATAAAAATGCCGTCTGATCTTCATACAATATGGCTTGTGATGCCGCCGATTTGATAGCGAAACTTTCTTTTACCGAAGGGTATTGGAAATTACTGATTTTCTTCTCAAATACATTCGAAAACAAAGGGTTGGAGAAGTTGATCTTGGTTATTTTCTTTTCCTGTTGTTGGGATGAAAGAAATTGAACACCCCCGAAATTAGCCATAAAGGTATTCAGATTACTGATGGGAGTTTTCGTAGAAGGAATAACGACTAAATTGCCGCCTTTGCTCACAAATTGTTTTAAATTGGTAAACATAGCCAACGGAATGTTGTCCAATTCATTCAAAATGATAGCATCTTGCTTGCCTATATCACTATAATTAAGTGTGTTTAGCGCTACGTTTTTGTAATTAAAATCCGGTTGTGTATATATTTTAGATAAAAAAATACTTTTATCGTTGTCTCCTATACTCAATACGTTGCAGATTTCTGGTTTTGCAATATTGAAATAGAACGTATTGTCAAAAACCAGGCTATTGTCGTTAAGCGAAACATATCCGTTGAAGTTGTCTTTTGGTATCGTAAAACGTAAGGTTTGTTTGCGTTGGTTTAGTTGTAAAATAGCTTTGGCAATTAAGTTCTCTTTATTGTATATCGAAATTGGAATCGATTTGTCTTCTTCAAAATTAGAAGACACAGTTACGCCAATTTCATAGAAATGATCCAACACCTGTGAAACAAAAACACTGTCAATAGCAATGTTTTCAAGTTTTTCTGCCTCGGGTATAATGAAATACGATTTGGTGTTTTCCGGCAATTGGTCAAGATTAGCCGTTTTCATTCCTATCGCGTCGGTAATAACCAGAATATCTTTACCACGATTGCTATTGTGTGACTTGACTTTGATCAAAGCGTTTTCAATCGAAAATGGAAGGGCACTATACGGCAATTGCTGTAAATCCTTTTCAATCGATTTGATATTGGTGTTCCAGTAATCTTCGCTGTTGGTAACCACCGAAAGTGGTAAATCTTCTGGCGCATGTTCGAGTAAATCTTGAACAGCACGTTTGAGTAGTTCGCCTTTTTGTCCTTTGGCCTGCATACTGAACGAATTATCCAATACGACAAACAATTCATTGTTTTTACTTTCGCTGTCTTTGGCTTTGAAAAAGGGTTGGGCAAAGGCAAAAACCAATGCGGCTAAGAGCAACAATCGACAAGCAAGTAATAAGTATTTTTTGATTTTTGAACTTTTCCGGGTTTGAATGGCAAGTTCTTTCAGCAATTTTACGTTGGTGAAATATTCTTTTTTAAACTTCCGTAATTGAAACAAATGCACTAAAACAGGTATAACCAGTAAAAATAGAAAGTAGAGGATTTCCGGGTGTTTGAATTGCATTCAGTTTAGTGTTTACTTTACAAGGTCTTGCTTATCGGAGTTTAGTAATTTCGTCTGCCAAAGATAATTATGAATTGTCAATTGTCAATTATTAATTCATGATTATTTCTTCTTCTTTTGTTTGTAAAATTCTTTATCTGCAATATAAATCGTTTTCTCCACTTCACAAAAAACAGTTTCACCCGATTGGTTTGTAATTTGTGTAGTTTTGATATGCTCGGTTTCTTTGTTCTCTTTTACTTTCTGCAGTATATCTTGAAGTTCTTCCTCGGAGAATTCAAAAGAGGCATACATATGTTCTCGGGCCGGTCGTTTAAATCGAATGTGTGCCGATTTATCCCAAACGATATATTCTTCCTTAAGGATATACATTAATTGTATCATCGGAATCGGATCAACAGCAGCAAAAAGACTACCGCCAAAAATTGAACCTACATAGTTTCTGTTTTTATAACTCAAAGGGATTTTGATTCGTACTAATTTCAAATCATTTGAAACGTGTTCGATACGGGCAGTACTCCTACGATACATAGGAGATAAGTTGAATCCCACTTTGAAAATAGTAGACTCTTTAAGGAATTTTTTGGCTATTCGGCTTAACTGTTGGTACATATTCTAAATTTGATTTCAAAGATAGATATAAAATAAAATCCCCAATCAGTTGATTGAGGATTTCGTATAATGAATTATTTCTTTTTCTTCTTTTGTGCTCTCTGACGTTCAACTGCACGGTTACGTGGAGCTGTTTTACGTGGTGTACGTTTACCTGGTCCGCCAAGATTTACTTTTTTGTTTTTTTCTGATTTCTCGTGAAAAGCTGCATTTTCGCTTACTTTTGGCTTTTTCATCAAGAATTTCACCTTTTGTTTCTCTTTTTCAGGTCCAATCAATTGAGTGGAGATTTCAACTGTTGATGGTAGCTCCAAGATGGCAATCTCTTTTTCCATCAGTAACTCAGCTTCAACTTTAATGTCTTCTTCTCGTGGTGCAATGAAACTGATGGCAATACCACTAGCATCGGCACGCCCCGTACGTCCTATACGGTGAATGTATTGTTCCGGAATTTCAGCCATTTCAAAATTTATCACATGTGAAATACCGGAAATGTCCAAACCACGAGCCATAACATCGGTAGTGATTAAACCTCGTAAAGTTCCGTTTTGGAAGTCCTGCATAGTCAACAAACGATAGTTTTGTGATTTGTTCGAATGAATAACACCAAATTGTCCAGGAAATTCAACTTCGATTTTATCCAAAAGCATATCGGCAATCTTTTTGTTGTTCACAAAAACCAATATTTTATCTAAAGTTGTATCACTATTCAATAAATGTTTTAGTAAATTGACTTTAGTATTGAAATTAGGAACATGATACGATAACTGTTCAATTTTTTCCAATGGCGTTCCTGATGGAGCCAAAGAGACTTCTTCTGGGAAATCAAAATAGTCATTTAGAATTTCATCCACTTCATCGGTCATTGTAGCCGAGAATAAAATATTTTGACGCTTTGTTTTTAGCATTGCTAAGATCGAGGTCAATTGCGGACGAAATCCTAAGTTGAGCATTTCATCAAATTCATCAATAACTAACTTTGTTACTTCTTGAAGTGATAAAACACCATCTAACGATAAATCCATTATACGACCGGGTGTTCCCACCAATATGTCGATACCTTGATAAACTTGATTTTTTTGAGTATTGATGTTAACACCTCCATAAATCCCTAGCGTTCTAACCGACATATACTGGGTTAGTTTTTCGATTTCTTCTACAACTTGAACCACTAGCTCACGAGTAGGAACCAAAATCATAATTCTGGGATTGAACGTGTTTACAAACTTATATTGTTTAAGTAAGGGTAGCAAATAGGCAAATGTTTTTCCAGTACCTGTCTGAGCAATTCCCATCATATCGCGCCCCGACATAACCACAGAAAATGATTTCTCCTGAATAGGTGTAGGAGTTGTTAATTGTAAGTCGTCAATTGCTTTTTGTAAAGATTTTGGAAGGTTGAATTGCTCGAATGATGCCATCTTGCTCTATATATTTTATGCAAAGGTATTGTTTAAAATTCATATTTGTCAATTATGGAGCGCATTCATCGAAAAAAAATAGTTTTTTACGAATTATTCTGCTATATTGTACGTATAAATTCATAAGTGAAATAAATGCTAACCTCAAACCGTTTATCGTTACATTTTTCAAATGAACAATTTGAGATTCTTCTGAATTTGTACCAATCTTCATTTACTAGTTTTAATTCGATTGATCAGGTTCAAGAGGAAATAGTGAAATCGGTAGCTTTAGGGTTAAGAATACCCAGAGTAGGAATTTGGAAATTTGAAAATGATTTGCTCAAGTGTGAAAAGCTACTTCTTGCCAATTCTAAGGAATTCATTCAGTATGAGGCACTAAAAAAAAGTGATATCCCCATTTATTATGATTTACTACAAAAAGGAGCACCGGTAATTGCCAGCAATGCCTTCAACGATTTTCAGTTTGCAGAACTAAAAGATTCGTATCTGGTTCCATTAGACATTCAAAGTATTATGGATGTACCAATTTTGGAAAATGGTGAACTGGTAGGGATTTTATGCTGCGAATCACAAGGTGAGATTAAAGAATGGAACGAAAATGATATTGCTTTCGCTCGTTCTGTCGCCGATATACTAAGCCTCATCACGCAAGCATTCAAAAGAAAACAAAGTGAAAATGAACTTATCGAAAACCAAAAGCGATTTAATTTTATTTCCGAAAATATCTCGGATGGTATTTATATCATCGAAAATGACCAAATGGTTTTTGCATCTAAACGATATTATGAAATGATCCGAATGAGTCCTGATGAAAAACAGGATGCCCATCAGAAGGATATGTTTCATTTGGTTCATCCTGATGATTATGATTATGTTAGAAGCTTTATTTATGGTTCATTAGCGAAACAATTGCCTTCCTTTAAGTATGTTTTTAGACTTAAACGTGGCGATGGTACCTATATGTGGCGTGAAGATATCATGAATGTTCATTATAATGAAGTGGGTCATCCTTTTCGCGCTGTAACTATCGCTAGGGATATTACTCAGGAAAAAGAACAAGAATTCGAAGCCGAAGCCTTGCAAGAAACATTGGTTGTTCAAAACAACCTGCTCCTTAAATTGTATAGTGCTTCAGAGAAAAAAAGTATAACTGGCAAAATTACAGAAATAATCACTGTGGCCGCCAATGGACTAAATATTGATAGATCAAGTTTCTGGGTTGTCAAGGGTGATAAATTGGTTTGTAGAAAGCTCTATGATAAAATGGAGAACAAGTACAGGAAAGAAGGTTTTTTTGAAACACGGAATATACCCAAATATATTGCAGCAGTTAATAATCAAATGGCTTTGGTTGCCGATGATGTCTATACAAACGAACATACTGCTGAATTGATTGATAATTACTTAAAACCTTTGGGAATAACCGATATGCTGGATATTCCTATTCGGGCTAATGGAAAATTTTATGGAGTGCTTTGCTGCGAACATAGAAATGATCCACGAATTTGGAATGAGAATGATATTTCATTTGCACGAGCTTTAGCTGATTATTTGAGTCTGGCTCTTGAAGAAAATAAACGCAAAAAGGCAGAACGAAAACTAAAAGAGAGTGAACAGCAACTTCGACTTATCACAGAAAATACCTCGGATGGTGTTGTTGTTATTGAAAAAGGACTAGTAACTTATTGTTCGCCATCCTATTCTAAGTTGTTGAATTATCCTAAAAAAGAATACTTGCGATTTACAATTGAGGATCTTTTTGAACGAGTTCATCCGGATGATAGGGAATCTGTAAAAATGAAAATTTATGATTGTCTTTCGAAAAAATTAAAGGAATTCAAGTATGAGTTTCGATTTAAAAGTGCTGACGGCTATTATTATTGGAGGGAAGAGTCAGTGAATGTAATTTATGATGAAGATTCGAATAAATACATCAAATACATTATTGTTTCAAGAGACATCTCCAAACGAAAAGAAGAAGAGAAAGAACGAAATAGACTTCATAGGATTACCGAAAAGCAAAACGAAAAACTGATAAACTTTACGCATATCGTTTCTCATGACATTAGGTCCCATACAAGTAATCTGGCAATGATTCTTGATTTGTTCGAAGAATCGGATAACCCAGAAGAGCAAAAGGAATATTTCAAAATGCTGAAACAAAGCACAAACAAGTTGTCAGATACTATTTTCTTTCTTAATGAAACGGTAGCTGTTCAAAGTGGAATTAGTAATGAAAAAGTGAAGTTAAATCTTAGGGAAGAAATTCAAAAGGCAATTCTGGGTATTAGCGCCATAATCAAAACGAGTAATGCGGAACTAAACATTAATGTTCCTGAAAATCTGGAAATTGAAGCAACACAATCGTATCTAGAAAGCATTATTTTTAACCTATTAACGAATGCGATCAAATACAAATCAAAAGATAGAAGTCCTGTAATTAATATTACAGCTTCCAAAACAAATGATGAAATCAAATTGATAATTGAGGATAATGGTATTGGAATTGATTTAGAGAAGAATAAGGAAAAGATTTTTGGAATGTACAAAACATTTCATGGTAACCCGGATGCGGTAGGATTGGGGTTGTTTATGGTGAAAAACCACATTGAATCTATGGGCGGTAGAATAGAAGTGAATAGTGAAATAAATAAAGGAACAACATTTAGTCTGTATTTTATATGAGTAAAATTAAGATGACTTACATCGTTGATGACGATACAATTTTTGTTTTTGTTTTGAAAAAACTCCTAGAAAAGAATGGGAATTTTGGAAAAATGATTGATTTTAAAAATGGTAATGATGCAATTGATGTATTATTTGGTAGTGAATCCGAATTGCCTTGTGTGATTTTACTCGACTTGAATATGCCTATATTGGATGGCTGGCAATTTTTAGACCAGTTGGAAGATTCTAAATTGAAGGATCAATTGAATGTCTATATTATGTCATCCTCTATTGATCGAAGTGATATCGATAAATCCAAGAAATATTCGATTGTGAAAGATTTTATTTCCAAACCGGTTAATGCCGATAAACTGGATAAAATTCTCTCCGATTTAAGTTAAAAAAAAACCTTCAGATAGACTGATGGTTTTTTCAAGAATTGTATTGGGTTAGTTATACGTTTAGTTATTAAGCATTACTGGCATTACTAACATAGTTACAGTTTCTCCTTCATCTAATCCGTCAATTGGTGTTAAAATACCGGCGCGGTTAGGCATCGACATTTCAAGCATAATCATATCACTTTGTAAATTAGTTAGCATTTCAGTTAGGAAACGTGAATTGAAACCGATTTGCATATCATCACCTTGGTAATCACAAGTCAAACGCTCCTCTGCTTTGTTTGAATAATCAATATCTTCTGCAGAAATATTCAATTCAGCACCAGCAATTTTTAAACGAATCTGGTGGGTAGTTTTGTTAGAGAAAATAGCCACACGACGAACAGAACTTTGAAATTGTGTTCTGTCAATCATTAATTTGTTAGGATTTTCTTTTGGAATAACTGCTTCGTAATTTGGATATTTCCCATCAATTAAACGACAAGTCAATACATAATTGTCAAAAGAGAAAGTAGCATTGGCATCGTTATATTCGATAGTTACTTCAGCATCCGAAGTAGATAAAATACCTTTTAAAATATTCAAAGGCTTTCTTGGCATAATGAATTCAGCTACTTGAGATGCCTTAACATCAGTACGAGCATATTTCACTAATTTATGAGCGTCAGTAGCCACAAAAATTAAACCTTCTGTAGAAAACTGGAAGAAAACACCACTCATTACCGGACGTAAATCATCGTTACCGGCAGCGAAAATAGTTTTGCTAATAGCTGTCGATAATACTTCTGCAGGAACTAAGGTTTTTGATGGCTCTTCTAAATTTACAGATTTTGGAAATTCTTCTCCTGGTGCATAAGCTAACGCATATTTACCTGATTGAGAACTGATTTCTATAGTGTTGTTTTCTTCAACTGTAAAAGTTAAGGGTTGTTCAGGGAAAGTCTTTAAAATTTCTAATAACAACTTTGCCGGAACAGCTACACTTCCTTCACTCGTAGAGTCGATAGAAAGCGTCGCAGACATAGTGGTTTCCAAGTCAGATGCAGAAACTACCAACTGATTTTGTTTTAATTCAAACAAAAAGTTATCTAAAATAGGTAAGGTGTTACTGCTATTGATAACACTACCTAAAACTTGTAATTGTTTTAATAAATAAGAACTTGATACTATAAATTTCATTTGCATCTTTTTATATATTTCTTCTTTCGAATGAAGACTTTTTTACATTTTACAAATATATCGTAAACGAATCAGTATTGAAAACATTTTTATCAACAAGAATTGAGGTTTTCAACAATTATCGTGCGAATTTTCTTTTTCTTAAATAGGTTAGTACTAAACCGAAAAGCAATAGTATTACCAAAGGTAGCCCAACTGTCAGTATTTGAGTGTAAGTGTAATTTTCATATACTTTTTCTTTATCCAATAAAGGTAAATCCACTTCTTTACTTCTAATGTTGATAAGTCCGTTATCATCCAATAGATAATTCACACAATTCATTAAAAATTCCTTATTGGAATACACTTGATTGGTCCATTTATCGAAACCTAATTCTAATGGTTGTCCTTTCTCGTCCAATTGATTTTTAATGATATCTCCATCGGAAACCACAATCATTTTAGATGTAGCTCCTGTAGCTTTGAAAGCCGGATCTTTGAATGCCAAAACTCGGTTTTCAAATACCGAATGGAATTTTCCTTCCAACAGAACACCCACAGGGATATGCCCAGCCATATAGTCGGCTGGATTGGGTTTCTCGTTTACCATTTTTAATGCAACTTCTACAGGTGTACCCACTTTTTTGGAGTAGGCGGAAGTTTGAAGTAAAACCGTTTTTGTAATTCTGTTTTTTAAGGTGTCAATGCTGTTAGCGAACTCTAATTTTAATCCGTCAATATTATTCACTACAGGATGTTTGCTTTCCGGGAAAATGTAGGGCGAATACAACCAAGGGTATTTTTGGTATTGTGTTTCGTTTCCTTGTTTTCCTGTAGCTAAAGCAATTGGCGCACTTTGTAAGTCTTTTATTAGGATAGGGTTGATACGAAAGCCATATTTGAAGAACATATCATTCAATCCTAAATCGGTAGGGAATGCAAAACCGACGCCTGATTTATTCAATCCTTCGGTGTCAACGTTTACTGCATCAATCAACCAAATGGCCTTCCCACCATTAATGATAAACTGATCTAGAACTTGTTTTTCCGCATCGGTGAAAGCGGATTTAGGCTTGGCAATAATAGCCAAATCAAACGTTTTTAAAGCTTTTGTAAATAAAACTGGATCTTTGCTTACCGAATCCAAAGGAAATGGTGCGATGAAATAATTATCACGTACTGTTTGAAGGAAATCAGCTTTGAAAGCATCCGGTAATTCATTTTTTCCTTTAATAACGGCTATTTTCTTCTGCTTTTCGGTGGTCACTTTATTGAAACCATCGGCAAAAGCATACTCTAGATGTTGTACAGAACTGACTACCTTTTGCTCGGTCGTGGCGCCCAATCGGTTTTTTAATAAGGCAACTTTCGTGCTTTTGTTTTTATAAGTGATAATAGCCCAAGGAAATACCACTTCTTCCGATTGTTTTCCTTTTTCATCAACAGTGATTTTTATGGGAGTTAATCCTCTTTCCAGAAACGAATTCATTATAGCATCCGCTTCGTCAGGATTTTCCAACGGATTCACAAACTGATAAACGATATTCGAATTGTATGCTTTGAATTCGTCTAGTATTTGTTTGGTTTCCGATTGTAAACGCTTGAATTCGGCAGGGAAATTACCTTCTAAAAACACATCGATATAAACAGGTTCTTTTGCCTTTTTCA
Organism: Flavobacterium sp. MAHUQ-57; assembly: GCF_051908335.1. NCBI lineage: Bacteria > Pseudomonadati > Bacteroidota > Flavobacteriia > Flavobacteriales > Flavobacteriaceae > Flavobacterium > Flavobacterium sp. MAHUQ-57. The sequence continues at coordinate 12,882 of NZ_JBPZTE010000011.1, read as the reverse complement.
GAATTTCCAAAGAAGTATCTGAAAGGGTATAACGTTTGTCTGCAGTTAAATCAAAACGATGAAAGAAGAAATGGCCAACGATGTTGATTAAAAGTAATACGATTACGGTACCAACTAAAGTCTTTAACTTATTCATTATAATTTATAGGATTTTAGTTTGTTAACAGTCAGTAAAATAAAGAAAACAGTGATGCTTAGGAAGTAAATCACATCTCGGGTGTCAATCACACCACGACTCATGCTTTTGTAGTGATTGTCCATCCCAAAAGAGGCAACCATACTACCAAAGCTTCCGAATACTTCATAATTGGAAATACCCTGAAAACCGAAATACAAAATAAAACTCAATAATACAGCCAAAAGAAAGGCAACAATTTGATTGTCGGAAAGCGACGAAGTATAAATACCTATAGATGTATAGGCGCTCATTAAAAACAATAATCCGAAATAAGAACCTAGTGTACTCCCAAAATCTAAATTGCCTTCAGGCAAGCCCAAATCATAAATTACTTTTACGTATACTAATGTTGGGATTATAGCAATCAATAACAAAACAAAGGCACCTAAGAATTTTCCATTGACAATTTCCAATAAACTCATTGGTTTTGTTAATAATAGTTCCATGGTTCCTTGTTTTTTCTCGTCTGAAAAACTTCGCATGGTAACAGCCGGAATGAGGAATAACAAAATCCATGGTGCAATGGTGAAAAACGGTGTCATGTCGGCAAATCCCGAGTTGAGTATGTTGTATTCGTTTTCAAAAACCCAAAGAAATAAACCGTTGAGTATAAGGAAAATAGCTATAACCAGATAGCCTATGGGTGATCCGAAAAAGGAACGGAATTCTTTAAATAATATGGCTCTCATTAGATCGCTTTAAATATGATAATATCCTGATGTTCGTTTAATTCTGTGTTTTCAATACCGGACCAGTTTCCCTGTATGAAATTTAAGACTTCAAAATTATGCTTTTTTATGATATCGGAAATGTATTTTTTTTCATAGGCAACATTCGCTTCTTTGACATTCTTATCCATAAGGCGGTAATAACCCATGTCGTATGGGAAATTCTTCAATCCTTTTTTAGACATACTGTTTTTGCTTTCATCGTCCAGAATAAAAAATGTTGCAAAACAGATTTTGTCTTTTTTGATAACGCGTCTCATTTCCTGTATGTAGTTTTCCACATCTGAAGGCAGCATGTGTGTAAAAACAGAAGTCAGAAAAATAAAATCAAACTGACTGTCTGCATAAGGAAATCGAAGTTCTTCCGCTTTGACAGAAGTGTTCAAATAGTAGAGGTCATTCTGTAGCGGGATTAACCTGAAATGGAAATTGGGATGTTTTTTGGTAATATTTTCGGTGCACCAATCAACTCCCATTTTTACAATGTCAAATCCTTCGTAAGTTCCCTTTTCGGATAAAAATTGTGTAAAAGGAACAGCCATCCTTCCAATACCCGATCCAATATCAAGTATGGAATCATCCGGACTTATTTTTCCATATTTCAGAAAATAGTCAAAGTATTGTTTGCCTACTTTCAGATAGTCACCACTTCCGGTAAAAATAATTCCTTTGGGAGGTACCATAGCTTCCTTTCTTCTGAAAAGATCCGAAGGAAAATAAATGATTTTCCTTAATGTATATCTTGATGTAACAGGTAGCTTGTAATAAAGTTTCCTTAAAAAATTATTCATTATTCCAGCGTTACTAATTTATTTACACTCCAAGCTTCGGGTTTGTCGTTAAAGAGTTTTTTGGTGAATGTCCACACATCATAAAACAATTCCGAATTTCTGTAATTCTCCAAATCCTCTTCTGTTTCCCAATAACTATAGGTAAAGAAAATACATGGATTGTTTTTGTCTTGGTACAATTCCAAAAAACGATTGCCAGGAGCATTACGAATTTTGTCTTTCATGACTTCAAAATTCTCCAGAAATGCTGGAATATGCTCTTCGTGAAAACTTAATTTTACTATGCGTACAAACATTGTGTCTGATTTTATTTGAAAACAATATTGACTACATCTCTGTATTTTAATCCTAATAGAGAATGTGCAGTGCCCGTTGTTTTAGGGTTACTTTTATAGATAGCGATTTCCAAAAATCCAGCTTCATTGAATAATGCCAGTTTCTCACCTTCATAATCTTTTAATGTGTAATTCTCGCGAATGTTAAAATCGGAATACGACTGGTGTATTTTTTTAATGGATTTGGTACCGAATTTAATTTCAAAGGGTCGGCTTTTTCCAATATCACTAAAAAGCTTCTGAGTGATATTGGTAACACAATTGCCAAAATGATCAATGTAAACTACATAGCCTTTTATCTGTCCGAAGTCATTGGCTACGGTAGGTTGTAATTCGTTCAATGCTTTAATAGCGGTGATTTCTTTACCTACAACACTTAAAGCGCCACCTTTCGATAAATGATTCGCAACTGTTATAAATACATCCATATGGGTCGAATGGCTCGGTAAGCGATCGTGAATGTTGATTTCAACTATTTTTTGGGGTTTTATTTTTTGAGTTAAAATGCTCAAAATACCATTATCGGCACATATAAAGTAATGATCATTCCATTGCATGGCAATGTGCTGTGTTTCTCTGTTACGTTCGTTATCTACTCCAATTAGGTGTACAGTTCCTTTCGGAAAGCTACTGTAGGAAGCATTAACAACATAACTTGCCTCCGAAATATTAAATAGATCGATATCATGGGAAATGTCAACAATCTGAACTCCAGAGTTTTCAGAGAGAATTTTTCCTTTAAGCGCACCTACAAAGTGATCTTTCCAGCCAAAATCGGTAGTAAGTGTAATTATTGACATTATTTTGTTTATAACTATTCCTGAAATGTTTCGGTAAATTTAGTAGATTTGAGAGAAACATAACGAATTTATTGTTAACTAAATTTTTCAGCCTTTGAACGAAAGAATAATCGAATTAGAGAACATTGCACCAAAAGAATTTTGGGGCGCACACGATAGCCATTTGGAAACCATTAAGAAATACTATCCGAAGCTGAAAATCGTGGCACGAGGAACTACTTTAAAAGCTTTTGGCGAAGAAGAAGTACTGGATGAGTTTGAAATTCGATTTAGGCGTTTAATGACGCATTTCTCCCGTTTTAATAATATCGATGATAATGTGATCATGCGCGTAATTGAAGGTGATGCTCAGCAAACCGGTGTGATGGATGCAAGTGATCAGATTTTAGTACATGGTATCGGTGGAAAGCTAATCAAAGCAATGACTCCTAATCAACAAAAATTGGTTGATTATGTTCGTAAAAATGATATGGTGTTTGCTGTTGGACCTGCAGGTACCGGAAAAACATATACAGGTGTTGCACTAGCTGTAAAGGCATTGAAGGAAAAACAGGTTAAAAGGATCATCCTAACGCGTCCTGCAGTAGAAGCCGGTGAAAACCTTGGCTTCCTTCCAGGTGACATGAAGGAAAAACTAGATCCATATATGCAACCTTTATATGATGCACTTCGGGATATGATTCCACCACAAACTTTGGAAGATTATTTGCTAAAAGGAATTATCCAAATTGCTCCTTTGGCATTCATGAGAGGTAGAACTCTGGATAATGCTTTCGTGATATTGGATGAGGCTCAGAATACAACGCATTCCCAAATGAAAATGTTTCTGACCCGTATGGGTAAAAACGCAAAATTCATAATCACCGGAGATCCCGGCCAGGTGGATTTGCCAAGAAGAACTATTTCTGGGTTGAAAGAGGCGTTATTGGTGCTGAAAGATGTGGATGGCATTGGAATTATTTATTTGGATGATAAAGACATAGTACGTCACCGTCTAGTGAAGAAAATCATTGATGCTTATAAAAGTATCGAAAATCAGGATTAAGAAATGAAAGAATTTTTCAAGTACAGTAACGGATACATTAATTGTAATGACGAAAATCTCTACTTGACAAATTCAGGAAATTGGTCGGAAACAAAGGAATTACTAGAGAAATCCACTAAATCGGTAAAGAGGAATGCATTTAAAAAGGGAAAGTATTATGTTTTCATTATCGTTATCGGTGCTATTTTCCTGTTTTCTATCACGGTGGATAATGGTGTCAAAAGAATTGTTCCTATCGGGCTCATTGTAGTACTCATTCTAGCGTACCGATATTTTAGTAATGAAATGGGAAATACCTATAAAATTCCACTAGAGAAAATAAAAAATATTGAAATTAATAAAAAGGACGTCAGATTGGTTTTTCTGAATCTAAATGGAGTAGAAGATTTTGAAATTGTTCCAGGAGTTGAAAAAAAGGGATTGGTTTTTTTTTCAGAACTTCAAAAAAGAATAATTTCATCTTAATTGTTGAAAGTCAATATTTTAAAAAAGCACTGTGAAAAACAGTGCTTTTTTTATTTTTATGTGATTTTGTACAACGTAGTTTATCGATTAAATTGAAAACTTTTCAACACGAAAACGTTTTCGTTTATGCTCTAACTAATTCTAAATGTTTATCTTATATAAAAATGCATAATTTTAGTTTCAAACAAAAAACAAAAAACTGAAATTATGAAACAAACAACCACAAAATTGTTGTGTTTGTCTTTGTTGTTAACAGCCTTTGGATGTGATAAAGACGATACTACAGATGGCAATTCTTTAGAAGCTGCCCAAAAAATTAAAATTATCAACGTTACCAATCATGACGGTAAACCTTTCAGTACAGGAAATACCTATAATTCTACTACAGGAAAATATGTAGCAAATCCGGGTGGAGGAGTTATGATGCAAGCCTTTTACTGGGATGTACCTGCTGGCGGAACTTGGTGGAATACTGTGAAATCTAAAGTGACTGCTTGGGGTAATGCCGGAATCGGATCTATTTGGTTGCCACCTGCATCCAAAGCGCAAAACGGACCGTTTTCTATGGGATATGATCCAACCGATTATTATGATTTTGGAGACTTCAATCAAAACGGCACCATTGAAACGCGTTTTGGTTCTAAAACCGAATTGGTTAGCTTAATCACGCAAGCTCATACCGAAAATATGCAGGTTTATGCCGATATCGTAATCAATCATAATAGTGGAGGCCAATTGGAAAACAATCCATATACAGGTACGCAAACTTGGACAAACTTTTCAGGCGTGGCTTCCGGAAAATTCCAAAGAAGTTACCATGATTTCTATAAAAATGCCTATGGGAATAACGACGAAGGGTCATTCGGCGGTTATCCTGATTTATGTCATGCGAATCCGTATGTACAGGATTGGCTTTGGGGTAGAACAGATGCAGTAGGGAAATATTACAAGAACACGATGAAATTCGATGGATGGCGCTTTGATTATGTAAAAGGATTTGGTCCGTGGGTGGTCAACAATTGGAATGCCAATGTCGGAGGATTTTCTGTGGGTGAATATTGGGATGCTAATGTCAATACATTAGAATGGTGGGCAAATAATGCCAATTCTTCGGTGTTTGATTTTGCTTGTTACTATAAAATGAACGATGCGTTCGATGGTAATAATCTGGCATTGCTTAACGATGATATGATGTGGAAAAGAAATCCATACAAAGCAGTGACTTTTGTATCAAATCATGATACCGATGAAATATGGAAAAAAAACCTTGCGTATGCTTACATTTTAACACACGAAGGATATCCTACCCTCTTTTATCGTGATTACGAAGAGTGGTTGGATAAAAACAAATTGAACAACTTGATTTGGATTCACAACAATAAAGCAACCGGGACGACTTCGATACTTTATGCCGATAATGATGAATACATCGCTAGAAGAAACGGCTATAACGGAAATGTTGGATTGGTGGTTTATCTGAACAATTCTTCATCTTGGCAGGAACGATGGATTCAAACCAATTGGTCGAATGCTCAAATTAAAGATTTTACGGGCCATTCTTCTTGGTATCCAACAACTCAGGGTGATAAATGGGTTAAAATTCAATGTCCTCCGAATAGCTATTCGGTTTGGTCTATTAATATGTAATTGGGTTTATTTTAGTAGTTATAAAGTCGTTTCTTTTGAGACGACTTTTTTATTTTATATTCCTTTGAAATAAATTACTTTTGCGAAACAAAAACATACAACAACACAACTCTAATGAATACAATCACTTCAACCCAATTTAATTTTCCGGGTCAAAAATCAATTTACAAAGGCAAAGTAAGAGAAGTTTACAATATTAATGACGAATTATTGGTCATGATTGCCACTGATAGATTATCTGCTTTTGATGTTGTAATGCCTAAAGGGATTCCTTTTAAAGGACAAATCTTAAATCAGATAGCGACTAAATTCATGCAACTAACCGAGGATATTGTTCCCAATTGGCTGATTGCTACTCCAGATCCAAATGTAGCAGTTGGTCACCTGTGCGAACCTTTTAAAGTGGAAATGGTAATCAGAGGCTATCTTTCCGGTCATGCTGCTCGTGAATATGCTGCCGGTAAAAGAATGCTTTGTGGCGTTTCTTTGCCAGAAGGATTGAAAGAAAATGACAAATTTCCAACACCAATTATTACGCCAACGACAAAAGCAGATTTAGGGGTTCACGACGAAGATATCTCCCGCGAAGACATTTTGGCAAGCGGTATTGTCTCTGAAGAAGACTATTTAGTATTGGAAAAATATACTAGAGCTTTATTTCAAAGAGGTACTGAAATTGCAGCCTCTCGTGGATTGATTTTAGTGGATACAAAGTACGAATTCGGTAAAACCAAAGACGGAAAAATCGTTTTGATTGATGAAATTCATACCCCGGACTCTTCTCGTTATTTTTATGCCGAAGGCTATCAGGAAAGACAAGACAAAGGTGAGGCACAAAAGCAATTGTCCAAAGAATTTGTACGCCAATGGCTTATTGCTAATGGTTTTCAAGGTAAAGAAGGACAACAAATTCCTGAAATGACTGACGAATATATTGGCACTGTTTCTGAAAGATATATTGAATTGTACGAGAATATCATAGGAGAAAAGTTCGAAAAGGCAGATGTAACTTCAATTCAACAGCGTATAGAAAAGAATGTTACCGAGTATTTGAATCGGTAATAAAATTTCAATAACGATCATAAACCACGCTTGCGTGGTTTTTTTTATGCAATACTGTAAGAAAATAAATATAGTTCAATAGATAAGTGTTAAAATTCTGTTATAGTAAGGTCAGTCTTGTAACGGATGGCAACATTTGTTCGTCTACTACATAAATCATTAATCAAAAAAATCAATCATCATGAAATCAAAAATTCAAGAAAATTCAAAAAGTAATTTTAAAAAATCAATCGTTATTTTAGGTGTAGCACTTGGTGCCCTTGGAACGCAATCTTTTGCAGCAACTGTTTCAACTCCAGTAAAAAGTGTAGTTCTTGCTACAAATTCACCGCTATGTGCAGCCATTGCTAAAGGTGATTTAGAAGCCGTTAAAACCTTTTTAGAGTATGGTGCAGATGCGAATGAAGCTTCAAATGGTATTACTCCTTTAATGTATGCAGTACGTTATAATAGAGTAGAAATCATTAAGCTGTTGCTTGCAAAAGGAGCCAAAAAAGAAGTTAAAGATGAAAAAGGATTTACTGCTTACAAATATGCAGAATCTTCAAAATCAAAAGAAGCGATGGAGCTTTTAAAACCATAATCGATCCATGCTCAAAATAAAAAGCCCCGAATATTCGGGGCTTTTTTATAACTATTTTTTTTGCTCTAAAATGGCTTTTAATTGCTCTAATCCTGTCTCTAGATCTTTACCTATAATTTCATCCATATTCATAAAAGGTTTCATGATGTTCATTGGATAAGGTATGGTTCCTGTAAATCCCCATTTTACTTTGGTTTGTGAAGGTGACGAAGCTGCTGTGATGAAATATGCATAGTCGGTCGATTCAAACGGACGCTTGAAACGCAATTCCATATCAATTCGTTCTCCTGTAATTATTTTTTTGATTTCCTGATCTCCCGCGCCTACATCATCCATACTACTATCCCAAGTGTAAATAAATCCAACTTCACCATCTGTACCCTTGAAAGTCCTTTTGGAATTTGGATCTTTTTGATTCCAAACGCTAAAATGATCTTGGTTTTTTAAATATTTGATATAATTGAATACACTGTCTTTTGGGACATTGATTATGGTTTCTCGTTCCATGGCATAATTTTTATCCATGATTAACCCCGCTATTAAAGCAATACCAATAAGCGCAAGCAGTGTAAAAAAAATCTTTTTTAAAATTTTCATGGTACAATAGTTTATATTGAATGTTTCTTATTTGGATTTTTTAAATACCGTTTCATATCTATTAATCCATTCATCAACGGTTATTTTCTGTAGTAATTCTCCAATCAACTCAAAAGGAATGTCATCTGGTTTTTTAAAGCGGACACAACTTTTTCCCATATCCAGTTTTTTCTTGGAATGCTTTGGAAATTCAGAGGTAAACCAATTCAGCAATTCAGGATAGGAATAAATACCCATGTGGTAAAAGGCAATGAAGTTTTTTTGTGACGCTAAAGCAACAAACGGTAGTGGTGCTTTCGGATCACAATGATAACCATTAGGGTAAATACTGTGTGGTACAGAATAACCCAGCATGCCATAACTCATACATTCTTCAAAACCTTTAGGTAGATTTTGTAGTATTGTATCCCGTAACCGGTTGAATCCAATCTTTCTGTCTTCTGGAATTTCTTCTAAATAGTCGTTAACTGTGGTGGCTTTCGATTGCATAATTTACTTACTTAGTAATGTAAATTTAAAAAAAAAACCACTTATGATTTATCTAAGTGGTTAGTTTTAGTAGGAAAAAGATAAGGGAAAACAAAAAATTAATTCGTAATGAAAAGGTCAAAGTAAAATTGTCCTTGCCAACAGTTACTTGTTGAACTGGCAAATAAATCGGCTCTCGCGATATTAACAGTTATAGAATTTTGAGCACTTGCAGCATAATTTAAAACAAATGTATCAGGATAACCGCTATCATTGTAGGCATTAAAAATGATTCCTAACGGATTAAAAGGAAGTTGGGGAGTGAAGGTATAACTTACTTGTATTCGCTCTGCCGTTATTGGTGCTAAAGCAACCGTTCTTGTGGCTCCTCCATTATCAGTCACTGTTGCTGAACCACTTTTAGTTTGTTTGTTTAATACTTCCCAGGCAACATTAGTGGAAACCCCTTTGACATTTACAGTGAATGATCCAGTGCTTCCAACGGATATTGAATTGCAAATTGGAATCGTCATTCCTTGAATAGAGGCAATATTAGGAATATCACCAATATTGCTATTGGTAAGTTGTTGCCAGGTAGCGTTACCATTAGTGTCCGACATTAAAACTTTACCTGTTCCTTGGTTTCCATCAACAATTCTCATAGCTGCAGGAGCGGCAGAACTTATTGTAATGTTATCTATATAGGCAGCATCTTCTCCAGATGCAGTACTGCTATCTTTGCTATATTCCCAAGTTAAAGTTCGACTACCAGCTGTTAAAACATAAGTTTGTTGTGTCCAATTTACAGTCCCAGACCACTGTGTTTGTTGTACACCGTCAATATAGAATTTCAGATAATCATAGCCAGATTCACTACTTACACGGAAATAAAAACTTAAAGTTGCTCCTCCGGTAGGAACTGTAACCGTAGTAGACATATTAGTATTTTGATTATTTCCTATGGCGCCTGATTTAGCAGCATATGTACCAGCGTATTTTTGGGTTGTTTTTTAAACTAATGGATGTAATTTGAAGAGCTTTGTTGTAGTTGATTAACGCTTTACTATAGTTCTTGTCATAATAATAAAAAAGCCCCAAATCATTATATGCAGATGGAATGATTAATGAGTCTCTTTTTTTGGTGCTTTGCAAGAAATGAATCTCTTTTTCTAATTGTACAATTGCTTTTTTGTATTCTCGCAGTTGATAAAAAAGTCTACTTTTGATATTATAACTCCATAACGGAAAATCATAGCCTTTTTTAATTAAAGATTCGATAATATTATTGATCTCAAAAACTTTAGAATAAAGGTTGAGTTGTAAATAAGACTCTTGCAGACCAACGTAGATGTCTGTTAAATCCCGTGGTTTTAATTCGGTCTTGTGGTGTTTAAGCAATAAATTAAAAGTCTCAATTGCTTTGATGTGTTTGTTTTGTATTTGATAAATCGACGCTAAACAAAAAGTAAAATCCTTATTGTGCTTAGTAACACTGTTTCGGTTGATTTCATTTGTGAAGTAACTTTCGAAGAACAAATTGTGTTGCAATTTATCTTCATTTCTTAAACTCCTATAAAAGGAAGCCTTTTTATTGTAATCTACTTTTTTAAATTGGTCAACTACTGTAATATTATAGGAATTGAAATAAATAAAAAGTGATACCAATAAAAAGGCTATATGTTTCATTATTTAAAATACGAAAACGATTCGTTCTTTTCGATTTTTAATAAGGTTTCATAAATCAATTTAATCACGTTTTCTACATCTTCTTTGTGTACCATTTCTACAGTGGTATGCATATAACGTAGCGGTAAAGAGATTAAAGCTGAAGCAACACCACCATTGCTGTAAGCGAAAGCATCAGTATCAGTACCGGTTACTCTCGAAGTGGCATGACGTTGAAAAGGAATTTTCTTCTCATCAGCTGTATCGGTAATCAATTCACGAAGTTTATTTTGTACCGCAGGCGCATACGCAATTACCGGTCCACGTCCTATTTTAAGATCTCCTTCAATTTTCTTGTCAATCATAGGTGTTGTCGTATCATGACAAACATCCGTAACAATTGCAACATTAGGTTTGATGGTTTGTGTAATCATTTCAGCACCACGAAGTCCAATTTCTTCCTGAACAGCATTCACTACATACAAACCGAATGGTAATTGCTTTTTATTTTCTTTTAATAAACGGGCAACTTCAGCAATCATGAATCCACCCATACGGTTATCGATAGCACGACAAACAAATTTATTTTCGTTTAAAATCATAAATTCATCCGGGTAAGTAATTACACAACCCACATGAATGCCTAATTTTTCAACTTCTTCTTTGGTAGTACATCCGCAATCAATGAAAATATTGTGCTGGGTAGCGGCTTCTTCTTTCCCACGACCACGGGTATGAATCGCAGGCCAACCGAAAACACCTTTAACTATTCCATTCTTCGTATGAATGTTTACTCGTTTTGATGGTGCAATCTGATGGTCTGAACCACCATTTCGAATAACATAGATCAATCCATCATCGGTAATGTAGTTTACATACCATGAAATTTCATCACTGTGTCCTTCAATTACCACTTTGTAAGGTGCATCCGGATTAATGATTCCTACTGCAGTACCATACGTGTCAGTAATAAAAGTATCTACATAAGGTTTCAAATAGTCCATCCAGATTTTCTGACCTTCACTCTCGTAACCCGTCGGGGATGCGTTATTTAAATATCTTTCCAAAAAAGCCATAGAGGCTTTGTTTAATATAGATTTTGATGCCATAAAAATATTTTTCGGCTAATTTAAGCATTTGGCATTAGACTTGCTGATTAATTTATATTTTTGAACAAACAAATTTTACGAATGAAACCAATCAAATTCTTACTTCTTTTTTTATTATTTGCAACCTATGGGAATGCGCAAGTAATCAAAGATTCTACAGAAGTTGAAGAAATCGAAAATGATACCTTAGCCGAATTGAATATTCAGTTGGAAGAAATCTATGTATCGAATAAACCTATTTTAAAAACGGAAGAAGAACGCAAACGCTATTTGATCTTACAACGCCGTGTTCTTAAAACCTATCCCTATGCCAAAACAGCAGCGGATAAGTTGGAAATGTTGAATGAAGGTATGCGAGGTTTAAAATCTGAACGTGATAAAAAGAAGTATTTCAAATTAGTAGAAAATTATCTCACCAATGAATTTGAAGATAAATTGAAAAAAATGAGTCGTAAAGACGGTCAAATATTGGTGAAATTAATTCACAGACAAACCGGAACTACTACTTTTGATTTGATTAAGGATTTAAAAAGTGGCTGGAAAGCCTTCTGGTCCAATAGCACCGCCCGAATGTTTGATATCAATCTGAAATCGAAATACGATCCAAGCAATGTATCTGAAGACTTTTTGATTGAAGGGATTTTGGAAAGAGCTTTTGCGGAAGGAAAGCTACCGAAACAACAATCTCGTGTCTCGGTGAATTATTCCGAATTGCGAAAATTGTGGAAAGAAAAACTAAAAGCGAATCAAACAACAAGTCAATAAATAAAAAGCACCTATATATAGGTGCTTTTTATTTTCTATTCCTCATCCTTTTCATCGCTGTTATTCATCAATTCAACTGTCTAACAATCTAAATATTCTAATAATCTAGTATTCCAATAATCCAAATAATGGCGTGCCCCTTCGTTCCTCCGGGTCGCGTGTTCCGTTGTATCTTTTATCTATTGCCATAGGTTGTATTTGGATAAGTTCAAACGCTACTCTGGGCAATAGATAAAAGGATGCCACTGCACCCGCTCACGCGAACATTAGGTTCAAAGTAAGTACACCTATATATATAGGAGTAAATATATAGGTGTGTAGAATTCGAAACGAATAAGTAGCTAACCCTGTCAGCGGTTTTGAACCCTGACAGCGGTTGCTTCCAAAAGTAGAACTTAGATAAGCCGGTGATTTCAATAGCATGCCACAAGAATTACAATGATGATAATTCCTAAATAAGATATAAGGTTTGTATCGAATTGTTCAAAGTAGTATCAAAGTAGTATCAAAGTAGTATCAAAGTAATATTAAAGTAATATCAAAGTAATATCAAAGTAGTATCAAAGTAATATTAAGGTAGTGTTAGGCTACTAGTAAAGGATATAAAATCATGCCATCGCTCCTGCTAAAAGCCTACTTTGTGT
>NZ_JBPZTE010000010.1:0-691 GCF_051908335.1 Flavobacterium sp. MAHUQ-57 | reverse complement strand
ATGATGATTAGGATTTTTTTTACTCTTGCTGTTAATTCAAAGAAATAAGGCTTAAAATACAGAGTCTCGTAGCTCAGCTGGTTAGAGTACTACACTGATAATGTAGGGGTCGGCAGTTCGAGTCTGCCCGGGACTACTTTTTAAAGCTTAAAGGAAATTCTAGGGGTTGAGAGGTTATGATACTCATAACTCATAACTAATAACTCATCACTAAGATTGGGGGATTAGCTCAGCTGGCTAGAGCGCCTGCCTTGCACGCAGGAGGTCATCGGTTCGACTCCGATATTCTCCACAGGTCCTAACGGACAAAAGTTCATTGACATATTGAGATAAAAATACATTTAAAAAGTAGAAAGAACACGTTTTGGTTAGTAATAATCAAAGCAAAAAGAATACAATAAGCAAAATAAGGGCGTATGGGGGATGCCTAGGCTCTCAGAGGCGATGAAGGACGTGATAAGCTGCGAAAAGCTGCGGGGATTGGCACATACGAATTGATCCGCAGATATCCGAATGGGGCAACCCACTATGTTGAAGACATAGTACCCGATAGGGGGCGAACCCGCTGAACTGAAACATCTAAGTAGGCGGAGGAGAAGAAAACAAAAGTGATTCCGTAAGTAGTGGCGAGCGAACGCGGATTAGCCCAAACCAAAGTTGTTACGGCAATTTTGGGGTTGTAGGACCACGA
>NZ_JBPZTE010000009.1:0-649 GCF_051908335.1 Flavobacterium sp. MAHUQ-57 | reverse complement strand
CCCTTCGGGCTCGATCCGCTACCTTTCTTTATAAAACCCTATTCAGTTATGAATAGGGTTTTTTAATTATAAAATGTTTTTAAACTAAAAGGTTGTGGGAAATATGTTCTTGGTTAAGAAATGATAATAATTGTATTCTTTTTTTTTAATTTATTTAATGATTTTTATAGTTTATCAGAGCGATTACACAAGGTTCTTGTTCTGTTTTATTGCTTTAGATATGGTTTTTGTTTGTGTTTAGTAAGTCCTTGCGGTTTTGTATTTAAATGCTTTCTTGGTTTAGTATGTCTATTTGTTATTACAGTTGTTATTAATTCTAATCCTGTTCTAATGGTATTTAGGTAAATTTTGAATTTTTAGAATATACTTTTGGTTGTTTTATATCTATATAAAGGATTTTTGGTTAATATACTTGTGTGAAATTTGATTACTACATGTTGCATTTGATGTAGTGTTTTTGGATTGTTGTAGCCGATGTGCTACAAAGCTGTAAAAAACTTTAGGAGCTAACTTACTGAGGTTCAGATGAAGCAAAAAAAAGATGCAAAAAAGGTTATGAAAAGGTTAGGAAATGTAAAAAGAAGTGGTACTTTTGCACCCGCATTGAACAACAAGTGACATGCGAAACCGCAAAGTTCTTTATAATAAT
>NZ_JBPZTE010000008.1:0-584 GCF_051908335.1 Flavobacterium sp. MAHUQ-57 | reverse complement strand
GTTGGATTTATTGTAACGGTTACCGCTTCGATATCCGAACAGGTTCCTACAGTACTCATAATATAGTAAGTACCACTTGTTGCTACTGCATTTGGACTTGCTAATGGTGCAGTTGCCGCTGCATCGGTCCAATAACTTAATGTACCGCTACCTGTACTGCCCGCCGTCACTGCTGCTGCCGTCAAATCAATCGTTGATGGTGCACAAACGGCTGCTGGATTGGTAATTACCAATACCGGACTTGGACTTACTGTAACCGTTACCGGTTCAATATCCGTACACGAACCCACTGTACTCATAATATAATATGTACCACTTGTAGCTACTGCATTAGGACTTGCCAATGGCGAAGTTGCCGCAGCATCTGTCCAATAACTCAATGTACCTCCACCGGTGCTTCCAGTTGTAACCGCTGCCGCTGTCAAATCAACGGTTGCAGGAACACAAACTGCTGCCGGATTAGTAATCACTAACGATGGCGTTGGATTTATTGTAACGGTTACCGCTTCGATATCCGAACAGGTTCCTACAGTACTCATAATATAGTAAGTACCACTTGTTGCTACTGCATTTGGACTTGCTAA
>NZ_JBPZTE010000007.1:869174-1788161 GCF_051908335.1 Flavobacterium sp. MAHUQ-57 | reverse complement strand
ACACAAAGTAGGCTTTTAGCAGGAGCGATGGCATGATTTTATATCCTTTACTAGTAGCCTAACACTACCTTAATATTACTTTGATACTACTTTGATATTACTTTAATATTACTTTGATACTACTTTGATACTACTTTGATACTACTTTGAACAATTCGATACAAACCTTATATCTTATTTAGGAATTATCATCATTGTAATTCTTGTGGCATGCTATTGAAATCACCGGCTTATCTAAGTTCTACTTTTGGAAGCAACCGCTGTCAGGGTTCAAAACCGCTGACAGGGTTAGCTACTTATTCGTTTCGAATTCTACACACCTATATATTTACTCCTATATATATAGGTGTACTTACTTTGAACCTAATGTTCGCGTGAGCGGGTGCAGTGGCATCCTTTTATCTATTGCCCAGAGTAGCGTTTGAACTTATCCAAATACAACCTATGGCAATAGATAAAAGATACAACGGAACACGCGACCCGGAGGAACGAAGGGGCACGCCATTATTTGGATTATACCTGTAGTAACTAGGTAAACTTGATTGCTTTAACTGGAGATATTTGGGTGATAATATACGATGGAATCAACAACACAAGTAAGCAGACAAAGATTGTTCCAAGGTTGAGTCCTATTATATAAAGAGGATTAATATCGACTGGCGCTACGTTTACGTAATAATTTTCAGGATTCAGCTTGATGATCCCGTAGTATTTTTGAATGAGAAGCAGACCAATTCCGATGACATTACCCCACAAAAGTCCTTTTGACATTAGATGAAACGCATTGTATAAGAAGATTTTTCGGACCGACCAGTTGTTCGCGCCCATCGCTTTTAGGATTCCGATCATTTGTGTTCGTTCCAGAATAAGCACCAATAATGCGACCACCATATTGATAGTTGCGACAATAATCATAATAATTAGGATAACTATAATATTCGTATCGAACAATTTGAGCCATTCGAAAATATAGAAATACTTTTCGGCGATAGTTTGCGTGTTGAGCGTTTTGGTCGGATCGATTTTGTTTTGTGTGTTATTGTACACTTCGGTTCCTTTTTCTTCAATTTGGTTGAAATCATTAAGAAAGACTTCGAAAGAACCCACTTGATCTGACTGCCATTTGTTGATACGTTGAATATGTCGGATATCACCGATTAAAAAAGTCGCATCGAATTCCTGGAATCCAGAGTTGTAAATCCCTACTATTTTGAAAACACGAAGGTTGGGCAGTTTGTTTTCGCCTTCCTTCATGAAGAACGTATTGCATTTATCACCCACTTTCAATTCCAAGCGATTGGCTAGGTATTCAGAAATAACAATTTCATTATTCAGTTCCGATTTCAGGTTAGGTATTTTCCCTACCTTAATATATTCTTGCAAGTTTTCCCAATCGTAATCTTTCCCCACTCCTTTAAAAACAATACCCTCGAATGATTTTTCGGTGCGGATGATACCTGCTTTGCTGGCTACCGCCTGAATATGTTTGATTCCGTCTACAGACGTAAACTTAGGATAAAAATCCTGATTTGTAGAAACCGGCTGAACACTGGCTTGGGATTGATTGTCTTCTAAGTTAGAGATAATAATATGTCCGTTAAAAGCAGAAACCTTTTGGCGTATTTTTTGCTGTAAACCAATACCGGTTGCTACAGAAACCATCATCATCGTTAGTCCGATTGCAATAGCAGCAATGGCAATTTTTATAATTGGCGAAGATATGCTACTTTTATGGCCTTTAGCTTTCGTTAATCGGTTAGCAATAAAATACTCTAAATTCAAAAGACAATGGTTTATAAATTGGTCCTCAAAAATACATTTTTATTCTTGTTTCTAACAATAGTGTCTTGCGGAAATTGCAAGAAGACAACAGAAACTAAAAAAGAAGCGATAGATTCTGCCTCAGTTGTTATCACAGAAAACGTTTCGATTGCAACTATACAAACCGGAGCCGACAATTACAAAGCCTATTTACCTGTATTGAAAGGTAAGAAAGTGGGCATTGTTACCAATCAGACCGGGATTTTGAGCAATAAAACCCATTTGGTTGATTTTTTGTTGGCACAGCAAGTCAATTTACAGAAAATTTACGCACCCGAACATGGCTTCAGAGGCACAGCTGATGCGGGAGAATTGATCAAAGACGGCAAAGACACCAAAACCGGATTACCGATAGTTTCCCTTTATGGCAACAACAAGAAACCGAAACCTGAGCAATTAGTCGGGATTGATATCTTGATTTTCGATTTACAGGATGTCGGTGCACGTTTTTACACCTATATTTCCTCATTGCATTATGTGATGGAAGCCTGTGCGGAGAACAACATTCCGTTACTAGTTTTAGACAGGCCTAATCCGAATGGCGGAATAGTTGACGGTCCGATATTAGAAAAAGAGTATACTAGTTTTGTGGGAATGCATGAAATTCCGGTATTGCATGGAATGACTATTGGTGAATATGCCAAGATGATCAATGGAGAAAGATGGTTGAAAAATAATGTACAGTGTAAATTGGAAGTAATACCATGTTTGAATTACAACCGAAACATGTCGTATAGCTTATTAGTAAAACCCTCTCCGAATTTACCGAATGACCAATCGATTAATTTGTATGCCAGTTTGTGTTTTTTTGAAGGCACCAATGTAAGTGTAGGGCGCGGAACGGAGAAGCAATTCCAAATTTACGGTTCGCCTTATTTAGAAAACCATGGATTTTCGTTTACACCGAAGCCAAATTTTGGTGCGAAAGATCCGGTGTGGAACGGAAAAGAATGTTTTGGAGAAGACTTAAGCCAAATTAAGAAAGTGAATCGTTTGGAATTACAATGGTTGATTAAAGCCTATCAAGAAAACAGTAAGACGAAAAATCCATTTTTCAATGACTTCTTTACCAAACTAGCCGGCACTAAAAAGTTGCAACAACAGATTGAAAGTGGTGTATCTGAAACTGAGATTAGAAATTCATGGACAAAAGGTTTGGAAGATTTTAAAGCGAAGCGAAAGCAGTATTTATTGTACCAATAACTAAAAATGCCTTTTACAAAGGCATTTTCTTTTTCATTTCTTCCACTATATTATAGGCTGCGGGACAGATAGCCACGTTTTTTAAAGTCAGATTGGATATTTGCTGAAACTTTTTACGGTCGGTATGCGGGAATTCTCGGCATGCTTTAGGGCGGACATCGTATATCATACAGTAATTTTCGGCATCTAGGAATGTACATGGAACGCTTTGCAACACATAATCATTGTCTTCATCAACACGCAAATACTGATCAATAAACTGTTGTGGTTTTTGACGGAAGTGTTTAGCAATGCGTTCGATATCGGCAGAAGTAAATAACGGGCCGGTTGTTTTGCAGCAATTGGCGCATTGCAAACAATCAGTACGTTTGAATTCGGCATCATGCAGCTCCTGCATAACATAATCGATATTCTTCGGAGCTTTCTTTTTCAGCTTGTCAAAATACTTTTTATTTTCGTTATGCTTATCTTTGGCTAACTTTTGTATTTCTTGTAATGAAGGCTTCAGCATTTAATTCAGTTTCAGAATGCAAAATTACTCAAATCAAATCAAGAAACAATCAAATTAACACATCAGCACCATGAAAGACCTTTTCGGAAAAGCCATATTAGATTACCAAACCAATAATTCGCCTGAGGATTTGATTACTGAGACCAACATTTCTGAGGCAGATGTAATGGATGTTGCATATTTGTTCAGAGATTTCTCGGAAATGCCAAAACTAGAACAAAAAGCGTTACAACTCGCTAAAGGAAAGGTATTGGATGTGGGATGTGGAGCAGGAAGTCATGCCATGTATCTTCAAGACAAAAGACAATTAGATGTACGTGCTATAGACATTTCTCCCAATGCGGTAGAAACCTGCAAACTAAGAGGAGTACAAAACGCGACAGTTTGCAATATTTTAGATCTTGAAGAAGAACGTTTCGATACCATATTATTATTAATGAACGGCACTGGTATTTTCGGCACCTTGAAAGAAACTACAAAATATCTACAGAAGTTAAAATCGCTACTCAATCCACAAGGTCAGATTTTGATTGATTCATCTGACATCATTTATATGTTTGATGAAGACGAGGATGGCGCATACCTGATTCCAGCTGATGGTTATTATGGCGAATTGGTCTTTACAATATCCTATAAAGAAGAAACCGAAGATATTTTTCCTTGGTTATATTTAGACTACAACACCTTACAAAATGCAGCTCATGCCAATGGTCTGAACTGCAAATTGATTATGGAAGGTGAGCATTTTGATTATTTGGCAAAAATCACACTATAATTAAATCGGTTGTTTCGATAATTTCTTTCAACGCATTATACAAACGATCTAAATCCTCTTGAGAATTATAAGCATTGATAGAATAACGGATATAAATTGCATCATTCAAAGGCATTACCGGTATTTGAATTTTATATTTGGTATATAAAACTTCTTTTAATTCTAAAGGTTTTGTTGTTTTGATGGGAATACTTGCCATTTGCCCCAAGAATTCTGAGGTAACTGGACAAATAGGATTCGTACCTACTAAATCGCAAAATTTTTGATAATTCTCCAATACAATTTGCTTACAAGTTTGTGAAATCTGTTTCCAATTATAGGATTCTAAAAAATCAACAACCTTAGGCGTACACAAATACGCCGAAATTTCATTAGTACCTTGATATTCGTGATAATCCAGAAACTGACTTTCACCCGGAGCTACACTTTCGTAACCCCAAGAAACCACTAAAGGTTCTAAGTCGTTTTGAAATTCCTTTTTCACATATAGAAAAGAACTTCCTTTGGGTGCCAACATCCATTTGTGCAACGTTCCTGTGTAATAATCAGGATTAAGATCTGTTATATTTAAGTCGATATGTCCCGGAACGTGGGCACCGTCAATAATGGTAATCAACCCTAGCTCTTGAGCCTTATCACAAATTTCTTTAACAGGAAAGATCAAAGCGGTAGCACTGGAAATATGATTTAAGAAAATAACCTTTGTTTTAGAAGTATAGCCACTCCAGAATTCTTCCAGTAGTTTCTCTTTAGAAACAATAGGTAGCGAAATAGACTGACGGACATACTTTGCTCCGACTTTCTTGAAATAGAAATTCCATGTACGATCCATGGCGCCATACTCGTGATTTGTACTTAAAATCTCATCACCAGGTTGTAGGTTTAGACTACGCATTATGGTATTTACTGCAAAGGTTGGATTGGGTGTAAAGTACAAATCTTGTGCATCACAGCCCACAAATGGAGCCAAATGTTCACGAGCTGTTTTTAAATATTGAGGTTGTTTTTTTTGGATAAAGACGACCGGATCAAATTCGAGTTCGGATTGAAACCTTTGGTATTCGTCGAAAATTGGTTTTGGACAAGAACCAAAAGAGCCATGGTTCAGAAAAGTAATGGAGTTATCTAACTGGAAAAGTGATTTCATTATATTGTTATTTCCAGTAAAAATAAAAAATCCCAACCGAAGTTGGGATGTAAATTATTTTATAATGATAGGAAAATTATATTCTACCGATACATTTTGCCCTTTCATACGACCGGGAGTCCATTTTGGACATTTCGACAGAATACGTTTTATTTCTTTACCTGCATTACCTACATCACGCAATATATTAACTTGAGATACAGAACCATCAGCACTAATAATAATACTAACCTGTACCGTTCCTGTTGGTATATTACCTTCTTCATCTTCTTGAATTTGGAAATTTTTCATCACAAACTGCATAAACTCAGACATGCCACCTGGAAACAATGGTTTCACTTCCACTGCGTCATACTGAATAGGAACTTCGATACCGTTAATTAGAGCTTTAGAAAAACTTAAATTAACACATAACATACTCAAGAATACTGCAATAATCTTTTTCATAATAATCTATTTTATGTGTTACTAATTGGGGACTAATCAAATAGCTTAAACAATAATACAAAATTGTCGTCAAAGGATGCAATAAAATCGATAAAGTGTTAAAAAAAGCTTAAAAAATACAACAATACGTACAAAAAAAACCTTTGCCATATTAAGCAAAGGTTTGATTGTCAGTATTTTATGTGTTATTTAATTTCGTAAAGTAATAGGAAGTGTATAAACTACACTTACTGGTTTTCCATCTTGATCTCCTGGAGTCCATTTAGGTGATAATGAAACCACTCTTTTGGCTTCTTCTCCAGTTCCGCTTCCAAGATCATTCAAGACTTTAATATCGGTTACAGCTCCGTTCGTATCGATTACAAAACTCACTTTAAGCACTCCACTCAGTCCTTCAACTTCAGGTGCTTTAAAATTTTTTCCGATAAATTTAATGAATTCATTAATCCCTCCAGGATAAAGTGGTCTATTTTCAACAGATTCGTAAGGAATTGGTGCATTTTTACTGATGGCACTGATTGGCGCTTGTGAAAACCCGAACTGAGTCACAAACAATACTGCGATTAGAAGTAGTTTTTTCATATTTACTGTGGTATTTTTAATTAGTAAAATAAACCAATACAGTATCTAAGTTTTTTGTTTTGGGACAAATAGCTTTTGAAAACTTCGCGTAAATGTATATAATTAATTTTTTATTAGCAAAATATTAACATTTATAATTTACACATCATTGCAATCAAAAGAAAACTTTAACAAATCATTGGTACGATAGTGAATTTTACATCTCTTTGAAACCATACTAAATAAAGGCTCTAGCTACTTCTACTCTCAACAACTATTTAGAATTAAAAAAAAAGGTTGAATTCTTGAATTCAACCTTTTGCTTTAGTTCACATTAATGTTAATAGGCAACAAAAATCTTGATCTGACTATACGTCCATTTTGTTCTCCCGGTTTCCAACGTGGAGATGCTTTTAAAACCCTAATCGCTTCCTCACCTGTACCATATCCAACATCACGTAACACCTTAATATCTCCAAGACTACCATCTCTTTCAACTACAAATTCGACAACAACCTTACCATTCAAGCCTTTTACATTTGGGTATTTGTAATTTGTACTTATATATTTACCGAATTCCGGAATACCTCCAGGATATTCAGGCATGACATCTATTCCAACAGAACTGTAAATGTTATCATCGTCTTTTGTATTATTTTCCTGAGCAAAGAAAGCAGATGAAAGAAATAGACATAGGATTAAGAACACAAACTTTTTCATTATGGTATATTTAAATATTTATGGGTTTGAAGTGAAACTCGCCATTTCGGGTTATTCATCACATAATCCACAATCAAAGGGGTTATCTCCTCTTTTTTACTCCATTCCGGTTGTAAAAATAAAATAGCATTCGGATTAACTTTTGCCGCTTGTTCTTCTGCAAAAATAAAATCATGTTTATTATACACTATAACCTTTAGCTCATTTGCAATATCGTAAGCCTCTTGAACAGGCAATTTGTTTTTCTTAGGTGACAAACAAAACCAATCCCAATCTCCCGAAATTGGATAAGCGCCAGAAGTTTCAATATGAACTCTTAAATTTTGGCTTTTCAAACGAGTGGTCAATTGGGTCATATCCCATGTTAATGGCTCCCCTCCTGTCACCACAACTGTTTCAGCGTATTTTTTGGCATTATCCACTATTTTGTCAATGCTTGTTGGTGGATGAAGTTCTGCATTCCAACTCTCCTTAACATCACACCAATGACAACCTACATCACATCCGCCGATACGGATAAAATAAGCGGCTGTTCCTGTGTGGTATCCTTCTCCCTGAATGGTGTAGAACTCTTCCATCAATGGAAGCATTTCACCTTTCTCTACTGCTATTTGTGTTTCTTTTGTAAGCATAATATTAAAATAGTCTGCAAAGATAAACAATTGATTTTAGTTTTATGCCGACAAAGTATTGCATAAATTGATGCCATCATAAGATAAAAAAACCGCTCCATATTGGAGCGGTTCATATTGCATTATAATTTAATATTATTTCAATGCTTTTTGAAGTGTTAACGCATCTGCATCAGCAGGATCTAACGCTAAGGCTTTTGTTACAAAATCCAAAGCTTTTACTTTATCCGTTTTACCGAAATATCTAGCCAATTCATTGTAAGATTCAACCATTTTACCTTTGAATTTCTCAACAGTTTCAGGACCTTTAGTGATTACCACTTTTGTGTACTCTTCATATGAAGCAGCCATTTGTTCTTTAGCTGTAGTCTCTGTCAACAATCCGTTTACTCTAGCTCTGTATAAATGAGCATCTTGAGTAGTTGGAGAAGCAGCAATCACATTTCCAAAAGCAACATCAGCTTTTTGTAATTCAGTAACATTCATATCTTTTGCATTCTTTTCAACGTTATTGAAATACAAAGAATACCCTAAGAAGAAATTATCATACAATCTGTTTTTTGATTCAGGATTCAACAAAGCAACTTCACAAACAGCAGCTGCTTCTGCATATAATTTCTTTTCAAATAATGCTTTACCATTATCACTTAATTCTCCAATTTGAAGTTTATCAATTGCAGCCGCTTTTTTGAAATTTTCCACACTCGATGCAAAAAGCGCTTGATCAACAACAGGCTTATCACTTGGAGTTGCACCATCTTTAATCGCTAATTTTTGTTGTGCAAAACCTAAATACATATAAGGACGTGCAAATTGTTTAGCTGCTGGGTTGTTAACATATTTTTCCAAATCTGCAACAGCTTCAGCATATTTTCCTTTTTCATACGCGGTATAACCTGAGAACAATACCACTTTAGGATCATTCACACCTTTACTTTTCAGATCAGCAGTCGCTTTTTCCAATGCATCAAATTCCTTAGTTACAAACAAGAAATCCATTTGACGTAATTTTGAAGACAAAGAGTAATCTGTAAGACTCATGTATTTTTCATAATTCTCCAAAGCTTTTTTCTTGAAATCTACACTATTCGCTCTATCGAAAGTTGACCATCCAAAATACGTTTCAGCTAATTCTCTATAAACAGGACCATAAGACGCATTGATTTTCACTACTTCAGCGAAGTTTTCAACTGCAGCGCTAAAGTTTTTAGAGTTTTTCAATAAAACTCCTTGTTGCATTTTTGCTCTAAGGAAACTGTTATTCGCGTCGAATGCATTTCTATAGTTTGCATAGGCGTCGTTTTGATTTTTATCAGCTGCATAAGCATCTCCTAAAGCTAATAAAGTTGCCGCATCATTTATATTAACAGCTTTTGCTTTATTCAAAACCTCGATCGCTTTTTTATAGTTTGGATTTGCTGAATTGGTATACGCTTGTCCGATATAAACCAACTGTTCAATATCTTTCTTTTTCATTCCGGCTGTAGCCTGATCAAAATTGAATTGCGCTGCTTGTGCATTTCCATTATCCAAATCAATCTGACCTAAACCAATATAGTTGAATACACCGCCTTCTTTAGCAGTTATCCCTTTTTGAAAAACAATTTTTGCAGAATCCTGCACATTTTGTTTTAGATAAATATTACCTAAGAAGAAAGCGGCACGTCCGTTTTCAGGAGATGTACTTACAATGTTTTTTAAAATAGATTTTGCTTTTTCATATTGTTCAGCATCAATGGCTTTTTTTGCTGACTCAACATCTTGAGCAAAAGCTGCATATCCTAGTGCTAAAAATGCAACGCTGAAAAATTTAGATTTATTCATTTTTATAACTTTTTTATTAGTTTTCTTTTACAATTTCTTTTCGGATGATTAGATTTCTGCTTGGCATTCTCACAGGTACTAAACCTGATTTAAGAATTATGCGTTGTCCAATCTCTCCTGCAACAAATGAAGCAAATCCCATGCCTAAACCGGAATAACCTTGATAATTTAACATTTTAATTTTTCTTGTTACAGGATAAAGTCCCGAAGCCATATGATCTTGAGTAGGCAAAGCAAATGTACCATTAATTGCTTTTACTTCCAAAACACTCACTTTATCAACAGTACTTTGAAAGTCAGGCAATGGTTGCATCAACCAATTCACACCAACAATCCCTATAGTACCTGGGTTCTCAGAGACAAATTTAATTACCTCATTATTTGTATTGAAAGAATAAATATTTTTAGTTGGCAAAGTAGTTACTTTGGCCATATCCATAAAATGCTTCACCGTACTTGAGTTGGCATTATCAAAAACCAAACCCTTAAATTTATTACTATCTCCCTTCATAAATTCAATTACGTCCTTCAAGTCAATTTTGGCACTCGAATTCCCTTTATCTGAAATAAAAGCAATTCCATCTGTAGCAAACGTTGTAACCTTAGGAGTTATTTTCTTTTGTTTGAAAAAATTACCTTCATTAGAACTTAGCTCTCTAGTCAAAATTGCCAAATCATTTTTCCCTTCTGATAAAAGTTTTACGATTTCGGTTTCCGATTTACCGATTAGAGTAACTTTAGCATCATATTGGTTTTCGAAAACCATCACTTGCTCTTCAATTACTGGTAAGATAGTTTCATCTACAAGTATAGACACTTTACCGGTTAAAATCGTATCCTTATCATTTTTAGCATTCTCCTTTAGATTACAGCTAAAAGCGCCGATAAATAGAACAGCTACAACAACCAGTACATATATTTTCTTCATATTATGATTTTTGAAAAAAGCGAATGAAACGCAGAAAAGCGTATCCTATAATAGCCACACCTAAAACCATACGGTAATTTTGAGGCATTTGTAACGGGAGTTTGTCCCAAAATAAAACAGCCAAGCCCATGGCAAGGTATATCAGAAAGAACAGTATACCTATAACGAGAAGAAATCGCTCTTTAAGCGATTTCTTCTCTAAATTATTTGAATAATTATTCATCTATTCAGCAGTAATAGTAACTGAGATTGGTAAGCTAAATCTTGCACGAACTTTTTTACCGTTTTGTTCACCCGGTTTCAATTTCGGCATTGTTTTTAAAACTCTGATTGCTTCATCTCCTGTTCCGTAACCTAAATCACGGATCACTTTAATATCTGTTAAACTACCGTCTTTTTCAACAACGAATTCAACGATAACTCTACCTTTCAAGTCCTGACCTGCTTTTTCAGCTATATCTTCAGTTCTATACTTAGAAGCTACATAAGCACCGAATTTACCCCAACCTCCTGGGTATTCAGGTTGTACTTCCAAACCAGCCGAGCTATATACGTTATTATCCACTACTTCTGCGGGCTTATCAGAATCTCCAGTTGGTTGATCGATAGTTACTTGTGCATCTTTATTCCCTTTTTGGTCTTTTTCTGCAATCGTTTTATCTTTCAATTCATCCATTGTTTTGATCTCTTCGGTAACCTTAGCAGCTTCAACTACTTTAGGTTTCACGAATTTCACCTCGTCGATTTTCGGTTTAGGTGGCTCCACTTTTTTAGGTGGTGGCGGTGGTGGAAGATTTTCTTTTGGTTTATTCAAGTCAATCAACACCACTTTTTCATCTATAGTGTTATCAGCAGAATCGCTACTAGGTAATAAATCTACTAATTTTGGTGCGCTTACAGCAATTGCAAACACAAATCCACCTAACAATAACGAACGTAATGCCGTTTTAGGATTATCTTTACGTAATTGGTATGCACCATACTTTTTATTACGTCCTTCAAACACCAAATCCAACCACTGCGTTTTAAATAAATCTAATTTCATTTTAAATAGTTGTTAGGATTATTATTTAGAAAGCAAATCTTTCTCTTCTGGTGATATATCTACTAGTGCATAAGTAGGCACTTTTGCAATTGCCATCTCATCCAAGATATCCACCATGTTTTTATAATTGGTTTTCTTGTCCATCTTGATGATAACAATTAACCCTTTCTTAGGATCGCCTGTCTCTACTGGAACAGATTTAACTTTTCCTAGTATCTCTTGACGAATACCTCCTTTACCGTAAGAAGAATCTTTTGGCCCTTCAAGAGGAGTTCCAAACTGCCCCATATACCACTTTACTTTGTTGTTGTCTCCCAACAAAATAGTCATGGTTCTATTATCAGCAACTTCGATATCCTGCTCTGGTGTATTTTTATCTTCTTTATCAGGCAAACCTAAATCCATTGATTGTGGCTTTGATAACGAGGTGGTTAACATAAAGAACGTAATCAAAAGGAAAGCTAAGTCAACCATCGCTGTCAAGTCCACCTTGGCATTCGACTTTTTACTTCTTACCTTCTTGTCGCCTTTTTTGCCACCACCGGCGTCGGTATTTAATTCTGCCATTTCTTAATTTTTATACTGTTAGAAATCTTTCCCACGTAAACCAGTTACCAAATTGAAACTGTTTACATCTTGGTCTTGTAAAATATCCATCACTCGTTTGATTTGAGGATATTCTAATTTAGCATCACCCTTGATTGCGAACTTCATGTCAGAGTTTTTTAACTCTGCACTAGCCGAACGGGCGTTATAAATCCATCTTGACAACTCATCCTTTTTCTTGTCAATAGAGTCCATTGGAATACCAGGTTGAAAACCTTCTTTGTTTCTGTCTGATCCACTCATTGCGATAATTTGTTTCAAACTACCCACTGGAACACCGAAACCATCGATTAAAGAAAAACGTTTTTTCTCTTCCTCAGAAAATTTTATATTGTACTCTTGTCCCATAAGTTCAAGAGTTCTTACTCTGATATCTCTGTCAACTAATCCAAAGAATACTTTTCCTTTACCTACTGTTAACGTAGCTAATCCTGTTTCAGGTAGTTTTGTTTGCACAGTTGAATTTGGCGTATCTACAGCCAAAGGCTCAGGTTGTTTTGCAGTAGCAGTCAAGATAAAGAACGTCAACAAAAGGAATGCTACGTCACACATAGCAGTCATGTCGATTGCTCCTGCTTTTTTTTGCGTTTTTACTGCCATATTATTTTTTTTATAATGCCGTCAAATAAATAACGACAAAAACTTGTTAGTTATTATTTTAAGCTTCCTTTGAAACGTCTGTAAGTATTTACAATCGTGTTTGCTGCTTCATCAATTGAATACGTTAATGTATCAATTTTAGAAGTAAAGAAGTTATAAACAACAATCGCCAAAGACGAAGTCGAGATACCTGTAGCTGTATTGATAAGTGCTTCTGAGATACCGTTTGCTAAGGCAGCCTGGTCAGGAGTACCTGAAGTTGCTAACGCACCAAACGCCTTGATCATACCTGTTACAGTTCCTAATAATCCTGCTAACGTACCTAAAGATACTAAAGTAGATAAGATTGTTAAGTTTTTCTCTAACATTGGCATTTCTAATGAAGTAGCCTCTTCGATTTCTTTGTGAATAGTTTCAGTAGCTTCTTCTGAAGAGAAACCTTCTGCTTTCACTTGGTTGTATTTTACTAAACCTGCTTTGATAGCATTAGCTACAGAACCTTGTTGTTTATCACAAGCTTCGATAGCAGCATCAATATCACCACCATTAACAGAAGCTTGCACTTTTTTCATGAATGTATCTAAACCACCTTTACCAGCAGCTTTGTTGATAACGAAGAAACGCTCGAAAGAAAAAACAACTACCATTAATAATAATCCCATCAATACTGGTACGATACTTCCTCCTTTGTAAACCATTCCTAAATAATTCCCTGGTAGTGGATGACCTTCTGGATTACCACCTTCGAAGTTAGAAGGGTCTCCCATAACGAATTTCCATATTAACCAACCTACGAAAATACATGCTACGATTACAAGACCAGAGAAAATATCTCCTCCATTTGAACCTTGTTCTTTTTTCTTTTGAACTTTAACGTTGTTTGCCATTTTTAATAAAATTTAAATTTTTTTTAATTGATTAATTCTATTGCTTTAAATAGTATAATGGGAGCAAATTTAACCTAATACTTGTAATAAAAAAATCTTTTTTAAACTTTTATAACACTTGAAATTATGATTTATCAAATAAAACATACTGCTTTATTGAGAATAATTAAATTTTAAATCGAAAAAAGAGAAAATAACAGATTTTTTTATTGTTCAAAAACCACATCACTGAAAATTTTTCAAGAAAGGCCTATTTAAAAACAATACAAATAAAATTTGTTTTATTTCTAAACACCCACAAAAATCAAGCCATTAAGCACTTGAAATACAAGAAAAACACTATATTGCATCTACTATTTTACATTATTTATGGAACGTATAAACGAATTTAAAAACGAAATAACACAAGGATATACCTGTAAAGGAGCATCAATCAACCTAGGAGGCGCCATCCTTGACAATGAAGCGCATGCAATTCCTGTTACTATCCCATTAAAAACAATGAACAGACACGGTTTAATTGCCGGAGCTACAGGTACCGGAAAAACCAAAACCATACAAGTGCTTTCAGAACAATTATCTCAAAACGGAATTCCCGTTTTAATGATGGATATTAAAGGTGATTTTTCCGGTATTGCCAAAGAAGGTGACGTTAAAGATTTTATTACTGAAAGACATTCTAAAATCAATATCCCATTTTCACCAAAAGCATTCCCTGTTGAATTATTGACACTTTCAGAACAAGAAGGAGTTCGACTTCGCGCCACAGTCTCTGAATTTGGACCTGTGTTGTTTTCCAGAATCTTGGATTTAAACGAAACACAAGCGGGTGTGATCGCTGTCATATTCAAATATTGTGATGACAAGAAAATGCCTTTATTGGATTTGAAAGACATTAAAAAGGTAATGAATTACATTACAGAGGAAGGAAAAGAAGAAATTTCAGAACTCTACGGAAAAATTTCAACCGCTACTACCGGTACTATTCTCAGAAAAATAATAGAATTGGAACAACAAGGTGCCGACATCTTCTTCGGAGAAAAATCATTCGAAATTGACGACTTGATGCGTATTGATGAAAATGGATACGGCTACGTTAATATTGTCCGTTTGAATGACATTCAAGATAAACCGAAACTATTTTCAACGTTTATGCTAAACCTTCTAGCAGAAATTTACAACCAAATGCCTGAAAAAGGTGATGTAGAACAACCTGAACTCGTCATTTTTATTGATGAAGCGCACTTGATTTTCAACGAAGCCAGCAAAGCTTTATTAGATCAAATCGAAACCATTATCAAATTGATTCGTTCCAAAGGAATTGGTGTTTATTTTATCACTCAAAATCCAACCGATGTACCAAAAGAAGTATTAGCACAATTGGGTCTGAAAATTCAACATGCTTTACGTGCTTTCACCGCTAATGACCGTCAAGCGATAAAACAGACATCCGAAAATTATCCGCTTTCCGATTTTTACAAAACAGACGAGATCATCACGTCACTCGGAATTGGGGAAGCTTTGGTCACTGCACTAAATGAAAAAGGAATCCCAACTCCTTTGGTTGCGTGCATGATGCGCGCTCCTGAAAGTAGAATGGATATTTTAACCGATAGTGAAATTGACAAAATCAATTCCAGTTCCAAACTTGTTGAAAAATACGAGGAAGAAATAGACAGAGAAAGCGCCTATGAAATTCTCAATAAAAAAATAGAGGAAATTTCAGAAGAGGTTGCCGAAAAAGAAGAGGAAAAAAGAGCCAGTAAAGAACCCGGCATGGGAGAAGTTATTGGAAAATCGGTGGTTAAGGTTGTAACAAGTGCCAGCTTTATTCGTGGTGCGTTTAATGTGTTAATGAAAGTCCTGAAAAAATAAAATGAAAGCATATTTAACTATTGGCCTTTTGGTTTTATCCAATATTTTCATGACACTCGCTTGGTATGGACATCTCAAATTCAAAGAACTGAAATGGTTTGAAAATGCAGGATTATTCACCATCATTTTAATCAGCTGGGGATTGGCCTTATTTGAATACTGCTTTCAAGTTCCAGCCAACAAGATAGGATTTCAGGGCAATGGTGGTCCCTTTTCATTATTAGAATTGAAAGTCATTCAAGAAGTGATCACCTTGATCATTTTCGTGATTTTCTCCTTGCTATTTTTTAAAAATGAAAGTTTAAGATGGAACCATCTGGTTGGCATGTGTTTTTTAGTGCTAGCAGTGTATTTTATTTTCAAAAAATGAGTCTATGAAAAAATTAACATTACTTCTAAGTACTGTTTTACTAATTAGCTGCAATCAACGAAGCAATACTGAAGCGGTTAAAGAAGAAATTAAAAATATCGAAAAAGCATTCAACGAACATGCTTCAACTAAAGGTATTGCAGCTGCCTTCTATGAATTTGCAGCAGAAGATGCAGTAATTAAAAGAGAAAACGATACCTTGATTAAAGGGAAAGAAGCCATTAAAAATTATTACAGTAATCCAAAGTATTCCAAAGCGAGTGTGACTTGGAAACCTGATTTGGTGGATGTGTCAGAAGATGCAACTATGGCGTATACTTATGGAAAATTCATCTGGGTAGCGACTGACTCATCAGGTACTAAAAAAGAATTTAAAGGCATCTTTCATACCGTTTGGAAAAAACAAACCGACGGAGATTGGAAATATGTTTGGGATTAAAAATCAACAATCATGAAAAAATATTTTATACAAAAATCACCTTTTGTGGTTCCTACCACTGACGGCAAACTAATTGAAGAACATCATGGTTTAGCGACTACCAATAACAGCGAGATATCCATAGCACATATGGTAGCACCTCCAGGTTGGAGCGAACCTTTTCAAACACCCGAATTTGACGAATACACGTATATCATTTCCGGCAAGAAACAATTTATTATTGAAGAAGATGTGGTAGTTTTAGAAGCTGGTCAATCGATCAAAATTGACAAGAACACACGAGTTCAATATTCCAATCCGTTTGATCAACCTTGCGAATACATCGCCATTTGCAAGCCAGCTTTTTCAATGGATTCGGTAAACAGAGAAGAGTAAAAAAAACTCCAAATTTCTAAATTGAGATTTGGAGTTTTTTTTTATGCATTTAGTAATTCAATAATTTTATCTTCTACTTCCTGGCTGTCCCAGATTTTTTCAATTTCGGGTATTGCCATAATTTGCTCCATAATTCTATTCTGAAACTCACCAATAGCTAAGGCTTCGGCATAAGGTTGTGTACTGAAAGTCACTCGGCTATACAATGGCATCCACTGCTCAGGATGTTTATCCGAAAATCTCTTTTCAATTTTTTTCTGAAGAAGAAAAGCAGAATCTGCAGTTTTGGTGCTCATTTCAATAAAGTTTCGCAATGATAATTCTGCGATTGCATCAGCATTGGGTTTTCTGGATTTTTCATACTCATTAAAAATAGTATTCCAATCATCCCCATATTGAGCAATCATTTCCATTAAAATGGTTATATCTTCAAAACCGGCATTCATTCCATGACCATAAAACGGAACAATCGCATGTGCGGAATCGCCTATTAATGCAACTTTGTCTTCAAATGTCCAAGGATAACACTTCATCATCACCAAGTAGCTCGTAGGATTCTTAAAAAAATCTTCCACCAAATCCGGAATTACATCGGCTGTATCGGGAAAATATTCAGCAAAAAACTTTACTAATTTGGATTCATCATTCAATTCATTAAACGAATTTTCTCCTTCAAAAGGCATAAAAAGTGTACAAGTAAAACTTCCATCTAAATTTGCCAAAGCCATCAACATAAAGTTACCTCTAGGCCATATATGTAAAGAATTCTTATCGATTTTATGCGTTTTGTCAGGATTGGCCGGAATATGCAATTCCTTATAGCCAATTTTCATAAACTCTTGCGAATAATCAAACATACTTTGTCGCTGCATGCGATGTCTGATTCGAGAGAAAGCACCATCTGCACCAAAAACCTTATCGTACTTTAACTCTGTCCACTCCCCTCTTTCCGAATCACCAATATGCAAGGTTGCATCCGCTAAAGTCACATCCCAAATTTTATGTTCAAATTTAAATTCGACTCCAGCTGCTTCAGCCAAATCAATCATTTTACGATTGAGAACACCACGCGATAAGGAAAATATGGCTTCACCTTCTTTACCATAGTTCTGGTAATTCAATTGACCGTCTTGCAAATGAATGGCTCTCTTATCTACAGGAATTCCGATTTGACGAATTTCCTCTTCCAATCCAATATCTTTCAACGCTTTCCAGCCTCTATTTGACATCACCAAATTAATGGAGCGGCCGGAAAACTCAACCGTTCTGATATCAGGACTACGATCGTACACATGAACAGTGTGACCTTTCTTTTTTAAATAGATTGCCAATAAGGTTCCAACCAATCCGGAACCTACAACAGCAATTTTCTGAGGACTTTGCATTGGTTTTTATTAAAGCGGTTTTGCAAATTTAGGGTTTCACAACGAATACGCACATGATTTTAAGTATTATTTTGGCTCAAAAACCAATTTCGTTGAAGAAGCTTCAATTTCTTTTTTATTCAATTTCATTTTTCGGAATTTCCCTTGAACATACAGTTCAGCCTGATCATTATAATGTGGACTCATTGGATTACCGGACTGCCCAGAAGGCAAAACACTCCATGAATTCTCAATATCCGAGAAATCAATTACACGTCGTGTGGACGGACCAGATTTCACCATATGAACGGGCTCATCCGACAATTCAAACATCGTATTATTGATTACCTCATTTCCTCCAGGAATTTCAAAAATACCAACATTGAACAAAGGACGAAGTATAGAAACACTACCCAAAGGATGCTTGTACTCTATTTTATGCACACGATTCCAAGTCCATCCATTCACATCATCACCTAGTTGATTTTGAAGACTTCCAACTGCTTCCTTAAAAGCTTTGGTCAAAATTTCAGCACGAGTTTCTTTTTTATCTTTGGTTGCGATGTTGTCCCACCATAACGACTTTTCATTTTTAGATTGATACGCAATCGTCTGTTTCATCACATAAGTCTTGATATATTGCTTGAAAGCATCGTCCCCCATCTCATCCTTAAATGTGTTAACCAAATAAAAATAAAGTAGTTTGTTATATACTGTTGGGGATACTTCCGACAAATCATTGTTTCCTTTCCATGACTTCAGCACTGACAAAGCTTCTTGTTCTTTTTGATTCAATTCAGAAACATTAATAGCTGAAACCATATTTTTAGCTACTTCTTGCGATTCCATAGAAGTATTGTCATTGATCATACTGCCTATTGATTCTTTATCCCATTCGTTCTTATTATCCAATAAATGAGTAATTCTTCGTGCTCTGTCTTTAGGCAAATAATATCCTTGATAGTTGTATCCATCTATAGCTTCTGGCATATTATTCGCAGAATACACATACCCCCAACTTGGATTTTGTGCATATGGGTTTTTGCTGAACTCCAAAAAGGTTTTCTTATCATCTCTTCCGTTAGTACCACTTAAAATGAAATTAGGATTCACTTCTTTCTCCAGTTTGTATAATTTTCCTGAGGTAAACCAACCCACATTATTCTTAGCATCTCCATACATAATATTCAATCCCGGAGCGGCAATCAATTCAATGTTTTTATGAAAGTCTTCGATATCTTTAGCATGACTTAAACTATAAACCGCTTCTAGAATATGATTCGGTTGCTGTGTATAAATCCAATGAAACGATACTGGTTTTTGTGGTTTGAAATCTTTCAAAATTCCGTTCATAACTGGCCCATGATCGGTTTCATTGATTGTCAATTTCACCTCAGCACTGTCTTTAATCTTGATTACTTCATTACGAACTTTAAAATCAGAATAACCTTTGGCTGTTTTGTATTGATTTACATTGGATGGATTATTTTCTTCTTGAAAAAAATCAGCATCGTCATTTTCGAACATCGTTAATCCATAAGCATAATCACGGTTATGCCCTAACAATGGGAAAGGTGTTCCTGCCAAATAATACCCATACATTTCATAATCCTGACATGATATATGCGCTTCATACCAGGTACCAGGTTGCGAATACTCAATGTGTGGGTCATTGGCAAAAATTACTCTGCCATTTTTGGTCTTTTGCGGACCTACCACCCAACTATTGCTTCCAATAAAAGGTGGCACAGGTGAACTTTCCATTAAAGCCGTTACCGCTTTTGAAGCCTCTATATACTGTTGTGTTTTATCTTCAGTAACTTTAATCTTTACCGTATTGAAGGAATAATCAATACCTAATTCTTTTAGATATTCATCACCCCATTTATTTCTCAAATCGGTCAACAATGGATCTGTACGTTGCGCCATAGCAAAACTAAAAGCCATATACCCGAATGTATTGTAAACATCTTTTAAAGTGAATGGTTTTTTCTCGATACCGAGTAGAGTAAACTCAACCGGAGTTTTACCGTTTTCAATGTATTGATTAATTCCATCCAAATAAGCATGAGCCAATTGATAGGCCGGACTATTCTTATCCAATTTTGCTATAGCTTCATCAGAATTTTTATCGATTCCCAAAGCCAAAAACAACTTATCATTATCCAAAGCTCTTGAACCAAATATTTCGGACAATTTTCCTGGCGCGATTCTTCGTAACAATTCCATTTGCCACAAACGATCTTGAGCATGAACATATCCTAAAGCTGTTAAAGCATCTTTTTGATTTTGGGCATAAATATGTGGTATACCGTAATCATCAAAATAAACCTGAGTTTCGGCAGTAAGGTTTTTCAATGACAACTCTCCTTCATAACTTGGTTTAGTGGAGTGTAAATAACCATAAATTCCGATGGCGATTAGTACAATCAAAGCCAACATCAACAGGAAAAATTGTTTAATTCTTTTCATTTGAAAAATTTTGTATCCAAATTTAACGAAATAAACATCGGTTTATAAAAAAAGTGTGCCTAATTTATTTAGACACACTTTTCCAACTTGGGTTAAAGTTTGTGGTAGTTATTATTTCTTACTTTCATCAATAATGGCACCTGTACCAGCACCTACACCAGCTCCAGCCAATCCGCCAATAATCGCACCTTCTCCTTTTTTATCACTAACAATCGCTCCGGTAACCGCACCTACACCAGCTCCAATCACTGCTCCTTTAGCTGCACCACTCCATTTTTTCTTCGCAGGCGCCTGATTCACAACAACAACTTCTTTCTCAACCGGACGTGCCTCTGTCGCACTTACCGCTTTCATCGAATCAATAATCCTTTGCTTTTCCATTTCCATTTTCATTGAATCAATGGTTGCTTGTTTCGCTTCTACTTCAAGATTTTCAACTGTTCCTTCCCTATTCGAATCCTTACATGAAATCATTGTCACTACTGTCACTATGGTTAAAGCTAAATTTTTCATAACATCTTGTTTTTAATTTATACCAACAAAGTAACTACGAATTAATATTCAGCGTGTTACACAATTTCAATTAAAGTTTACAGAATCTCAATTACATAAAAAAAGACGAGCAAAACTCGTCTTTCATTTATATTGAATCCTATCATCTATCCTCTTGGAAAACTGATTTTATTTCCGGTATTCAATCCATTGTTTTTGGCCAAAACTCCACACATGTGGAACAACATTCTTGCACCTACATTTCCATCCCAATCACTACCATCTTCACCTGGAGCAACCTCAACTAGATCGAAACCAATGATTTCTTTTCCGCTTTCTGCTAATTTATTGAATAAATAAGTTGCTTGTTCGAAAGAAAAACCACCTGGAACCGGCGTACCGGTATTAGGACAATACCATGGATACATTCCATCGATATCGAAAGAAATACATACTTTTTGCGGTAATGAAGCAATGATGGCCTCACATTGCTGTTCCCAAGTTTTTCCTTGGAATGCTTCCGCTTTTAAGTCGGCATCTGTGTTTACTAAAACTCTTCCGTTCGATTTTTGCACCACATCCACTTCCTGTTCGCAGAAATCACGGATTCCTACTTGAACAATTTTAGTCACTTGAGGAATTTGAAGTGTATTGTACATGATTGATGCATGCGAATACGTAAATCCTTCGTAGGCAATACGCAAATCCATGTGTGCATCTAAATGTAGGATACCATAGTTATCATGTTTTGAAGCCAATGCCTCATAATAACCAAGCGGCGTAGAGTGATCACCACCCAACAACACTACTTTTTTTCCTTTGTTCATCCAATACAGGACTTTTTCTTTCACCTCAGAGTGCAGTTCACGGCATACTTTGTTGATTTTATCCAAATCCGATTGCAGTGCAGGAAACGTTTCAATGTCTTCTCCACCTTCTAAAGCTTCAATGATAGGCTGTGCCAATGATTTGTATTTATTAGAATTGGATTTCCAATGTTTAGGCGCTTCGTCCATATAGATACCCAACTTCCATAATTCAGGGAAATCC
Source organism: Flavobacterium sp. MAHUQ-57 (assembly GCF_051908335.1). Lineage (NCBI taxonomy): Bacteria > Pseudomonadati > Bacteroidota > Flavobacteriia > Flavobacteriales > Flavobacteriaceae > Flavobacterium > Flavobacterium sp. MAHUQ-57. The sequence goes on along the minus strand of NZ_JBPZTE010000007.1, from coordinate 1,766,017 downwards.
TGATGATTCAAATCAACTTGAAAAGAAGCATCCATAATGGCATCCGGGCCTTCTGATGCGCCGGCACCATAACTTACAGTTACTTCCCAAGGCACAGGGATTACAATAATTTCAGAATCTTCAGTTGAGAAAGGCAATCCGAAAACGGTAGCATCTGCCAAACCCGGTTGAGACGGATCGAAGCTTTCTATAATTTGTTGTTTGTTCATTGTATTTTAAAATTTATTTTTTACCAATTTAAAATTGCCCAAAAAAAGGTCACTAATAATAAACAAAAGTACTATATAAATTATTCCTTTCATAGTAACAAAATCAGAAGTAACTGCGTAATTGATTACCTCATAAGTATTAAAGAGTAAAATCAGTAAGTTGATAACAAAAAGTAATTTGTATTTACGATTTTCCCTTATCTGTTTGAACAATGGAAGCGAAAGCATTAGGGATTGAAATACGGAAAAAACCAATAACAAGGCAATTTCCCATGGAAATTCCTCTTGCACAGACATTCCTAATACAACTCCCACGACATAGAGAACTGAAGGTACTAAAAGGATTAGCATAACTAGGTACGCCAATTTATATTTCGCTCTGTTAAACATTTATTTTAACGCCAGGATTCCTTGTTTCAGGATTTGCCCAAAGTTGTACATATCTTCAAAAGAGCAGTACAAAGGCACCGGAGCCAGACGGATTACATTCGGTTCGCGCCAATCGGTAATAACGCCGTTTTTCATTAGGTAATCAAACAGGTTTCGGCCTTGTCCGTGAAGGAAAACCGACAATTGGCATGCTCTTTCCTTAGGTTCTTTCGGTGTGATTACTTCGAATTCGGTTCCTTCGATTTCGTTATCAATTTCGTGCAGGATGAATTCTAAGTAGGCTGTTATTTTATCACGTTTTGCGATTAGTTTCTCCATACCCACTTCGGCAAACATTTCGGCGGAAGCCAAATAAGGAGCCAAAGACAGAATAGGAAGATTACTTACCTGCCAACCATCGGCGCCGTGAACCGGATCGAAATCAGGTTCCATTTTAAAGCGGCGTTCCTTGTTATGTCCCCACCAACCTGCAAAACGAGGCAAGTTCGTTTGGTGGTGCTTTTCATGCACGAAACAACCCGAAGCATTACCCGGTCCGGAATTCATGTATTTATAACTACACCAAGCGGCGAAATCAACATTCCAGTCGTGCAATTCCAATTTGATATTTCCGGCAGCGTGAGCCAAGTCAAAACCAACGATTGCACCTTGTTTGTGACCGGCTTCGGTGATGGTTTTCATATCGAAAACCTGTCCGGTGTAGTAATTCACTCCTCCGAAAAGCACTAACGCCAGTTCATCGCCCACTTCATTGATTTTAGCCAAGATATCTTCCAGGCGGATATTATGTTCTCCATCGCGACGTTTGATTTCGACGATAGCCTCTTTAGGATCGAAGCCATGGTGTCTTACCTGACTTTGGAACATGTACTGATCTGAAGGAAACGCTTTTTCTTCGCAAATGATTTTGTAACGAGTCGCAGTTGGGCGATAAAACGACACCATCAATAAGTGAAGATTAATCGTCAAGGTATTCATTACGGTAATTTCGGAAGGTTTTGCCCCAACGATACCACTTAATGGTGCCGCGAAACGTTCTTGATAATCCCACCAAGGTTTTTCGGCATAGAAATGACCTTCCACGGCAAGGTTTGCCCAATCGTTCATTACCTCATCGACATATTGTTTTGTTCTTTTAGGTTGTAATCCTAGAGAGTTACCGGTAAAGTAGATTACGTTTTGTCCGTTGTGTTGCGGGAAAATGAATTCGTTGCGATAGTTTTTTAATTCGTCTTGTGCATCAAGTTGTTGCGCGAAAGCGAGTGTATTTTGAAATGTCATTTTGGTTGTGATTAGTGCTGTAAAAGTATTGAAAAGTTATGAATTATGAATTATGAGTGATGAATTATGAGTGATGAGTTATGAGTTATAAATTATGAGTGATTAGTGAGTAGTACCAAGTCCATAGTCCTTAGTACCGATAAAAAAATGATTAGTACCACTTAAATAGTTCATAGTACCACCTAAACAATCATCTGTACCACTTAAACAATCATCAGTACCAGTTAAAAAGTCTTTGGTACCACTTAAACAACGACCAGTACCACTTACATAATCATCAGTACCACCTAAACAATCATCAGTACCAGTTAAAAAATCTTTGGTACCACTTAAACAACGACTAGTACCACTTACATAATCATCAGTACCACCTAAACAATCATCAGTACCAGTTAAAAAATCTTTGGTACCACTTAAATAACGATCAGTACCACTTACATAATCATCAGTACCACCTAAACAATCATCAGTACCACCTAAACAATCATCAGTACCAGTTAAAAAGTCTTTGGTACCACTTAAACAACGACCAGTACCACTTACATAATCATCGGTACCATTTAAACAATCATCGGTACCATTAGGAATAAAAAAAATCCCAACCGTGATGATTGGGATTTTAACTATTTAGTTGATGAACTCTATTAAAGAATTAACATTGCGTCTCCGTAAGAATAGAAACGGTATTTTTCTTTGATCGCTTCATCGTAAGCTTTACGCATCAAATCGTGACCACAGAATGCAGAAATCATCATTAACAACGTTGATTTTGGAGTGTGGAAATTAGTTACCATACAATCGGCTACGCTGAAATCATACGGAGGGAAAATGAATTTATTGGTCCATCCTTCGTACGGGTTCAATGTTTTGTTTGACGACACCGAACTTTCCATAGCACGCATGGTTGTAGTACCGATGGCACACACACGTTTTTTATTCGATTTGGCTTTGTTTACCGTATCACAAGCTTCCTGAGAGATACGTACCTCTTCAGAATCCATTTTATGTTTCGACAAATCCTCAACTTCAACTGGGTTAAAAGTACCCAAACCAACGTGTAGCGTTACTTCAGCAAAATCGACACCTTTAATTTCAAGGCGTTTCATTAAGTGTTTCGAGAAGTGTAAACCGGCAGTTGGCGCAGCAACTGCACCTTCTTCTTTAGCATAGATAGTTTGGTAACGATCAGCATCTTCTGGAGTTACTTCACGGTTGATGTATTTTGGGATTGGCGTTTCACCAAGGTCAACTAATTTTTGGCGGAATTCTTCGTAAGAACCATCGTATAAGAAACGAAGAGTTCTACCACGAGATGTTGTATTATCGATTACTTCAGCCACTAATGAATCATCATCACCGAAGTACAATTTATTACCGATACGGATTTTACGAGCAGGATCTACCAAAACATCCCAAAGACGTTGTTCTGCATTTAATTCTCTCAATAAGAAAACTTCAATACGCGCACCCGTTTTCTCTTTATTACCGTACAAACGAGCTGGGAATACTTTCGTATTGTTCACCACCATCACATCCCCTTCGTCGAAATAATCCAAAATATCTTTGAATAATTTGTGTTCGATAGTTCCTTTTTTACGGTCAACTACCATTAAACGAGACTCGTCACGATTTTCTGCCGGGAATTCAGCTAGTAATTCTACCGGAAGATTGAAATTGAAATTAGATAACTTCATTCTTTACTATTTAGAAGATTAACGTTTAAAGGTTTTGCGGCAGAGCCACTTACTTTTAAACAAGGTGCAAATATACTATCGCAGGATAGGCGTTGTCAAGTGTTTTGCTATTTATTTATAGAAAAGTTGGAAAGTTAGAATGTTCAAATGTTGAAATGTTAGTATTCTCGGTACTTTCAGACCTCTGTCATTTTAAAACCCACTTGTTGTAAATCCTTCCAAAAATCAGGATACGATTTTGAAACTACTTCAGCTTCTTCGATGATAATTGGAATACGTAGAGCAAGTGGCGCAAAAGCCATGGCCATACGGTGGTCTTGATAGGTTTTGATTGCTACTCCTTTATTGATTTCACCACCAGTTTCAAGGGTTAGTGAATCATTAGTCACTACGATTGAAGCTCCCAGTTTTTCCAGTTCAGCCTTCACTGCTTCCAAGCGATCCGTTTCCTTGATTTTCAGCGTATGCAATCCGGTGAGATGGCATCCGACACTCAATCCGAAGCACGTAACCGCAATAGTTTGGGCGATATCGGGACAATTGTTTAAGTTGTATTGTACCGTTTTCAATTGATTGTGGTTTATTTTACGAAGTGTGATTTTAGTATTTTTAAAACCAGTTTCCACTCCGAAATCCCTATAAATTGTTGCCAAAGCCGAATCGCCCTGCAAGCTATTTTGTTTATAGCTTGATAACGTTACCTCTGTACCGATTTCAGATAGTGCCACCATGGAATACCAATAGGACGCCGAAGACCAATCGCTTTCAACAGTTAGCTGCTGATTGCTTTGCATTAAAGGCTTTGGAGCTACTGTGATTTTATTTTCCGCGAAAGAAGTTGCCACACCGATTTCGTTTAACAAAGCCAAAGTCATTTTGATATATGGGATGGACGTTATTTCACCATCGAGAGTAAGTTCCAAACCGTTTTCCAATTTAGGAGCAATGAGCAGCAAAGCTGAAATGTACTGACTACTTACATTTGCCGGCAACGTCACTTTATTTTGCGTGATTTTTTGGCCTGTGATTTTCAAAGGCGGAAACCCTTCGTTTTCGGTGTATTCGATTACAGCACCCAATTGACGTAAAGCTTCTACCAAGATACTAATAGGACGTTCCTTCATCCGGGAAGAACCTGTCAACACTACCTCTTTCCCTTCCTGTGTAGCATAATAAGCCGTTAAAAAACGCATAGCTGTTCCGGCGTGATGAATATCTTTTATTGAGTTGTCGCTTATTAATGCTTTAGTCATCACTTCCGAATCATCGGAGTTAGACACATTCTCCAACGAGATCGATTTATATAAAGCCTGTAACAATAACAATCGGTTCGTTTCCGATTTACTACCTGATATTGCAATAGTCGATTGTTTGTGAAGTTGCGAAAGTGGAAGAAACAGTTTCATTATTTGGATACAAATTTCAATCCGATGATGGAAAGAATTAAGGTTGATAAAAAGAAAACGCGCCAGAACGTTGCAGGTTCTTTAAAGATGAATATTCCAACTAGCACACTACCAATAGCACCAATACCCGTCCATACTGCATAGGCTGTACCGATAGGCAATTCTTTGGATACTTTCACCAACAAAACCATACTAACAGTCAAGCACAGTAAGAATCCAATGTACCATAATATAGCGCTGTTTCCTGAAGCTTCTTTAGCTTTGCCGAGACAAGTAGCGAAACCCACTTCAAAAAGACCCGCGATAAATAGTAGTATCCAGTTCAATTTATTTTAATTTTTCGTTGTTATGATGGCGGTCGTGATCCCGTTTTGTTTTCAGGTCCATTTTTTTATCGAAAGCGGATTGCAAATCGACTCCGGTTTGGTTGGCCAAACACAGCACTACAAAAACCACATCAGCAAGTTCTTCTCCTAAATCTTTATTCTTGTCGCTTTCCTTTTCCGATTGTTCACCGTAACGGCGGGCGATGATTCGGGCTACTTCCCCAACCTCTTCGGTAAGCTGCGCCATATTGGTCAATTCATTAAAATAACGAACCCCATGATTTTTTATCCAGTTGTCAACGTCAAGTTGCGCATTTTTCAAATCCATAATTATGCTTTTTTAAGTACTACTTTTTCGGTTTGTTTTTTGATCATTTCGGAGAAAAAACTTTTTAGTTCATCGTAATCCTGAGGAGCAACTATACTCGTATTAATATCGAAAGTTGAAGAAACTTGAAGTTGCTTTCCCGTATTACTAATCATAAACTTATACGATAACGATTTATCACTTAATGTCAAACTCAACGATTGAGGTATTGATTCAACGACATACCCTTCAGGCAGATCAATTGTAAATAACATTTTTTCCTGATTCGGGAAATTAAAATCTATAGGATAGACCCTTTTTTCTTCCTTAAATGGATTTTCAGTATATGCCATAAATCCCAGAGGCAAAAAATAAATTTTATCTCCAATAGATTCATAATATCCATCATTCTTAAAAGAATACATTTCCACTATCGGTTTATTAACATCCTGTTTATTCTCTATTTTATAATCACTAATCTCTGTACCTTTCCAATCTTTTTCTAATTCAGCCAGATATGCATCTTGACTTTTCAACCCTTCATTTTGTCTAAATACCAATGCATTATAATCTGCGCGTACTTGTCTGACTTTCCCAGACACCGAACCATCCTTTTGGAACGTTCCAATCAAACTAACACTTTCTTTTGAGATTATTTTTGGCATCAAGTCTATTTCAACACAAGTCCCATCCTTTTTGATTAATTGACCGTTCCAGTTCAAATTATTAACTGGAAGCGAATAAATCGTTGTGTATTTGTCCGTTGCGTCCAGAAGAAATCGTTCTGTACCAATTTCAACTGAGGCTATTACAAAATTAATTTTTGATTTGTTGGGAAATAATGCAATGCCGTTGTCTTTCGTACTCAATAAAACAGGATTCGCATTCAATCCTGCCGTTCGCAACATCGATACCAATATCAGATTGATTTCTGCTGCATTTCCAACTTTTGATTCGTAAGCGTAATTCAAAGGCTGTTTTGGCATGTAACCATAGCTTTTATTCCAATTCATTCTGGCTTGAAGAGTCGTAAAAATTTTTTCAAGCTTACTTTTTTCGGAATCCAATTGAGTTAGCCAACTTTTCAAATCAGTATTATAATACGATTGTTTTTCAATTTCTTTTCCGAATTCACGCTTTCCGTAAATGGACAAAGCAACGTCTCCCCAAGTTTTGGAAATTTGCTCCGGCTTTTCATTTGGCATTCTAACTGTTTGGAGTTCATGTTCGATTTTGCCATAGTAATTATGAATATTCGTAACAAAAGCCTCCTCTTTTAATGCAGGAATATTTTTTATCGTATAAACCGACTTGATTTGTTTGTGATAGAATCCTGCTGAACTGTTATGTGAATCAATATATTTTGTGGCCGTTTCTTCAATTGTCTCTTTTAGGTCGACTTGCAAACTACCGTTCTTAATTCCTTTATAGATATAAAACTCCGGAATCTCGGTTATATACTCCGCAAAATCTACAGGAATATCATACTGAAACTGAAAATCTGGCAGCACTGCTGCATTTTGTGATTTAAGTATATACTTCAATTCTAGAATTGAGCCTTCCTCTGCATTAGGAAACAATACCGTTTTCGCTTTCCAAAATTCATTAACCTTCTCTTCAATCTTTCCCGTCTTGGTTACTTTTTCTTTCGTAATCTGGTTGTTTTTAAAATTGTATGTAAATGCCTTAACAATTTCCACAGTTTCATCTTCTAAATTATCGTATCCAACAAAATAGGGAATTTTAAAATTTGCCCATTCTAGACCTTCTTTCTTAAAAATCTTAATTTTCAAATCAACTTCGGTAAAGCTTACATATCCTTTATCTGCAAAATATTTGAATTTAGTCGTCGCCTTTTTAAACAAAATCCCTGCAGGTGCATTTGTCTCAGTTTGGTGAACTTTTTGATTTAATTGTTCAACAGTAACGGCATCGAGCTCTAGTTTTTGAGCCGATAAAGATGGACAAAACGAAACTACTAATACTGCAATAATTGCTTTAAAATTCATTTTTACGCTTTTTTAAGCACCACTTTTTCGGTTTGCTTTTTAATCATTTCTGCGAAGAAACTTTTTAGCTCTTCGTAATCTTCTGGTGACAACACACTTGTTTTAACATCAAAAACGGAAGAAACCTGAATTTGTTTACCATTCGAACTGATATTGAACTTATAACTCAACAACTCATCTGAAAAAACAATGGCTACTGCAGTAGGCATAGATTCTACTACATACCCTTCTGGAATATTGATGATATTTAAATATTTTGACTGACTTGGGAATACAAAATCAATTGGATACTCTCTCGTTTCCTGTTTAAAAGGATTTTCAGTTTGGGAGAAAAACAATAACGGAGAAAAGTACAATTTATCACCAATTACTTCAACTAAATTGCTGTTTTTAAACGAATAAGTTTCAATAATAGGCTTATTCAAATCACCAGTGTTTTCAACTGTATATTCTTCAACGACAGATCCGTCCAGTTCCTTTTCTTTCTTCTCAAGGTAAGCTTCTTTGGCCAACTTCCCATCGTTTTCTCTAAATAGAAAAGCATTGTAATCAAAATTTTGTGTTTTGATTTTTCCTTCGAATTCTCCTTTCGAATTCATACTTGCCATCAAGTTTGTGATTTCTTTTGATATAATACTAGATGACAGATCAATTTGGGCTGAAGTCCCATCTTTTCTGATAATTCTTCCCACCCAATTTAAATCGCGAATTGGAAGAATATTAGGCAATGCATTTTTATTCGTTGCGTCCAACAAAAGAAGCATATCAGGCAATTCGACACCTGCAATAACATAGTTAAAAGCACTTCTACTTGGATACAATGCGATACCATTGGCACGTGTACTCAAAATAACCGGACTTACATCGATACCTGCATAACGCAACATAGCCACCAACATCAAATTGATTTCAGCTGAATTTCCAATTTTATCTGTATAGGCAGAAGACACCCCTTTATCACATGAATAAGAATGCATACCGTCCCAATTCATGCGTGACTTTACATAATTAAAAATAATTGCAATTTTTTCATTTTTATCTGTTATACCTTCTAACAAAGCTTTTACATCATTCTCAAAATAGCCTGTTTTGTTCAATTGCGGACCGAAATCAGTATCTTCATAAATCTTTTTCACCACATTATCCCAATCTGTAGCAAAAAACTCATATGGAGCCTGAGGAAACTGAACACTTTGCAATTCGTGCTGAATGCTTGACATATAATTTTCAATGTTGTTCACATACGATTCGTCTTTAAGTGCCGGAACATTTTCTGCGATGTATATCGTTTGATCTTCATTATAAACAAAATCATATGCATCTCTAGAAGAACTAGTTACACTTCCTTGAAAATTTGCATGGGTTCTTGATTTGGAAATAAGAGCAACTGTCTTACTTGTTTTATTCTTCGTTTCTATAAGTGGCACAGTTCCTTTTCTGTACACATTGTATTTATAATATTCTGGAATACCAACTTTACATTCCGAGTACAGTACTGGTATTTCTCTTTGAAAACTCCACTCTGGCAACGTTGAAATATAAGGTGATCTTAATGTATACTTGTACTCTATAATTGAGCCTTCTTTTACATTAGGCAACGTAATTTTTTTAATTTTCCAGAATTTATTTTTTTTCTCTGTGAATTCACCTTCCGACTTCAGTTTTGTTTTCTCAATTTTACCCTCAACCAAATTGTAGGTTACTGCTTTAGAAATCATTACCGACTGATCACTTTTCCCACCAACATAATAAGCAATTTCTTTGTTCGCCCAGTCATAACCTTCTTTTTTGTAGATTTTAATCTTAGCTTCTACCTCAGTAATTACATCGAAACCTTCACCTTGTTTGTATTCGAAATAGGTACGCCCTTTTTCAAAAATAACCGAAGCTACTGCCGATGTATCTTTCGCATATTTTGTCTCTTTTAATTCCTCAATGGTTACTTCACCCAATTCTCTTTTCTGCGAAAAAGCCTGAAGCGAAATGATCGATAGTACAGCGATAAAAATGTTTCTCATATGTGTATGGACTTATTGATTCTCTTGTAAAATTATTTTAGAATTGTCTTGTTTTGCTATTTGCTCTCTGAATTTTCTATACTCTTCATATTCAGTTGCGGTGTACATTCCTTTTTTAATTAAAAGTGTTCTTTTGTACTGTAATGTATTTGGATTCAAAATTGAAACTTCTGCCTTATACGTCCCAAACTTTGTCTCGATGGTAGTGTTTTCAGGTTTAGCAGTTAATTTATTAGAAACAGGAAATTCGATTTCGATGGTATCTTCATCATAGAATCCTCTTTTAATTTCGAATCCGTTTTTTCTATTTCTATAGCGTTGCGGAATGTTATGATTCTGATTAAGAAGATTAATGTTTACCATTTTTTCCGAGCCCACTTTCTGTACAAAACCTGCCGCACTCAATTTCACTTCCTCCTTGAATTCTACTTTTTCTTTATTATTTGATAATTTCACCTCATCAACGAGTAAATTATTGATGTGTGACCATCTTTCTTTATAATTTTCCTTAATCTTATCGGGAGGTAGTTTTTCAATAGGCGCAACGTTATTATACTGAATCCCAGTATAGTTTACAGTTGCAATGGTTTGCATTGAACCATCATTGTTGATTTTAACTTTACCTGTAGTAATTTGGGCATTATCTGTATTGCTATATTGATTCGTTTTCACGATTTCACCACCATCAGGTTTGATAATTAAAGCCAATCGATCATCCGTAAAATCCCCTTCAAAACCGAAAGCCTGCGTTTGACTGGTACATTCTAAAAATGTCAATTTTTGATTGTGAGGAATGGCTAGTACGGCATGATTTCCTTGCATCGAAACAAAATCTTCTAAAATATCTCTCTTCTCATCGTCTCCGTAAATAATCGCATAGTAGGATGGCACTCCAACCAATTCCAGTAATGATTTTGTATAATTACTCAATGCCTTACAGTCGCCATACCCCAATCTGTCGACATCTTTAGCCAACATGGGTTTCCAACCTCCGATACCCATTTGAATGCTCACGTACCGTGTTTTATCCTGAACGTATTGGTAAATTTTTCTAGCTTTTTTAATCGGATCGGTTTCATCGCCAACCAAAGCTTTGACTTTATTTTGTGTCTCTAAAGGAATTTCATTGCTCCCTTTCAACAATTTTTCATTCATCCAAAGACCGAAATCCTTCCATGTTTTCGCATTCCCTTCAACGCCCTCCAATTGAAACTTTTCCAATCCGAATAACACATGGGTAAACTTAAATGGCGCTTGTTCTTCTTCTCTTTCCGCAAGAAGATTTTCGACAACATATTCTATAGAATTTGCGGTTTGTTCTTTGACAATTTTTTTTCCATCAAAATTTACTTCCTTGAATTTGAAACCCAAATCAGAAGGATAATTTATTCGAAATTTTGATTTTTGGATACTTTCATTAAAATCATCAACGGGATACCATCTTGGTATAAAAGCCGTGTTCGATGTCTGCGTTTCACTTTGATAGACAATTGTAAAAGGATATTCAGTTGGCACATAATTTAGTGATAACCTTCTGGAATCGTTAATTACAGAAAAACCGTCAGCCACACTTTGGTCAAAGAAATCCTTACGTCGTAACTTTTTAATCTCTTTCCCAAAAGCATTGTAAATAGTTGCTTCAATAGCATTAATACTTTCCGTTTTATCATAATGTTCGTAGGCATCTACGTTACGCAATCCTTTTTCATTATAAACTGTTACCACTTTTTTGGTCTTAACAATCATATTGGAAATCGATTTGATTTCAATCGAAATTTCCTGAGAACGAACAACACTATTGGCATTTTGTGAGAGTTCGGCTGGAATTCCAATCACTAATAGATCCATATTTTGCGCACTGAGTCTATTAAAAGACAGCAGAACTATCAGTAAAAAAAAGGAATGCAAACTCTTCATCTATTCTTTATTTTTTGTGTCAATTATTATTGTTACGGGACCATCATTAATCAAACTTACTTGCATATCTGCACCAAATTGACCTGTTTGTACTGGCTTTCCGATTTCTTTTTCCATCTGACTTACGAATTGCTCATACAGTGGGATGGCAATTTCTGGTTTTGAAGCTTTACTATAAGAAGGACGGTTCCCTTTTTTGGTTTGTGCGTGCAATGTAAATTGACTCACCACGATTACTTCTCCATCACAATCTTTCAATGACAGGTTCATAACTCCATCAGTATCGGCAAATATTCTCAAGTTCGCAATTTTCGCAGCCAACCAAATGATATCTTCTTGATTTGATACATCTTCAATTCCGATTAAAATTAACAATCCTTTACTGATTTCAGCAGTTTTTTCCCCCGAAATCGAAACAGATGCTTCTGAAACTCTTTGAATAACTGCTTTCATTATTCTACCTCTTCGTTGTTTTTTCCTTCTCCATAAATATCGGTTCGATAATGTTCTTCATCTCCTTCCAAAATCTGAATATAACTCTTATATCGCGACCATGCAATTTCGTCTTTATCCAAAGCCGCTTTAACAGCACAATGAGGTTCTTCTTTATGCAAACAATTATTGAATTTACACTGCTCTTTTAATGCAAAAAATTCGGGAAAATAATCCCCGATTTCCTGTTTTTCCATATCGACTACACCAAACCCTCGGATTCCGGGTGTATCAATAATTCGAGCATCAAAACTCAAATCAAACATTTCCGCAAAAGTAGTAGTATGTTGACCTTGGCTATGTGAATCCGAAATCTGTTTGGTTTTCAGATTCAATGTTGGCTCTAAAGCATTGACCAATGTCGATTTTCCAACACCGGAATGCCCCGAAAACATGGAAACCTTCCCAATCATCATTGCTTTCAGTTCTTCCAAACCTTTCTTTTCCTGCGCTGAAACTCGTAAGCATTTATAACCAATTGTAGAATAAATGTATTGCAGGTACAGTTGTTCATCCAGAACGGCTTCATCAAAAGTATCAATCTTGTTGAATACCAAAACCGCTTCAATCCCATACGCTTCGGCAGTTACTAAAAATCTATCGATAAAACTAGTTGTCGTTACCGGATTATTGATAGTTACCAACAGAAAAACCACATCAATGTTTGACGCAATAATATGTGTTTGCTTCGACAGATTAACAGATTTACGGACGATATAATTTTTTCGGTCATGAATCGTAGTAATCACACCAACGGTCACATCGGCAGAGGTATCCAAATCATAATCCACAACATCTCCAACCGCAATTGGGTTGGTACTTTTTATTCCTTTAATTCTAAATTTCCCTTTAATACGGCATTCTAAAAACACATTGTCTTTGGTTTTTACAGTATACCAGCTTCCGGTAGATTTATATACGATTCCTGTCATGGGGCAAATATACAAGAAACAAATTTTTTATTATTTTTATTACGACTTAAAAACTAACTAACTATGAAAAAAATCGTATCACTCTTTGCGTTTATTTGCTTTGCTAATTCCATTAATGCACAACAATATGAATTTAAAGTTGTCACTTGTGTTGAATCTATTGTTCCAAACGGATTAGGAAGATCCCGATTGATCGATGTTGAAGACAAAAGAAACCACAAAGATTTTACTTCTCAACATAGCGAAGGAAGAAACAAAAGTGATCGAGGCGACATTCGTGTTGAAAATTTTGAAGAAACGAAACTTTTAAATTTTTACAACATAGGCGGTATTCGATTTGAAAACATCGCGGCAAATGATGCCTTAATCACCTCTAAACTTAATGAATTATCCAATGAAGGTTGGGAATTATTCCAAGCCTTAAGTGGCGTTGAAAGCGATTCAGGCGACAAAGACGGCCAAGGGATTTACATTACCCGATTCATTTTTAGAAAATTGAAAAAGTAAGATAAAGCCGCTATTGGCTTTATCTTATTTATAAATCTTTTCTTGGTGATTGATACTTTCTTGGTGTATTGCTTTGAAAATTTTCAAAACAAATTCTTCACTTAAGCCTTTTGCTTCACCATCTAAAATCATTTTTCCCAATATTTCATTCCAACGTGTATTTTGTAAAATAGCCACGTTTTTTTCTTTCTTGAGTAAACCAATTTGATCGGCAACTTTCATTCTTTTCCCTAGAATTTCTAAAAGCTTACTATCAAACTCATCAATTTGTGTTCTCAATTTTGAAATACGCTGGTTGTAGTCATCTGTTTTATCATCTTCCTTACGAACCTTTAAATCCAAAAATATTTGCTTCAAGGTTTCAGGAGTTACTTGTTGCGCAGCATCACTCCAAGCCTCATCCGGAGTACAATGTGTTTCAATCATCAAACCGTCATAATTTAAGTCCAAAGCTTGTTGTGACACTTCTTCGATCATATCACGACGACCAGCAATATGTGAAGGATCACAAATAATAGGTAAATCCGGGAATTTATTCTGAAAATCGATAGCAATTTGCCATTCTGGATTGTTGCGGTATTTGGATTTATCATAGGTCGAAAAACCACGATGTATAACTCCTAATTTCTTAATTCCTGCGTTATACAAACGTTCTAAACCACCCAACCATAAAGACAAATCAGGATTGACAGGATTTTTCAACAACACAATTTTATCTGTATTTGCCAACACATCGGCTATTTCCTGTACCGCAAATGGATTTACAGTAGTTCGCGCTCCTATCCACAACACATCAATATCGTGTTCCAGAGCCAATTTTACATGTTCCGCTGTAGCAACTTCGGTGGCAACTAATAGTCCGGTTTCCTTTTTTACTCTCTGCAGCCATGGCAATCCTATTGCTCCTACTCCTTCAAATCCCCCGGGGCGGGTTCTCGGTTTCCAAATCCCAGCTCTGAAAATAGACACGTCAGAAGCTTTCAATTCATTGGCAACAGCCATAACTTGTTCTTCGGTTTCTGCACTACATGGCCCGGCAATCACCAATGGATGTGCCAGTTTGAAATCATCTAACCAAGTATGTAGTTCTTTTTTATTTTCCATAATATCAAATGATTACACAAATGTAATCGGTTTTAAAATCTATTAATTACTTCTTTTATTTTTTCTTCATCGACACAAAGCGAAAAACGAATATACCTTTCCCCATTCGTGCCAAAAACAGTTCCTGGAACGATAAACAAATCGTTTTCTCTCAAAATTTTATCTACAAAAATTTCGGATGACTCTTCAGTTTCAGGAATTTTAGCCCATACAAACATCCCAACACTTTCTTTATCACAATTGCAACCCAATTTTTCTACCAATTCATAAATTAGTGTTCTTCTTTTCAGATAAATTTGATTTTGCTTTTCAAACCAATTTTTACCCAATTTCAATGCTTCGACCGCGCCTTTTTGAATACCGTAAAACATGCCACTATCCATATTGCTTTTTACTTTCAAAATAGCTTCAATCAACTTTTCACTACCCGAAACCATTCCCACGCGCCAACCTGCCATATTGAATGTTTTACTTAACGAATTGAGTTCCAAAGCCACTTCTTTTGCTTCTTCAATTTGTAAAATTGACATTGGATTGTCATTCAGTACAAAACTGTAGGGATTGTCGTTAACTATCAGAATATCATGTTTTTTGGCGAAAGCAATCAATTTTTCAAACAACTCTTTACTTCCTCTTGCACCGGTAGGCATATGAGGATAACTCACCCACATTAATTTCACCTTTGTCAAATCGCGTTGTTCAAGCGCTTCGAAGTCCGGTTCCCAATTATTTGCTTCATACAAATCATAAAAAACTGAAGTCGCTCCGACCAAATTGGATACTGATTGATACGTTGGGTAACCTGGGTTTGGAATCAACACTTCGTCACCTTCATTCAAAAAAGCCATAGAAATATGCATAATTCCTTCTTTGGAACCCATTAACGGTAAAATTTCCTTATTAGAATCTAGTGAAATCCCAAAATGCACTGCATAAAAATCAGCCATTCCTTTTCTCAATTCTGGCAACCCCTGATAACTTTGATACTCGTGTGCTTTTTCATCAAATAAAGCCTTCTGAATAGCCAAAATCACTTTATCAGAGGGCGCCAAATCTGGACTTCCAATTCCCATGTTGATGATGGGTTTCCCATCCAAAATAAGTTGACGAACTTCTTTTAATTTCTGAGAGAAGTAATATTCATTGATACTCTTCAATCGATTCGCAGTTGCAATCATACTCTTCCGTTTTTATATTCACCTAATACTTTAAATTCTTTCGTTTTCAACTCCAAAATGGCTTTCGCCTTTCTATACTGATCATATTTATCAAACGTCACATCAATAAAAAACGAATATGTCCAAGGTTTTTCAATCACTGGCATGGACTGGA
The DNA here is from genome assembly GCF_051908335.1 of Flavobacterium sp. MAHUQ-57. Classification (NCBI taxonomy): domain Bacteria; kingdom Pseudomonadati; phylum Bacteroidota; class Flavobacteriia; order Flavobacteriales; family Flavobacteriaceae; genus Flavobacterium; species Flavobacterium sp. MAHUQ-57. The sequence goes on along the minus strand of NZ_JBPZTE010000007.1, from coordinate 1,750,093 downwards.
TTTTGGTTAAATTCAAGCCACATTGATTCATCTCATTAAGTATATACGCCAAATTCCCTTGTTCGTCTTCCAACTCAAATTTCAATGAAGCCTTATTAATTTCGGTTTCAGGAATGATTTTATTCGTTGTTTTGACAATTACAAAACGAGTCGTGTTATTTTTAATCGTATGAATATCTGATGCCAACACATCTAAATCATACAATTTTGCCGCTACCGGACTCGCTACTGCTGCAATTCCTTTTAACTGATCTCTTTGAATTCTTTGTGCTGTTTCAGCAGTATCGGCACTTTCAACCAATTTGATATGTGGATATTGACTGAAGAAAACACCACATTGCAGCAAGGCGATTGGATGAGAATGTACCTCTTTAATGTCGGCGATAGTTTGTCCACTTAAAGCCATCAGTGTCATATTGATTCGGAGATAATATTCACCAATAATGTGAAGGTTGTTCTGATCAATAAGCGCATAATTAGGAATGATTGAACCAGCGATAGAATTCTCCAAAGCCATCACTCCTTTTACTGCTTTTTGATGCAATAAACTTTTGACCAAGTCGCCAAATGACATACATTCCTCCAAAGCTACTTCACTATCGAAATAGTGCTCTGCCACTTGATGGTGAAATGAACCTTTAATACCCTGAATTGCGATTTTAGTTTCCATAGGACAAAAAAAAATCCCGATGTAGGTTTTACATCGGGATTGTATTGTATAATTAACTTTATTTATTGCTTTAATTTAAGTTTACATAATAACAATCCCGCATCTGATACCAGAAGTAAAAGAAAAAATTGTTAAAATATGTAAATAAGTTGTTCATTGCTTTCTTATTGTATTTGACAAATATATAAAACTAATTTATGAATCTTAAAAAAAAATTACATTTTAAGATAATTGTGTAATTCTGTGATTTTTTGATCATTTTGAAAAACACCATCATAAAAACTAGTTACTGTTGCCGAACTTTCATCTTTAATTCCACGGGAAGACACACATAAATGTTTGGCATCTACAATAACTGCGACATCTTCCGTTTCTAAAATTTTTTGTAACTCCAAACCGATTTGCATCGTCAATCGTTCCTGAACTTGAGGTCTTTGAGCAAAATACTGAACAACCCTATTAATTTTTGATAGACCAATCACTTTACCTTTTGAAATATAGGCGACATGAATTTTACCATAAATAGGCACAAAATGATGTTCACAATTGGAATAAAACGTAATGTTTTTTTCCACCAACATTTGATTGTATTGGTATTTATTTTCAAAAAGTGCTACTTGGGGTTTATTCGCGGGATTTAATCCACAAAAAATTTCATCAACATACATTTTTGCAACACGTTGTGGTGTTCCTTTTAGAGAATCATCGTTCAAATCAAGACCTAAAACCTCCATAATTTCCCTAAAATGAAAAGCAATTTTTTCTTTTTTTTCTTCATCAGCCATAACAAATGCATCAGGCTTCATGGGTGTCTCAACGCTAGTAAACAAGTGATTGTCTCCAATTTCATCAATTGAAAAAGAGACTAACTTTGATTTATCTATTTCTGGATTTTTTGTCATGGGATATAGATGTATTGGTTTATAATTAATTTTATCTTTTTGCTATTTTATTTCCTGTGATTTGTCTTTGCAGGCTGCATTTAAATCGGTTAATTTCTGGATTGCGTTTGCGCAAATGTTTTTGGCTTACTCCTGAGTTTACTCTCTTGCGCCATAAATTAAATGACGAACGTTTTAATTCTTTTCGCATCAATTGAATTACCTCTTTTTCGGGTAGTCCAAATTGATATTCAATGGCTTCAAATGGTGTTCTATCTTCCCACGCCATTTCAATAATTCGATCAATTTCAGCTTCCTTCAACTCAGAATTTATTCTAGGCGCAATAATTTTCTCTATATTCATTTCATTTAACAATTTCTGGTTTGAATTAAAAATTGTGCTCTTTGATTTATTTTTTCTAATTCGTTTTTATCCATTTTGTTCAACAAAGCATACATCATTTTCATGCGTTGATTGTTTTCAAATCGATTTCTATTTCGATCTAAGAAATGCCAATACAAACTATTCAATGGGCAACTATCCTCCTCAATTTTGGTTTTTTTATCATAGGTACAATCCAAACAATAATTACTCATCTTATCAATATAATTACCAGAAGAGATATAAGGTTTGGTCGCCACAATTCCACCATCTGCAAACTGGCTCATTCCTCGTGTATTCGGCAACTGCACCCATTCTATTGCATCAACATACACACCAAGATACCAGGCATCGACTTCATCCGGATGTGTTTCCATCAATAGCGCATAGTTACCCAACACCATCAGCCTTTGAATGTGATGTGCATAGGAATTGTCCAAGGAGTTTTGCGCACATGTTGATACACATTTCATTTTTGATTTCCCTGTCCAATACACTGAAGGTAATGGATATTTGTTTTCTAAAAAATTACTAGTTTTTACTTCTTCAAATTTATTCCAGTACACCATTCTTACATATTCACGCCAACCTAATATTTGGCGAATGAACCCTTCCACCTGTGCTAATGCGATTGTATCTTGATGTTGATAAAAATAGTTTTCGGTTTCTTGGACAACTTCTTTAGGACTTATCATTTTCACATTCAGCGCAAAAGACAAATTAGAATGAAACAATAGCGCTTCCTCCGAATGCATAGCATCCTGATACGTCCCAAAATGAGGTAATAGAAACTTAAAAAAATAGTCCAATTGTTCTAATGCTTGTTTTCTTGATTTAGGATAATTTGAAACGGTTAGTTGTTTTCCAAAAGTGATGATTTCTTTTTCCTTCAAATCATCTAGTATATCTGTCACTTCATTTTTAAAAAGTAATGCGCAAGGAACGGTCACTTGGTTTTTCCATTTGTTTCTATTTTCCGAATCAAAATTCCATTTGCCTCCTATAGGTTTATCATTTACCACTAAAACATGGAATTTCTTCCGTAAGTACCGATAAAAATTTTCAAGCAAATAGAATTTCTTTTCCGCACCTAAGTCCGCAATTTCTTTTAAACTGCAATAAAAATGTTCGCTTTCAAATGCTTTAACTTCAAATGGAAAAAGTCCTTTGAAACTTTTAAATTCCTGATACAATCTATATTCATCCGGCAATTGATAATGCAGCGCTTCAACTTGAAATTGGGATTGTAAAAACTGAATATTTTTTTCAAAAGAATGATGATTAACCGCATCGTTAATTTTAAAATAATATACTTGAAAACCTTTGGATCTCAATTCTTCGGCAAAATTGCGCATCGCGGCGAAAAAAGCCACCACTTTCTGATGATGATGTAGCACATACTCGGTTTCAGACTTTACTTCCATCAAAACATACAAATAGCGTGACACATCCTCTTCTTGAAACCAAGAATGGTTGCTATTCAATTGGTCGCCTAAAATCAATCGCAAAATCATACTTTGACTATTTTATTTAATAAATCAAAAATTTACTCCAAATGATTTATTACTTTCCTTTTTCTACATGCATCGCTACAATATTTGACTTCTTCCCAGTTTTTCTCCCATTTTTTTCGCCATGAAAATGGTTTGTCGCAAGAGCTACATATTTTGAAAGGCAAGTAGGATTTATTTCCTTTATGATAAGTATTTTTCAAAGTCGTTGATTTTAATTTTCGCTTTGATATCAAACATTAAATTGTACAAGCCAAAGAAAGTTCGGTTTACATAAATAAAATGTTTTGAACCTCTATTCCCGTTCATTTTACGAAGCTGTTTGTCATTAGCAAATTTTTCACTTAATGAAGCAATTTTTCCAAAAAACTCTGGATTGGCAAAGTCAAAATCTACTTTATGAATCGGCTCGGTAAACACCGTTAACAATTCGTGAAACATGGCCGTAAAAAAATCCATTTCTGTTGGCGTATCGGTTGACTTTAAAATTTCCAATTCGAATAATTTTTTCTTAAAATAGTCCATATCCGCTAAAGCACTTGGTGTGGAAACTTCAAAATAAGGTTTGTAAAACCCTTCTGGAATTTGTTTCATACAGCCAAAATCTATCGCAATTAAATTCGCTTCTTCATCTACCAAAAAATTACCAGGATGTGGATCCGCGTGAAATTTTTTCAATTGATGAATTTGGTACATATAAAAATTCCACAACGTCTGTCCCACTTTATTCCTTTTTTCTTGTGAAGTTTCAGTTGCACAAAACTCAGACAAATGCACTCCATTCATCCAATCCATTGTTATAATCTTATCAGAAGAAAATTGCGGATAATAACTTGGTAGTTTTAAATTTTCAATTTGCTGACATTCTTTGCGAACAGTTTCGCTTTGTTGCAGTTCCAACTGATAGTCAGTTTCTTCTGTTAGTTTATCTTCCACTTCCTGAAAATATTCATCAGATGTACCTTGCAAATTAAACATCCGAATGGCAATTGGTTTGACTAGCGCAATATCTGTACTGATACTCTCTCTGACTCCTGGATATTGAATTTTTACAGCGAGCTCTTTTCCTTCTTTTTTGGCTCTATGTACTTGACCAATACTTGCTGCATTGATAGAATCTGCAGAAAATTCATCAAACAAATCTTCTGGATATTTTTTAAAATAATTTTTAAATGTTTTACGGACTAATGGGGCTGAAAGCGGCGGTACAGAGAATTGTGACAAAGAAAATTTTTCCACATACGATTGAGGAAGTAAATTTTTCTCCATACTCAACATTTGCGCCACTTTTAGAGCACTACCTTTTAATTCTTTAAGTCCGTCGTAAATATCAGAAGCATTGTTTTCATGTAGTTTTTCTTTCGTTAAACTAGGATTAACCACTTTCTCACCGTAATATTTAAGGTAATTCCCGCCAACTTTTACGCCAGTAGTTACTAATTTAGCTACTCGTTCTACTTTGTTCGTTGGAATTGAATCTATTTTTTTCATTTTCTCGAATTAAAGTTTCCAAATTTTTCCTTCCAGATGAATTTTCCGAAATCCAAAATACTTTCAACAGGTACATTGTAAACCATGTCGAAACTTGCTTTTATCGATTTCTCTATGAAAACATCTGTCTTTTCGAAACTAGGCGATTTATCTTCCGTCCAATAATTGAAAATAGATAAAAATTGTAACCACACACCTTCATGTATCACCCTATTTTGAAGATCTGTAATTCTTTGATTTTCAAATTTAAAAGGTGTATCCAAAACTGTTTTGACATAATTCAAGAAATCTTTTCTTAGGGTTTTAAGCTTCGATAGATTTTTTAGTGGCATTTTTTCCTGATGCAATAAATTCATTACAAAGCTTCTATTTGCTGTAGCTACTTCGAAGAACGTAAAATAAAAACAGGATAATTTTTGAGGTGCGTCATATTGCTCATACTCCGAAGTAGTAGACAATAATTCCAATGTATATTGCAACATGTCGGAGAAAAACTGTTCTTCTAAAGCTTCAAATGAGGCAAAGTACTTATAGAACTCTGCTTCTTCCAAGCCGATACTTTTAGCAAAATCATAAACTGAATGCGGTTTCTTACCCTGCGTCAATACATAATCGGTGTAATTTGACACTATGGTATCCTTTGAAATTTCTACTATCTTTTTCTTTGCCATGATTTATTTATTTTGTTTAACAAATTTAATAAAACAATAAACAAAAAACCGTTAAAGAACCATTAATTTACAATCAGGCTATAATTAAAATTTATTACTTTTGCTCTAAATACATTTTCCATGTCAATTGAAGTTCAGAATATTTCTAAAAGTTATGGCGCACAAAAAGCGTTAGACAATGTTTCATTCAAAGTTAATAAAGGAGAGATTGTAGGTTTTCTTGGGCCAAACGGAGCAGGAAAATCAACTTTAATGAAAATTTTGACTACCTATATCAATGCTGACGAAGGCCTTGCCAAAGTGAATGATTTTGATGTAAAAGAGAACACAATCAATGTACAGAAATCGGTTGGTTACCTTCCTGAGCACAATCCACTTTATCTGGATTTATATGTAAAAGAATACCTCACCTTCAATGCCGACGTTTATAAAGTAGACAAATCCCGCATTGAAGAAGTAATAACCCTGACAGGATTGACTCCAGAATCGCATAAAAAAATTGGCCAATTATCAAAAGGATACCGTCAACGCGTTGGACTAGCCACTGCATTATTACACAATCCTGATGTTTTGATTTTGGATGAACCCACCACGGGATTGGATCCAAATCAGTTGGTTGAAATTCGAGATTTGATCAAAAATATCGGAAGAGACAAAACCGTATTCCTATCGACTCACATTATGCAGGAAGTAGAAGCCATTTGTGACCGAGTAATTATTATCAATAAAGGAAAAATTGTAACCGATAACACTATTGAAAATTTAGTTCAAGAAGTGGTAGAGCAAGTTATTGAAGTAGAATTTGACTTACCTGTGAATGCAACATTACTTGAAGAGTTACCCAACTTAAAGGCATCTACCAACACGACTGAAAACAACTGGGAATTGATATTTACTACTGAAAATGATATGCGTCCTGCTGTTTTTGACTTTGCCCAACAAAATGGTTTAAAAACTTTACAACTATCATTAAAAAGCAAAAACTTAGAAAGTATTTTTAGAGAGAAGACTAAATAATTTCATGAAGGAAAATCTCAGTAAAAACATAGCAATCACATTCTTGATTGAATTTTTATTTGGTACAGTATTGATTTCAAATGAATATACAGATTCTCCTGCTTTTACATTGTGGTTTTTTGCGACATTCGTAATCAATACCATTGCCTTATTTCTTTTAATCCGATTTAGAACCAGATTTTATATACCACTTGCTTTACTTTGTCTAGTAAGTATTATTACTCCTCCAGTCTTTATATTTTCGTCACTTATGCGAATGCAATGCTAGTACTCACAATCGCAATATCAAAAAAGGCTGCAACTGCAGCCTTTTCTATTTAAAAAATTTCTTTGGCTATCGCCTTAATATTTTCAGCTTTACCCATAGAATAGTAATGCAATACAGGGATTCCTGCTTTTACTAATTCTTTACTTTGATTGATGCACCATTCGATACCAATTTGCTTCACCGCTTCATTATCTTTAGCTTTTACCACAGCCATAATTAAATCGTCCGGTAAATCCACTTTGAATCGGTGTGGAATCAAATTCAGTTGCTTTTTGGTGGCAATTGGTTTTAATCCCGGTATAATAGGAACAGTAATTCCAGCGGCACGACATTTTTCAACATATTCAAAAAACTTTTGATTATCGAAAAACATTTGCGTGATGATATAATCGGCTCCATTCTTAATTTTTTGTTTCATGAAGTAAATATCACTATCCATGCTGGGTGCTTCCATATGTTTTTCAGGGTAACCTGCCACACCAATACAAAAATCGGTAGCATTAGAATTTTGTAAATCGGCATCTAAATATAATCCATTATTCAGATCACTGATTTGTTTTACTAATTCGGAAGCATAGGTATTTCCATCTTTTTCAGGTTTGAAATAAATTTCACTTTTTACAGCATCTCCACGCAATGCCACCACATTATCAATTCCAAGAAAATCCAGATCAATCAACAGGTTTTCCGTATCTTCTTTGGTGAACCCACCACATAAAATATGAGGAATAGCATCTACATTGTATTTATTTTGAATACCTGCACAAATCCCTACTGTCCCGGGGCGTTTTTTTACAATTTTCTTTTGCAATAAACCATTTTCCAGTTCTTTGAATTCGTATTCTTCTCGGTGATATGTCACGTCTATAAATGGCGGTTTAAATTCCATTAGCGGATCAATTCCGTCAAAAATGCATTGAATATTCTGACCTTTTAAAGGCGGTAAAATTTCGAAGGAAAACTGTGTTCTTCCGTTGGCTTTTTCTATATGTTGCGTTACTTTCATTCTTGATTTTGAATTATATTTTATAAGTTCTTCCAAATATTCAATCGGCGATATTTGGTGAAAGCCATTTCATTGCTTCCTCTTTACTTATATTTCTTCTTTTAGCATAATCTTCGACCTGATCTTCTTTGATTTTTCCAAGACCAAAATATTTACTTTGCGGATTGGCAAAATAATACCCCGAAACCGATGCGGCTGGCCACATCGCCATACTCTCAGTCAATGTAACCCCTATATTTTCTTCTACTTTCAATAGTTTCCAAATAGTCGGTTTTTCCAAATGATCCGGACAGGCAGGATAACCTGGCGCTGGTCGAATGCCCTTATAATTTTCTTTGATTAATTCTTCATTCGTCAGATTTTCATCGGATGCATATCCCCAAATTTCTTTTCTCACTTTTAAATGCAAGTATTCGGCAAAAGCTTCTGCTAATCGATCCCCCAAAGCCTTCACCAAAATTGAATTATAATCATCCAATTGTTGTTCGAATTCAGTCGCTTTTTCATCCACACCAAAACCGGTAGTTACACAAAAACAGCCGATATAATCCTGAACTTCTTCAATAGGTGCTACAAAATCGGCCAAAGCAATATTAGGTGCACCCGCCGTTTTTTGAGATTGTTGACGAAGCGTTAAAAATTGCACCAATTCTTTTCCATTTTCATCACTCACCAAGATATCATCGTCATTGACTTGATTGGCTGGAAAAATTCCTAAAATACCTTTAGCAGTAAACCATTTTTCGGCAATAATCTGAGACAGCATTTTTTGAGCATCTTCAAATAAGGAAGTCGCTTGTTCGCCCACTACTTCATCAGTTAAAATGGCTGGAAATTTACCATACAATTCCCACGATTGAAAGAAAGGTGTCCAATCAATGAAATCTACCAATTCAGATAAATCAATTGCTATCGTTTTAGCGCCAATGAAATTAGGTTTAATTGGTCGATAACTTTCCCAATCCGTTTTGAACTTGTTCTTTCTAGCCTCTGCAATTGACAGAAAGTTTTTCTCACGACTTCTGTTCAAATAGCCTTCACGCAAGGTATCGTATTCATCACGAAGAGATTTTGCATAAGTCAACTTTGTATCCGTTTGCAATAAATTAGTTGCAACTGTTACAGCTCGAGATGCATCATTGACATGCACGACTGTTTCCTTATATTCAGGAGCAATTTTCACCGCAGTGTGCGCGCGGGAGGTCGTAGCTCCACCAATCATCACCGGGATTTTTATATTCAGTTTATCCAATTCTTTGGCCAGATATACCATTTCATCCAATGATGGAGTTATCAAGCCGCTCAAACCAATGATATCCACCTTTTCTTTAACGGCAGTTTCAATGATTTTTTCAGGCGGCACCATTACGCCCAAATCAATGATTTCAAAGTTGTTACATGCCAACACCACCGAAACAATATTCTTTCCGATATCATGTACATCACCTTTAACCGTAGCCATTAATACACGTCCTGCGCTTGATGATTTTCCGTCTTTTTGTGCTTCGATAAATGGGAGCAGATATGCCACGGCTTTTTTCATTACACGAGCTGATTTTACCACCTGCGGCAAAAACATTTTTCCGCTTCCGAACAAATCACCAACCACATTCATTCCGTTCATCAAGTGATTTTCGATAACTTCTATAGGACGGCTTACTGAAAGGCGTGCTTCTTCCACATCGATTTCGATAAATTCATCCACTCCTTTCACCAAAGAATGCGTCAAACGTTCCTGCACCGAACCATTTCTCCACTCTTGTCCGGCACGTTCCGCTGTTTTTACTTCACCTTTTACACTCTCAGCAAAATCCAAAAGTCTCTCGGTTGCATCATCACGGCGGTCTAAAATAACATCTTCTACATGTTCCAATAAATCCTTAGGAATATCATCATAAATGGTCAACATTTCCGGATTTACTATCCCCATCGTCATACCATTTTGAATGGCATGATATAAGAAAACCGAATGCATGGCTTCGCGTACCGTATCATTCCCTCTAAACGAAAAAGAAACATTACTTACGCCACCACTAATATGTGCATGAGGTAAATTTTCTCTAACCCATTTCGTACCTCTGAAAAAATCCAAAGCATTCAAGCGGTGTTCCTCCATTCCTGTTGCTACAGGAAAAATATTCAAGTCAAAAATGATATCCTGAGGTGGAAAATTCACCTTGTTCACTAAAATATCATACGATCTTTGACAAATCTCGATTCGACGCTCGTAATTATCTGCCTGACCAACTTCATCGAAAGCCATCACAATAACTGCTGCACCGTATCTTTTAATCAATTTGGCATGTTCAATGAATGTTGCTTCTCCTTCTTTCAACGAAATAGAATTCACAACACACTTCCCCTGTACTACTTTCAAACCTGCTTCAATAATTTCCCATTTCGAGCTATCAATCATGATAGGAACTCTGGAGATATCGGGTTCGGCAGCAATAAGATTCAGAAATCGGGTCATGGCTTGTACACCATCCAGCATTCCTTCATCCATGTTAATGTCAATAATCTGAGCTCCCCCTTCCACTTGCTGTCTAGCAATATCGAGAGCCTCATCATATTTCTCCTCTTTTATTAATCGAAGGAATTTTCTTGAACCCGTAACATTGGTCCGCTCACCAACGTTTACAAAAACACTAGTTGGCGTAATAATTAAAGGCTCTAATCCTGATAATAGTAAATTTCTTCTTTCCTCACTCATTGTATCAAACTACTTCTTGTGTTGTTCTTGGCTTATAATTTTTAGCGATTTCTGCCATTCTTCTAATGTGATCTGGGGTTGTTCCACAGCATCCACCTATTATATTCACTAAATTTTCTTCCAGGTATTCTTTGATAAATGCCTGAGTTTGTTCTGGAGTTTCATCGTATTCACCAAAGGCGTTGGGCAAACCAGCATTGGGATGAGCAGAAACATTGAATGATGTATTGTGTGCTAACGTTTTCAGATAAGGTTTTAGCAAATCTGCTCCTAAAGCACAATTAAAACCTACGCTTAATAAAGGAATGTGCGAGACAGAAATCAAGAAAGCTTCAACTGTTTGTCCGGAAAGAGTTCTTCCAGAAGCATCAGTGATAGTACCTGACACCATGATAGGCACGTCAATATTTCGTTCTTCTTTAACCTCTTCAATTGCAAAAAGGGCTGCCTTTGCATTTAAGGTATCAAATATGGTTTCCACCAATAGTACATCGCAACCACCATCCAACAAGGCTTCTACCTGTTGTTTGTAGGCAATTCGCAAATCATCGAACGTTACCGCTCTGTAACCTGGATCATTCACATCAGGCGACATGGATGCTGTTCTGTTTGTAGGCCCGATGGAACCCGCTACAAATCGAGGCTTATCGGTAAACTCATCAGCGACTTCACGCGCTATTTTTGCGGATTGGTAATTCAGTTCGTAGACTAAATCCTCCATATGATAATCAGCCATACCAATAGTTGTACCGGAAAATGTATTGGTCTCAACAATATCGGCACCAGCCTGAAAATACAAACGATGCACTTCTTTTACAGCTTCAGGTTGGGTCAACGAAAGCAAATCGTTATTCCCTTTTAACGGATGTGGAAAATCTTTGAAACGTTCTCCGCGAAAATCATCTTCCTCGAATTTGTAACGTTGCAACATAGTTCCCATGGCACCGTCGAGCACGAGAATTCTATTTTTAATTTCGGATTGAATTTTTGACATAATTTGTAACATAATAGGCAATACATGCCTGATTTGGGGCACACAATTCCATTATGTTATCTAAAAAGAGAGAGAAAACTACTCTAGTTATCTTTGCCTTACTGTACTAAAAAATAGCATAGAGGCTAGAATGCAGCACCTTCTACAAGCGTAGGGTTGCTAAGCGTTCACAGGGTCTATTCCCTCCCGCTTTCTTGATAACGATACTAAAATTATGAACGATGCAAAAGTACTAATAAAAAATGGAAAAAGAAATATTTTCCGTTTTTTATTAGTAATATGATTTGAATTGGATTTTTATTCTATGCTTCTTTATTTAAACAGAAAATTACCCGTCAATTCTTTCGTATTCTAAAAAATGGTAAAAATACCATTTCTTGGAAGCACTACTTAAACAAAGTAGAACCAATGAATTAAGCATTACGAAAACAAGTAGCCAACTATCTATTTGATGACTGCAAAGCATCGTAAAGAAAAATAATCTGAAAATTTCAAGGTAGTAAATCCATTTTTTTTGTTCTAGCAATGCGCCGATATTAATTAACGTTACAATCACTATTCCTGTGAAATTAAATTTTTCAAAACCGTCCAAATCAGCAAAAGAAAATGTGATAAAAGTCAACAATAAGAACACAAAAAACAATTGGCTATTTACGTATTTCTTCAAATTCTCGCTCAAAGTCGTTTCCTTTCTTTCCTCAAAAAAAGTTTTCTCTAACTCTGGTCGAATATTCTGATCCATAACTTCCGGGCTCCCAAAAATTATTCTCAACTTACCTTTAATTGTTGCTTCCCTTCTAACACCTTCAATAATTTCAAGATAATAATGAAAATGCTGCCACAAAAAACTGTATCTGTTTAAAGGATGAGTAATACCATAAACTGGCTTTTCCTCTTCTTGTTGAAAAGTCCCGAAGAGTTTATCCCAAAAGACAAAAACATCGCCAAAATTTTTATCTAAATATTTTTCATTCGAGGCATGATGAACACCGTGAAGTGAAGGCGTAATTAAAACATATTCCAACCATTTAGGCGCATTGATTACCTGAGTATGTGTAAAAAAAGAATACATCCCATGCAAAACCAAAACCAGCATTACCTGATCCGGATGAAAACCCAACAAAGGCAATAAACACCAGAAAGGCGTTCTGATAAACGCCTGAATGGTGGTGATACGGGTTGCTGCTGTAAAATTAAACTCATCACTATGATGGTGAACAATATGCGCTGCCCAAAATAAGTTGATTTGATGCCCGAATCTATGGTACCAATACCAAACAAAATCGGCAATTACAAGCAACGGCAAACAAACATACCACATTTTGGTAATTTCAAATAAGGCAAAGTTTTCATAAACAAATACAAAAACAGCATAAAATAACCCACCAACAAACAAATTGATGAAACGTTCGGCAATTCCAATAGAAATATTCGAAACCGAACTACCATATTTAAACACTTCTTGATTTCTTTTTTTGGCGATATAATATTCCAATAGAAGAAAAACCAAAAACAGCGGCGCTGCAAGTATCACTAATTTTGAACCCATTTACATTATTTCATTTACAATTATTAACTTTTATCGGCGATTCTTAAAATATCACCAAAAACGCCACGAGCAGTAACCGAAGCTCCTGCACCGGCACCTTGAATCACTATCGGGCGTTCGCCGTACGATTCCGTATAAATTTCGAAAATCGAATCAGAACCTTTCAATTGGCCTAAAGCGGAGCTTTCCGGCACAGAAACCAATTTCACTTCCAAATTCCCTTTGTCCTGTTGCAAATCACCTGAAAGTTCACCCACATAGCGCAAAACATTTCCGGCACTTTGTTTATGCTTTACCTCTTCATAAAACGCATCCAATTCAATAAGATTGCCTAGAAACGCTTCGGTTGAAATAGCGCGCAAGGTTTCAGGGATTAAATTCTGAATCTGGATTTCGTCAAACTCATTTTGCAAATCCAATTCTCGTGCCAAAATTAACAATTTTCTCGCAACATCGTTACCACATAAATCTTCTCTTGGATCTGGCTCTGTGTAGCCATTCAAAATTGCACCTTTCAACACTTCACTAAACGGCTTATCTTCCACAGAAAAATGATTAAAAATAAAGCTCAGAGAACCTGAGAAAACCCCTTTAATTTTGGTGATATTTTCACCTGACAAATGCAGCAATTTTATAGTATCAATCAATGGAAGCCCGGCGCCAACATTGGTTTCATACAAATACGACTTTTGGTTTTTTTCAAGTGCATTACGAAGTTTTTTGTAAAAATCATAACTCAGCGTATTGGCCACTTTATTGGAAGAAACCACATCAAAACCATTTTCAATTAATTCTACATAGTTTCGAACAAACTCTTTGCTTGCTGTATTATCAACAACAATTAAGTTTTCCAAATGATTTTCATCGGCAAACTTGACCACGTCCTGAATCGTGTAAGATTTTCCATTTTCGGCAATTTCGGTTTTCCAATTGTCACTCACTCCATTTTTTTTCAAAATTAATTGTGTTGAATTCGCAATAGCAAAGACATTCAGTTTAATCCCTTTTTTCTCTTCAATAGCTTTGGCAGAAGACAAAATTTGATCAATCAATGTACCACCTACCAATCCGTGTCCGAAAACAGCAATATTGATTTTTTTGGAAACACCGAAAATTTCACCGTGAATTACATTCAGTGCACGTTTCAGATCGGGTTTTTTAATCACCAAACTGATATTTCTTCCCGTACTAGTATTGTTCAACAAAATGGGAACGATTTTATTTCGAATTAAAGCAGTATATGGCTTATGAAACGTACTCAAATCCTGCCCAATGATTGAAATTACCGAAACATTATCATCCACAGTAATAGCATTCACATCGCGGGTATAAAAATCGGTTTCAAATTCTTTTTTTAGTCCTATTAATGCATCCGAAGCTCTATCAGCATTAACCACAATCCCAATTCCTCTTTCCGAAGAACCTTGCGAAATGATACTCACGCTAATTCCGTAATCTGCCATTACCCTAAAAATACGAGCATCGATACCGGTTTTACCCAGCAATCCTCTGCCTTCCAAATTAATCAAAGAAACAGTATCTAAGATCGACAAAGATTTAATACCTTCATCGGTTTGTTCGGCAGTGATTAATGTTCCCTGATTATCCGGATTGAATACATTCAGTATACGCAATGGAATATTTTTTTCCACCAATGGAATAATCGTCTTCGCATGCAAAATATTGGCGCCAAAATTAGCCAGTTCATTGGCCTCACTGAATGACAGTCTTTCAATTTTTTTGGCATCAGCAACTAAATCTGGGTTCGCGGTATAAATTCCGTCAACATGTGTGAAATTTTGAAATTCTTCTGCATTTAAATAATTAGCCAACAAAGAAGCAGTATAATTACTTCCATTGCGTCCCAAAGTAGTTGTTTCACCATCGACTGTAGAGGCGATAAATCCGGTTACAATCGAAATCGCTTCGTTATTTTCAAACGATTTTTGAATGTTTCTTTGAGTTAAAGAATCAATAGGTTGTGCATTACCAAAATTCGCATCGGTTTTAATCAATTCTCTCGCATCGACAAATCTCGCTTTCAAACCTTTTTCATTCAAAACAGAAGTCACATATTTCGCAGATAGAATTTCTCCAAAAGCAACCACCTGATCTTTTATTTTCTCACTATAATCTCCCAACAAACTCACACCTTCGAAAAGTTTTTCCAGAGTTGAAAACTCCGAAATAAACAAATCAGCATTGGTAGCGTTAGTTTGATATTCTTTGAATTCGGCAAAACTTAGCGAATAATCATTTCCGTTTTTGGCATTCTCCAAAATAGCCAAAAGTTGATCTGTGGCATTACCTCTAGCAGAAACAACTACAGAAATGCGTTCTCCGTCAAAATATTTTTTGGCAATAATTGCAATTACCTGTTCAATTCCTTTTCCGTTTCCAAGAGATTTTCCTCCGAATTTTAAAATTTTCATCGTTGCATTGTTTTAAATAGCCGGTAAATCAAAAAAAATGAACTTACCGGCTTATTGTGTTGTGTTTAGTTATTGTGTATTATAAAAATCGATCTTAAAATAGCATTGAGCTGTTCGTATTCAATCAAAAAAGCGTCGTGCCCATGAATCGATTCAATTTCTGAATACCGAACCTTATCATTTACGGATCGCATTAATTGATGTGTATTTTGGTTTTCATCTGGCGTAAAAAAACAATCGGTTGTAATAGCTATTTGATGAATTACTGCATTCGTATTTTGTGCAAAAAACAATAAATCTTGCTTGTCGATATCCTGACCGATAGTTTTCAAAAGATGATTCATCAACTTATAAGATGACAGTGAAAAACGATTTTCTAATTGCTTTCCATGATGCAACAACCATGATTCCACCTGATACAAACCTTCATTATGACTTGTCTTGAATTTAGCCTGAAATGATTGTGGCGTTCGATATAACAACATTGCATGCAAACGTGCATCGTGTATTGGTTGCTTGGAATTATTCAGAATTTGATCCTGTACTAAAACATTTGCAATTAACCAATCTGTTGCTTTATAATTTGTCGCTATGGGTATAATGTACTCAATGGCTTGCGGTTTCAAAAATCCCATTTCCCAAGCAATCGCTCCACCCAAACTTCCTCCTATAACTGCAAAAAGTTTTTCGATACCAATGCAATTCAATCCTTCCCAAAACAGATTTGCAATGGTTTTTGTTGTAAACTCTTTATAATTGGCTAGTAAATTTTCTCTTTTTCCATCAAATCCGTTTCCAGGTATATTAAAACAGATTATGGTAAATTTTTCGGTATCTATAACTTCATTCTCACCAATCAACCTTTTCCACCATCCATTTTCACCCGCCACATTGGAGTTGCCTGTCAAAGCATGATTAACCAACACCGCTGGAGCCGTTCCTATCGGTTGACCAAAAATTTGGTAGGTAAGTTCAATTCCACCATTCACAATTTCCGATTTAAGCACGTAACTTTCATCTATGTAACACAAATCTCCCATACTTTTTTTTAAAAGACTGCCTTCGGGAGTAAAACCAAAGACAGTCTTAACAAACAAAAAACAAAATTATAGAGCTGTAATCATGAGATTACGGAACTTAGAATTCAAAAAAAAACCTCTGTTTTTAAGCAGAGGTTATATTGACATTTTATATAAAACAATTATGCAATAGAATCCTCTGCGGCATACAGCCACATCATGATTGTCATATAACACATTGTTGTTTTCATATCTAATTATTTACAGGGCAAATGTAGAATTATTTTCTAATTAAAAAAATATAATAGATTATTTTTCTAAATTTTACTTAAGAAATAATAATTTTAAGAATAATATTCTAAATTAACCCGCTTCAAACTAAAATAATTCTAATAATAATCCTTTTCACGTAATATTCTCTTTTATAACCTTCTTATCTTAATGTATTCACTTAAAAAAATCACTCTTAAAAACCTATTTGCAGCTCTATGTTATCGACAGGTTTTACTACAGTTGAATTTAGCTATTAGTTCCTTCAAAAAATTAACCCAAATAAAAAGGGGTATATTTAGACAAAAAAGTTCTACAAATTGACTGTATCAAAATCATCAATGTTTTTTAGCTTTGAAAACAATAAAACAAACATTCAAAATAAAAAAAGTCAATTAATTCATTTTAAGGCTGTTTATTAATTATTTTGTAGTATTTTTATTACAATTAAATTTTAAACAAAAAACAAAATGAAAACAAAATTGGTAAATGCCCTTAAGGGGTTAGTAGTGCTTTCTGCATTACTACTGAACGGTTGTCAACATGACAACAATGATTCGGCAGGAGAAAATTCTGTGGAAAAACAATTAATTGAGGAGTTAAAAGAAAAATTAACACCTGCAACTTCTCAAGAATTACCTGAGGCTGTTCAAAATCAATTGAATCTCTCAAAAGCCAACCTTTCCCGTTATCTAAACGATGAACTACAAATTACTGAAGTAGAGGTATTAGGAAAGATTTCCAATGCCGAAGGAATAACAACGGCACAAAATGTTATTTCAAATGAGGAGAGCACAATTGCTTTTGGTAATATTAAAGATAAAAAATCAGTTGTTGTTGGAAAAATGAAAAAAATCCATTCTGGTAATGAATTAGCAACAACTAAAAAAAATATCAGCGAACAAATTAGTAAAGAAATACAATTGGAGGACAACCTACTAAAATTAACTTGGACAAGAAATGGCCAAAATTATACATCACTTTGTGTGTATAGAAACTCAGGAATTATTTGGGACAACATCTTAACCGGGTTAATTATGATGGATACTGAAGGAAAAGTGGAAACTTCCAACAATTCACAAGCAAAAATTACATCTAAATGGTACAAACAATGGTGGACAGCAAGCTGGCTTTGGGGTTCAGACAGAGGTGAAGTTGGTTATCAAATTACTATTTACTACACTGGATCAACCGTTTCTAACACAGACGTTAGCGACTGGGGCTATATGTCATTAGGATCAGCTCGAAGTGAAAGCAAAGTAACTAAAGAAACTGGCGCTTATGGTCAATGCAGATATGCTTTAGGTCTATGTACACCAACAGGTTCATTAAGCTTTAGCTACAGTTCTTTTTCGGTATCTTTTTCTGGACTAGGTAGTAACATTGTGAGTAACGGAAACAAATCACTTTATCCTTGATTTATTTTAAACAAAATACGAAAAACTCCTGAGTATATAACTCAGGAGTTTTTTATTAAATCGATGTAGCAATAATCTATCGTAAAAAACTACACAATTTTAAATAATGTTCTTACACTAAATACTATGACTAGAAAAGCCACTAATAATAATGCAGTTTTTTGAGGTAATTTACCCGCCAGCTTAGCTCCAATAGGCGCCGCAACCGAACCACCCAAAATCAACCCTAATATGATATACCAATGACTAATACCTAGCGATGCAAAAAAAGTAATGGAAGCAGCGAGTGTTACAAAAAACTCAGCCAAACTAACGGTCCCGATAACATAACTAGATTTTCTCCCTTTAGCTAATAAAGTAGATGTTACAATCGGACCCCAACCGCCTCCACCAAATGCATCAAAAAAACCTCCATAAAAACCTAAAAAACCCGTATTTTTTAAAGGCTTTCTTTCGATTTTTTTTCTAAATGCCAGAATGATTAAACGAATTCCAATCAACAAAGTATAGCTCGCCAATAATCCATAAGTAATCGCTTCATATTTGTTTCCTAAATAAATCAACAACAAAGCACCAACTACCGCTCCGATTACACCAGGAATGGCTATCCAGAAAAACAACTTCTTGTTGACATTTCCAAATTTATAATGTGAAAAACCACTAATTCCACTGGAAAACATTTCGGCAGTATGAATACTTCCGCTAATTGCTGGCAATTTAATACCGAGTAACATCATACTTGTAGAACAAGTGACTCCATACCCTAAACCTAAAGCGCCATCTACCAGTTGCGCAAAAAAACCAACCAACAACATTCCAAAGAAAACATTGGGTATTTGATTAAAATAAGACGCTGCCTCATCGAACGTGATAAACTTCGAAACACCAAAACCAACAAAGAAAACCATAAACAGCAATGTAATCTCTAGAACCATTTTCTGATATTTCTTGGCCGCCTTCTTTTCCTTTTTTTTAGGTGATAGACTTTCAGTCACTTTATTTAAATCGGCCAATTTCTGACCAAAATCACCTTTATGTTCTTTTCGGTATAAATTCAATTGTTCAATACTATTATCAATTCCGTCTGGAATTACATCGGTAAAATATTCGCGCATTCTTTTGGCCAAAACCGGTGATTTGCCATTCGTAGAGATAGCAATTTTTAGCGCACCTTTATTCACGATCGACCCCAAATAAAAATCGCACAAATCCGGTTGATCTGCAGCATTCACTTTAATGCCTTTGCCTTTTGCTAGATCTCGAATCCTAACATTCAACTCAGGCACATCGGTAGCGATGATCACAAAGTCTTTCTCCTCGATATCCGTTTTTTCAAAAGGTCGTTGCAATAGTTCTACATTATCATTTTGGCTTCCAATTTCAAGCACTTCCGGATGAAAATAAGTGGCTACAATTGTGATTCTGACATTAGGATTTTGTCGCAACAAGGTTTCTGTCTTTTCAAGACCTACGTTTCCACCACCCACAATCAAAAAGTGAGCAGTTTCGGTTTTCAAGAATACAGGAAAAAGAGTGTTCGTCATTTTTAAAATCTATTATTGTTTGACAAATAATTGTCGAATTATTATTACTTCTACGCTTATTTAAATCTTATTCCAAAACATACTTCAACGTAATTCCATAAGTTCTAGGATCTCCCAAAACTCCGGCATAATGACCGGCATTACCAGCACCTGGCAACAACTGTTCATAGTAATCCTTGTTCAAAAGGTTTCGTGCCCAAACCGATACAGACAAACCATCTTGTGCTCTGAAACCGAATCTCCCATTGAAGAGTGAATACCCTTCAACATTCAAATACTTCGAAGGTGAAGGACTTGAAGAAAATCCGGATCTGAAATAAGAATCCAACGCTACAAAAAAACGGCCCTCCTTTTTAAGGAATTTCGCTTCTGTAGCATATTCAGAACCCAATGCACCCGACCATTTTGAAATTCCAGGAAGTTTTCCTCCTGAAACATCTTTAAAAGCTTGAGCCGAACCAGTTTCTTCCAAAGGAACTGGAGCATTTGTAAAAGAAACATACTTCCCATCAGTGTAAGATAAACTTCCCGTAAGGTTGATATTCTGCAACACTCTGACATTCCCTTCTAATTCTACACCTCTTACTCTAACCTTTTCCGCATTTGAGAGATACCCTCTATTTACTCCTAATTCTGCAGTCTGCACCTGTGTTTGATAATCCTTAATATTGGTATTATAAATTGTAACATTGAATCTTGAATTAACCGTCGGATTTGTTTTTACACCTATTTCAAAGTGCCCCACTTCTTCTGGCTTGATAATAGCCAAATCGGTCAGCACCTCACCATTAGCTGTTGGCAATCCTCCTAAATTAACACCCACCGGTTTGAAACTCCTAGCGTAAGTAGCGAATGAATTCACATTCTCCTGAAACTTATAAACAACCGTTAATTGACCCGAATAATTACTATCGGAAACATTCGCATTAAATGCCTGATCAGAATACACCAACTTTTTTAAAGCTATCAAGTTAGGATCGCTCGTTTCAAGTCCGCCATACGTTTTCCTATTAAAATCAACTTCCTTTTCATCATAATTATAACGCAATCCTGGTAACACATGCAAATTTGACGTCAAAGCCCAATCCAATTGCCCGAAAATAGCCCCACTAAACGTTTTTAATTTTGATTTTGTTCTGATTCCGTAACCTTCAAACAATCCGGGTGTTTCCCAATCCGAACTTGTGGTACTTTGTGAGAATCGCCATTGCGCATCTCCGGATTCTTCAATATGAAACGGATCTGATTTCAAATCCTGTCCGATGGCATACACTCCAAAAACTGTAGAAATCTTTTCAGACAAATTACCCGCATAGCGCAATTCTTGCGACAACTGTTGATGAACCGATGTTGCCTGAGATTTTCTCAATACGGACAATCCTGTAAAATCTCTATCATTGGAAGGATCCCAGTTCCAGTAACGCCAAGCGGTTGTCGAAGTTAATTTCCCTTCACCAATTTCACGTTCCACATTTAAGGAAACACCGCCTAAATCGTTATTGGATCTCCACGGCGTGTCATGATCAATTTTTCTATCAAAGGCATTTAACGAAGGTAATTCGTACCCTAAATCCGCAATAATCTGATTGAACTGTCTGTAGGCGGCACGTTGTGTAGTTACCACTCCAGCAATAACCTGAGCATACCCATCCGGTCTTTGACGAGAAAAATCGGCTGATAACAAAAATTCTGTTTTTTCATTCGGAGCATACAATAATTGACCTTTAACCCCAAGGTTATTGATATCATTTACATACTTTCCGGTTCTGACATTTTCGATTACACCATCGCGTTGTGTTCCAGAAAAAGACAATCTCCCTGCCAATTTATCAAACAAGGTACCATTAATTGAACTCTTCGCTTGAATGTAACCATAATTACCGTAGCTAACTTCTGCAGTGGTTGAAGCATTGAAATTAGGCTTTTTCGTGGTTATATTAAAAGCACCCGCGGTTGTGTTTTTACCAAAAAGGGTTCCTTGAGGACCGCGCAATACTTCAATTCTCTCAATATCAATAAAGTCTAAGGTAGTTGCTGCCGGGCGCGCAAAATAAACTCCATCCACATAAAAACCTACTCCGGGATCAATACCATCATTCGTCAATCCGAAAGTAGAACCCAATCCACGGATATTCAAAGTCGTATTTCTTGGGTTAGAAGAATACAACTGTACCGATGGCACTAATTCTTTCACTCTGTTAACATTGAACGACCCCGATTCCTCCACTTGTTTGGCACTTACAACAGCAATCGGAATTGGTACTTTCTGCACTACTTCCTTTCTTCTTCTGGAAGTCACCATCACTTCCACCAATTGATTGGCTTCCGATTCCAATTCGATTATTAAATTAGCCTGATACGATGGCACTTCAACTTCTTTTGGTTCATATCCAACATTTGATACGATTAAAATTAGTGGAAACCGCAACTCTGAATTGATTACAAATTTTCCTTCAGCATCTGCAATAACAGAAACATTGGTTCCTTTAACTGCAATAGTTGTATTCGAAATAACGGTTTGCCCTAACTTATCCAAAACAACACCTGAAACTTGGGATAAATTATCCTGCGCATAAGACAACTGACTGAAAACAATCAGAAAAAAAACAATTGATTTTATATACTTTTTACTATTTTTCATTTTAATTATTATAGGTGATTTATATGTTTTAATTGCATCAGCTGAATCAGCAACAGCAACCACATAAAACCATCATCACATAATTTTGATTCAAAAAATAAGTCCTTCGTTTTTCGTTACTATTTGGTATCATTATTTTAAAATTGTACGGTAAGCATAGTCTCCGAAAGTTTCTGATTCCAGTTTTTCTTGAACATATCTTCCCAATAAAACATCTACTTCTTCTAGAATTTGAGCTTCTGTTTGTTTCTCTTTATAAATTTTGTTTAATCGTTCTCCGAATCGGTCGCCGCCCAACATAAAATTATATTGCTCCGGTCCGGTTCCCACGAAACCTAATTCGGCTACATACGGACGACCACAACCGTTAGGACATCCCGTCATACGAATAGTGATTTCATCATTGGTTAAATTGTGTTTTTCCAATAACGGTTCAATTTTGGTAACCAATTCCGGCAGATAACGCTGTGCTTCGGCCAAGGCCAGCGGACATGTAGGTAACGCCACACACGCCATCGAATTTTTACGCAAAGCACTTACTTGTTTTTCGATATCATGCTGCTGCAATAAGGCTTCAATGGTTGCTTTATCACTATTTTCAATCTCGCCTAAAATCAGATTTTGATTGCCTGAAAAGATGAAATTATTGATTTTCAATTGTGCTAAATCATACAAAAACTGTTTCTGATACGGCTTCACCACTCCATGTTCTACAAAAAGTGTATAAAACCATTTTCCTTGATGATTCTGTTCCCAACCAAAACGGTCACTTCTTTCCGTAAACTGATAAGCTCTTTCCGGCTCCAATTCAAATCCGATTCGGCTTTCCAATTCCTTTTTAAAACCTTCCACAGTCAGTTTATCAACGGTATATTTCAAACGGGATAATTTTCTATCGACTCTATTTCCGAAATCACGTTGCACCGTTAAGATTTCATACACTGCCTTTAATGTTTTTTCTTCTGTATCTGTAAATCCGATGATACTTCCCAAGCGTGAATAGGTATTCGGATTACCGTGCGTAGTTGCCAATCCGCCTCCCACAGCGATATTAAATCCTTTCAAAACATCATTTTCGATAATAGCGATCAATCCGATATCGTTGGTAAAGACATCCACATCATTACTTGGCGGGATAGCGATACCGATTTTGAATTTTCTTGGCAAATAGCGATCTTCATATAATGGATCGGCCTCAGAGGAACGCTCATATATCTTCTCACCATCAATAAACACTTCATAATACGATTGTGTTTTAGGCAAAAGCAAAGTCGAAATCTTGTCGGCGTATTCATAAATCTGTTGATGAATGGGCGAAATTTGCGGGTGCGAACTCACAATCACATTTCGATTCACATCACCACACGCAGCAATCGAATCCAGTTTTGCTGTATTAAAAGCTTGGATAGTTGGACGCAACTGATGCTTCAACAAACCATGCAACTGAACTGTTTGTCGCGTTGTGATTTTCAAAGTTCCGGTTCCGTATTGTTCTGAAATTTCATGTGTTGCCAACCATTGATCGGCAGAAATCACTCCTCCAGGAATACGCAAACGAATCATAAAGGAATACAATTTATCCAATTTCTTTGCGGCTCTTTCGGCACGACGATCACGGTCATCCTGTACATACATCCCATGGAATTTTACCAGGGTTTCATCATCCGGACGTACATTACCCGTATGATTATCCAAATCGATACTTTCCTTCAAAGTACCTCGAAGACCGTCACTTTTGGTCTTTATATATTCTACTGCTGATAATTTCTCGCTCATTTTTCTAGTAATGACTTATTAATACACGTCTTTTTGATATTTTCCGTTATTTTCCAATGTTTCCAAAACTTGTTTGGCTTCTTCTGCCGAGATATTACGCTCGTTTGCAATCACTTCCAGAATAGCTTGCTCAACATCCTGACTCATAGGACTTTTTTGGCCGCAGATGTAAATACTCGCACCGTTTTCCAACCAATCATTGAATTCTTTTGATTTCTCACGGATACGATCCTGCACATAAATTTTACGCTCCTGATCTCTTGAAAAAGCGGTATCCAACTTGGTCAACACACCGGTAGTCAGCCATTCCTGAATTTCGGTTTGGTAATAGAAATCCAATACGAAATGCTGCTCTCCGAAAAACAACCAATTTTTACCTTCGGCTCCGGTTACATCACGATGCGCCAGAAAACTTCTGAACGGTGCGATACCTGTTCCCGGACCGATAAGAATAATATCGGTTTCTTCATTCGGTAATCTGAAATTCTGGTTTTTATGGATATAGAATTCCAACTCTTGGTTTAATGGAAAATCGGCCAGAAACTGCGAAGCCAATCCTGTTTTAGTGTCTTCACCCACTTGAAACGTATTCAAATTCACCGTTAAATGCACCTGACCGTCATGTGCTTCGGCTGAAGATGAAATCGAATACAAACGCGGAGCGATAGGCAATAAAATATCGATTAATGTTTCAATTTTCAATGCCTCCGGTTTTGGATTTTGTTTTAAAATATCAATCAAATCTGCTTTTTCCAAAGTGATTGCTACTCCGAACAAATTTCCGATTTGCTCCAATGAACGTTTACTCAATCCTTTGATATTTCGTTCCAACAACCATTTTTCGGCTGTTGCTATTTGTTCTTTTATACTAATTTCTTTTCCTGCTTCGGTTCCGAAATAATCCAAAATGAATTGAACATCTTCAGAAGAATTCTTTGGCACTACTCCCAACGCATCCCCCGGCTCATAAGCTACCTCATCTTCTGATGTGATTTCAATATGATAGGTTTGCTTGTTGGAACCGGTATCGTTCAAAATCACTTTGTGACTAATCACTCCGGTATAATTTTTTTTATGAGAAACTGACGGCTCAGATTTAACTACGACCGGCTCAGCGGTTTGATTTTGAAAAACTTTCTTTAGATCGGATTCCCAATTAATAACAGCATCAGCATAATCTACATCGGCCTTGACTAACGGCAATAAACGTTTTGCTCCTTTTTCGGCTAATACTTCATCCAATAAAAGTCCGGCATTACAGAATAACGGATACGAAGAATCACCCAAACCTAGCACGGCAAATGAAACTTTACTTAAATTAGCTTCCGAAGCTTTTAGTTTTTCATAGAACGCCACAGCATTTTGCGGAAACTCCCCTTCACCTTGTGTACTCATAATAAACAAAACCAAGCTTTCTTTTTCCAGTTTTGTAGTATCGAATTGAAAAACATCCACTGCTTTGGCCTGAATCTTATCCTTTTTAAAAGAAGCTAGTAAAGTAGACGCTACTTTTTTAGAATTTCCGGTTTCGGTTCCATAAATAATTAGCGGTTTCAAAGCCACCGGCACGGTTGTCGGCACAACAGGCAAGCTACCGCCCAAACGGCTGTGATCCAGAAATCCAGCCAGGTAACCCTTGGTCCAGATAATTTCTTCGTTAGATGCATTTTGCACCAACTGTTGCAATAAACTTAATTTAGTATCAGATAGCATTTTGATAAATTATTTTGTGGTTATCGAAATAAGATTCTGTGGTATTTTTCTCTGCAAACCACTGAAATTGATCATGCAGATTGACCACTTTGCCAATAATCAATAAAGTCGGTACATATTCGAATTCAGGTAAAGGCTGTTGTTGGATTTCCTCAAAAGAAAACACTCTGGTCTTCTGGTCAGGAGTAGTGGCTTGTTGTACCACAGCAATTCCTTTTGTTGTATCAATTTTATGAGTTAAAAGCTGTTGAGTCAAAGCATCCAATCGCTGACCGCTCATATAAAACACCAAGGTATCTTCGGTTGTTGCCCAATCATTCCATTGATGAGGAGCGACTGTATTCAAATCATACAAAGTCAGAAAACGAACACCGCGTGAATAATCTCTCGCTGTTAATGGAATTCCGGTATAAGCTGCTGCTCCAAATGCCGCAGAGATTCCTGGTATGATTTCATACTCAATTTCATTGGCTACTAAAACCTTTAGTTCATCTAAAACATTTGAAAACAAAGTAGAATCTCCTCCTTTTAATCGGAGCACCAATTTCCCTTGTTTTGCAAAAAGAACGATTAATTCATTGATATCCTGTTGAGGCGTCCAAACTCCTTTTGAACACTGTTTGCCCACATACACAATTTCGGCATCTTTACGAGCATATTCCTCTATTAATACTGGTGAAACCAATCGATCTGTTAAAACCACATCAGCTTTTTGAAGATATTTCAGCGCTTTGAGACTAATCAAATCCGGATCTCCCGGACCAGCACCAGCCAGTATCACTTTTCCTGTATTTTTAAGTATCTTTTTCATTCGTTTTTATTCTTTTTAATTGGGGCATTTCATTTCGAAACAGCATAGATTCTCCCGCCCCGTTCAAAAAAACAAGGTAAAATCTTACTTAGTAAACAATCTGATTATTCTTTAAAAGAGTCCTTCTATAGAAAGATAACGTTCACCGGTATCATAATTAAAGGTCAATACTTTGGCATCATCCGGAAGCGTAGCCACTTTCTTAGCAACCGCAGCCAAAGAAGCACCTGTAGAAATACCTACTAAAATCCCTTCCTGTTTTGCAATAGCACGTGTATATTCAAAAGCTTCTTCTTTACTAACCTGAATGACCTCATCAATTAAATTTCCTTGGTAAATTTCAGGGATGAATCCAGCACCAATACCTTGAATTGGGTGAGGTGACGGAGCACCGCCACTCAAAACCGGAGACAATTCCGGTTCAACAGCAATCACTTTCACATTAGGGAACTTCTCTTTTACTACAGAGGCAACTCCAGTAATATGACCTCCTGTACCTACACCGGTAATGATGTAATCCAATCCTTCAGGGAAATCGACTAAAATTTCCTGAGCCGTTGTTCTTTGGTGTACTTCTACATTCGCCTGATTGGCAAACTGGGATGGCGACCAAGCATTTGGAGTTTGGCTAACCAATTCGTTGGCACGCTCAATAGCACCTTTCATCCCTTTTTCGCGGGGTGTCAGGTCAAATTCAGCACCATAAATTTCCATCAGTTTTCTTCGTTCTACACTCATCGATTCAGGCATTACCAAAACCACTTTGTATCCTTTTACTGCTGCAACTAAAGCCAATCCAATTCCAGTATTTCCAGAAGTTGGTTCAATAATGACACTTTCAGGTTTTAAAATCCCCTTTGCTTCAGCATCTTCGATCATTGCCAAAGCAATACGATCTTTAATACTGTTTCCAGGATTCGTTCGTTCCAACTTAATCCAAATATTTCTATTGGCACCATACAAACTGTTGATTTTTACAACAGGGGTATTCCCTATAGTTTCTAAAATATTATTTGCTTTCATTTCGTTATGTGTTTATTAATTAGTTGTGCTCTATGCTGTCGCCATTCAGGCTCGAGTCATGTGTTGTATTTTTTAATTTTTATTAGATTACGTAATTCAAAGCTTCCGGGAATTCACTTTTCTGTTTGATTTCGATTTCGCTTTTATGGTAAACAAGTGAACCTTGAGGAACCGAATGCGTTAACCAAACATTACCTCCTATTACTGAATTCTCACCAATTACCGTATTTCCTCCCAAAATGGTAGCATTGGCATAAATGGTTACATTACTTTCAATCGTAGGATGCCTTTTAACGGAAACATTATTTTTTGAAACCGATAAAGCACCCAAGGTTACACCTTGATAAATTTTAACATTCTTGCCAATTCTTGCTGTTTCGCCAATTACGATTCCGGTGCCGTGATCGATAAAGAAATTCTCACCGATTTCAGCACCGGGATGAATATCGATTCCAGTGCGACCGTGAACGTATTCTGAAATTACTCTTGGTATGATTGGGATATTCAATTTCCAAAAAACATTGGCAACTCGATACGCTGTGATTGCAAAAAATCCAGGATAGGCAATCAAAACTTCTTCTTTCGATTTCGCCGCCGGATCAAAATTGACAATCGTTTCCAAATCATTGGACAAAACATAATGCAAAGATTCAATCTGGTCGAAAAAATAATTGGAAAACACTACGATCTGATTGGTATCGTCCGTTACTTTGGCTAAAATATCCTGAAGCTTCAATTGAATCAGCTTTTCCCTATTCTGAAAAAATCGATAGCTGTTGTATTCCTGGTCAATATCAAATAACCAGTTGAAAAGTTCGTCAACCCAGTTTTCAATCTGGATTTTATTGATTGGACTTTTTGTCCGCTCTTGATTTCTAGAATATATAGTGTATGACATCTTATAAAAACATTAAGGCTCCAACTGTTGTATAACTAGTTTCATCGATCAGGATTGCATTTCCTGATTTAGGGTTCGTATCAAAAGCATCGTAAAACAATGGCTGGTTGGTTTTCAGGCTGATTTGTGCGATGTCATTCAATCGTATTTCCGTCTCTTCCGTAAATTCCCAATCGTTGATATTCCATTTTTGGTCAACCGACTGAATTTTTACTCTTACATTTTTAAATCGGTGTTGTAACAAATAGGTTTTCCCTAATTGAAAAGGCTGGGTATCCAACCATGAAACCCATGATTTGATTTCATTCGATTCAGTAGGCAATTTATCCGACAACACAATCGTATCTCCACGACTGATATCCACGTCTTTTTCGAAATGCAATACCACATTATCTCCTGCAGATGCTTCCGAAACTTCCTCAAGATTGCGTTCTATTTTTACAATTTTGGTTTCAATTCTTGCAGGAAGAATGGTAACTATATCGCCTACTTTATAAGTTCCGCTCAAGACCAAACCGGCATAGCCTCTGTAATCATGATTTTTCTCATCCTTCGGGCGGATTACCCATTGCACCTGAAATCGGGAAGCCAAATTTTCGGTCGTTGTTAATTCAACCGATTCTAAAGTTTCCAATAACGCCTTTCCGTTGTACCACGGCGTATTGTCTGATTTCTTCACAATGTTATCGCCTACCAAAGCGCTTACAGGGATATACGTCACTTCATCGTACTTCAATTCTTTTTTAATGGTGTCAAAATCGGATTGAATTTGGTTGAAGGTACTTTCCGAATAGTTCAGTAAATCTATTTTATTGACTGCAATAATGGCTTTTTTGATACCCATCAGCGAACCAATACTAGCGTGACGTTTCGTTTGTTCGGTAATTCCTTTTCGTGCATCTACTAAAATGATAATCAAATCCGAATTAGAGGCTCCCGTAATCATGTTTCGGGTATATTGTTCATGTCCTGGCGCATCAGCAATGATGAATTTTCTTTTCTTCGTTGAAAAGTACTTGTAGGCAACATCAATAGTAATTCCTTGCTCACGCTCGGCTCTTAATCCATCGGTAATCAAAGACAAATCGATGTCTACTCCTTCCTGTTTCGTTTGCTTTTGCAAAACACCTAATTGGTCTGTATGTATACTGTCGGAATCGTAAAGCAATCGTCCAATCAAAGTACTTTTGCCGTCATCTACGTTTCCTGCTGTTATAAATCGTAATGTATTCATTTTGAGTTATGAATTATATGTTATGAATGATGAGTTATGGTTTCTAATTCACACAACTCTTTTCTCCCGCTTCTTTTTTCTTGTTTCTTAAAAATACCCTTGTTTTTTTCGGTCTTCCATGGCTGCTTCCGATAATTGATCATCCAATCGGGTTTGACCTCTTTCACTGATTCGAGTTTGGATGATGTCGTCAATGATATCCTGAATCGTTGCTGCATCAGAAGGAACAGCTGCGGTGCACGTCATATCTCCAACAGTTCGGTAACGTACTTTTTCTACCACCACCGTATCGCCTTCCAATGGTTGGATAAACTGTGACGTTGCTACTAATTTATCCTGATGCACAATACACTCTCTTTCGTGAGCGAAATACAGACTCGGCAATTCGATATTGTATTTTTGAATATAGTTCCATACGTCCAATTCGGTCCAGTTACTAATCGGAAACACTCGAACATTATGGCCTTTATGAACTTTCCCATTTAGAATATCCCATAATTCTGGGCGTTGTAATTTGGGATCCCACTGTCCGAAATCATCACGAACCGAAAAGATACGCTCCTTGGCTCTTGCTTTTTCCTCATCTCGACGTGCGCCACCGATGCAGGCATCAAATTCATTTTCCTGAATAGTATCCAGTAAAGAATACGTCTGTAAAGCATTGCGAGATGGGAATCGACCTGCAGTTTCTTTTAAATTGTATTTTTTTATACTGTCTTCCACATTACCTACAATCAGTTTTTCACCTATTTCGTTAACCAATTTGTCTCGGAACGCAATGGCTTCAGGGAAGTTATGTCCGGTATCGATGTGTACCAACGGAAAAGGAAATTTCCCTGGACGAAATGCTTTCAATGCCAAATGCACTAAAACAATCGAATCTTTTCCGCCCGAAAACAATAAAGCGGGTTTCTCAAACTGTGCTGCCGTTTCACGAAGTATATAAATCGCTTCGTTTTCTAATTGTTCTAAATAATCGTTAGTATGACTCATGTGCTATTTCTTATTGCCAAAGGCGTTCTATCTTTATTTGTGTAATCCGCATTCTTTTTTTGATTGATCTTCCCACCACCAGCGTCCTGCTCTGAAATCTTCTCCAGGTTGTACTGCTCGGGTACACGGAGCACAACCAATACTGATAAAATTCTGATCGTGTAATGTATTGTAGGGCACCCCTTTTTGCTGTAAATAATGAACAACATCTTCAGTACTCCAGTGCAACAACGGATGGTATTTGTACAATTGATTTTGCTCGTCCCATTCTATCATTTCCAAACTATTGCGGTTGTCCGATTGTTGTGCACGCAAACCTGTAATCCAAATTTTAGCGTCTTTCAATGCTTTTTTTAATGGCACCACTTTTCGAATGCTACAGCACTCCTTGCGAAGTGCAACAGAATTATAAAAACCATTAATTCCGTTTTTGTTCACATAGGTTTCCAACTCATCAGTATCGGGATAATAAACACGGATAGGCTGATTATACTGTAAGAGGGTTTTGTCCCAAACGGCATACGTCTCTGGAAATAATCGTCCGGTATCCAATGTAAATGCTTCCACATTTTTCAAATTCTGTCCGAATATAGCATGACTAATCACCTGATCCTCGATACCGAAACTGGTCGAAAACACAATTCTTCCCTCAAAATTTTCGGAAAGAAACCGCAATCCCTCTTCCAGATTTTCTTTTTGCGCTAATTGTTCTAAAAAAATATTCATTTGTTTTTGTTTGTTGTTGTAAAAAAAAAGTCCTTTTGGAACTATTACCAAAAGGACTTTGCAGTTGAACTATAACTAAATTAAGTCTTTTCTATAGGGTAATAGCGAATCTGAGCGCTTTTACAGCACTTCTTGCAACAGCAAGCACACATTCTATAAGTTACACCATTTCCCATTTCCTTTATTTTTATAATCGTATTGAAACAAAAAAACCTCTGCTGTCGGCAGAGGTTTTAAATATGTATTGTTTGACAAGTTTATGCAATACAGTCCTCTGCGGAAGTCTTCCACATATAACAACATGTAATGCAAATTGTTTGTCTCATCTTTACTTGAATTATCTCTGCAAATGTAGATTATTTTTCTTTAATCACAAATTTAAAAGAATATTTTTCTGTATTTTATTTGAAATTAAGCATTGTTTAGATTTAAATTCTAAACACTTTTACTATTGCCGAATGATTTTTTACAAAAACAACACTATACAATGCTTTTATCAATCCGGAAACACTTCATTAAAAACCTTAACAATTGACGCAATAGATTCATTCCCTACAGAAATCCTCAAAATATCAGGACTCATTCCTTTTTCTTGAAGTAACGCTACTCCTTCTTCCGACTGAGTCAAATCATAATGCGCCAAATACACATAAGGCATCACCAAGGTAAATTCTGTACCCAAACTAGGACCTTTCGCCACTTGTAGCATATTATAGTAACCCGCTATACTCTCTTCCAACTCAATAGTAACTAAACCCGGGATCATTTCCGAAGTAGCAATACGAGTGTAATACTCCAATGAATTTTCTTCCAGAACACTCCATACTTTTTTTATTGCTTTCTTTTGCTGCAACAAAGCAATCAGTTGTTTGGTATTTTCTGAAGACTGCTTTACTCTTTTTTTATAGCCCGTAATTTCAAATCCCAAACGTTCTATTTCTCCTTGAAACGGCTTAATTAAAAATTTCTCGAAAAAGTCAATACCTATTCCAGATTGTTCCGAAACCACAATCGCACCCATTAAAACATCTGCATGACCACAAGCGAACTTTGACAAACTTTCCACAGCCACATCACAATACTTTAAAATCGAGGCATTGAAAGGCGTAATCAATGTCGCATCCAAAACTAGTTTGACCTGGTATTTTTGGCAAAGAGCATACAACCCAACAATATCAACACATTGAATTTTTGGATTGGAAACCACTTCCGTAATCACTACCGAAACGCTACCATGATTTTCTTTAAGCCAACCTTCCAACTGGTTCAAATCATGTACATTTACCTGCAAATAAGTTGATCCACTTCGCTTTTCAATTACTTCCATCGTGTCTACATACAACCAACCCAATTGAACAATAGTATCTTTCCCTAAAGTTCTTCCAGCAACACTCAAAGCCTCACATACGGCAAAAAAAGCATTGGCTCCGGAATTGGTTAGCACTACATTCTCAGTTTTGCATGCATAAGCATCAGATAAAACCGAATGGATAGTAGTATATGCAGTATCAAAATTCAAAGTTTCCTCAAAAAAAGACTGTTGTAAAACACCCAATGTTACTAAAGTAGATTCTGCCTGACGCGAGCTGATAATCAATCCGGCATTTCGGATATAATCTTTAATTGATTGAATTCGACTATCCCCTTGATGCAACAACACGAAGACATTCCCTTCTAGTTCAATATAATCCAAGCTATCTTCTATAAGATACGACAGTATGGAATAGGCTTTCATAGAAGTAATCGGAAGCACAACCAAATCGCTAGACACTTCGTAACGTTGCACTACATAATCCAACAGCAGCTGTACTTGTTGATTCCTGAAAAAACGTGGATATCCAGACTTCATTTTAGATACTACGCGTAACTCGCCTTCTTCATAGCCAATCACATCATCAAGTGCTGGCAAACTCACAGAAACTGCATGCGGATTATCAAAAGGCACCGACTCTCCACAAGGAATATGACATAAATACTCGCTCATTATTCCACACATTTTAAAACCACTGACGCGATAGCTTGTTGCAAATCCTGAATTAAATCTTCAGTATCTTCCAAACCAACAGATATTCGCACAGTTGCTTTCGTTAATCCAATTTTTTTCAAATCTTCTTCCGAATAAGTAGCATGACTCATTCTTGCCGGAATCTCCAATCGAGAATCGGCTGTACCGAAAGACACTTTTTCACCAAACAACTTGGTGTTTTTAATCACAGCTTCCGCTAACTCTTCGCTTTCCAATTGTACTGTCAAAACGGAAGGCACAATTTTCATCTGCTTTTTTACCAACGCATACTGTGGATGCGAGGGTAATCCGGGAAATTTCACATCAATTACTTCTGGAATTTTCAATAAGTAGTCGGCCAAACGCAAAGCACTTTGTTCCTGTGTTTTCATTCTGTACACCAATGTTGGCAGACCCAACGATACCAGGAAAACATCAAACGGACTTTGTGCTCTTCCCTGTGCATTGGAGAAATACTGTAATTTTTCAGCCCAATGAGGAGATTTAGCAATGATAGCTCCCGCCACAACACTGCCGTGACCGGATATAAACTTGGTTGCCGAAAACAAAGAAAAATCTGCCCCCAAATCCAACGGACGTTGTGAAGCAAAGGTTGCCATACTATTATCAACAGCAAACAAGGATTCATATTTTTTTGCCAATGCAGCAATACACTGTAGATCAACAATCTTCAATCCAGGATTGGTTGGCGATTCACACAACACCAATCGTATTGCATATTGAGCTAAGATTTCCTCTACTTCATTTTCATCCGTGAAATCGGCATAAAACGTTTTGATATTATTCTTTTCAAAAAGCACATTTAATAAACGATACGTCCCACCATAGCAATCTTTCTCCACTAAAACCGAATCACCTGATTTCAAAACTGTCTCAAACAATAAAGAAATAGCCGCAATACCGGTATTCGTACACACCCCACCTGCACCATTCTCGGCTTGGGTAAATATCTCTTCCAGCGCATTTCTAGTAGGATTATCAGTTCTTGAATAATCGTACATTTTGTCACCACCCAATTGACGCTTCAAATCAAAAGTAGCCGTATTGTAAATTGGGAGATGTGTTGCTCCATAAGCGTCTATGGTACCACAGTGTTGTGTAATGTTAGCCAATAATGTTTCCAGTTGCATTGTTGTGTTGTTTAGATTTAGTAAAAAAAAACCTCTGCTTATGCAGAGGTGAGTATAGTTTGTAATCGAATTTATACCATAGCATCCTCTGCGGAATTCCTCCACATCATCATGAATGCCATCATCGTTCTAAATTCTTTCATTGGTGTTTTATTTCAACAAGGCAAAATTAGAAATATTTTCTTTTTAAAAAACATTTGTAGATTATTTTTCTGTTTTTTGTTATTTAAATTCATTTAAATAGATTTTCATTCCAAACAATTCTGTTTAAACAAAATTAAAATCCTAAGAAACAGTAATTCACGCGGTTAAATTTCAGTGAGTTATAAAAAATTACGTTAATATTAATTTACAATTCAAAATCCTTTCTTACATTTGCACTCGAAAATCGAGAGGAAAAATTTGAACTGATTGCGACCTCATTAAAAAAATGCTAAAGCAGTAACTACTACTCTTTAGGCAATCCCTGCAATTATTTCCTCACTTAATAAATTTAAAATTAAATTTTATGGCTTATTTATTTACGTCAGAATCAGTGAGCGAAGGGCATCCAGACAAAGTGGCTGACCAAATTAGCGACGCTCTAATCGATAACTTCCTAGCTTTTGACCCAGAGTCAAAAGTGGCTTGCGAAACTTTAGTAACTACAGGACAAGTGATTCTTGCCGGAGAGGTAAAATCAAAAACGTATTTGGACGTACAAAGCATTGCACGTGAAGTAATCAAAAAAATTGGTTATACCAAAAGCGAATATATGTTCGAAGCCAATTCTTGTGGCGTATTGTCTGCCATTCATGAGCAATCAGACGATATCAACCGTGGTGTTGACCGTATCACTGCTGTAACTGATTTTGAAACCAAAGCAAACGCTCAAGGTGCTGGTGACCAAGGTATCATGTTCGGATACGCTACAAATGAAACACAAGACTATATGCCATTGGCTTTAGACTTGTCTCACAAACTATTACAAGAGTTAGCCGACTTAAGAAGAGAAAATTCTGCTATCACGTATTTACGCCCAGACGCTAAATCTCAAGTAACTTTAGAATACGACGACAACAACAAACCGGTTAGAATTGACGCAATCGTAATCTCTACTCAACACGATGATTTCGCTGAAGAAACTGAAATGTTGGCTAAAATCAAAAAAGACATCATCGATATTTTAATTCCAAGAATCATTGCCAAATACCCTCAGTACGCGCATTTATTCAATGATAAAATCGAATACCACATCAATCCAACTGGTAAATTCGTAATCGGAGGACCTCACGGAGATACTGGCTTAACTGGAAGAAAAATCATCGTAGATACGTATGGCGGAAAAGGTGCTCACGGTGGTGGTGCTTTTTCTGGAAAAGACCCTTCTAAAGTTGACCGTTCTGCCGCATACGCTACACGTCACATCGCTAAAAACTTAGTTGCCGCAGGTGTAGCTGACGAAGTATTAGTACAAGTATCTTATGCAATTGGAGTAGCTAAACCTTGTAACGTTTATGTAAACACTTACGGAACAGCGAAAAACGGCTTAACCGATGTTCAAATCTCTGAAAAAGTAAATGAATTATTCGATTTAAGACCTTACGCTATCGAACAACGTTTGAAATTAAGAACACCTATCTATAGCGAAACTGCCGCTTACGGACACATGGGTCGTAAAAATGAAGTCGTAACTAAAAACTTTGTTTCTCCTTCTGGTGAGAAAAAAGAAGTACAAGTAGAATTGTTTACTTGGGAAAAATTAGACTTTGTTGACAAAATTAAAGCAGCTTTCGGAATCTAATTCTGAATCCAAATACCTATAAAAATCCCGATTCGTCGGGATTTTTTATTTTAGATAAATTAAATCGTAAATTAGCAGATATGAAAAAGATGCTGCTTTTACTATTTACATTGTACACTGTATTTGGTTTTTCTCAATACACTAATCCTGTCGCTTCTAAAATGGGAACGCAATTCATTCAAGCTGACAACTATTGGGGTGAAGACTCTTATGGCGCGCAATACTTCACAAAAGACAATGTGCTTTTTAAAAAAAACAAGGACAGCTTCTTACAATACAAAAATGTATCTCTTGGAAAAATCACACGGGTAGATTTTCAAAATCCATTGCGCATAGTGCTTTTCTACCAAGATTTCAATACTATAGTTGCACTAGACAATCAGCTAAATGAAGTCCAAAAAAACAATCTGTCCGAACTTCCTTCAGGACTAACAGCTACCGCCGCCGGAATAGCTTCTCAAAACAATTATTGGGTTTTTGACATGAACACCCTTCAACTCAACTTATACAACTATATCAAAAACACAACTCAGCTAATTGGCAACAACTTCTCCAAAAACATCCTGAGCTATTCCACAGATTTTAATTATTTCTATTGGATTGATGAAGAAAAAAAATTCTTTAGATCCGACATCTTCGGAAAGAAAGAATTCATAAGTAACCTACCTCAATACGACCAAGTCTTCATTTGCAACGACACCTTGATTCTCTATAAATTGCAGGAAAAATTGTACTTTTTCGACGTAAAGCAAAGCAAATCAATTCCTGTGAAAGAAGTTGAAAATTCCTTTAAAAGTTTCTACTATAAAAACCAAAATTTAGCTATTTTTACCTCCGAAGGAATCACCAATTATAAAATCAATTTACCATAATGCATATAGCAGTTGCAGGAAATATCGGCGCAGGAAAAACTACGTTAACACGACTTTTAGCGAAACATTTTAAATGGGAACCACATTTCGAAGATGTAGTAGACAATCCATACCTTGACGATTTTTACCACTCCATGGAACGTTGGAGTTTCAATCTTCAAATCTATTTCCTCAACAGTCGATTCCGTCAGATTTTACAAATCCGTCAAAGCGGAAAAAAAATCATCCAAGACAGAACCATCTATGAAGATTCTCACATCTTTGCTCCGAATCTTCACGCTATGGGATTGATGACCAACAGAGATTTTGAAAACTACAAATCATTGTTCGAACTAATGGAAACTATGGTAGAAGCTCCTGATTTATTAATTTACTTGAGAAGTTCTATACCGAATTTGGTAAAACAAATCCATATGCGTGGCCGCGATTACGAGAACACCATCTCTATTGACTATTTAAGCCGCTTAAACGAACGTTATGAAGCATGGATACAAAGTTACACCAAAGGAAAGCTTTTAATCATTGACGTAGACAATATTGACTTTGTAAACAACCCCGAAGATTTAGGAATGATCATCAACAAAATTGACGCCGAAATCAACGGATTGTTCTAAATACAAACAAAAAAAGCCCGCCTAACTAATAGACGGGCTTTTTTATTTTCCTTATTTCTTTACTCCTTCTGAGAATCAATCTTTGCTTTTACTTCTGCTTCAGTACCGGTTACTTTCGTAACTTCTTCTTTACCATTCATTGTGGTGGTAATAGTAGCAGTAACTGTCCCGTCGTCATTTTTTTCCATAATGACTTTTTTAGACACTTCTTTTTTCATCATACCATCTGCACAACAAGCCATTGCACATCCTTCCACCGCTTTGAATTTGCCGTCTGCTCCAAAATGCGCCATACAAACTGCTTTTTCTTCAGCACTACAACCCATTTCATCACACATCTTAGCACATTCCTCCTTAGTCATCATGGCCAATTTAGAAGGGTCACATTTCATTGTTTTTGCCTCACATTTTTCTGTTGCTGCACAACAAGACCCTTTCGCCGTAGATTCATGAGCACCATTTCCTAAAATTGGCGCAATCACCAAGCCGATCAAACACGTCAATTTGATTAAAATATTCATTGATGGACCAGAAGTATCTTTAAATGGATCTCCAACAGTATCTCCAGTCACCGCCGCCTTATGCGCATCAGAACCTTTATACGTCATTTCGCCATTAATCATCACACCAGCCTCAAACGATTTCTTCGCGTTATCCCAAGCACCTCCTGCATTATTTTGGAATACAGCCCAAAGTACACCCGAAACGGTAACACCAGCCATATAACCGCCAAGCATTTCCGCAATCAACTGATGGTTATCGCTATACACCAACAAGCCCAACAAAACAATAGCAATCGGAAATCCAATCGTTAAAATTCCAGGCAACATCATTTCACGCAATGCCGCTTTAGTGGAAATTTCCACACATTTACCATACTCAGGCTTGCCCGTTCCTTCCATAATACCAGGAATCTCTTTAAACTGACGACGTACCTCATACACCATATCCATAGCTGCTTTACCCACCGAATTCATAGCCAAAGCTGAGAAAACCACAGGAATCATTCCTCCCACAAACAACATCGCCAATACCGGCGCTTTGAAGATGTTAATTCCATCAATTCCGGTAAAGGTAACATAAGCCGCAAACAACGCCAACGATGTCAATGCCGCCGAAGCAATCGCAAATCCTTTTCCTGTAGCCGCTGTCGTATTTCCAACAGAATCCAAAATATCAGTACGAGTACGTACTTCTTTTGGCAATTCACTCATTTCAGCAATTCCTCCAGCGTTATCAGAAATAGGCCCGAAAGCATCAATCGCTAATTGCATCGCTGTAGTAGCCATCATTGCCGAAGCCGCTAAAGCTACCCCATAGAATCCTGCCAAAGCATACGATATCCAAATCGCAGCTGCAAACAATAAAACAGTAGGGAATGTAGAAATCATACCAGTTGCCAAACCAGCAATCACGTTGGTCCCTGCACCTGTACTCGACTTTTGAACAATCGCCATAACCGGTTTTGTTCCCAATCCTGTATAATATTCAGTTACGGAAGAAATCACACCTCCAACAATCAATCCAACAATAGTAGCGTAAAACACACGCATTGATGAAATTTGTTGTGAGCCTTCACCGAAGAACTCCATAGTCATTACTTCCGGAAGCATATAACGCACCAAAAAGAAACAAGACACTGCTGTCAAACCAATGGAAACCCAGTTGCCAATATTCAACGCTCCCTGCACTTGCTTTTCTTTCGCATCATTACTGTTGATTTTCACCAACATCGTTCCGATGATAGAAAACAAAATACCGAAACCTGCAATCGCCATTGGTAATAAAATAGGTCCGATACCATTGAACGCATCATCAATTTTACCACCCATATCGGTAATAACGTAATTCCCCAATACCATAGCTGCAAGTACTGTCGCCACATACGAACCGAACAGGTCGGCACCCATACCGGCAACATCTCCCACATTATCCCCTACGTTATCCGCAATAGTTGCCGGATTACGAGGATCATCCTCTGGGATTCCCGCTTCTACCTTACCAACCAAGTCAGCACCCACATCGGCAGCTTTAGTATAAATACCTCCACCCACACGAGCAAATAAAGCAATGGATTCTGCACCAAGAGAAAAACCGGCCAATGTTTCCAAAACCACAGTCATGTCTTCCGATGAAGTCCAAACACCACCCATAAAGAAATGAAAGAAAAAGATAAAAAACGAAGTCAGCCCCAAAACAGCCAAACCAGCTACACCCAATCCCATTACCGTTCCACCACCAAAAGAAACCTTCAATGCTTGTGGCAAACTAGTACGAGCCGCTTGTGTTGTTCTTACATTCGTCTTGGTAGCAATCTTCATCCCCATATTTCCCGCCAGGGCAGAAAAAATGGCACCAAAAATAAATGCCACTACTATTAATAAATGTGTTTTCACACCCGGTACAAAAGTTATTCCTGCTAAAACCAAACTCGCCCCAATAACGAAGAAAGTCAATAATCGGTATTCTGCTTTCAGAAATGCCAGGGCGCCTTCGTAAATATAATCTGAAATCTCTTTC
Source organism: Flavobacterium sp. MAHUQ-57 (assembly GCF_051908335.1). Taxonomy (NCBI): domain Bacteria; kingdom Pseudomonadati; phylum Bacteroidota; class Flavobacteriia; order Flavobacteriales; family Flavobacteriaceae; genus Flavobacterium; species Flavobacterium sp. MAHUQ-57. The sequence goes on along the minus strand of NZ_JBPZTE010000007.1, from coordinate 1,709,497 downwards.
ATCTTACCGTCGCCGGCATCCTGTTTGAGCACCCAAGCCCTTTTGGCAGCCATAAAAGCTAGCCCAATTAATGCCATAATTATTGGCACATAAATCATCATTGAATTCATAAAATTGTTTTTGGTTAGTTATTTATATTCGTAAATATATGGAAATCAATACAAATAAAAAAGGCAACATTCCATAAAAAAATGTTGCCTTTTCACTAACCAAAAACAAAAAACTATCTTATACTGAATAAACCTTCTGGTTTATTTTCGATGGCATTAAAACGATCAATACACTCTTTTAAGATTTGTTGCGCTTCTTTCACATCACCCCATCCTTGTACATCAACTTGTTTGTTCTCCAAATCTTTGTAAACTTCAAAGAAGTGCTCAATCTCTTTCAATAAGTGTGGATTCATGTCTGACAAATCATTCAATTTGTTCCAAATAGGATCAGAAACCGGTACACAGATTACTTTTTCATCCGGTCCTTTATCATCTGCCATGTGGAACACTCCAATTGGCTTCACCTCAATTACACAACCTGGAAAAGTTGGCTTAGTTACCAATACCAAAACATCCAATGGATCACCATCCAATGCTAAAGTTTCTGGAATAAAACCATAATCAGCCGGATACATCATTGAAGAAAACAACATACGGTCGAAACGCATTCTTTTCATTTCGAAATCGTACTCATACTTGTTACGGCTTCCACGTGGAATTTCAACTAAAACGTCGAAAGTTTGTATTTTATCTGCAGTCATTTTACTCTCCTTTTTTATTTTGAGGGTGCAAAAGTACGCAAAAAGTTAGAAGTAAAAAGACTGTAAAGGAAAGTTTTTTTTAAAAAATAATCATTTCTTAATACTGATAGGTAATTTTCCTACCTCTTTTCTGTAAATAGTGATGCCAAAGCAAAAAAGAAGCATACGTTTTATAAGGCGACCAACGTTGTGCGTAATCATCCATTGCTGTTTTATCATGAATATCCAACAGCTCTTTCATAGTATTTACCAAAGCAACATCACCTAACGGCAATATATCTTCTTTCTTAAGACAGAACATCAGGTACACATCAATGGTCCAGTTCCCTATTCCTTTTAATTGAATCAATTCAGCACGCACCTCATCAGAGGTTTTAGAAGATAACGTACTCAAATCAATGGTTTTCTCCAAAACCGCTTCCGATAAACATTTGATGTATTTTGCTTTCTGACGACTTACGCCAAAAGATCGAAATTCCTCTTCTGTTAAATCCACCAATACCAACGGCTCTATAGTCAAAACTTTTTCCCGCATTCGCAAAAAGGTCGCTTTGGCCGAATCGATAGAAACTTGTTGTTCCAATATAAGGAGCACCAACGTTTCAAATCCTTCCGGTCTAGACGGAATAATTTCCGGCAAACCATAGGTAGCGATGATTTGCCGAAATATAGTGTCTTTTTTTGCTAAATACCGAAATGCTTCCTCCATGAATGAATTAGAAATAGAATCCGAAGCCTCCTTTAACTGTGAATTTTTTAGCATCAGGCAATTCCAAATAATTTCCTCTCCACGCAAAGTCAATTCGGAATACTTTGAAAATATTCGCCACACCGGCATGGTATTCCCAATACCCTTTTGTTGGTGCTAAATACGTAATTCCTGAAGCATTGATTGCTTTGTTTTCATCCGACACACTTCCGTATACCGCTTTAACTCCAACAATTTCTCTCCAATTCAATTTCTTCATGAAAGGGATTCTAGAAAAGATTCTTCCGTTAAAATGATGCTCCAAATGCAATGAAGTATATTGATCGGTGATAAACTCATAATAGTTCATCAAATTATAAGTGTTGTCAATCACAAAATACGATTGGTTACCCGGAACAACTGCCATTAAGCCCAATGGTACCTTGCCAAATATCTTTCCGGTTTCAAAAGTAGTAAACAAACGCCCCATACCTCCCATATAAATTGGCTGACGGTAGTACAATTGCAGTTTACTATAATTAAAATCACTATTAAAAAGCCCTTTAACTCCTTGACTGTAATTCACAAAAATTCGAGAATAATTATTATCTACTTCCAATCGCTCCACACCAAATCCCACCGTCTTGCGTTTCGGAGTATAATCAAACCCAAAAGTCAATTCCGACTGTTTGATTTCAGAAAAAACATTTCCATCTTTTATATAATTCAGACTAAAGGTAGACGAAGCGGTTTCCAATGTACGATACGAAAATCCTGTTTTGAAAATCAAACTTTTTACCGGTTCGATTTCAGCAGTGACCGATGTCAAATTCACATTGGTCAATTTACTATTATCCCCACTGGCAAATACAGAAGAAGACGCAAAGCTTCTGCCTAACACATCATTCGAAGTCGTCAGACTCACTCCAATCTGCTCCACATCTCTTCGGTTACCTACAGCAAGTATCAAACGATTCTTTTTATTCACCATCCACTTACCGGAAATTCCGTATTTGAACTTATCGTCTTTAAAACCATACGCCGTATAGCCTTCTATTCTCCACAAATCGTTGGCACCAAAGTAAGTTCGCGCCCCAAAACGGAGACGTTGCCCTTCCACATCATTATTTCCAAAAATGGAATAAATAGGCCCTAAATCAAAGTTTCCTTTTTGAATATAACCACTGGCCAAAATCGTCGTCAGGTTATACATCTGCTTGAATTTCTTGACCGTTTTGAGGGTATCCAACATTTTATACACACCCAACTCATCCTTACTCAGGTTTTCCATTCGGTTCTCTTCCCAGAAAGCTTCGTCCCGCTTGAATGCCTTAGGATCGAAATCATTGACACTTTCTTTATAAAACTTATCTGGTTTTTCTTCGTTGAATTTATGATCGCTGTAAATAGTCGTTCGCTTTCCATACACCCCTTTCGAAGTTTCTTTCTTACTCAAAGAAAAATCAGACATCATGTAATCTCTCTTCAATAGAAAAACAGAATCATTCAATACATCAAATTCCTGCTCAATATAAATATCTTTCACCCAGTTGATGTTCGCACTTTTTGAGGCCGCTAAATTGATTTTCTTAATCGCAAAAGTGGTATCGTTCACCCAAAAGTCTCCCTTGAATGTCAATTCATTTTTACGACGCGGATAGAACACAATGTTGTAACACCATTTGTTATCAATCATCGTACTATCGGTTAGCACATAATTGTAGGTATTGATTCCGGTTTTAGACAACGGACTCACAAAGTTCTTATCGAAAAAGTTCAGGTAGTTATTGTAAATATCATAATCCGAATACAAATCCTTGATAAAAGTTTCTACACCAGCTCCTTCACCAAGTCCAGAGTTTTTATTCCCTACCAATACCTCTTTTCTCTTCCCTTTAGGATTATCACCATACACATCGTACAATGATTCATTGATAAAAATGGGCAAATAGGTTTTCCCGGTAATCTTTGAAGTATCCACCTGTTTGAAGATAAACTCCAATCCTTTAAACACTCTATTTTTCATAAAAGCCGAATCAATAGAATTCATATCAAATTCTACTTTTTCGTACTTCTTCATGGCGTATTGATTGAACTTATACAAACCATTGGAACGCTTCTTCTCCCATATTTTTCGGAGAATATCCAAGGCCGGATTGTTCTTTTTAGATGTTTTTCCGGCATAAACCTTCACTTCTTCCAATTGGTTCGATCCTTTAAAAACGACTTTAAGTCCGTAACTAACCGGTTTATCCAATTTTATTTCGGTAGTTTGAAATCCAACATAGGAAACCACCAAAACGCTATGGTTGTTTTCCGACTGAATATAAAAACGTCCGTTTTCATCCGAAGTAACACATTCACGCGTTCCTTTAAAACACACATTCGCATAAGGTACGGTTAAATTAGTGTCATCATAAATAACACCACTCACCTTGGTCTGAGCCAATAATGAAACCGAAAATAGTAGGTATAAGAGGGCAAAAATTTTCTTCATAATAAAAAAACTCTGTCCAAACGACAGAGTTCCAAATATAGTTATTTTTTAGAGTATTGGATTTTCCGACGCTTCGATTTTTAGATTTCTATTCCCAAGGAATCCAATCATCCAACTGTCCAACAATCTTATAATCTTATTTATACATTACTTTTTTAACAGCTTTTACAACATCTTCCGCATTTGGCAACCATTCTTTCAACAATGTTGGTGAATAAGGTGCCGGAGCATCTGCTGTTGTAATACGCTGAACCGGAGCATCCAAATAATCGAACGCTCTTTCCTGAACCATATAGGTAATTTCAGAAGCTACTGAAGCAAATGGCCACGCCTCTTCCAATACTACCAAACGATTGGTTTTCTTTACTGAGTTGATGATACAATCATAATCCATCGGACGCACTGTACGCAAGTCAATAATCTCACAAGAAATACCTTCTTTTTCCAATTCATCTGCAGCAACAAAAGCTTCTTTGATGATTTTACCGAAAGAAACGATAGTTACATCCTTTCCTTCTCTCTTGATATCAGCTACTCCAAGAGGAATGATATATTCTCCATCAGGCACTTCTCCTTTATCGCCATACATTTGCTCTGATTCCATGAAGATAACCGGGTCATTATCACGGATAGCTGCTTTCAATAAACCTTTGGCATCATAAGGTGTAGAAGGAACAACTACTTTCAATCCCGGTGTATTGGCAAACCAGTTCTCAAAAGCTTGTGAGTGTGTAGCTCCTAATTGTCCCGCAGAAGCTGTAGGACCACGGAATACCATCGGCATTGGAAATTGTCCAGCCGACATCTGACGCATTTTTGCCGCGTTATTGATAATCTGATCGATTCCAACCAATGAGAAGTTGAAAGTCATGAATTCAACGATTGGACGACAACCGTTCATTGCTGAACCCACTGCAATACCAGCGAAACCTAATTCTGCAATCGGCGTATCGATAACTCTTTTTGGTCCAAATTCATCCAGCATTCCTTTAGAAGCCTTATATGCTCCATTGTACTCCGCTACTTCTTCACCCATTAAATATACCGATTCGTCACGACGCATCTCTTCGCTCATCGCTTCGCAAACTGCTTCTCTAAATTGTATAGTTCTCATATAATATATGTATCTCTGTAAAATTGAACCGCAAAAATAAAAAATTAAAATGAGTTAGAAGGTGAGATTATTAGATTTTTAGACCGTTAGACTCTCAAACCGCTCAGACTGTTCTATTTTTCACATTATCACCACTCCCAATTACAGGAGATACTTCAATTTTACAGTAAAGCGCATACCAATGAAAATATCAATTTCCCTTATCTGTTTTCCATTCCTGGCATTCATAGTATTTATAATAATTTAAGCAATACAATCGCACAACAAAAACAAGGATTTTGAAAAACATACACAAAATCAGAAATACAAAGAGCTAAAGAACAAAAGTCAAGAAAACAAAAAAATGACTATTGGCAAATACATTTCACAAACCGCAGATAAAAAGTAGAATTACATTATCTATCACCGAAACAATAAAGAATTTAAAGCAAACATTGGAATCTTACCTCCAGAAATCACAACAAAAGATAGGGGAAATTTTACCGAATTACCTATTCAGACAACTATGAAGGCATCATAAAAATAGAACCTAATCAGGAAGTTACAGACACCACCGAAATACTACTTGCTGGCTTCACAAAATATGACATAGGAAGAGCTACCGACGCATTTTTCAGCACTAACTGAAAACGACTAAACTGTTCGGCTTCCAAATCTTATGATTACAAATCACAAACAGGCGAAGCGATTATTGAAAAAGTCGAAACCCGAAATTTCACAACTAAACTCAAAATTCTCAAGCATTCAACTTTAAACCTTAAACCCTTAAAAGACACAACCCATATATAGCGTATATATGGCGTATATATGCCGTATATATGCCGTATATATGTCGTATATATGTCGTGTATATCGCGTATATACGTTCCGTTTCATTTTACTATTAAAGGAAACAAAAAGAAAACAACCTAAACAAAACCATTACCAGACCACTACCTTACTAAATACAAATCCTTCTTTACTACTGACTATTAACTACATAAGACTAAAAAAACCTCAATCAAACAAAAACCAATCATCAAAAACAACCAGAAAACAATACACAATCAAAAAAAGAAACGAAAACGAAATAGTTTTTAAAAAAATATTATGCACGCATAGTATTATTCCGTTTTTTTGCTTAAATTTGTGCTTCAATTTTGTAAAAACCAATTTATTAAACGATGAAAATATTAGTTTGCATCAGCCACGTGCCTGATACTACTTCAAAAATTAACTTTACCAATGGTGATTCAGAATTTGACACTAACGGTGTACAATATGTAATTAATCCAAATGATGAATTTGGTTTGACAAGAGCTATCTGGTTCCAAGAACAACAAGGCGCTAACGTGACCGTTGTGAACGTTGGAGGACCGGACACTGAACCAACATTAAGAAAAGCATTGGCTATCGGTGCAAACGAAGCTATCCGTGTTAACGCGAATCCAACTGACGGTTTATTCGTAGCGAAGCAATTAGCAGAAGTAATTAAAGCCGGTGGTTACGATTTAGTAATCGCAGGTAGAGAATCTTTAGATTACAACGGAGGAATGGTTCCTGGTATGATTGCTGGAATTTTAGGTTCAAACTTCGTTAACTCATGTATCGATTTAAAAGTGGAAGGCAACAATGCTACTGCAGTTAGAGAAATCGACGGAGGAAAAGAAACCGTTACAACAACTTTACCATTGATCGTAGGTGGTCAAAAAGGTTTAGTGGAAGAGAAAGACTTACGCATCCCGAACATGCGCGGTATCATGACCGCTAGAACTAAAGCATTACAAGTGCTTGAACCAGTTGGTGCTGATGTAGCTACAAAAGCAGTGAAATTTGAAAAACCAGCTCCTAAATCGGCAGTGAAATTAGTAAGCCCTGATAATTTAGACGAATTAATCAACTTATTACACAACGAAGCTAAAGTGATCTAGTTTGAAGCAACTGTTCCCTCAAAAAGGAACTTTACACTTTAAACTTTTTAACATTAAAAATTTAAGAAATCATGTCTATATTAATATACGCAGAATCAGCAGAAGGAAAATTCAAGAAAGTAGCTTTTGAATTAGCTTCATACGCAAAGAAAATCGCCGAATCAACTGGCACAACCGTAACCGCATTAACCATTAATGCTGGTGATGTTTCCGAATTAGGAAAATACGGTGTAGATAAAGTATTAAAAGTAACCAACGATAAATTAGCCAACTTTACAGCTAAAGCTTACGCTGACGCTATCAAACAAGCAGCAGAAAAAGAAAGCGCTAAAATCGTTATCTTATCTTCTACTACAGATAGTTTATACGTTGCTCCACTTGTAGCTGTTAGCTTGAACGCTGGATATGCTTCAAACGTAGTGGCTTTACCTATAAGCATTTCTCCTTTCCAAGTGAAAAGAAATGCATTCTCTAACAAAGCATTCAATATTACTGAAATTGCTACCGATGTTAAAGTTTTAGCTATCGGTAAAAACAGCTTTGGCTTAGTAGAAGCTTCTGGAGCTGCTGCAGCTGAAGATTTTGCCCCATCTATTTCTGATGCCGATTTTGGTGTACAAGTTCAATCCGTTGAAAAAGGTTCTGGTAAAGTAACTATCGCTGATGCTGACGTAGTGGTATCAGGTGGTCGTGGATTAAAAGGTCCTGAAAACTGGGGTATGATTGAAGAATTAGCTTCAGTATTGGGTGCAGCAACTGCTTGCTCTAAACCAGTATCTGATTTAGGCTGGAGACCTCACAGTGAGCACGTAGGACAAACTGGAAAACCGGTAGCAACGAATTTATATATTGCTGTAGGTATTTCAGGTGCAATCCAACACATTGCAGGTATCAACTCTTCAAAAGTAAAAGTAGCCATCAACTCTGACCCGGAAGCGCCTTTCTTCAAAGTAGCGGACTATGGTGTTGTAGGTGACGCATTTGATGTTTTACCTAAATTAATTGAAAAATTAAAAGCCTTCAAGGCACAAAATTCATAATGCTTTTCTGAAGCAGTTCAAAAGAGTCACAATTTGTGGCTCTTTTTTGTTTCTACAACCCAAAGTTTTTTGTTACTTTGCAATGATATATTCACAGCCATAAAATGAGTTTAGTAAAGCTATCTATAAAAGGAATATCCTACAGTCAAACCCAGAACGGGGCCTATGCATTAATTTTAAATGAAGTTGATGGGGATCGAAAATTACCAATTGTAATTGGGGCTTTTGAAGCACAATCTATCGCAATTGCTCTAGAGAAGGAAATCAAACCGCCACGCCCATTAACCCACGATTTATTCAAGAACTTTGCAGAACGTTTTGACATTGTCATCAAACAAGTTATTATCCACAAATTGGTAGATGGTGTTTTCTATTCAAGTATGATTTGTGAACGAGATAAAATAGAAGAAATCATTGACGCAAGAACCTCCGATGCCATCGCATTGGCCTTACGCTTTAACGCACCTATTTTTACCTATAAAAACATACTGGATAAAGCAGGTATCTATCTAAAAGTAAATCCCGAAACAGAAAACCCGGAAGAAAACTTAGACGATATTCTTTCTACCCCTGAAACCTTCGGCTTGGAAGAAAGTAGCAATACCAAAAGCACCTATTCCAAATTTAGCCTTTCCGAATTACACGATATGTTAGAACAGGCCGTTCAGGAAGAAGATTATGAAAAAGCAGCCAGTATCCGAGACGAAATTTCGAAAAGAGAATCATAAAAAGAATGATGCGTCAAGCATAGACTCATAGAGTAAAGGAAGTAAAATGAAACAGTATTTAGATTTAGTAAAGCACGTTTTAGAAAGCGGAAATCAAAAAGGAGACAGAACAGGCACCGGCACTAAAAGTGTATTCGGTTACCAAATGCGTTTTGACTTAAGCGAAGGTTTCCCAATGGTTACCACTAAAAAACTACATCTAAAATCCATCATTCATGAATTACTTTGGTTCTTAAAAGGAGAAACCAACATTGCTTATTTAAAAGAAAACGGGGTGCGCATTTGGGACGAATGGGCCGATGATAACGGAGATTTAGGCCCGGTTTACGGACACCAATGGCGCAACTGGAACAGTGAAGAAATAGATCAAATCAAGGAACTTATCGAAACACTGAAAACTAACCCGAACAGCCGCAGAATGCTAGTTTCCGCATGGAATCCTTCAGTACTCCCTGATACTTCCAAATCGTTCGCAGAAAATGTAGCCAACGGAAAAGCCGCATTACCTCCTTGTCATGCCTTTTTTCAGTTTTATGTAGCCGACGGTAAGCTTTCGTGTCAATTGTACCAGAGAAGCGCCGATATCTTCTTAGGAGTACCATTTAACATTGCTTCTTACGCTCTATTCACACTAATGGTAGCTCAAGTATGCGATTTACAACCCGGAGAATTCATCCATACTTTTGGAGATGCACATATTTACAACAACCACATCGAGCAATTGGAACTCCAACTTTCCCGTGATCCAAGACCACTTCCGAAGATGATTCTAAACCCTGAAGTTAAAAACATCTTTGACTTCACATTTGACGATTTCACTTTAGTAGATTACGATCCACACCCGCATATCAAAGGCCAAGTGGCTATTTAATTCATCTGATAGATTAACCAAACAACAATGAAAAACGTTCTTTTGGTAGCTTTTTTTGTGGCTACTAATTTATTATGGGCTCAAAATAATACGGATAAAACAATTTATTTAGATTCTATCGAGAAGAACACAACTGAAGGAAACCATTTTTACACCCGAATCATCAAAGAGTATTCGTCAGAAAAAGACAATTACAAAGTTTTTGAATATTACAAATCGGGTCAACTCCGCAAAGAATACACCTTAAAAGACAAAACCAATCTGAATTCAAAAACAGGCATTCTAACTACCTATTCCGAAAACGGCATCAAGAAACAAGAACAGCAAATTTCAGATAGCGAAACCGGCATCGACTATACTACCAATTGGTACGAAGGAGGTCAGCTCTATCAAGAAATTGAATCTAATAAAAAAACGAAGATTACCACAGAAACCAATTATTACACCAACGGCAACAAGCTATCTATTGAAAAGAACAATTTCAGCATACCCAATGCAGGCCTAAACAATAAAATTATCCAAGCTTGGGACAAGAACAACAATCATACAGTAAAAGACGGCAACGGTAATTATCAAATCGAAACCGATTTCTTCAAAATAAACGGCGCAGTAAAAGACAGTTTAAAAGACGGCGAATGGATTGAACAAAATAAAGCAACCGGTGAGAAAATAATAGAAAAATTCAAAAACGGTAAATTCATCAAAGGCAAAAGAATCGAACTTGACGGAACGGTCATAACGTATGAAGAACAAGAAATAGCAGCAATGCCAGCAAGAGGCTATTCTGACTTTAGTCAATTCATCGCAATGTTTTTCGTTTACAGCAAAGAAGCGCTAAAAAACAACATTAGCGGCAAGGTAATTTTGGAGTTCATCATAGAAACCGACGGAAGCATCAACAACATAGTCGTAATCAAAAGCCTAGGATATGGATTGGATGAAGAATCCATACGAATTGTAAAAGAATATAAATCTTGGAGTCCAGGAAAAATCCGAGGAAAAAACATTCGAACACGATATCATCTTCCCTTACGTCTTACCGCACAATAATTTAAAAATGAGAAAAACACTTTACATCCTCTTGTTACTTAACAATATTCTGTTGGCACAAGGTAAAAAAGATAAAAAAATATACCTAGATTCACTTAAACGAGAAACCAAAGAAACCGGCCATCATTTTTACCGAATCATCAAAGATTATCGATTGGACCAAAAAGAATACCAGGTATTAACCTGCTATAAATCAGGCAAATTAGAAGAAGAAAAAACAATCGCTTATAAAGAAGATCATCAAGGAAGTTCTGGAACAATCACACAATTTTACGAAAACGGCAATCAAAAGCATCTGTTCATTCCTTATAACACAAACGATTCTATTCAAAGCAGAACAATTGATTATTTTGAGGACGGTATAAAATCATCTGAACTTGTCGCAACACATAAAGGCAAGAAAGCCACTCTTTATGAATATTACCCTAACGGAAAACAGAAAATGATCAAAGCTTTGGATTATGAATACCCAAACACTCTTCTCTTTTCTAAAACTCTTGAATTTTGGGACAAAGACGGCAACAAAACCATTACCAATGGCAACGGAAAGTACATATATGATGACCAGGACAAATCAATTACAGGCGAAATAAAAGACGGTAAGAAAGTCAACATATGGATAGAGTTCGATAAAAAAACAGAGAGAACCAACACAGTCCATTACAATGAACAGGGATACTTTCTTAAAGGAGAAACGGTATTTAAAAGTGGAGAAAAAAGATCTTTCAGCGAATATGAAGCCAAACCTATACCCAAAAAAGGATACCAGCATTTTGGTGAGTATATGAGTAAAAACTTCAATCCAACTCTTGAAGCTTTTAAAAACAAAGTCAGTGGGAAAATCATCCTCGAGTTTGTAGTGGAAAAGGATGGTTCCATAACCGAAATAAAACTGATTAAAGGCTTAGGTTTTGGATTAGATGAAGAAGCCATCCGTCTTCTGGATTCATATGAAGACTGGCATCCCGGTCTAATACAAGGAGAAGCTGTACGGGCAAGATTTACTTTTCCATTAACAATCAACTTAAAGTAAAACATGAAAAAAATATTTTCCATAACACTATTATTGTTTACGGCCGTTATTTTCGGACAGGAAACAAAGCCTACTGAAGATGAAAAAGAAGACAACAACATCTATTATTTAGCAGCTGTTCAAAAAATGCCCCAACCAAAAGATGGCCATTCGAGCTTAGGCCTATACCTAGCCAAAAATTTTAATTTTACACCTGAAGCAATCAAACAGAATATTAAGGGAAGAATTTTCCTTGAGTTTATTGTTGAAAAAGATGGTCGTTTGACGGATTTTAAAATACTCAAAGGATTAGGCTACGGATTGGACGAAGAAGCCATACGTGTCCTTTCCAATCACGAAAACTGGATTCCAGGTGAACATGAGGGCAAAAAAGTACGTGTTCGTTTCAACATTCCCATAGCCTTAAACTCAGCCAATTAAACCAACAAATGACAAAACATTTCACCAATTCTCTCTTATTGACAGGACTAGCGGTACTTGTTTATGCTTCAGGCTATATTCCGAACATTTGCGATACTTTTTTTGATCTCAACAATTGTAACGGTACAAACTACACAAGCCTCTTCGCAGGGTTATTTCTGTTTTGGGGTGTATTTTATCTCTTGTATATCTGGAAAGTGAATCTCAACTTTTCTATCGCAGCAAAAAGGCATTTTTTTATCTCCATTTTCCTATTGTCTTTAAATCAATGCATCATCGCTATATTAAATCCAGATAGAGCATCTATAGAATTCATCACAATACTCTCTTTACTATTATACATCATTTCAAGCGTATTTTTAATAATTCATAGTTTTCTAACTATTAAGAAAAAAAAGTAAAGTTTTTATTATCTTTAAATCCATAAAATTGACCTATGGACACCAACCAACACGAATTGTATGAATATGCCCGTTTGCGTTTGAAGCAAAAAAAACATTTGTACTTCCACTTTGTTCTTTTTGTATTGGGTAGTATTTTTTTTCTAATTGCCAATAAATTCCTGAATGTCATGCCAGAAACCCATTGGGCACTTTGGGCTATAACAATTTGGGCATTCATTTTTGTTCTACACTTTATCAGGGTATTCATCACTGATAGTTTTATGAATAAAAAATGGGAACGTGAGCAAATCGACAAATTGATTGCCAAACAAGAACGCAAAATAGAGCAACTGCAAAAAGATTTAGACAAAAACAACCAATGATTACATTAATTGCCGCAGCAGGTGAAAACAACGAATTAGGAAAAGACAATGATTTGTTATGGCATTTGCCGGATGACTTCAAAAGGTTCAAAGCGTTAACTACAGGGCATTTTATCATTATGGGCCGAAAAACCTTCGAAAGTTTTCCCAAACCGCTACCCAACCGTACCCATGTGATTATTACTCGAAGTAAGGATTATAATGTTCCGGAGGGCTGTATCGTAGTAAATTCATTAGAAAAAGCAATTACTACTTGTCCAAAAAAAGAAACAATATTCATCATTGGAGGAGGTGAAATTTACAAACAATCTATCGATCATGCCGATTGCATCGAACTAACCCGAGTTCACGGAACTTTTGACGCTGATACTTTTTTCCCTGAAATTGATTTTCAGAAATGGCGACTGATCGAATCTGAATTTCACGAAAAAGATGAAAAACACCAATTGCCTTTCACCTTTGAAACCTATCATAAAATCTAATTTGATTCCAAAAAAAAACATCTCCGAAGAGATGTTTTTTCTAATAATATCGTTTTCGGCATTTTCAATCAATGAATAAAGTTTTTAATGTTCCACCAAAATTATATTGGCCAAAAAAAACCGAGATTAGAATCTCTAAGTTATATCACCAAATACCACTAAAGTAATATAACAAAAAACTAAAATTTCCAAAAACAAATTTAACCCAAAGAACGTTTGTGACACTTTTTATGCAATTGGGTAACAACTGCAAAAGCTCGATTGAAAATTATTACAATTAACCGTGTCTGTTAATTCTTTTTTTTCTGCCACTAATGTTTAGAACATTTTAACGAGATTATCAGATTATAAATTTAAAACATTTTTTTAATAACCACAATACCAAATAGTTAGTATTTTGAAAAATACCTAATTTTGGTGATATAAACGACAAAAAACATCAATTATTCGTCGAAATACACTCTTTTAGCTATTAAAAATTTAATTCTATATTTGTTGAAAATTTTTTTATGTCAATCAGCACAAAACCTTATAAAAATTCCGACTCAACCAAGAAGGAACAAGTCGCTCAAATGTTCGATACCATCTCTTCAGAATATGACAATCTGAATCGAGTGATTTCGTTTGGTGTCGATGTTTCTTGGAGAAAGAAAATGGTAAAAATGATTGCTTCAAAGCAACCGAAAACCATTTTAGATGTAGCTACGGGTACAGGTGACTTAGCGATATTGCTTTCCCAAATCGAAGGCGCAAAAATCACAGGTTTAGACATTTCTTCAGGAATGTTGGAAGTTGGTAGACAGAAGATTGCACATAAAAATCTCAATAATCGTATTGAAATGGTTTTGGGCGATGGAGAAAAGATTCCTTTTGAAGACAATACATTCGATGCCATCACAGTAGCTTTTGGCATCCGAAACTTTGAAGATCTTGACGCCGGACTGCACGAAATACTTCGCGTTTTAAAACCCGGAGGACAGTTTGTTATTTTGGAAACTTCCGTACCGGAAAAATTCCCTTTCAAACAAGGATATAATTTTTACACTAAAAACATCATGCCGCTTATTGGACGCCTTTTCTCCAAAGACAAAGTTGCCTATAAATATTTATCCGATTCGGCATCAATTTTTCCTCATGGTGAACGTTTGAACAATATTTTACGTAATATTGGGTTTATAGATGTACGAAACCTTCCTCAAACGTTTGGGGTAGCCACTATTTACAGCGCATCAAAAAAATAACAGGAATGACTAAGAAACTTTTCATCATTTTATTGATTATCGTATCAGTTACAGCAAATGCGCAGATTTTCAGAAAAAGCATGTTTGCTAAAAAACCTATTGTCAATTTGGAAAACTTTGACAAACAAAGGATTCATTTTGGTTTTTATTTAGGCATTAACAACTACGATTTCAAATTTGACAAAAAATTGGATGGACAAGATATTATGGTTGACAGTCAAACTGGATTTAACGTGGGTTTGATTTCCAATTTACGCATTAATGATTATGTGGACTTGCGATTTGAACCCGGATTGTTTTATGGACAACGCAATTTAACTTTCCCGAACTTCACTGATCCAGTCGATCGACTAAGAGAAGTGAAATCAACTTATATCCATTTTCCTTTATTGGCCAAGTTTTCATCAAAACGACTAGGAAATGTAAAACCTTATGTAATCGGAGGACTTTCCAGCTCATTGAATTTATCTAGTAATGCAAAATCACCAGATGACAACTCTGCAAATCGATTCAGAATGATAAAAACAAGCAATAACTACGAATTAGGATTAGGTATTGACATGTATTTTGAATACTTCAAATTTTCTCCCTCCATTCGTGGTGTTTTTGGTTTGAAAAATGAAATCATTCCGGATAATGACCCTAACAGTCCATGGACAGGTAATATAGCCAGCATGTCGACTCGCGGAATTTTCATCAACTTCGCTTTTCACTAAAAATTCAACTTATTTCAGGTCTTTTATTTGTAGTGGATTCGTTTGAATTCACTTAATACAATTGCTGTGGCTGTGGCTACATTCAAACTTTCCGTTTGCTGTAAATCACCAAAACGAGGTATGCTTATTTTTTGAGTTATTGTATCTTCAACTGCTTTAGAAATACCATTGGCTTCATTCCCCAAAACAATAATACCTTCTTTAGGCAAATCGCATTGGTAAACAGTGTCACCTTCCATAAAAGTTCCAAAAATTTCTTTTGAAACAGATGTAAGATAATTTTCTAAATTCACATAAACGACATTGACACGCGAAATGGAACCCATGGTTGCCTGAACTACCTTCGGATTGTATAAATCTACCGTTTGTTCAGAACACACAATTTGCTGGACACCAAACCAATCACACAAACGAATTATAGTTCCTAAATTTCCTGGATCACGAATATCATCAAGCGCAACTACTAATCCTGTGTCATTAATCGCAACATCAGATGGAATCTTAAACAAAGCCAAACAATCATTTGCTGTAGTCAATGCTGATAGCTTTTTTAAATCAGCCTCTGAAACAATTGTCTTTTTTACTTTGGAAACATTCAAAAACAAATCATGAGTCACAAATAAATGTTCTAACTCAAAATCGGATCGAAGTAGCTCGTCAATCACTTTTACACCTTCTGCAATGAATAATTGATGTTGTTTTCGGTATTTTTTTTGCTGTAGGCTCGTTATAAGTTTTATTTGGTTTTTACTAACCATAAAAAAGTGTATTTTTGAATTAAATTTCTGATTCTTTTGAATAATTCCTCTACAAAAATAGTATTAATTCTTCTAACTGCAGTGCTTATCTCCGCATGTAATGCAGTAAAAAAGGTTCCGACCAATAGATCCCTCTTAATTAAAAACAAAGTAGAGGTAGACGGAAAACTAATCAAAGACGAAGCAGTAACTTCACAAATAGTACAACAACCCAATTCTGCAATTTTAGGATTTAAATTGCGAATGCACATGTACAATTTGGCTAAAAACAATACAGATTCAATATTCAGAGCAAAATACACTAAAAACCCTGAAAAATATTACAGAAAAGCCAAGTGGTTATCTAAAAAACAAGTCAATCGATTAGGAAAATCTTTCTGGTATTCTGGATGGCATAAGTTCCTGACAAAAACTGGAGAAGCTCCGGTAATTATCGATACTATAAAAGCCACCCGTTCCACTAAACGCCTAAGAGCTCATTATTTTGATGAAGGATATTTCGACGCCGTAGCCAAATACAAAATCAACTATTTAGACAACAAAAGAGGCACAATTGATTATACTGTAACCAAAGGCAAACCGACTTTTTTGGATACTATTTCGAGAAAAATACAATCCAAAGCAATCGACTCGCTTTATTTGACTGTAAAAAATCAGTCCAAAATTAAATTCGGGCAACAATACAAAACCGAAAATTTTGATGCGGAACGCAGCCGACTAACCACACTTTTCAGAAACAAAGGAATCTATAATTTCCAACAACAAAACATCCTTTTTGAAATTGATACTACAACAAAAAAAGCGCCCGTAATTGTCACAATCAATAATCGTGAATACAAAGCTGGCGATAGCATTAAAAGTCGCCCATTCCATATTTACAAGATAGGCGAAGTCGATATTCTTACCTACGACCTATCTACAAAAAACAAAAAGCAATTTATAGACAGCGCACAGTACAAAAACTTCAACATTTACAGTACAAAGAAACTACGTTATCGATCGAAAGCATTGACTGATGCTGTTTTCATCCAAAAAGACAGTCTGTACAGTGATGACAATAGAACTTTAACACTACGTTCATTGAGTAATTTGCGAGTTTTCAATTATCCCAACATCGAATACATTGAAGACACTATAACTAAAAAGTTGAACGTAAAAATACATCTTACTGCTAAGGACAAGTATAGTTTCAGAGCCAATGCTGATTTCACCCATTCCAATATCATGGATTTTGGTATTGCAGGAAGTACTTCATTTTCCATCCGTAATATTTTCAGAGGTGCCGAAATCCTTGAACTTGCTTTACGTGGTAATATAGGTGCATCTAAAGATTTAGCCAATCCAGACAATCGTTTTTTCAATCTTTCGGAAGTTGGTGCAGATTTACGCCTGACTTTCCCAAGAATATTCGCTCCATTTAATACGGATAAAATCATTCCGAAAAGAATGTTCCCGAATTCATTAATCAGTTTGGGTTTTTCAAAACAAACCAATATTGGTTTGGACAAAGAAAATTTGACCTCGACAGTTAGTTACAACTGGATTCCAAAAAAAAATACCGATATCAAATTTGATTTGGTTAACCTGCAATATGTCAAGAATGTCAACATTGACAACTACTTCAATGTATACAATTCTTCCTATAATCGTCTGAATGATTTGGCACAAGCCTACAACACAGAACCTGAATATATGGAAAACGGAAATCTAAGAATTCCAGACGGAGCCAACGATTTCATCATAGACGCATTAACTTCACCATACTTTCCAGGTTTGGAGCCCACAACAAGCGAATTCCGCAACATACAAAGTATCAAGGAGCGCAAAGACCGTTTAACTGAAAACAACTTAATTTTCGCATCCAATTTCAGCTTCAGCAAAAACAACAAATCGGATTTTGCCGACAAACAATTTTACAGTTTCAGAGGAAAAATTGAGACCGCCGGAAACTTTTTAACGCTTGTTTCAAGATTAGCCAATCAACCTGAAAACGAAAACGGAACTCGAAATATTTTCGGACTCACCTACTCTCAATACATCAAAACAGATTTCGAATTTATAAGACATTGGGATTTAAAACATGACAAATCATTTGCTTTTCGAAGCTTTTTTGGTATTGCAATTCCGTATGGAAATTCCAAATCAATTCCTTTTTCACGAAGTTATTTTGCAGGAGGAACGAATGATAACCGAGCATGGCAATCCTACAGCCTTGGCCCAGGTAGTTCTGGCGGTCTTAACGATTTCAACGAAGCCAACATGAAGATTGCTTTAAATGCGGAATTCCGATTCAAATTTTTTGGTGATTTAAACGGCGCTCTATTTGCCGATTGCGGTAACATATGGAATATTTCGGACAGCGAAACCGATCCAACCAAAGTCTTTTCAGGCTTCAAATCGTTAAAAAATCTAGCTTTAGGTACTGGAACCGGATTCCGTTATGATTTCAAATTCTTCATCGTTCGATTCGACTACGGTTTCAAAACCTACAATCCTGCCTTGATGTCGGGTGAAAAATGGTTTAAAGAAATGCGTTTCGATAAAGGTGTTTTAAATATTGGTATTAACTATCCATTCTAAAACTAAATTTGTAATTTTGTCAATCTTATAAAAAATTAAATACATGGCACACAGTATACAACCGGGAGTTGCAACCGGAGATCAAGTACAGGAAATTTTTAAATATGCCAAAGAAAAAGGCTTTGCCTTACCTGCGGTAAACGTTGTAGGATCAAGCACTATCAACGGTGTGCTTGAAACAGCAGCAAAGTTAAAAGCACCTGTAATTATTCAGTTTTCAAATGGAGGAGCACAGTTCAACGCTGGTAAAGGTTTATCAAATGCTAATGAAAAAGCTGCAATTGCTGGAGCAGTAGCTGGAGCAAAACACATTCACACTTTGGCAGAAGCCTATGGAGCAACTGTGATTTTACATACTGACCATTGTGCTAAAAACTTATTGCCTTGGATTGATGGATTATTGGATGCTTCTGAAAAACATTTTACAGAAACCGGTAAACCATTATTCTCTTCACATATGATCGACTTATCTGAAGAACCTATCGAAGAAAACATTCACATTTGCAAAGAGTATTTAGCTCGAATGAGTAAAATGGGCATGACCCTTGAAATAGAGCTAGGAATTACTGGAGGTGAAGAAGATGGTGTAGATAACAGCGATGTTGACAGCTCAAAATTATATACGCAACCGGAAGAAGTAGCTTATGCGTACGAAGAATTGATGAAAATTTCACCTCGATTTACCATTGCAGCTGCATTCGGTAACGTACATGGTGTTTACAAACCTGGAAACGTAAAACTTACTCCTAAAATCTTAAAAAATTCACAAGAATACGTTCAGAACAAATACAATACCGAAGCCAATCCGATTGATTTTGTTTTCCACGGTGGTTCTGGTTCAACTTTAGAAGAAATCAGAGAAGCTATTTCATATGGTGTAATCAAGATGAATATCGATACTGACTTACAGTTCGCATTTACCGAAGGTATTCGTGACTATATGACTTCGAAAATTGAATACTTAAAAACGCAAATCGGAAGCCCTGATGGTGCCGATTCACCAAACAAAAAACATTACGATCCAAGAAAATGGGTTCGTGAGGGTGAAATTACTTTCAACAAAAGATTAGAACAGGCTTTTGCCGATTTAAATAACGTAAATACACTTTAATTACCTGTTACGAGTATGAAATAAGTTTGACTTAAATCATAACTCCTAACTTTAAACTCATAACTGAATTATTATGGCTTGGTTTAAAAGAAAAGAAAAAGGAATTACAACACCTACTGAAGATAAAAGAGATGTACCGAAAGGTTTATGGTATAAATCTCCAACAGGAAAAATTGTAGATGCTGATGAATTAGCCAGAAATCTATGGGTTAGCCCGGAAGATGATTTCCATGTACGCATTGGAAGTAAAGAATATTTTGAAATTTTATTTGACAACAACGAGTTTACCGAATTAGACGCTAATATCACTTCAAAAGACCCGCTTGGGTTTGTGGATACCAAAAAATACTCTGATCGTTTAGTTGATGCTATCGGAAAAACAAAATTGAAAGACGCTGTACGTACAGGTGTTGGTAAATCGAAAGGAAACGATTTAGTAGTTTGCTGTATGGATTTCGCCTTCATTGGTGGATCTATGGGTGCTGTAGTGGGAGAAAAAATCGCACGTGGTATCGATTATTCCATCAAAAACAACATCCCGTTTGTAATGATTTCAAAATCAGGTGGTGCTCGTATGATGGAAGCCGCTTACTCATTAATGCAGTTAGCAAAAACTTCTGCGAAATTAGCACAATTGGCAGAAGCTAAAATCCCTTACATTTCATTATGTACAGATCCTACTACGGGTGGTACAACTGCTTCTTATGCAATGCTAGGCGATATTAACATTGCCGAACCAGGAGCATTGATTGGATTTGCTGGACCACGTGTTGTAAAAGACACTACAGGTAAAGATTTACCGGAAGGATTCCAAACTTCTGAGTTCGTATTAGAGCATGGTTTCCTTGATTTCATCGCTCACAGAAAAGAGTTAAAAAACAAAATCAACCTTTACATCGATTTAATCCTGAATCAGGAAATCAGATAAAAAAGAAAATCCCGGAATTAACCGGGATTTTTTATTTTTACAAAAAAATAAAAATGCGCAAATCATTTGTCATTCTGATACTTTTCCCAACCCTATTCGCATGCCACAATCCGAATGAAAAAAACCAATCACAACTCCAGACCATAATCATTTCGAAAGAGTATGAAGCAAATAAAAACAAAGTCGGTTATAAGGAATTTGCTACTGATTATGGCACTCATCACTTCATTATAGACAAGGACACCAATTTTTTTTTCTATCAACGAAAAGATAGAGATATCTTTTGTTCGGTAGGCTTAACTTTTGACACACTTCCCGAATTAATAAACCTGACCCCGACAGATTTGGTTAAAGTTCCCCAAGAAGCAATTCGAAGTATTTTACAGGCAAATTTACAGAAAGAAAAAGGCAATACTATTTATGTAAGCTCACAGATTGACACCTTGAAGGGCATAAAAATCAATATCCTCTTAAAAGCCATCAACGATTTCAGAAACAAAGACCTTTACCTTATAAGAAAAAGTACTCAAGAGGAAGACACTGTGTTACATTATAAAAAAACAGCCAAAACATTTTATCCAAATGAAATTAAGTGGGATTACTCTAAGATTTCAGAATCCAAAATCCAATTTGTAAAACCAAAAAAGTAATCACTCTGTCATGATGTCATTGAATACAAAAACCATTGCAATTGCTATTCTATCCCTTTTCTTCTGTCAAAACATGGCTGCAGACGCTACACCATTCAAAAGAAAACTTATTATAAATCTTGATCTGAACAATTCAAAAAAAGATTCAATTAGAAAGGTATGCATACTCTATGGACCAAGTTTCAAAATAACCGATACGGTTTGTGGTTGTGATGGATCTGATTACCTTTATCTGGAGAACAAAACGATTCATATTGAAAGATCAGTTCCTGAAAATTTCAAATTGCTTTTTACTTTTGGCAACAAAACACTAATAAGTCCAACATTAAATGAAAACGATTCAGATTCTTTGATTGAATTAAAAATTGCTGATACAGAAATAACCGAAACTACTCCATTCTTCAGAGTTCCTATTAGCAACTATATTTTAGCACTTTTCTTGACAATTATAATGGAACTACTTTTTGGTTTTGCCTTTTTTTTGAAACACAAAATCAATTCAAAAAACATTCTTTACATCTTACTAGTCAACCTAATTTCACATCCGGCATTATGGCTTACTTGTTCCTACTTTATTGGATGGGGAATCAACCTACTTTTCGCAGAAATTATCGTAACACTATTTGAAGCCATACTCCTAACCTTCCTTATAAAGCCTAAACTAAATTTCCAAGCTTCACTTCGATTGAGTTGCATTATTAATAGTGCCAGTTTTATTTTTGGCGGAATACTATATTTAATTCTGAGTTAATGTTTATACCTGCAAAGCATGAAAATATTACATACCACTTCTGATTGCCTCAACAGGATCCAATCGGGAAGCAACAAACGCGGGTATAATTCCAGAGATTAGTCCAATCAAAGCGGCTAAGAAAGTTCCGAAAATGATATTGGAAAGACTTAATATGAATTCAAATTCTAAAGCATTGGTCAAAACAATAGAAATAAGATAAACAAAAAATATTCCTACCAAACCACCAATCACACAAAGTATTATAGCTTCAAATAAAAATTGCAATAAAATGAACCTATTTTTCGCTCCCAATGACTTTTGAATACCAATCAGATTGGTTCTTTCTTTCACCGATACAAACATAATATTGGCGATACCAAACCCACCTACTAATAATGAGAAAAAGGCGATTACCCATCCAATAAAATTCATTTGTTTGATGATACCATCCAATAAATCAGTAAATCCAGACAAAACATTCATGAAGAAATTATCAATATCACCTTCTTTCAATCCTCTGTAATGACGCAATTTCTGACGCAACTCTTCTTTAAAAGCATCAATATCAACCCCATCAACAGGCTTAATCATAATAGCCGGCGTGATCATTTCATTATCATCACCGTACATTTGGCGTAGAAAATTAACCGGAATATACACCGTAGTATCTTCATTTTCATCGAAAATACCAGCGCCTTTCTTAGTCATCACACCAATTACAGTAAATCGTTGACCATACAAACGCACTTTCTTGCCTAGAGGATCAATTCCGTCGAATAAATTTTTAGCAATTTGATGTCCCAAAACAATTACAGGCGCGCCCGAATTAGACTCGGCTTCATTAAAGAAACGACCTTGGTCAAATTCTAGCTTCTGAACATCTTCTTGTTCGAAGGTTGTTGGCCCAACATTGACTGAGCTAACAGTCTTCCCTTCATATTTAATATTTTCTTTTCTGGTGAACAACTGAAAACACATAGCTTCCAAATCATTCAACGACTTCTTCAAATACTCATACTCGTCGTAAGTCACATCCGGGAATTGCTCTCTTTTCCAATCTGGAACATCCGTTGGTCCAAAAGAAAAACGAATCAAGTAAATCGAATTCTTGTCCAAAGTACTCAAATCCTTTTTTATTTTTCTATCCAATGAATCCACAGCAGTAAGCACCGCTATGATGGAAAAAATACCAATGGTAACACCAAGCAGCGATAACAATGTTCTTAATTTATTATTACGCAGCGCATTGACAGCGAAACCAAAACTTTCCTTCAACAATCGGATATATATCATCATAATTTGAAAATCGTATTGAACATTAGTGTGAAAACTCCATCAATTGTTACATTTTTTTTCAGGAATCTGAATCGAAATCAGAATGAAAAAACTACTTTTGCAATACAAATTACAACAACACAATGAATACTACAAAAACAATTAAATCGGCACTGATTTCAGTGTTTGATAAGACCGGATTAGAACCAATTGTTACCAAACTTCACGAACAAGGCGTTACATTTTACTCTACCGGTGGCACCGAAGAATTTATCCTAAATCTTGGAATCCCCGTTGTTCCTGTTGAAGACGTTACATCTTATCCATCAATTCTTGGTGGAAGAGTAAAAACATTGCACCCCAAAATTTTTGGTGGAATTTTAAATCGCCAAGATAATGAAACTGACGTTGTACAAATGAAAGAATTCGAAATCCCACAAATTGATGTGGTGATTGTCGATTTATATCCATTTGAAAAAACGGTTGCATCGGGAGCAAGTGATGCCGATATTATCGAAAAAATTGATATTGGCGGAATTTCATTGATCCGTGCAGCAGCAAAAAACTTCAGAGACACTGTAATTGTTCCTTCAGTTAACGAATATTCATTGTTCTTAGAAATCATTTCTTCTCAAAACGGAGCAACAACATTAGAACAACGAAAAACATTTGCCGCAAAAGCCTTTAATGTTTCTTCACACTATGATTCGGCTATTTTCAATTATTTCAACAAAAATCACGAAGAAGCCGTTTTAAAAATTAGTGAAACCCAAGGAAACGTGTTGCGTTATGGAGAGAATCCACATCAAAAAGGATTTTTCTTCGGCGACTTCGAAAAAATGTTCACCAAGTTACACGGAAAAGAATTGTCCTACAACAATTTACTAGATGTTGATGCTGCTGTTAATCTTATTGGGGAATTCAAAAACGACGACCCTACGTTTGCCATCTTAAAACACAATAATGCTTGCGGAATTGCCACTCGCAAAACAATGAAAGAAGCATATTTGGATGCCTTAGCAGGAGATCCTACCTCTGCATTTGGAGGTGTTCTTATCGCAAATGGCAATATTGATTTAGCTACTGCCGAAGAAATCAACAAATTATTCTGCGAAGTAATCATTGCACCAAGCTACGATTCGGCTGCCATTGATCTTCTGGAAGAAAAGAAAAATAGAATTATCTTAATTCAAAAAGAAGTCACTCTATCCAAAACATCAGTAAGAACATGTCTTAACGGCGTTTTAGTACAAGACAAAGATTTAGTTACTGATTCGAGAGCACATTTAAAAACCGTAACTCTTACAACTCCAAGCGAAACCGAAATTGAAGATTTACTATTTGCATCAAAAATTTGCAAACACACGAAGTCAAATACTATTGTACTGACCAAAGACAAACAGTTATGCGCTTCAGGAACTGGACAAACTTCTAGAGTTGACGCTTTGAAACATGCCATAGAAAAAGCACAATCATTCGAATTTGATTTGACAGGTGCTGTCATGGCAAGTGACGCCTTTTTCCCATTCCCAGATTGTGTAGAAATTGCAAACAGAGCAGGGATAACTGCTGTAATTCAACCAGGCGGATCTATAAAAGACGAATTAAGCATTAACTATTGTAATGATAATAAAGTATCTATGGTATTTACTGGGATTCGTCATTTCAAACACTAATAAAACCTCAATATTTTCACATATTTACAAATGCATCAATAAAATTGTATTGATGCATTTTTATTTTGAATTAAACCAAATAATTTTTATACTTTTGCGTTTGGATTATACTTTTAAATACATTAACCCTCAATACAAATATGGGATTTTTTGATTTCATGACCGAGGACATCGCGATTGACCTTGGCACCGCAAACACACTAATCATTCACAACGACAAAGTTGTCATCGATAGCCCTTCCATTGTTGCCCGTGACCGCATTAGCGGAAAAATTATTGCCGTAGGCAAAGAGGCCAACATGATGCAGGGTAAAACACACGAAAACATCAAAACCATCCGTCCTTTGAAAGACGGAGTTATTGCAGACTTTGATGCTTCTGAGCAAATGATTAAAATGCTTATCCGAAGTATTCCTGCGCTTCAGAAACGTTTATTCACACCAGCACTTCGCATGGTGATCTGCATTCCTTCAGGCATTACCGAAGTAGAGATGCGTGCCGTTAAGGAATCTGCGGAACGTGTAAACGGAAAAGAAGTTTATCTAATTCACGAACCTATGGCAGCTTCTATTGGTATTGGAATTGATATCATGCAGCCTAAAGGAAACATGATTGTAGATATCGGTGGAGGAACAACAGAAATTGCGGTGATTGCTTTAGGAGGTATTGTATGTGATAAATCCGTAAAAATTGCCGGAGACGTTTTCACCAACGACATCATTTACTATATGAGAACACAACACAATTTATTTGTGGGTGAAACTACTGCTGAAAAAATCAAAATCGAAATTGGTGCTGCCATTGAAGACTTAGACTCTCCACCTGATGATATGTCTGTTCAAGGACGTGACTTGTTAACTGGAAAACCAAAACAAGTAGAAGTATCTTCAAGAGAAATTGCCAAAGCTTTAGACAAATCCATCCAACGTATCGAAGATGCTATCATGGAGACTTTATCGCAAACTCCTCCAGAATTAGCGGCTGACATTTACAACACCGGTATCTATCTTGCTGGCGGTGGTTCGATGTTAAGAGGCTTGGACAAACGTATTTCACAAAAAACCGATTTACCTGTCTTTATTGCTGAAGATCCATTGAGAGCTGTAGTAAGAGGAACCGGTATGGCTCTTAAAAATTTAAACAAATACAGAAGTATATTAATTAAATAACAATTTCAAAAGAAGAACCAACAGTTTAGCTTCTTTTGTCATTCCAATTTAGAATTAGCATTTATAATTTATTAATCATAACTGATGCAGCAAATATTTAACTTTATATTTAAAAACAGTAATCGCTTACTGTTTTTGCTGCTTTTGATAACTTCTTTAGTTTTGGCAATCCAATCGCATTCTTACCATAGAAGTCAAATGGTAAATTCTGCCAATGCTTTATCGGGAAGTGTATACGAAGAAATCAACGAGGTTAAAACGTATTTCAGCCTAAGAGATCAAAACGACAAACTAGCACAAGAGAATGCTTTGTTACGTCGCCTACTTTTTAACAAAAAAGATAGTGCTACCAAACTAATAAAGGACTCAGTAAAAGGGTATGACAAATTGAATGTAATTCAATCTAAAGTCATCAACAATTCTTACAATACTCCAGAAAATTATTTAACCATCAATACTGGTACCCTTAAAGGAATCAAACCAGACATGGGAGTAGTGAGTAGCCAAGGAATTGTTGGAGTAATTGAAAAAGTTTCTCCAAATTATGCTACAGTTATCAGCGTTTTAAACATCAAGTCTAAAATTAATGCTAAAGTTAAACGCACCAATCACTTTGGTTCTTTAATATGGAAAGCGAAAAATGCTGGTTATGTTCAATTGGTTGAAATTCCTAGATTAGCTTCAGTTAAGAAAGGAGATACAATTGTAACGGGAGGTATTTCAAAAATATTCCCTGAAAACATCCCTGTAGGTATCATCGACAAAATTTACATGGACACAGAAACCAACTACTACACTGTAGACGTTCGTTTGTTCAATGACATGACGAATTTAAACCATGTTTATGTGATCGAAAATAAAGACATTGGTGAAATTAACAAATTAGAAGCCGAAACCAAACCAAAAAATGAATAGCACTATATTATTCAATACGATTCGTTTTGTTTTGCTGATTGCAGCACAGGTGATTATTTTTAACAATATCAACCTGTTTGGCTATATCAATCCACTACCTTACGTTTTATTCATTTTACTGTATCCTGTTAACACAAATAAATCTGGATTACTAATTGCCAGTTTTCTTTTAGGATTAACATTGGATATGTTCGCCAATAAAGCTGGATTTCATGCAACAGCTTGTTTAATTCTAGCCTACATCAGACCTGCTTTTTTCCGATTTGCTTTCGGTTTAAGTTACGAATACCAAACCATTAAAATCAATGATCGTTTGTCTCCAGAACGGTTCACTTTTATCACTATTTCGATAATAACACACCATTTGATTTTGTTTCTTTTGGAATTTTTCAAATTCACTTTTATACTAGATGCACTTTGGAGAACAATTAGTACTGCCCTTTTTACGTTAATTGTTAGTATCATCATTATCTATTTATTCAAGCCAAGTAAAAAATGAGAAAGCTTTTATTACCAGGTATGATAATAGTTTCTGCTATTTTAATCATAGCAAGGCTTTTTTATTTACAGATTATAGACGAAGAGTTGAAACTTAAGTCGGAAAATATTTCCATTAAAATTAAGTACGAATACCCAGAACGCGGCTATATTTATGACCGTAACGGCGAACTTTTGGTTGCCAACCAACCTTCGTATGATATCATGGTCGTACCTAGGGAAATCAAAGAACTAGACACATTAGAATTCTGTAAACTACTAAACATTTCGAAAGAAGAATTTCACAAACGTTTAGACAAAGCAGTCGTATACAGTCCATTATTACCTTCGGTATTTTTGGGTCAATTGAACAAAGTTGAATATGCTGCTTTTCAGGAAAAAGAAAGAAAGTTTGAAGGTTTTTACATTCAAAAGCGTTCTCTTCGCGACTATCAGGTTCATGAAGGCGGTAATGTATTTGGTTTCATAACCCAAGTTAACGAAGCCATCATTAACAAAAACCCGTACTATAAAAGTGGAGATTTAATTGGAAAACAAGGTGTCGAAGAAATGTATGAGGACATCTTACGTGGTCAAAAAGGAGTAAAACACATTCAACGTGACCGCTTCAATCGTGAAATGGGACCTTACAAAGAAGGAAAATACGACACTATCGCCATTCAAGGAAAAGACATAACTCTTACAATTGATGCTGAACTGCAAAAATATGGTGAAGCCTTAATGAAAAACAAAAGGGGCGGTATTATTGCCATAGAACCGAAAACCGGCGAAATATTATGTTTGGTTTCTGCACCATCATATGATCCAGGCATTTTAGTAGGTAGACAACGTTCCCGTAATTACACTCGATTGTATAACGATTCATTAGCAAAACCACTATACGACCGAAGTTTATTAGCAGAATATCCTCCAGGATCCCCATTCAAAATACTAACCGCTTTAGTCGGATTACAAGAAAGTGTAATCGATACTTCATCGGCTTTTACTTGTCGTGGAGGTTTCAGTTATGGACGCGGTAGATTCATGCGTTGCCACTGTGGTGGTGGAGTTCGTAAATTACACATGGGAATTGCCAAATCGTGCAATGCCTATTTTGGTAATACCTACATGAACACCATCAATCATTTCAATACACCATCAATTGGAGTAGATGTTTGGAGTAACCATTTGAAATCATTTGGTTTAGGGCAATTTATGGGATATGACTTACCAACAGGAAGAAGAGGAAACATTCCAACTTCCAAAACCTACGAAAAATTATATCCAAATGGTGGCTGGAGAGCATCAGCGATTGTTTCCAACTCTATTGGACAAGGAGAAGTTTTAATGACCCCAATACAATTAGCCAACATGATGGCTACAATTGCCAATAGAGGTTACTATTACACCCCTCATATCATCAAAAAAATCAAAGGGCAACCCATTGATGAAAAATTCCGAACAAAACACGTTACCACTATTGATCCGAAGCATTACAAACCAGTTATAGAAGGACTGTCAGAAGTATTCAAAACGGGTACAGCTTATTTCTTAGGAGTTGATGGTATTGAAATATGCGGAAAAACCGGTACAGCTGAAAATTTCGCCAAAATAAACGGAAGAAAAGTCCAATTGGAAGATCACTCCATTTTTGTTGCTTTTGCACCCAAAAACGATCCGAAAATTGCAATTGCTGTGTTTGTAGAAAACGGTGGTTATGGAGCGACAATTGCTGGACCAATAACTTCTTTAATGGTTGAGAAATACATTAAGAAAAAAGTAACCAATAAATACAGAGAAGAAAATATGATGAACCGTAGTTTACAACACGAGTACAACAAATTTTCAAAAAAATATATCGATTCCATGTACAGAATTAAGTTAAAAAAAGATTCGGTAACAAGGGTAAAAAATCAAAAGAAACTAGATTCAATAAAAAAAGCACAAGCGGCACAAATTAAGCCATAATGAAAAATCAAAGTGTTAAAAATAACATCGACTGGATTACTGTAATTATCTATACAGCACTTGTTACATTGGGCTGGATGAATATATATTCTGCGGATATTACTCCTGATTCGAATTATATTTTTGACATAACCCAAAACTATGGAAAACAACTAATATTTATTGGATGTAATTTGGTTTTGGTTTTAGTAATACTTTCCATAGATGCCAAAATTTATGAACGTTTTGCGAGTGTATTTTTTGGCGCTTCTTTAGTACTTCTTGCTGGGCTATTTGTAGCCGGAAAGACAGTCGCTGGACAACGATGCTGGTACGCCATTGGAAGTTTTACTATACAACCTTCAGAATTTGCCAAAGCCGCAACTGCATTAGCTTTAGCCAAATACCTAAGCGATTCGCAAGTCAATTTAAAAAACTTCAATCACCAACTCATCGGACTACTCATTATTGGGTTACCAATATTATTGATTTTACCACAACCCGATCCAGGTAGTGCCCTTATATTTACAATGTTTATACTTGTATTGAATCGGGAAGGATTACCTTCTTGGTATTTATGGAGTGGCTTCTTTGCCATCGTTTTATTCTTAATGGCGTTATTGATAAAACCTCAATATGTTGTTTTGATTACCTTCATCGGAGTTGCTGCACATTACATAAAATCAAGACCAATTAATCGAAACATAATTGCCAGCGGCGTGGTCTTCCTTTTAATGATCGGTTTTTCTTTGTCTGTAGACTATGTTTTTGAAAACGTATTCAAGCAGCACCACAGAGATCGTTTTAATGTGCTTTTTGGAAGAGAAGTGGACATGGCTGGAGTTGGTTACAACACTAATCAATCTAAAATTGCTATAGGTTCTGGAGGCTGGATTGGTAAAGGTTATCTTGAAGGAACACAAACCAAAGGAAATTTCGTCCCAGAGCAACACACTGATTACATTTTTACTACTGTTGGCGAAGAATGGGGATTTGTTGGGTCAACTGTGATGATTCTGTTGTATGTTGGCCTCTTATTACGTATTCTCTATTTGGCCGAAAATCAGAAAACCAAATTCAGTAGAATTTACGGTTATGGAGTCGCCTCAGTACTTTTCACCCATTTTGCCGTCAATATTTCGATGGTTGTTGGTATCTTCCCAACTATTGGAGTACCGCTACCCTTTTTATCGTATGGTGGATCAAGTTTATGGGCTTTTACTATCTTATTATTCATCTTTGTAAAAATGGATGCCAATAAGGTAAATGAATGGTAAACCCATTCTAAAAACTCCATTCTTTATAATCAGACGATTTTTCAATTTTATTTTCAATTCCATCAGGTAGTTTAGAAAAGAAATCAATACCTGTGATTTTTTCGATTTTATCAATAGGCACAACGAAAGTATATAAGGCATTTTCAGATTCTTCATGTGGCACCAAAAATCCAATGGTTTTATAACCACCGTTCGATCTATCGATTAAAATTTTATAAAAATATTCAGGAACGGCAACATGTTCTTTACCTATCGACTTCAAATCATCCTTTAAAACACCACCAGTTACGACATACAAACCATCGTACTTCTTTGCCCAGTATCTAGTTTTCTGTTCCAAACGATTCCAAATTCCTGCATTGAAATCATTGCGTTGTGGAGTAATATTAGAAGTATAGAAAGTTTCATTGAATGCTTCTTTCGAAAATCTTCGATCGCCCGCTGGACATAAATGTCCGCGATCATAACCTGAACGAATATAATTTTTCCAACTTGCAGAACCCGAGTGTACTTCTGGATCTTCAATAAAATAAGGACGTTTATGATTCGAATAAATAATTTCGCTTTTCTTTAATTCATACGCTACCCATTCTGCTTGCTCATGCTCTTCAGAATACGACAAAGTGTAGTATTTATGTCTCACAATATCTCCTGTCGTGGTAGTAGGCAGAAAAAAATCATTGTCAGGTGTGGGTGCAACTTCAGAAATCTCCATAATTGATTCCTTGGGTGTTGGTTTTGTATTGTTACAAGCTAACGAAATAGCCCCCAATACACTTAGCGTTAAAATTTTTTCTCTAAACTTCATATAACAAGCGAATTATTGTAAATTTATGATGTAAATATAGACAAGAACATGTACAATCCTAAAATTAAAACTATGAAAACTAAATTACTGTTGGCTGGAGTTACCATACTATTTGGATTTTCAGCTATTGCACAAGAAACTGTTGTGTCTGATGCCGACAAATTAATTGCTCAAAAACGTCAGGATTCAATCGCAAAAATAAAAGCAACTGAATTGAAAGCACAAAAAGAAGCCGAAAAAAAAGCTCATCTAGCAGAAGTAGAAGCCAATAAAGCGGCGAAAGAAGCTGAAAAACAGGCCGATAAAGCGGCAAAAGAAGTAGATAAAGCTACAAAAAAAGCGGAAAAAGAAGCTGATATGGCGGTTAAAGAAAAAGAACGCGCTGCCAAAATGGAAGAAAAAAGAGTTGAAGCAGAAGAGAAAAGAGCCAAAGCGGAAGAGAAAAGACTAAAAGAAATGGAGAAAGAAAGAGACCGAATGGAGAAAGAAAGAGATAAAGCAGAGAAAGCTCGAAAAAAAGCAGAAAAAGAAAAAGAGAAAGCAGCAGATGCACGTGAAAAAGTAAGAGACGCTAAGGAAAAACAAGAAGATATCAATAAAGACATCGAAAAAGAAATAAAAAAACTTGAAAAGCAGGAGAAAAAAGGAAATCTATCTCCAAATGATATCGAGAAAAGAAGAGAAAAAATTGATAAGATGAGAGAAAAAGCGGATAAGCAAAAAGACAAAATCCGAAAAGCAGAAAAAGCAGCTGATAAATATTAATCAAAAAAAAAGGCTCCCAAAAATTAAGGGAGCCTTTTTTATAGACATGAATTGTTCTCTACAAATCTTTAATCACAAATTCACTTCGTCGATTAAGCTCATGTTGTTCCTCTGTGCATGATTCTTCATTTACACATTTCACTACAGGTTGCGATTCGCCATACCCTTTTGCAAAAATTCGTTTCGGGTTGATTCCTTTATCAATAAAATAATCTCTAGTCGATTGTGCTCTATTTTCAGAAAGCACTCTATTGTAGGTCTTGCCACCACGAATATCCGTATGTGAGCCGATTTCAACTACCATTTCAGGATATTTGTTCATCAAATCGATTACTTTGTCTAAAATAGGCTTAGAATCACGTCTAATATACCATAAATCATAATCAAAATAAATTGGTTCCGTTTTGATAACTAATTTATCTTTCTCTTTGACCACATCTTTTTCTTCAGCTATAATTTTATCGACCTTTTCTTTCTTCTTCTGTTCAGCGATAGCTTTTTCCTTAATTTTCGTCTCTTCCAAGGCTTTTTTCTCTGCCTCTTCTTGCTCTTTCACTGCCAAAGCTTCTTCCTCTTGCATTTTTCCCAAAGATTTTAACTCCATGGAAGCATCATTTTCTTTGTTTCTATCCTTTAGCAATTCTAAAGTACGTTGGTCTTCATTATAAGCCACTTTAGAAGCTTTTACCAAATAACCTTTTTCACAGGCGACTGTGAATTTGAAACTTCCATCGGCACCCACAGTAATCATTTCCAACTCTTTTTTATTGATAAAATCATACAAAGCAACTTGAGCACCTTCTAAAGGTAATTTAGTATCTACGTCTGAAATGATTCCTGCAATAAATTGCTTACAATCTTCAACAACAAGTGGCTTGGTTTCCAGAATAGAATAAATATCATCGCTCCCTTTCCCACCTTTACGATTGGAAGCAAAGAAACCTTCTTTAGTATCCGAATCAATAGTAAATGCAAAATCGTCAACACCTGAATTTACAGGCAAACCAACATTAATAGGCTTACTAAAATCATCTCCGTTACTATCCGAAACGAAAACATCTAAAGACCCAAAACCTTCATGACCATTTGAAGAAAAATACAACTTGCCATCTTTGGACATAAATGGAAACTGTTCTTTTCTATTGGTATTTATGCTTTTTCCTAAATTTCTAGGTGTTCCAAAACTTCCATTATTGATAGCTACCTCATAAATATCAAACGAGCCATGTCCGCCAGGCATATCAGAGGCAAAATACAATGTTTTCTCATCCGGACTCAATGCGGGATGTTCTGTTGAATAATCTGGATTATTAAAAGGTAACGAAACAATTTTTGACCACTTTCCGTCAATCAATTCGGCTTTATAAATTTGAAGGTTAGAAATCTTCTCTTTATTTTTCGCACGAGATCTATTTTTGGTGTTATTCCGTGTGAAATACATCGTTTTACCATCTGCAGAAAAAACGGCATTCGCCTCATGCATCTTTGTATTCACATCTTTCGAAAAATAATTAACAATAGAATCTTTAGCATTAATATTTTTCATTGGAATAGTAACCAAGTTCAAATAGCTCTCACTATTCCATTTGTATACCTTATCGAATAATCCAATTTCTTTTTTCACTGCCGAGAACACCAGATTATCGCCTTGATTCACTGCTCCAAACTCAGAATTTGCAGTATTGATTCCTAAGTTTTTCATAGTGTAACGTTCTCCTATTGCAGTCACATTTTCCAGCGTTTTCAAATCTTTTTCTAATAATGTAGCTCCTTCGGCATTTCCAGATTTGGCATACATATCCCGTATGGCTTGGTTCGCTTCATTATAGTTATTGGTTGCTTTCAATGTTTGGGAATAACGGAAGTAATACTCTTCCGAAATATCCTTTGCAAAATTCTTGATAAGATATCTATAATACTTCTGCGCATTTTTCAGATCGTTTGTAAAATAATAACTATCCGCTAAATTCCGAACAACTTCTAACGAGCGATTTTTCTCTACAGCCGCTTCATATAACGGAATAGCCTCACTGTAATACGTTCTGTCAAAATAGCGTTTTGCTCTGTCTAAATCCTGATCTTGAGCAAAAATATACTGCATTGAAAACACAGCGAGTAGGGTAAGTAAAATTCTTTTCATAGCAACTCTTTTAGAAGAAACGTGGCGATTTATCATAACCTTTTCCTAACAAATCCAAGTTAAACAGTAAAAACACCTCATGTGTTCCCGAATTAAACTGTCCGAGATTGGACAAAGTATGATCGTGTGCATAACCTATTTTCAATGTTTTAGTAGCATTGACAGCCATCAAACCACTTACAGAATCATCGAAACGATAGGAAGCACCTAACTCAAACTTATTATTGTACAGTACATTTGTAGACACATCGAATGTGATTGGGGAACCTGTAACAAACTTGGACATAAAAGCTGGTTTGACTTTCCACAAATCACTGACTTCAAAAACATAACCTCCTGTTAAAAACACGTGAATATCCTCTGAACCCAAAGCATTGATTCCTTGTCGTTCCTCGATATGTTTGGTTGGCAATAAATTGGGTGCTGAGAGTCCGACATAATATTGATCTGTAAAATAGTAAACTCCTGCCCCAATATTTGGTTTAAAAGCATTGACATTTTTATTGAAAGCCTCATCGGTAGAAGGGTCACCCGATTCCAACATAAAACCATTAAAATTGGTCGAGAGGTTCGTAAATCCCGCTTTCATTCCAAATGAAACACGATGACTGTTATTCAACTGAAGAATATAAGCAAAGTCCGCATAGAAATTAGTTTCCTTTTTAGCACCATCACCAATATCATCTGTTATTATTGAAACTCCCATTTCGATTTTTTTATTCAAAGGCAGGTGACCGAAAGCAGTTAACGTTTTTGGAGCTCCTACGGAACCTACCCATTGTGAGCGGTATAAAGTTCCTAAATCCAACATCGCCTGTTTTGCTGTCGCATAGGCTGGATTAATCACACTCATGTTATACATATAGTGAGTATATTGAGGATCCTGTTGAGCAGAAACCGAATAGGTGGTGAGGAAAAAACTCAATATTGAAAGTATTTTTTTCATCTAAATTTGATTTAAGTAAGCAAAGAATTATCGATTCAGGTAAAGACGGCCTTGTAATGGAGCCTTATTATTCTTATTGAAATAAACGACGTAGAAATACACACCGTTGGGAGCAACATCACCTATAAGTTTAGATTCAGTGTTTTTACCATCCCATTTAGGTTTATTTCTATTCCCTTCAAACATCAAATTGCCATAGCGATTATAGATTTCCAGTTTATAATCTGGATAAACGAATTCAATATTAGGAATCGTGAACGAATCGTTGACTCCATCTCCGTTAGGTGAAAAGCCATCAGGAATGAAAAAATCAACCGGTTCAGTTTCACAATCCGTTAGCGTTACTGTTACCGCAAGTACTTCTTTAGATTGACAACCTGTAATCGTCGAAGTATTTACACCGTAATACGTTGTTCCTTCCGTTAATACAGTTGTTAAGGGCAATACATTCCCCCCTATTGGCGCATCATACCACACTAAATTTCCTGAAACAGATACATTATCCGATAAATTCTGAAGTGTTGGATTATCTGCTCCACAAAACTGTTCCCCATCGGCAGTCAATACAGGTACAGGTACAATATCGACTGTTACAGTAACCGTTGTTCGGTTCGATTCACATCCTGTAAGCGGATTGGTTTGAGAAACATAATAATTCCCAGTAGTTAAAACTGAGGTTGAAGCCAAGGCAGTTCCTCCAGAAGAAACGCTATACCATTGGTACTGACTACCATTCGGAACTAAATCGGCAACAGTAGCATTATCCGTTTCACAAAAAGTCTGATCTGAAGCAGCTGGTGGATTTGGTAAAGCACTAATTATAAACGAATCCGAAACATTACTAATTACTACTCCACAAGCGTTGCCCGTGTTGGTAAGATTAGTAACCAAAACCATCGTAGAGCCAGTATTAGTCAATAGAACAGAAGGAATTGTAAATGATGTACTTCCTGAGGTAACAGCTAAAGTTTGTGAATTAGCCGATGAAACATTTGCTCCAGACAAATCATAATTGATTGTCACATTTGTTAAACTTCCTAATCCCGAAAGAATAGCATTTACAGGTTGGCCTAAGCAGACATCCCCAATTGACAAAGTTAATGCAGGAACCGAAGGTAAAGGTAACACTTCAAATGAATCAGAAACATTAACAGTTGCGGTACAAGTTGTAGTAGTATTTGTAACACTCGTAATTGTTATCGTAGTTGTTCCGGCATTCGCCAATAAACTTCCAGGTACGGTAAAATTAGCTACACCACCCGAAACTGTGACAAACTGGTTCTGAGGTGCAGAACTATTCACTCCAGAGAGTGTATAGACAATAGAATAACTACCATCAGGCAAGTTACCTATACCTGATAAAACAGCATTAGCGCTATTATTTTGACAAACATCATTAACCGACAAAATTGCGTTGGGTATATTTGGCGATGGATAAATAGTCAAAATATCCTGAATCAGTGGAATTGGATTCACACAAATCCCGAGACTTGTCGTCGATACTAAATTCGTAATTGTAATGATGTAAGAACCTACTGCTTGAAAATTGCTATTCGGAATAGGAAATGAAAGTACCCCTCCAACAAAAGTAGCGGTTACCGTTATGGGTGTGACTTGTCCAGAAACTGTATAAGTTACGTTATATGTACCGTCTGGAACAGTTGCAGGAGATTGTGTCAATACTGCAATATAATTCGCTGATGTTATTTGCGTTTCACAAATATCTGAATTCACTTGTAGCGCAATGTTATTATAATTTATTGGATCCTCAATTGTAATGGTTACTGTTTCAGACTCTCTATTACAAATTGGATTCGAAGGAAAAACTTCATAGGTAAAACTGTAAACACCTGCGCCAAAATTTGCATAAATGTTAGGCAAATTGATAACTGAGTCCGTTGGTGAAGTTAATTCACCAGTTCCGCTATTGTCAATCCATCTTCCTCCACCATCTTCTCCTGTAAGTAGACTATATAAATTCAAATTGGAGTAAGAAGAAAGATCCTGTGTGCTACAAAATTGCAAATTCGTTGGAGTTCCTGGTTCTGCAGGTGGATAAACCGTCAAAAATGCAGAAACCGAATTGGCAGCACAACTGCCAATCGCTGGCAAAGTATAGCTGAATTGATAAGTAGTTGCCGAAGTCACATTAAAAGATGACGGGTTAATAGAACTACCGGAAATTGGCGTACCAGTGGTCACATTAAACCAATCCCCATTGAATTGAGGACCAAGATTCCCACCAGTTCCACTAAACAACTGAAATAAATTGTAATTCGATTCATCACCACAAACAGCACCATTCGGTCCTGGCACACCTGCGTAACCGCCTACAGTAACGGTTATGGTTCCTGTTGTATCAGTACATCCCGAAACTCCGGTCACAGTATACGTATAGGTATAGACACCACTGTTTCTAATTTGATGTATGTTCAAGATTCCGGTTAAGGCATTCAATCCACCGGAATTCAGATCATCAGTCCATGTACCTCCTGGTGTAGGAGTTCCTCCGAGTAGAGCAAAAAGATTAATAGCTTGGTTTGTGGGGTTGGGAATATCACAGATTGTAACAGAATTGTCACTACCAGCACATTGCGCATTACTTTTCTGTATGCTGAACAAAAAAAGAAAAAAAAGCGCGAGTTGTAATGCCCCCAAATTTCTTAAAAAGGGTAATTTTTTTCGCATAGATTAGGGATAAAGTTGGGATAAATGTAGGAATAACTATGGATTTGAGTAAAAAAAACACGAAAACTCTTAACAATAACCGAAAAAAATCGATGAAAAAATACAATTTACCGTTAAAAAGCATTATTTCAATCCTCAATAACCTCTTTAAAATCAATCAATTGAAGTGATATCAACAAAAAAAGGCTGCAAATTGCAGCCTTTTTTTGTTGATATTTAAAAATTATGATTTTGTCAATAATTTGGGTTTTGTACTTTTTATTGCAATATTTTTATTTACAAAATTGCTTTTTATATCACCTAAAACATTCAAAGCTTCATCGATATAAGCGTCTTTTGTCATAATATCGTGCCAATCTTTTCTTTTCTGTGCCAAAACATTGTCGCGTTTCATTAGTTCAACCTCATCAGGCAATGAAAGAAAATTCAAATTATTTTTATAACTAGTAATCGCTTTATATTTCTTGGTAACCTCTTCAATTTGAGCTACTTCTTTTTTATACTTTTCTAAACTAAGATTTACTAGGTTATCTTCTTTTCTATCATTAATCCATTTTGCATTTTCATCAATCAATTTAAATTGAGCATTTTCAGCAATACGCTTTTGACTGTTAATTACAACCGTTTCAAAATTTAATATTGATTTGGTAGGTTGATAAACCGCTTGATCGATTTTATCCCATGGCATTGCGTTTTCAACATCTCTTTCTCCGATTTTAATATAAGAATAACGGTCAGGCATTGGAATATCACTGGTTACTCCTTCTAATTGCGTAGAGCCACCATTAATACGATAAAATTTCTGTGTAGTTGTTTTTAATGCTCCGAAATCTCCGAAAGTACTATTTTTAATAAATTGATTCAAATCAATTACATTTTGAACTGTTCCTTTACCATACGATTGTTTACTTCCTAAAATAATGCCACGTTTGTAATCTTGAATAGCTGCTGCAAAAATTTCTGAGGCCGAAGCAGAGAAATTATTCTGCAATACTACTAGCGGTCCATCCCATTGTACTTTTGAATCGTGATCATTCAACACTTCCTTCTTACCATTTGAAGATTTAATTTGAACAACCGGACCTTTATCAATAAACAAACCTGTAATATCTACAACTGTTTTTAGAGATCCTCCTCCGTTATCACGTAAATCCATTACAATTCCTTGAACACCCGCTTTTTTTAATTTTTCAACTTCAGCAGCTACATCTTTAGCAGCATCTCTGTTGTCATCATTTTCAAAATCTATGTAGAATTTCGGCAAATAAATCACTCCATATTTTTTTCCGTTTTTCTCAACAATACTTGATTTTGCGTAGGTTTCTTCAATTTCAACAACATCTCTTTTCAAGATAATAACTTGAATTGAACCATCAACTTTTTTCACTGTCAGACGTACCTCAGTTCCTTTCGGACCTTTGATTTTCTTCACCACATCGTCCAAACGCATCCCAACCACTTCTACGGGTTCGGCTGCACCTTGACCAACTTTTAGAATAATATCTCCAGCTTCCAATTGTTTACTTCTCCATGCCGGTCCACCAGAAATCAACTCGGAAATTTCAGTGTGATCGTTTTTCTTTTGCAAACGTGCTCCTATACCTTCCAATTTTCCACTCATGCTGATATCAAATTTCTCTTTTTCCTCAGGAGCAAAATAGAATGTATGCGGATCAAACTGCGTTACAATTGAATTAACATAAATTTCAAACCAGTTACTTTTTTCCAATTCAGCAATAAAATCGAAATATTCATTCAAAGATTTCAATGTTGATTCGCGAGCTTCTTTTTCAAGTTGCTCATATGTTTTTGGTGTAAACTTCTCATCTTTTGCTTTTTTCTCTTCTTCAATTTTTTGTTTGTCAACTAAAGAAGCCAAGACAGAAAGTTTCATTTGCAAACGCCATCTGTTTTTTAAATCAGAGTAATTTTTAGCAAAAGCAATCTTATCAGAATCAATATTAATTGTTTCATCTACTTTAAAATCGTATGGTCTGTCGCTTAAAGCTCTGTAAATCACTTTAGCTTCCGACATACGTTTTTGCAATTTATCATATACTAAATTGAAGAATGTCAAATCTCTATTTTTGATCATATCATCAATTTCATATTCATAAGGTTTAAATTCTTTAATATCTGACTCGATAAAAAAGCGTTTAGAAGGATCTACAGCATCTAAGAAATCATCGTAAACTCCTTTTGAAAACTTATCATCCATCACCGTAGGATTGTAATGACCTTTTTCAATAACGAAGGAAATTAGATCCAAAAGCATTTTATCTTTTTCCGGATCATGCTGTCTTTTAGGCATAAAACTCCATAGAAATGCCGACAAAGCAACGACTGCAAGTATTACTTTAAAATTCTTTCTCATAAACATCCAAATTGCATTCATAATGATTACTAAAGTACATAAAAAACCATGCCATCATATCGATACTTACATAATTTTTTGTTAAAGATGTAAAATTAAAGAGTTACACATAAAATTGCGTATTTTAGCCCTACTTTTTTATGTTAATTTTTTAGAGCGAAATGAAAAAACCATTGATACTGGTTACTAACGACGATAGTATCACAGCACCAGGAATTAGAACACTTATCGAAATTGTAAGAAATTTAGGTGACGTTATTGTGGTGGCACCTGACAGCCCTCAAAGCGGTATGGGGCATGCCATCACAGTCAACAATACACTTCAAATCAATAAAGTTTCTGATGAAAATGCTGAGATTACCGAATATACTTGTTCTGGAACTCCTGCGGATTGTGTCAAAATAGCCAAAAATGAAATCTTAAAAATCAAACCGGACTTGTGTGTTTCCGGAATCAATCATGGCTCAAACTCTTCCATCAATGTAATCTACTCAGGAACAATGAGTGCCGCCATTGAAGCTGGAATTGAAGGCATTCCATCCATTGGATTTTCATTAGCCGATTTTAGTTGGAAAGCCGACTTCGAACCCATAAAACCTTTTGTAAAAAAAATAATTGAACAAGTTTTAACCCATAAACTTCCAGATGGTGTGGTATTGAATGTCAATTTTCCCAAACTAAAAAGAGAAGAGATAAAAGGTATTAAAATTTGTCGACAAGCACGCGCCAAATACGAAGAAAAATTCGACAAACGTGTTTCTCCTTTTGGGAAAGAATACTATTGGCTTTCTGGTGAATTTGTAAATGAAGACAAAGGAGAAGACACAGACGAATGGGCTTTGAAAAACGGATACATTTCTGTTGTTCCAGTACAGTTTGATTTAACCGCACACTATGCCATCCAACAACTAAACACTTGGGATTTATGAGAAAAATTGATCTATTAATTGGTGTACTAATTGGTTTTGCTACTACTTTAATCGGAATATCACTGTTTTTTATATTGTTCACACCTTTCGGAATATTAGAAGGCATCCAGAATTACAAACACTTTGGTTTTTTAGGAAAAATTATCACAATAGGAGCTATACTGAACTTGATTGCTTTTTTCACGCTCTTGAAATTTGACAAAGAACTTATGGCAAGAGGGGTTGTTTTAGCCACTATTTTACTAACGGTCATTACACTATTTTTTTAAATGAAATATTACATTAT
Organism: Flavobacterium sp. MAHUQ-57; assembly: GCF_051908335.1. Taxonomy (NCBI): domain Bacteria; kingdom Pseudomonadati; phylum Bacteroidota; class Flavobacteriia; order Flavobacteriales; family Flavobacteriaceae; genus Flavobacterium; species Flavobacterium sp. MAHUQ-57. The sequence continues at coordinate 1,667,755 of NZ_JBPZTE010000007.1, read as the reverse complement.
TGCCGGAGAAGCATCAGGAGATTTACACGGTTCCAATTTGATGAAGCATATTTTTCAGGAAGACAATACCGCAGAAATTCGTTTTTGGGGAGGTGATTTAATGCAAAGCACCGGCGGAACATTAGTAAAACATTACCGGGATTTGGCTTTTATGGGATTCGCCGAAGTCATCATGAATTTGAAAACCATATTGAACAACATTGACGTTTGTAAAAAGGATATTTTAGCATTCCAACCGGATGTTTTGATTTTTATAGACTATCCGGGATTTAACATGCGTATTGCCAAATGGGCAAAAACTTTAGATTTCAAAACGCACTACTATATTTCTCCTCAAATTTGGGCTTGGAAAGAAAACCGTATCAAAGCCATCAAGCGCGATATCGACAAGATGTACGTTATTTTACCTTTCGAGAAAAAATTCTACGAAAAAAAACATGGCTTCCCAGTTGAATTTGTAGGCCATCCCTTAATTGATGCCATTCAGAATCGAACCAAAACCGATCCTGAAACCTTCAAAAAGGAAAATAATTTATCTGACAAACCTATTATTGCTTTATTACCAGGAAGTCGAAAACAGGAAATTGCCAAAATGTTGACAGAAATGTTATCGGTTGTTAATGATTTTCCAGAATACCAATTTGTAATCGCAGGAGCACCTAGTCAAGACTACTCTTTTTACCAACAATTCCTGAAACAGGATCAGGTAAAATTCATTTCAAATAAGACGTATGATTTACTTAGCATTGCACATGCCGCATTAGTAACTTCGGGCACGGCTACTTTAGAAACTGCATTATTCAAAGTTCCAGAAGTGGTTTTGTACAAAGGAAATTGGATTTCGTATCAGATTGCCAAACGAATCATTACACTGAAATACATCTCTTTAGTCAATTTGATTATGGACAAAGAAGTAGTAACCGAATTAATTCAGGACGATTGCAATTCCAAAAGAATAAAAGAAGAACTAACAAAACTATTGAATACTGACTGCCGAAATACCCTACTTGGTCAATATGAAATATTGGAAAAAAAATTAGGTGGTTTTGGAGCTAGCAAAAAAACGGCTCAGTTAATTGTTTCAGATGTATTAAAAACCACAAAAAAATAACACCTCGTTAATTAATTCATTGTGATTTAGCGCCAACAAAACAGGGTTAGAAATAGTTCCTGTTAAAAACATGTAAGTTTTTTCTTTCTTTTTGTATTTTCGTACTATGAGAATATTCGAATTTCCATTGGTACGGGTGTGCATCTGTTTTCTCTTAGGAATCATAACCGCACATTACACAGCTATTAGCCTTAACTTCTGCATGGCTATGTTTGGCATAGCTATTCTTTTTTTTCTTTTCAGTTATTTCCAATCGGCCAAACTATTTACGCAGCCAATATTTTTCGCACCCTCTCTCTATTTTCTATTCTTTTCAATTGGCATCACTGCATTACAGTTGCAAAACCCCAGTAATAAAAGGAGTCACTATACACAACTGCAAGATCATTTTGACAAACCTCATTACATTGAAATCTGTATCCAAGAAAAACTTAAAAGTTCAGCTAAAAACGACAGATACACAGCTATTGTATCCAAAATTAACAACAAGAGATACCAAGGGAAAATCATTTTAAATATAGCTAAGACAAACAAAGAAACAAATTTCTCCACAGGCACAACATTGCGAATCCTTGAACAGCTAGTCAAAAACTTTAAGCCAAACAACCCCAATCAATTCGATTACGGAAGTTATTTAGAAACCAAAGGAATTTTTGCTCAAATCTATACTGAAATATCCCATTTAAAAAAGAGTACAATTGTTAAGAGAGACATTTGGTATTATGCGGATCACTATAGATATACAATAGAACGAAATCTTGCTCAATCAGGCTTTCACAATGAAGAATTAGCGGTTATCATGGCGCTAATTTTGGGACAACAGCAAGACATCTCACCGGAAGTTTTAAGAGATTATCAATTTGCAGGTGCAGTACATATTTTATCAGTTTCGGGATTGCATGTAGGTTTCCTATTACTTTTTATTGGATTTCTACTCCAACCAATACCGAATACTAAAATTGGGAACAGTATTAAAATTATTATTACACTACTATCGCTTTGGTCTTTCGCTTTAATTGCAGGTTTTTCGCCATCAGTAGTACGATCAGCAACCATGTTTAGTTTTATCGCTATAGGTAAATTCATCAATAGAGAAACGAACTCTTTTCACACTACAATTGTTTCTTTATTCATAATTCTACTTATCGAGCCCAATTTTTTATTTGACATCGGATTTCAACTAAGCTATTTAGCAGTTTTTTCCATTCTTTGGCTACAACCTATCCTACAACGTATTTGGCAGCCAAAAAACTCCATAATTAATTATTTTTGGGATATCCTTGTTATCTCATTTGCTGCTCAAATTGGCACATTACCCTTGAGCCTATATTATTTTAATCAATTCCCCGGTTTATTTTTCATCACCAACTTGGTACTCATTCCTTTACTTGGTTTTGTAATAATGCCATTAGGAACACTTTTAATTGTTTTCGCTTTTTTAAATTGTATTCCCATTATATTAACCGAAGTGGTTGAACGTTCCATTGCAATCATGAATTGTTTTATAAGTTGGATTGCATCCATGGAAAACTTTATTTGCAAAGAAATTCCAATGAATCAAAGTTTACTTGTAGCAAGTTACTTAACAATTGTACTCTGGATTTTGTGGATTCAAAAACCGAGCTTTCGAAAATTAGCTTTCGCATTAGGCAGTGTAATTGTTTTACAAAGTCTTTACTTTTTTATTCGTTGGAATGAACAATTCAATAACGAATTCATAGTTTTTAACACTAAGAACAAATCTATTTTTGCAGAAAAAAAAGGTCAGGAAATACAACTTTTAACGAATGACACATTAGCGACAACAAGCTTTGAGCACAAAATGCTTCAAAACTATGCTATAGCCAATTTCAGCAGCTTAAAAAAAGCACAAAACACTTCAAACCACCGCTATTTCAATCATAAAAAGATCCTAATAATTGATCATTCAGCAGTATATTCAAAAGCAGACAAAGCTGATGTACTTATCCTTTCTCACTCCCCAAAAATAAATTTAGAGCGATTATTCACGCATTTCAAACCCAATATTGTAATTGCCGATGCCTCCAATTATAAAAGTTATGTCAACCTTTGGAAAGCCAGTTGTGTAAAAAACAAAATCCCTTTTCATAGTACGTATGAAAAGGGATTCTACAAATTATAATTGCACCTTTATTTTACTTTTTTTGGAGCTTTTCTTTCTTCTTTTGTGTAAGGAACAAATTTTGAAATAATTTGATCTGCTCCACTTAACCAGGCAGAAGGACCACCAGCAACATAACCTGTACTTCCCAATTGTTCAAAATTGATACTTCCAGCATTATCATTTGCTTTTACAAACCAAACTGTAGGATATCCTCTTACACCAAACACTTGTTGTAATTGTGCATTTTGCATTTTAACATCATCTGCTTGAGCTGTACGTCTTGGAAAATCCAATTCGACCAAAACCACTTTATCTTTTGCCCATTTTTCAAATTCAGGAGTCTTGAAAACTTCTTTTTGCAAACGTATACACCATCCACACCAATCACTACCCGTAAAGAACATAAAAATAGGTTTATTTTCTTTTTTGGCAACTGCTACGGCTTCTTTAACATTGGTATGCCATTTTAAAGTATCTTCCGTTTCACTTTTCCCGATAAAACTAAAAATCAAGAATACGGGAACTAATAGCAATAAGTATTTTATTTTTCTCATAGTCATTACTTTAAAAAACGTAATAATTCTTCTGGTGTTTTAAATCCAGTTGTCTTTTCCTGAACTTCACCGTTTCGATTCAAAATATAGATAGACGGATACCCTTCCACTTTAAGAAAAGCAGTCAATTCATGCGCACTGTTTCTACCTTTACGAGTAGGATCAAAATTCGGATTATTAAAGCTATTCCCTTTAAAATTCACCACAGAATTACCCTCGGCGTTAAACTTAACCGCATAATAATTTCGATTGATTAAATCGGCTACTTCAGAATTTTGAAGTGTATTGGTATCAAACATCTTGCATTGCGCATACCAATCCGTATAAACCTCTAAGAAAATAGGTTTCGGATTTTTCTTTTGCTTTGCTAAGGCTTCTTCCAAAGACATCCAGCGTATTTCTTGTGCTTGCATAGCAAAAGTACCAAACACTAGGAAGAAAGCTAAAAGTAACTTTTTCATCATTCAATTTTTATTACTGTATCTCAAAAACAATGCCGAAGTTAGTAAATTATTTGACTTCCTGCATCAATTTTCTAACCAATGGTGAAATAACTAACAATACCACACCGGCAACTAAGGCATACAAAGCCAATTGCTGATAACCATCTGCATAGGTGAACAATTTATCTTTATTCGATGCTTTTTCAGATGCTTCTGCGATACCTGCACCTAACAATCCGGCGAAATATTGTCCGTATGCACTTGCTAAGAACCACATTCCCATAATTACCGCCTGAGTTTTTTGTGGAGATAACTTTGTCATAGCACTCATTCCTATTGGTGACAAACACAATTCACCGAAGGTAATGATAAACCATCCGAAGGTAAATAAATCCAAAGAAGTTTTACCCGATGCATCAGCAAAAAACTTGGTATAATAAAAAACCCAGAAACCTCCAGCTAGGAATAAAAATCCTAATCCGAATTTCACAACTGTATTGGGCTCAATTTTTCTTTTCGCCATCCATAACCAAACCATACCTACAAGTGCGGCAAAAGCAATAACAAATAAAGAATTTACCGAATTATTGACACCATTAGGATCTAATTCAATACCCAAAACTGTGTTGTTCAAATTATTTGCTGCAAATGCACTTAATGAACCTCCACTTTGTTCGAAGAAAGCCCAAAAAACTACTGAGAAAAGCATAAAAATAACAGCAGCAACCAATTTTTTATTTTCAGATAAAGAGAAATTTCGCATTTCATAAGCTAAATACAAAATCGAAGCAGGACCAATTAAATACATGAACCAATCGGTATAAACCGTATTAGAAACCATTATCATGATAATAGGTATTATCAAAATCGAACCTATATAAGTTGCTAGTTCAAATACTTTACGCTTTGTTGGATTAATTCCCAAAAGTGGTGAAAGCCCAATTTCGCCTAAACTTTTCTGAGTTTGAGTAAAAGTCAGCAAACTAATAATCATCACTACAGAAGCAAAACCGAAAGCCGCATTCCAACGTAAGTTTTCCGGTATTAATGAGGCCCACAATTCTCCTTTGGCCACAGCGATACAGATGTAACCTCCAATTAAGGCACCCAGATTAACTCCTGCATAAAACAAGGAGAAACCCGCATCGGTTCTTGGATCACCTTCTCTGTATAATTTTCCAACCATCGAGGAGATATTTGGTTTGAAAAAACCGGTTCCAACAATGGTAAAGCTCACTCCCACAAAAAAGAAATTTTTCGGATCAACCGAGAGAATAACACTTCCGATTATCATTAGCAAACCACCCCAGAAAAGTGATTTTCTGAAACCGAAAATTTTATCGGCAAATAAACCTCCAATAAATGTGAAGGCATATACCCAAGCCTGGGTAGCTCCGTATTGCAAATTGGCCACAGTATCTTTCATGAGCAATTCATTCACCATGAAATAATACAGCATCCCACGCATTCCATAGAAACTAAAACGTTCCCACATTTCGCTAAAAAACAAATACCAAAGCTGTTTTGGATACTTCCCTTTAAAATTTTGAATTTCTTCTGTTGTTGTCATACTAATTGATTCCTTTTTCTCTCATTACTTTATTCAACTGTTTCAACAAGGCAAACATCAATAAGGTTGCAAACATTAGCAATCCGAAGTTGACCCAAAAGAAATTCGCTTTATCATCGTATTTATCCCACATAGAAGCTAATACACCCGACAACTTGTTACCGATTGATGTTGCCAAAAACCAGCCACCCATCATTAAAGAAGTAATATTAACTGGGCTTAATTTTGACACTACGGAAAGTCCCATTGGTGACAGCAACAACTCTCCTATTGTAATTACTCCATAATTAGCAAACAACCATAGAACACTTACTTTTTCAGAACCATTCTGCCCTGCTTTCACCGCCAATACCATAACTAAAACAGACAATGCAGAAATCAACAATCCAAATGCAATTTTAGTTGGTGTTGAAGGTTCTTTTTTTCGACCTCTTAAATAAGTAAAAAAGGCAACTATTAGTGGTGTCAAAGCTATCACCCAAAAAGGATTTATGGATTGACTAAGATTAGAAGCCCAAACCGAAACTTTATCGCCTTCATTTGGCAATTTATCTTGCGCAACATTTCTAAAATATAAAGGATAATTTATTTCTCTGATTACTATACCATTTTCCTTCTGAATTCTGAAAGCCTTATCATAAAGTGCTACTGAGTCTTTTTTGTATTCCAGTTCTTTCGTTAGATAAATTTTATCGGTAACTGTTTTTGCAACACCTGTAACTTCCCTATCTGTATATTTATCCCCCCAGTTATTTAATGCAGAACCATTCAGCTTAAAAACAGCCCAAAACAAAATAACAACTGCAAAAATGGCTAATAAAGCACCTATTGGTCTTTTGTCATCCTCCTTGGCTTTAAAGTATAGGCTAGAATAGAATAAAACTACTGGGATACAGGCAAATATAAAAGCATCAGTACTATCAGAACCAAAAATTGCGCTATCAAGATTGACTTCTGATGCCACACCTTTTATCAACCACCCAATAACACCGAAAACCACAGAAGGTACCAAAATAAACATTACAATTTTCCAAAATGGCATATCTCCTTCTTGTGTACCTTTTTTGGCTGTTTTATCTCCATAATGTTTCGTCCCTAAAACAAATACGATAACACCGATAAACATACCAACACCGGCTACAGAGAAAGCAGCCGCCCAACCAAATAAATTTTCGAATACCGCTCCGAAGAAATTACAAATAAATGCGCCAACATTTATCCCCATATAGAAAATATTGTAGCCTTCATCTTTCTTAGCCTTGTATTGATCATCATTATAAAAATTTCCTAATAAAGTAGAAATATTAGGTTTAAAAAATCCGTTACCAACAATTACCAAAGTCATTGCCACATATAACATAGGTAAATTATGAATTCCCATCATTAAATAACCTGCACCCATCATTATTCCTCCTGCAACGATAGACGATTTATAACCAAGGTATCTATCAGCAACAAGTCCGCCTATGAATGGAGTCAAGAAAACCAATGCAATAAAAGTACCGTATAAATCCGAAGCTTCACTCTCGGTCATTGCAAAACCAGTTTCTACATCTTTTAAGTAGAGAGTAAAAATTCCAATCATTAAATAATAACCGAAACGTTCCCACATTTCAGATAAAAACAAATAAGGCAGTGCCTTAGGATGAGATTTCCACATAATTTTTTTGGTATTAAAATAAAAGCCTGTAACTATGTTACAGGCTTGAAAGATATAAAATTATTTTTTAATGCAATTATCGTACTCCGTGCATCATTTTCTTTAATAATGGCGTCAATAGAGCTAACAATACAGAAGCAATACCACACAATACAACAAATACCATAAAGAATTCAAATAAATTATGAATTGTGAATCCAACAAAAGTTGGGTATTCTGCTGCAATTTGGTTTTCTGCAAATAGTTTCACTTGCTCTGCATTCAATACTACTTTCTTATCTAAAACATCTTGCAAGTTGACACCTAATGACTTTGCTTTTTCAAATTTATCTCCTGTAGCAGGAATTAAAGCTCCTAAAGTTCCTGCCAAAGCATAACCTGCAGCATTAGAAATAAAGAATACACCATACAACAACGAAGCAAATCGTTTTGGAGATAATTTACCTACCAATGACAAACCAATTGGTGATAAACATAACTCTCCAAGAGTTTGGATAAAGTATAATAAGATTAACCATTTAATAGCCAATAAACCAGAATTCCCTAAATCTTTTACATTATAAGCGATTATGAAATAACTTAATGCGATTAAAGCCAATCCCATAGCTTGTTTCATAGGCGAAATAGGTTCTTTTCCTGAAGCTCTTAATTTATCCCAAAGTAAACTGAATGGTAAAGCTAGAATTACAACGAAAAGACCATTAAAGATTTGTACCATTGAAGCAGGCATTTCCCAAAATATGAATTTTCTATCAGTCTGATTTGAAGCGATGAATGTCAAAGATGAACCTGCTTGCTCAAAAGCTGCCCAGAAAAATATGATAAAAAAGGAAATAATATAAATTACTAAAATTCTTTGAATTTCAATTTTAGTTAAGGTTGAATCTAATAAAATCAAAATAGCCAAAGAAATTCCAGATCCATAAATGATTGGATAAATAATCCCTTTTACTAAAGTTCCGATTTCAAAATTTGTAAATCCAAACTCACCTACGTGAAGATATCTAAAAATAAAAAACAGAACTACGAACAAACATCCAACCAAACCAATTGATTTCGATGAAAACTTCGCTTGTTCTTCTACATGTCCTAAACTTACATCTTGATTTGGTTTTGCTCCAATTGGCAAACCTTCTGGAGTAATAACATATTTATTTTTCAGGAAAAAGAAAACTAAAGTTCCTAAAACCATAGCAATACATGCCATCAAATAACCCCATTTAAAAACTGTTGGATCTTGAACATTGTTCACTTTAACATCTGCAAATAATGGCACAAAATACTGACTCAATAAAGCTCCAATATTAATACCCATATAGAAAATAGTAAAGGCTGAATCTAGTTTTGTTTTCTCCTGTGGTGGATACAAACTTCCTACCATCGAAGAAATGTTGGGTTTGAAGAAACCATTACCAAAAATAATCACTAAAAGCCCTAACCAAAAAACACCTTTAGATGTATTTAAATCAGTATCATAGCTAGTAGCACTATAGAAAAGTAAAAATTGACCTATAGCCATTAAAGTTCCCCCAAGGAGTATACAATTTCTGTTACCTAAATACTTATCGGAAACAAAGCCTCCTAATAGCGGTGTTAAATAGCATAAAGCTAAAAATCCTCCATAAATAATTGAAGCATTAGATTCTCCTAACATTAATGCATGAACCATGAATAATGTAAGAATCGCTCTCATTCCGTAGAAGTTGAAACGTTCCCACATTTCAGTTCCGAAAAGTACCCAAAGTCCTTTAGGGTGTCCTTGTTTTGCTGTTTCGCTCATTTTATAATCTATTTGTTTTTGGTTAGTATAGTAAATTAAAGTTTCTCTTTAATAAAATTCGTCATCTTCGTATACAACTGTAATCTCGTTTTTCCACCATATATACCGTGGTTTTTATCCGGATAAATTGCCATATCAAACTGTTTGTTTGCTTGAACCAAAGCTTCAACCATCTTCATAGTATTTTGCACATGAACATTATCATCACCACTTCCATGAATTAAAAGGAAATTCCCTTTTAATTTACTCACATGATTAATCGGTGAATTGTTATCGTATCCACTTGCATTTTCTTGTGGCGTTTGCATATAGCGTTCAGTATAAATACTATCGTAGTATCTCCAAGAAGTAACCGGCGCTACAGCAATAGCAGCTTTGAATACATCAGCTCCTTGAAAAATACAGTTAGAAGCCATAAATCCTCCGTAAGACCAGCCAAATATACCAATTCTAGATTTATCAACATAAGAATAAGTTCCAAATACTTTGGCAGCATCGATTTGGTCCTCCACTTCAAACTTACCCAATTCTTTTTGAGTACATTTTTTGAATTCGGCACCTTTGAAACCAGTACCACGTCCATCTACACAAGCAACGATATAGCCTTGTTGTGCTAGCATCATGAACCAATAATCATCTGTTGCATTCCAAGCGTTATCTACTTGTTGCGAACCTGGCCCTGAGTATTGAAACATAAAAACCGGGTATTTTTTATTGGGATCAAAATCTTTTGGCTTAATCATCCAAGTATTCAATTTATGTCCTTTCTCTGTAGTAATTTCAAAAAATTCTTTAGATGGCAAATTGTACGCAGCCAATTTACTTTCCAATACCTCATTCGAAACAATTGTCTTGATTAATTTTCCTGTTTTTGTTTCATGCAAAGTATACTTCGGTGCATTTTTACTACTTGAGAAAGCATTAATGAAATATTGAAAGTTTGGACTAAAAGTAGCTGCATTGGTTCCTGTTGAAGTAGACAAGCGTTTTTTACCACTTCCATCTAATTTTATTGCATATACATCACGATTAATAGAACCATTTTCTACCGATTGATAGTAAATCATTCCTGATTTTTCATCAAATCCATAGTAATTTGTTACTTCCCAAGCACCTTTCGTGATTTGTTTTTTTAATTTACCTGTTTTATCATAATGGTAAATATGATTGAAACCATCTTTCTCAGAAGTCCAGATAAAACTGTTGTCTTTTAGAAATGTCAAATTATCAGTCACATCCACGTAAGCTTTATCCTTTTCGTTCAAAACCACCTTCGCTGTAGCTGAATTACCATCGACAAACAATAAATCAAGATTGTTTTGGTGACGATTCAACACCTGTGCGCTTACTATATTAGCATCATTAGTCCATTCGATTCGTGCTATATAGAAATCATTGTAATTGTCCAGATTTACTTTTTTAGTAGCTCCCGACTTCACATCGTAAATATGCAAAGAAACCAAAGCATTCTTTTCACCTGCTTTTGGATATTTAAATACGTTTTGTGTAGGGTATAATCCTTCGTTGTAAAAATCCATCGAGAATTCAGGAACATCTGTTTCATCAAAACGAATAAAAGCAATTTTATCAGAAGCCGCATTCCAGTCGTACGCTTTAACAAAAGAAAACTCTTCTTCGTAAACCCAGTCGGTCACACCATTAATTATGGAATTCTTTTTACCATCAGTAGTGATTTGCTTGTGGGACTTTGTAGCCACATCATACACATACATATTGTTTTGGTAGACATATCCAATTTTGGTTCCGTCAGGTGAAAAAGTTGGCTCCTGTACTTTATATTCTGCTAATTTAGCTAATGATTTAGTTGCTGTATCATAAATAAAATAATCGGCAACAAAAGAGTGGCGGAAAATCTGATCCGAATTATTAGCAATCAAAATTTTCTTTTCGTCTTTACTAAAAGTATAGCTATCTATACCTTCCAATTGTTTAAAATCTTTTGTATCGATTAACGTAGACACTTTGTTCAAAGTAGCAAAATCGTAAAGATCAATTTGAGACGTTTTGGAGGCTCTGTCAAAATTCAACACGGTATACTGATTCGTGTTTTTCATAGCTTCTAAAGCTGTCATTCCTTGAGTTCTGAAGGCTCCGCCCCAAATTTCCTCTAATGTAAGTTTTTGTTGTCCAATGGCTGAAAATGAAGCCAATACTAGACATAACGCAATAAATCGTATCTGTTTCATGAATTGATGATGTAAAAAAACGCCCAATTTTAGTAAAAAAAACCCACATAAACACATATTATTTTGTTAAAAGCTTAAGTTTGAAACAATATGTAAAATTTAAAAACGCTTTTATTCTCGATATTTTGAACACTACGATTATCTTTGCAGCTTAATAAATTACATAAAAATGTCCAAAAGTATTTCCGGATTTTCAAAACTATCCAAAGAAGAAAAAATAAATTGGATTGCTTCCACACATTTCTCCAATTCGGAAGAAGCCATCCAAATCATAAAAAAATATTGGAATGCAGATACTGCTTTACAGAAACTGCATGATGAATTCATCGAAAACACCATTACCAATTTTTATCTTCCACTTGGAGTAGCTCCTAACTTTACCATTAACGGAAAAAATTACACCATACCTTTTGCTGTCGAAGAAAGCTCTGTGGTGGCAGCTGCAAGTAAATCGGCAAAATTTTGGGGAAGTCGAGGCGGATTCAAAGCTACTGTTATCAATACTGAAAAAATCGGACAAGTGCATTTTATGTACGAAGGTGACAAAGAAAAGTTGAAATCCTTCTTCAATACCATCAAACCAAAATTCTCTACCGAAACCGAAAGCATGACCAAAAACATGCAGAAGCGAGGCGGAGGAATTCTTGATATCATTTTAAAAGACAAAACTTCCGAGTTAGACAATTATTACCAGCTACATGCCACTTTCGAGACAAAAGACTCGATGGGAGCCAACTTTATAAACTCATGTTTAGAGCAATTTGCCAAAACATTAAAAGAGGAAGCCCTAACATTTAATTCGTTTACTGAAGAAGAAAAAAACATCACTGTCGTGATGAGTATTTTATCCAACTATGTTCCCAATTGCCTAGTACGTGCAGAAGTATCGTGTAAAGTTGAGGAACTAGCAGAAAAACACATTGAAAACCCCCAAGAATTTGCCGAAAAATTTGTCCAAGCAGTTCGTATTGCCGAAATTGAACCTTACAGAGCCGTAACACACAATAAAGGTATCATGAATGGTATTGATGCAGTTGTATTGGCTACCGGAAATGACTTCCGTGCAGTGGAAGCCGGCGTTCATGCTTATGCTTCAAAAGATGGAAAATACTCAAGCCTATCGCATGCTAAAATAGAAAATGGCATTTTTACTTTTTGGATGGAAATCCCTTTAGCATTAGGTACAGTGGGCGGATTAACTAGTTTACATCCAATGGTAAAAATTGCGTTAGAAATGTTAGACAAACCATCTGCTCATGAGTTGATGCAAATTGTGGCGGTAGCAGGTTTGGCACAAAACTTTGCAGCTTTACGAAGTTTAACTACAACCGGGATTCAACAAGGTCATATGAAAATGCATCTGATGAACATCTTAAACCAGTTTAATGCTTCCGAAGAAGAACGCAAGCAAGTGGTGAAACATTTTGAAAAAAACACGGTTACACACAGTGCCGTAGTTGACTATTTAACAGAAATTAGAAAATAACTTCCGCCTTTTCCATAGCAAACAATGAAACAAACCTTTTATAGTAATGGCAAACTTTTAATCACTGGCGAGTATGTAGTCCTTGATGGCGCTCAGGCTTTTGCTTTACCGACAAAGTTTGGCCAATATCTTGTTATAGAAGAAGGCCTACCAGCTACTTTTCATTGGACAAGTTTTGATAGCGACGGAAGCATTTGGTTTGAAAGTGAATTTCGATTTGAAGACATTGTACAAAAAACCAAATTCGAAGACAATAAAATCAAATCAACACTGATTGCAATTTTGCATCACGCTTACTTACTCAATCCAAAAGTATTGCACCCAAATGTTGGTTATAAAATAAAAACAGAGCTGACATTCCCCAAATTATGGGGATTAGGCACATCGTCGACTTTAATCAACAACATAGCCCAATGGCTACAAATTGACGCCTTTGCTTTGCTTAAAAACAGTTTTGGTGGCAGCGGTTATGACATTGCCTGTGCTCAACACAACAGCCCACTCCTTTATCAATTAAACAATGGCTCACCAACTGTGACGCCAGTTACTTTTGATCCTGATTTTACAGATAAAATTTATTTTGTTTATTTAAATCAAAAACAAAACAGTCGGGAAGCAATTGCATCCTATTACAACAGGCAAGGAGATATTGACAAAATAATCCCTACTATAAACGAGATCACTCAAGAGGTAATTCAAAGCAAAGAACTTACAAATTTTGCTAATGCGATTAGGAAACATGAAGTTGAAATGAGTCAAATTCTTGAAATGCAAACGGTTCAGGAGGCTTTATTCCCAGATTTCAATGGAGTGGTAAAAAGTCTTGGCGCATGGGGTGGCGACTTTGTTTTAGTCATTTCTAAAGAAGACCCATCCCCTTATTTCATTTCAAAAGGGTATGAAGTAATAATACAATATCAAAATATGATATTATAAAAAAAGCCGAGCATTGCTCGGCTTTTATATCTTTATACTATTTCAATAATTAATTGAAATTAGCTCTGTTATCTTCGATATCAGCATCTTCTCTTAAGTTATTAAAAACTCTACCTGCCAACGATCCTTTTGACTGACTCGCTACTCTTTTCACGATATCATTATAATCTTTTGCAGCTGGCGCTTTAGCAGTAGATTTCACTTTAATTTTGAATACACCTGAATTTCCTGCAATTGTCTGAGAAACAGTTCCTGGCTTTAAAGAGAAAGCTGTACCTACAACTTTAGGCTCTTGCCCGATAGTTTCGATATAAGAGTTAGCTGCGACTACATCTTTCGCTTCTTTTACTGGAGATCCAGTAGCTTTAGAAACAGCTTCTAAAGTAGTTCCAGTCATTTTAGCCTCGATTAATTTTGCTTTTTTCTCATTTAACAATTTATATCCAAACATATTCTTAGCATCTGCGATTGGCATTAATCCTTTAGGATTCACTTTCTTCAAACGCGCTACAACATGACCAGCAGAAGTTTCAAAACGTTTTACATCACCTTCACTTGCACCAAATGCCCAACGTACGATTTCTCTCTGAGGACCAACTCCTTGAATATTTTCATCCAATGCTAATACTTTAGCAACTGGCGCAACAGTCAATTTACTTTCTTTAGCTGCTTGAGCAAAATCTTTGTCATTTGCTAAAATTTCAAACTGAGAAGCTTTTGTAAAATTTTCATTGCTTGTAGCTTCAGAAGGAACAATTTTTCTTGCGATTGTCGCCAAACGAATACCGTCTTGTTTATCTGTTACATTGATAATGTGGTAACCAAATTCTGTTTCAACCAATCCAATTTTACCCACTGGGTTACCGAAAACAAAATCTTTATATTTTTGAGCAAAACCAGCATCTTTAGTGATATAACCTACATCTCCACCTTGTTGTTTTGAACCAGTATCATCAGAACTTGTAAAAGCTAACATCGCGAATGAACCTGGATTAGCTTGTGCTTGCGCTAAAATTCCATCCGCTTTTGCTTTTGCTTCCTCTTTAGTAATATTCGATTGCGAACGCATTGCACCTTTGTAAGCAACCAACACATGGCTTGACTTAACATTGATACCTGCTTTTTTAGCAATTACTTTTGATATACAGTAATAATCTCCAAAAACATATGGTCCGTAAATAGAACCCGGAGCACTATTGTATAAAGCCTGAGCATGATCTATAGGCAATTCGTTTTTAGCAATATACGTTGAATCGTATTTGATATCAGAATTTGCATTTACAAACTCAGCTATTTTTGTTGTATTTCTGAAACCAGCAACAGTATCATTTTTACCAGTAGCTTCATTGTACATTACAGAAGCGCTTAACAAACCGTTGATTTTATCTTTAATTGCTTTTTCGTCAGCAGCTGATGCTTTGTCTTCCACTAAAACATATTCCAATTCACGAGATTCTTCCGCTTTGAATTTTTTCTCGTTTTTCTTCATGTAAGCGATAACTTCATCATCAGTCAATTCCACTTTCTTATCGTCAATAGTTGTATAAGGAACAGCAACTACATCAAAAGTAACTTTGTTATTCTCTAGTTCATAGTTGAATTTACCTTCTGCTTTCGTAGTGTAAACTCCAGACTTTAAGATTGAATTATACATCTGCTCAGTTGCAAACTGCGCCAGTGATTTTTCATAATTCAACCATTGTTGCCATCTTTCCGGAGATTGTTTGAAAGAAGATACCATTTCGTTAAATCTTCCTTTATCGAATTTTCCGTTTGGTCCTTTGAATTGAGCAAACTGAGGATCATCCTGAATCACAGAAATCAATTGATCATCTCCTAAACGCAATCCTAATTTTTCAAACTGATTTTCCAACAATACTCTTCTCACTTCTTGTTCCCAAACTCCATTTGTAGCCTGCATCATCGACATGCCTGGCTGACTTTTTTGAGCGTTGTCAACTTTAATTCTAAAGTCTTCATAAGAAATATCAGATCCATTAATAGTACCAGCGTTTCTAGACCCAGTCCCGAAACCGCCATTTTCGATTAAAGCTCCGATAATGAACGCAAACAATGATAATCCAACAATAGAAATTACCAGCAATGAACGTTGTCTAATTTTAGATAAAACTGCCATTATATTATTTTATTTTTTTATTCAGTGGGCGAAAATACAATTATCTATGAAATAATAAAAGATGTTCGCTTTTATTTTAATAGAAAGTTTAATTTTTTATTGATTCTTATTTCTGTCCTCGAATTTTTTAGCAAATTTTCTACGAAAGAAGAACAAACCAATCGCCAAAACTCCCATCGCTAAAATCAAATACGCATTAGCGTCGGCAGTATTCAATTTAATAACACCATCTACCAACAACACAATTCCCGCTATTAAATACGCATATTGCGTATACTTCATATAATTCATATTATTTGTTTTTAAAGACTGTAATTCCCTATAATTTGTTGTGAATCCAAATACTTGAAGTCTTTACTAAAGTCGATACCAACTCCTTTAATCACACTTCCTTTATCTGTAAACACATAGTTTTTTTGCGTGAAAAACCATTCGTTTTTCTGATCATAATACAATTGCTCGGTTTCCAGCTTTTTCCCATCATGCGTTGTAATACTCACATTCCCTTGCAATTCGATTATACTTGACACAGCATATGAAATGGCATAATTGGCCTTAACAAAGTTTTTATTTCCAGCATCATCGTAAATTGTAACATCGATTCCTTTAGGAAACTCTGTAAACGGAAATTCAAGATGAGAAAAATCAAGCATTTGTGGAGAAACCAAAACCGCTTTAATCTTACCTGAATCGGTATATTTCAAGTTAAATTGCTGAGCTTCACCGACTGGATTTAATTCGGTGATATTAATTTTTTGTACTTCTTTAAAATTACTTTCACAAGAAACTAAAAAAAGTGCTGTTGCAATTAACAACATCACTTTTTTCATCCATTGTATTTGAAATAACAAAGTCACTTATTAATCAAATTTACGTTTTACAAACCATTTGTCGTTGAAAGACAAACCAACCGAAAAGTTCATGTAGTTTTCACGAACCAATCCCGCGTCAACAGTTCCTCGTTTACCGTATTCAATCCCAATATTGATATTTGAAAGAGTTCCTGCGATTGGCACTCCAAAACCTAAAGTCAACGCTTTATCTTTTATAGATTGATTGTTCACGATTAACCCAGTATTTTCATATCTAAGTCCGGCTCTATAAGTAATTCGATCAAAATAACTCGAAAACGAATTGTATTTTGGTATATAATAACCTCCTAAAGCAATTTTGGTCGCACTTTCGTAAGAAGCATTAGGATACGTTACAGCATAATCTCCTTTACTCGAAAAAGTAGATTCCATTCCAATAAACCATTTTTTGTCCAACCCAAAACCAGCACCCAAGGCCAACTTAGAAGGCAAACGAATTTCCGAATTAGGAATCTCCACATCTTCAGAATCCCATACTATTTCGTCTCCTGACTGGCTATAGGTAATCTTTGCGATGTTTCTTGCGTTATCTGAATTAAGCACCGAAGTTGGAACAAATGTCAATCCAGAAACAAAGTCATATTTTTTAATTTTCGTTTTAAAACTTAATCCCGTTTTAAATGTAAGTCCATTTAACTCGGCAACATTAATCTCTCTTGTACCAAATTGGATATCAGAAGATATAAAAACTGCACTTTTTTCAATACGTCCAAAATTATATGACAAATCAGCACCAACACTTAGTTCTTTGGTGATTTGATATCCTGCACCAGCAAAAAAACGATTCACATTACCTATGCCCGTAAATTTCGTTCCTTCTGTATCTGTAACGTTCACGATTTTATACCCAACAGATGAATAAGGCATCAACCCTAAGCTAATCCCTAATTTTTTACTAACAGGGAATGACATTGCCAAATAATCAAAACTTGTTCTTCTTGCTTTTTGCTCCTCTTCTGTTGTTTCTAATTTTGTTGGAGAATAAGTACCACCTACTGTAAAAGTGGTTAATTTCAAAGATGAAAATGAAGCTGGATTTAACAAATTAATGTGAATACTGTCATTCACAATTCCTAAACTACCCATCGATCTGTTTTCGACTGTTCCTTTGAACCTAACTTCTCCAATCCCATAAGATGAATATGGCGAAGCAGTTCCTTCTTGAGCAAAAGTATGTAATGAAAAAAGGAATACACTTCCTAAAATTATTTTCTTAATCATTGTTGATTTGATATTGGTATAAATAATGCAAACTTTCCAGTAGAAAATTTGAATTGGCAAATATGGTATTTTTTAATCGTTTAGCCAAAAAATTAGCATCACCACCCGTTAAAATTATGATAAAGTTTTCATTTTGAGACTTCAGAGCATCAATATAGCCGTCAATTTCAAAAGCAAGTCCATTAACCACTCCAGAGTGCATGGATTGTTGGGTAGAATTACCAACAACACTTGAGGGTTCTTCCAACATCAACAACGGTAACTTCGCAGTATAATTATGCATTGCCTCATATCGCAATCGCATTCCTGGAGAAATTGCACCACCATGATATACGTTTTCAGCATCTATAAAATCATAAGTCACACAAGTTCCTGCATCAATAACTAACCTATTTTGATTAGGATAGTGCAGAACAGCTCCCGAAGCTAAAACCATCCTATCAATCCCTAGAGTATATGGCGTCGCATAATTATTTACAAACGGAAACGCTTTGTCGCGATCAACAACATAGATTTTTACCTTATCTGAAAAGACATCTAAGGCCTCTTTTTCAATTTTTCCAACCGATGCAATGACCAAAACTGAAATTTTTTGAAATTTTTTTAAAATTTTTTCGACTGAAATTTGAAACTCAGAAAGCAAAAAAACAGAGTTCTCAATTAACGTATTTTGCTCAAAAACAGCACTTTTAATTCGGGTATTACCTACATCTATGGTTAAAATCATAAATTCAAATATTGATTCGGCTAAGGTACAAATAGATTTTTTTAAAAAATTGTTTTGGATAAATGAAAAATGGTTCTATATTTGCACCCGCAATCAACAAGCAATACACGCTTAACGAAAGCAAACATAATGGTGCCTTAGCTCAGTTGGTAGAGCAATGGACTGAAAATCCATGTGTCCCTGGTTCGATTCCTGGAGGCACCACTTACAACCCGAATAGCAATATTCGGGTTTTTTGTTTTCATAAAAAAAACCAATCCTTACGGATTGGCTTTTTTTATAGTATCACCAGTAGATTCATTGTATTCTGTCTCTTCCAAATCGTCTGATTTTTTCCCTATCTTAACAATAGGCTTATCCTGAGTACCGGTTATCTTCAATGGAATTCCTATAATACCCAAAGGCGGCAAACCTAAACGCATTTTAAGATTCAATTTTCCATCCAAAGAAGCTTGCCCGGCAATTCTCGGTCGAAATCCCGCCACTTTGAACTTAAACTGCTCTACGGTCATTATATTGTTTTTCACCACCGTCTTGATATCTATTTCTGAAAGATCAGGATTTTTAATCCCTTCGTGTTCTGTTGTTTTACTAACTGCGTTAAACAACTTAAAACCTTTCATCTTTACTTTCTTCACCGACAATACCCCACCACCTTTCAAAGAAGGATAGATTGGGTTCATATTTTTATCCAAATAACCGGCCACATTATAATCTAACGAAACAATACCTTCGGCTGTTTTTGCAGCTGGCGCCATATCACGAAACATTTTCACCTCGTTATACGCTTTTTTTACGTCAAATTCATTCGCTGTAATTTTATAATCAAAAACTGCTTTTTGTGTACCGATATTCTTGTAAGACGCATTCATTTTAGTAGAACAACCAATCAAATTAAATCCCATATTTTTCAGTTGGATTTCACCCTTACCCATTCTCAGATAACTTGTCAGATTATTGATACTCAGCCCATCAAAATTCACCTTGCGAAAATTGGTCAACAGACTAAAATCAAAATTTGGCGGCACAACCACCACACCAGAAGATGAAGAAGAACTATTTTTAGACGAGTCAGATTCCGAGCCTATTGAAGATCCTGACATGAATTCATCAACATTGATATAATTGGATTCCACTTTAAATTCTCCTTTTAAAATTGCTTTATCAGACATTACAAAGTTGATAGTATTCTGCATTTGCCCGTTCATTTTAAAATCGGACTGCCCGTAAGAAGCCAAAAAGTTCTTAAAAGACATCGAATTCTGATTGAATGTAAACAACCCTTCCTTAATCACAAAGGGCTTTGGAAGATATGCAGAAGTTGTACTGATATTCTGTAAAAACAACGTACCACTATTTCGCAAACGATTATAATTCCCTCTTGTTGCATCACTTTGTCTACCTTTCAATGATAAATCTGCTCTTACAAAACCTTCAATATTCAAATCTTCTTGAGAAAAAACCTTATAAACCCTTCCCAAATCAATCTCTCCTTTTGCTTTCACATCATAAATAACATCATCAAAATTTTCAAATGAAGCATTTACATACATTTTCTTACCTTCAAAATCGAAAGAAGCTGGGGTAATTTTAACATTCAAATCTTTATACTGACCAGATGTATTACTCACATTTGCTGTCAAATCAATATTCGAAATTGGATTTGGATACCATTGCGTTTTAAGGCTTGCCTTTTGAAGGATAAAACTACCCTTTGTCACCGGAAACAATCTTTTTTCTTTGTTATAGATTCCATTAGCTTTCACATCAGCAATTAGCTTACCTGAAAAATCCATGTTTTGGATTCCTAAAGCCGAATGCAATTTCTTCAAATCTAAATCAGATTTAATTGTCGCTTTGATGGAAGGAGATGTCAAACCTACGGTTTCAACAACACCATTAAAGTAATCCTTACCCATACTAAACGAAAGCGGTGTAATTTTGACCAAAAGTTGATTCACATCCAATGAGGGCAATTTTGTATCCAATTGCAACATCAAATTCGACGCAGGGTTTTGCGATTGATTATAATTTACTAAACCATTTCTAATATTCATGGCAAATGCCAAATCCGGTTTTTTATTTTCTTCTACGTTATAAATTCCTTTCAAGGTCAACAACAAATCCGTTTTTCCTCCGATTTCAGTTTTCTCAAGCCACTTAACATATTGAGGTGGCAATGCGGTAAAGAAATCATGTAGTTCACTGTCATTCGATTCCACTTTAAAATCCAAATCATATCCACTTTTCAGGAAATTTAATTTCCCTATAAAGTCAATTGGCAATTGATTAATTATCAAGTTATTTTGTTGAAAAACAAAAGCCAAGGAATTGGTATTGATTTGCGTAATCAACTCCGCATTTACTTTTTTATTTTTCAAATATTCTTCACCGCCGAAAGCAAAATCAAAAGAATCAATCTGGGCTTCCGTTTCCAAATCAAAGATTGCCTTATCAAAATCACCTTTTCCTAAATAATTAAATCCTAACGCATTAATTAAGATGTTAGCCGATTTATCATTGTATATTAAATGTGTATTTTCGATTTGAATGCGATCCAAACGAAGAGAGGTTTCACCCGATTTCTCTTTTTTGGTAGGTTTTTCCGAAACATATACATTATAATTTGCCTGACCTTTTTCATCCACCAAAACATTCATTTCTGCATCAGAAACATAAATTTCATCGATCTTTACCGCGCTTTCAAAAAGAAGGCTTTTGATATTCACACCAAACGCAACATCTTGTGCTTTAACTAAATTTTGATTTTGAAAAGGCACCGAACCTTTTAGTGAAAAATTGGTCAAGGTTAGTGTTAAAGATGGAAAATGGCTAAAAAAAGACAAATTTGCTTCTTTAAAATTGAGTTCGCCATTTAGCTTTTTATTTGCAAATGACTTTACTTCCTCGGCAATTTTACCGGGAAAAAGCAGGGGTAAAAGAAACATTAGAAGCAAAACAGAACCAATTGTTATTCCGCTAATTTTTAACCCTTTGTACAGTATTTTTTTGATATTCAAATTCATATTACAAAAGTACAATCCTCAATTATAATTTATACTGAATTTACCTACTTTATTTGTAAATAGCTATTTTTAAGCACAAAAAAAACGGGAAATTAAGTTCCCGTTGTAATCCAATTATTGATTTTACTTTCCAGAAGTGCCAAAGGCATAACTCCGGACTCCAATACTTTCTGATGAAAGACTTTGATATCAAATTTATCATTCATCGCAACAGATGCTTTTTTGCGGAGCTCCATAATTTTCAACTGCCCAATTTTATAAGACAATGCTTGTCCAGGAATTGCCATATAACGTTCCACTTCTGAAATGATACTAGCTTCGCTTTCGGCTTCATTTTCCAATGAATATTGAATCGCCTGCTCACGAGTCCATCCTTTCGAATGCAAGCCCGTATCGACCACCAAACGAATGGCGCGATGCATTTCGTTACCTAACATTCCGAAATATTGGTACGGATCCTCATACAAGCCCAATTCCTTCCCTAAACTTTCAGTATATAATGCCCATCCTTCTCCATAAGCACCAAACCAATTGAAACGTCTAAAGTCAGGTAAATCTTCATTTTCTTGTTGCAATGAAATTTGAAAATGATGTCCAGGAATTGCTTCATGCAAAAACAAATCTTCGTCCCCATAATAATTGTATTTCGTTACATCTGGAATAGGCACATAAAAAATACCAGGACGTGTTCCATCTGCACTACCTTGAATATATTCAGCACTCGCCGTTTTTTCTCTAAATGCTTCAACTCTTCTTACTTCAAAAGGAGTTTTTGGTTGTAAGGCAAACAATTTATCTACATTAGGTTTGATTCTTTTATGATAGGCATTGAAATTAGCAACAACATCCTCCGGTTTTTTGAATGGCATCAATTCCCTTTTATTTCGCACATGATTGAAAAATTCAACAATTGTACCTTTGAATCCTACTTCATTTTTAACCTTTTCCATTTCCGCTTTTAATCGCGCTACTTCCTTCAAACCCAATTCGTGTATTTCAGGAATAGACATAGTAGTGGTTGTCCATTGTTTGGCATAACCAGCGTACAAAGCATCACCACCAGCTAAACTTCCGAGACCACTTGTTGCTCTTGAAGCAGGCAAGTATTCATTTTTTAAGAAATCAGTCATTTTCTGATACTGAGGCATCAATTTATCAGTAATCATTGTACTGTACTCCGACGCTAATTGCTCTTTGGTAGTTACCGAAAACTCTTTTGGCATAGTTTTAATCGTCGAGTAAAACAAATTATCCTCGACTTTAGCAGTAATTTGATCTTCAAACTGCGGAATCAATTTCTCTGTTAATGCTTTCGGTAAAACCAACTTCTTAGCCATCCCTTTTTTCATATAAACAACAGCCGAATCAATCCAAACACTGTAGGCATCCATTCGTTTCAAGAAATTACGATAATCCTTTTCTGTTTGAAATGGCTGTGCTGCAGTACCACTTGCAAACTGTGTCATGGTTAAATGTGTTCCGGAAAATTGATGAACCGGCATTAAATTGGCTTCAGTTTTTAACAAATCCTGACCAACTTCTGTCTCCCATTTTATAATTTCATAACTAATTTTTTCCTCTTCGGAGAGATTTGTCAAATCGTAAGCGGACAACTCTTTTTGGTATTTATCAAAGAACACCGCTTGCTTCTGACGATAGGTATCCGTCATTTCAAAAACAAACTGATCATTGAAATCATTTTGTCCGTTAAGCGTTGCATTCAAAGGATCCAATTCGTTTTTCTCCTTGAAATAATTCTGAGATAGTGTTTTAAAATCTTGACTTGTTTTTTTGGAACAACTGGTGAATTGAAGTAAACCCAACATCGCAATTCCGAAAATAGTTATTCTTTTCATGGTTCTTTATTTTTGGCAGCATAAAACTAGCCGAAACCTATCTAAATAAAAAATTCCCGTTAAATATTTAACAGGAATTTTAAAATTATGCTTTTCAAATTAACTATTTTTCAAGTTGATAATCTCTTGTTCGGTTAGAAAACGCCAATAACCTCTTCCGATATTTTTCTTTGTTAAACCAGCAAATACAACACGATCTACCTTTAACACGTTATAATCTAAATGTTCGAAAATATTACGAACCACTTTCACATTACTGGTTTTCATTTTGATTCCAATTTCAGATTTCGGAGCATTTTCAACATATGAAATCTCTTCAACCCAAATTTTATGATTATCAATGGTAACTCCAGAAGCGATTTTTTCCAAATCCTCATATTTCAAGTTTCTGTCTAAAGAAACCTGATACACTTTTGAAGAACGTTGATTTGGCTCTGTAAACTTACGAACCATATCGGTATCATTTGTAAACAACAACAAACCTGTAGTTGTTTTATCCATACGTCCAACAGGCTGTAGTTTTGCCTTGGTCGCACTACGTACTAAATCCAATACATTATTTGCGCTTGCATCCTCGTCTTTTGAAGTTGTAAACCCTTTTGGTTTATTCAACAAAATGTATTCCTTTTTTTCAGGAATAACAATACTTCCATCAAAATTAACCACATCTCCCGGTTTTACTTGGTAACCCATCTCGGTGATTACCTCCCCGTTTACTTTTACGTTTCCGGACTGGATGTAGATATCTGCATCACGACGAGAGCACACGCCCGAGTTAGCAATGTATTTATTCAAACGAATATCATCAGTTTTCTCTTTTTTAACCGCTTTGGGTTTTTTATCAAAAAATGGTTTTGATTTTGGAGCATCCGATTTAGTGACTCCTTTTTTAAATCCTGATTTAGCAGCCGCGCTTGGTCTTTTACCTCCCGCACTTGATTTACCTGTTGTATTGCGTTTACTATTCCCTCTTCCGTTATTCATTTTTCAAAATCTTTTTGCAAAGATAGCAAATTAAAAAGTTCGAATGACTTACTTCTTATTTGATAAAGAAACGTTTACTAAATTACCCTATGTTTAATGCCATTAATTTGCCCATTAATAAACTTCACAACTGTTCTTTGACTTCGTCTAGCAACTAAATTTTAGACTTTCTTCGATTTAGAAGAAAATTAAAAAATTACAGACGCAAAAGAGCTCTTCCGTGAATTAAGACCTCCGGATTGATTAAAACAATACAGAAAACTCCAGCAACAATTAATATTTTAAGAGCATTGTGAAGATGCACATAATCCGAATGCAGATTAGATTTCCATAGTTTAAACAAGAAACCAATCAATACAATAAAAGTGATGTAAAAATAGATGTCCATATAGCCAACATCAAATTTTTCGATCAGAATGTATACCGGAATAACTGTAGCAATAGTCAAAGTGGTAATCACTTGCTTGGAAACTTTCTCTCCAAAACGTACAGGAATGGTTTGATAGTTATTCGCCACATCTCCCTTAATATTTTCCAAATCTTTGATCATTTCACGAATCAATATCAGCAACAATAAAAAAGAAGCATGAGCAAAAATAACGTAATAGAAATTTTTGAAATACATCAAAATTCCAAAGAAAGGCAACACCGCCAATAAAGAAGCGGTTAGATTTCCTATGATGGGATATTTCTTTAGCTTGTGTGAATAAAACCAAATCAGAAAAATATAAACTGCAAAAAAAAGTGAAGCTCTGAATGAAATAATAAAAGCTAATGCAGTAGCCAGGAAATTAAGTGCAAAATACACCTGAAGTTTTGTTTTTTGACTCACCAAACGATCCAACATGGATTTATTCGGGCGATTGATTAAATCTTTTTCTGAATCGTAAAAATTGTTGATAATGTATCCTGAAGCAATTGTCAAAGTAGAAACAAAAACCAATATAAACAATCTCCAATCCAAAATCACATCCAATGCTCTCTTTTCGGGCGCTAGAATAAAAATAGAAGACAAATATTGTGCTAAAACAATTATAGGAATATTATATCCACGTACCACAGAAAACAAACTGAGAATTTTCATCAGTAATAATTTTGTCCTTCTGGTAAGCATGTTTTAGTTGAAAGTTTAAAGTTATAAAAGTTTAAAGTTATTTTTTAAAACTGATATACCACTTCCAACTTATAATTTTTTAACGATTCTTTAGCTTTTGCCAAATCTTGTGTAAAGCCTAAGATATAGCCTCCACCACCTGAACCACATAATTTTAAATAGTAGTCATTCGTATCAATTCCATTTTGCCAAACTTGGTGAAACTGTTCCGGAATCATTGGTTTAAAGTTGTTC
Source organism: Flavobacterium sp. MAHUQ-57 (assembly GCF_051908335.1). Lineage (NCBI taxonomy): Bacteria > Pseudomonadati > Bacteroidota > Flavobacteriia > Flavobacteriales > Flavobacteriaceae > Flavobacterium > Flavobacterium sp. MAHUQ-57. The sequence goes on along the minus strand of NZ_JBPZTE010000007.1, from coordinate 1,641,712 downwards.
AATACAACTTTAGATAATTTTTTAGTATTCGAAAACAACGATTTCATGTCTCCGTGCAGGAAATTTTCTACACAAGCATCAGTATATTTGATGAATTGTGATTTCAACATTTTACGGAAACCTTCTTCTTTAAGATTTTCCATAAAAATATTCACCATAGGCGCTGTTTCGCCTACAATTCCCGAATCCAACAAGAAAACCGCACCTTTACCGTTAGTACTTTGGGTAGGAATTCCTGTAGCTTCAATATTATCTTTAGAATTGATTAAAATCGGAATGCTCAAATAGCTATTCAACGGATCCAAACCTGAACTTTTCCCGTGAAAGAAAGATTCCATTTGAGAAAAAATAGCTTTCAACTGTAACAATTTTTCACGTGTTAAATTTTCCAACACCGTGATTTTATTATTTGCATATTTATCGTAAATCGCCGCAACCAAAGCGCCACTACTTCCTACACCATATCCTTGTGGAATGCTTGAATCGAAATACATTCCGTTCATCACATCTGATTGTAAAGCATCCGAATTAAAAGTCACCAATTGCGGTTGTTCCGATTGTAATTCTTCCAAATAGGAAGCAAAACGTTTTAAGCTTTCGTTGGATTTTATGGCTTCAGAAGAAGGGTTTTCTTCAATTTTCAATGCACCATTATAAAAGTTATAAGGAATAGCTAACCCTTTAGAATCTTTGATGATTCCGTACTCTCCGAAAAGTAGGATTTTCGAGTAAAATAGAGGTCCTTTCATATTTAATTGACAATTAATAATGAATAATTGATAATTATCTGTTTTTTGAAGTATTGATAATACTCGTAAGCAGTCTCAATATCTCGATTATCTTTGTTTTACAATTTTGAAATTGCACTTCAGTCAGAAATTCAGTTTCATACAGCAAATCCAACCAATATTCGGTTTCATTTGCTTCCTTTAAAGCGATTGAAAGTTTATGTATAAAATCAGCTTTACTCTGTGCATGCTCACTCTCACATTTGCTCCTATCGATGTGCCTGATCGTAATAATTGTCTTGACAAAACAAACTCCTTATTTTCAGACAACACCTTATAAAGATAAACTATTTCTTTCGCGAATGCAAAAGATTTTTCTTTTACAATATTTCCGGACTTCATTTCAACCATCAATTGTTAACTATTAATTATCAATTGACTACCATGTCCAATTTCGTCACAAATATATTGACCATTTTGACAATAGCCAACTAATTCGTTCTTAATAAACTCTAAAACTTTTTCTTTAGTATGATATGGGTATAAAACATGGACATTCGCACCGGCGTCCAAGGTAAAACAAACCGGGATATTGGTCTCGTTTCTGAATTTCCAAATGGCATTAATGATTTGCAACGTATTGGGTTTCATTAAAATAAAATACGGCATTGAAGTCATCATCATCGCATGTAACGTTAATGCTTCACTCTCCACTATTTTAATGAATTCTTCTACATTTCCAGTTTCCAAAACATTTTTAATCGCCGACAAATTTTCATGCGCCTGTTCAAAACGCCTTTCAGCAAAAGGATGATTGTGCATCAAATCGTGACCCACTGTACTCGAAACTTGTTTCTCACCTTTATCCACCAACAAAATGGTATCTTGGTACTTTTTAAAATTATCGTGAATTACTGATGGAAATTCAACCCCGAACAAATCAGAGCTACCCTCAATTTCAGCATGATTTCCCCAAACCACCACTTCACCTTTCACGCTTCGGCAGGCACTACCTGAACCCAAACGCGCCAATAAAGATGCCTTTTGATAGAAAAAGTCTTCGGAAATAGACGGATTCAAGGCTTTCTCCAAGCTCATTACATTCATTGCTAAAGCAGCCATTCCTGAAGCCGATGAAGCAATTCCTGAGCTATGCGGAAACGTATTCTCGGTATCAATCGTAAAATGAAAATCTTTCAAATACGGACAATATTCAAAAATACGCTCAAAAAACTTCTGGATTTTCGGTTTGAAATCCTCTTTCGGTTTTCCTTCAAATAACAAATCAAATGAAAAGCTACCATCATTTACTTTTTTAGCGAAAGCCATTTTGGTAATTGTCTTACAGTTATTCAACGTAAAACTGATAGATGGATTGGCAGGAATCTGTTTGTCTTTTTTTCCCCAATATTTAACCAAAGCAATATTGCTTGGCGCACTCCATTGGAAATTTCCTTTTTCAATAGACACTGTATAATCTGAAGTTATAAAATCGTTTTCCGAAATCATGAAAATAAAATTTTGGCAAAGATACTTTTTTTGTTCAGGAATGTTTTAATTTTACCTGTAAACGAAATAAAATTAAATTTTGAAAAAAATTAACTGGGGTAAAACCACCGTAACTATATTAATTTGTTTAACCGTAGGTTTTTTGTCAAGTATTCCAACAAGAGCAAGCATTGCGAATTGGTACCCTACACTTGAAAAGCCTATTTTCAATCCTCCCAATTGGCTATTCGGACCCGTTTGGACCATTTTATATATTTTGATGGGTATTGCTTGCGGAATCATTTGGACGAGACATCAGAAAAACAATACCGAGACGAAAAATGCCCTTCTCGTTTTTGCTTTTCAATTGATTTTGAATGCACTTTGGTCACTATTATTTTTCGGATTAAAAAACCCTTTATTGGCCTTTATTGAGATAATCCTACTTTGGTTAGTACTTTATGAAACCATCAAATCTTTCAACAAAATAGATCGTTTCGCAGGAAATTTACTGTATCCCTATTTAATTTGGGTAAGTTTCGCAACTATACTGAATGGAAGTATTTGGTATTTAAACATTTAAAAAACAGTTTTCTTAGAATCACGATTAGTTTACATTCTGGTTTATACCGTATTGCTTTGGGTCAGCGCCTTACTTATCCTGATCTGAGGCTTACTTTTCTTGTTCCAAGGCTTACTTTTCTTGTTCAAGCCTTACTTTTCTTGTTCCGAGCCTTACTTTTCTTGTTCAAGCCTTACTTTTCTTGTTCCAAGCCTTACTTTTCTTGTTCCAAGCCTTACTTTTCTTGTTCAAGCCTTACTTTTCTTGTTCCGAGCCTTACTTTTCTTTTCCCGAGGCTTACTTTTCTTTTCCCAAGACTTACTTTTCTTTTCCCGAGGCTTACTTTTCTTTTCCCAAGACTTACTTTTCTTTTCCCGAGGCTTACTTTTCTTTTCCCAAGACTTACTTTTCTTTTCCCGAGGCTTACTTTTCTTTTCCCAAGCCTTACTTTTCTTTTCCCGAGGCTTACTTTTCTTTTCCCAAGACTTACTCCAGTATCTTTTCTGTTATCGCATTCGCCAAAATAAAACCTCCGGTCCAGGCATTTTGGAAGTTGAATCCTCCGGTGATTGCATCAATATTTAAAATTTCGCCGGCGAAGAATAAATTCGGGTGCAATTTACTTTCCATGGTTTTGAAGTTGACTTCTTTCAAATCGATACCCCCTGCCGTTACGAATTCTTCTTTAAAAGTGCTTTTACCGTTGACTTGAAACTGACCATTGGTTAATTGATTCACCAGTTCGGTCATTTGCTTTTTAGATACATCGGCCCATTTGGTATCCGGATTAATCTGAGCGGCTTTTAGCAAACTTTCCCACAAACGCTTCGGAAATTCAAACGGACAAAATTTAGAAACTATTTTCTTCGAATTCTCCTCCTTAATTTCTTTCAAGTCCTCTAAGACAGTATCAAAATCCAAATCATTCAACCAATTCACTTGAAGAATAAAGTGGTAATTTTTGGCCGCCAATTCTCTTGCTCCCCAAGCCGACAATCGTAAAATTCCAGGGCCGCTCATACCCCAATGGGTAATTAATAACGGGCCGGAAGCTTTTAATTTACTGTCTTTCACTTTAACCGAAGCGATTGCCGAAACTCCCATCAAATCTTTAATTCTATCGTCTTTGATATTGAATGTAAACAAGGAAGGAACCGGCTCGACAATAGAATGCCCTAAAGACACCATCATATCCCAGATTTTAGGGTTACTTCCTGTTGTCATAACCAATTTATCACACTTAAAAGATTGCTGATTGGTTTCAATTTTCCAATACGCTTCGCCTTTAAAAACAGACTGAACACTTTGTCCTGTGAGAACATCAATTCCTAATTTTTTACTAGTGTTTAAAAAGCAATCAATAATCGTTTGTGATGAATCGGTTATTGGAAACATGCGTCCGTCTTCTTCGATTTTAAGTTCGACTCCGTGTTTGTCAAACCATTCGATGGTATCTCCGGAACAAAACTGATGAAACGGTCCTTTCAACTCTTTTTCTCCTCTTGGATAAAATTTCACCAAATCATTCGGAATAAAACAGGCATGCGTCACATTGCAACGACCACCACCGGAAACACGCACCTTAGAAAGTACTTCCTTTCCACGCTCCAAAATGGCTACCTTGAGTTTTGGATTATTCTCTACTACATTAATCGCCGTGAAAAAACCAGCGGCTCCTCCTCCAACAATCACTACGTCATAATTTGCAATCATAATCTATCCGGGAAATCAGAAATAATGGCATCAACACCTAATTCAGAGACAAAGGTAATATCTTCGGGGGAATTAACCGTCCAAGTATGCATTTGAAATCCGTTATCATGTATTTTTTGGACAGTTTCTTTGGAGACGAGTTCAAAAAAAGGATGAATACTAAAAGCACTGATTTGTTTTGCAAAATCCAAAGCATCCTCTAAATTATGTTCGGTCAAAACCCCTATCTGTATATTAGCATTAAGATTCTTGACTTGTTTTAACACATCCCAATCAAAACTGGAAACTATTATAAATTGCTGTTGTATTTCACCAAGTCGAATGAATTTCTCAATCTCATATACAACTACCTCAACTGCAGTTGGATCTTTAATTTCAATATTAAGAAATTTGCCTTCAGGTAACATATGAAAAATCTCAACCAGAGTAGGCACGCCTAACCTTTCAAATTCTGCTACTGTAAAATCTTTAACAAATCCAGCTGCATTTTTGATGGTTCTATCCACTGTTTCATCGTGTATGACTACAGCCTCACCATCGGCAGACAAATGCACATCCAATTCTATTCCGTCAGCACCCAATTCAAATGCCTTCAAGAATGATTCGATGGTGTTTTCAGCCACATACCCTTTCGCTCCGCGATGACCAATTTTTAGCATACTCAAAATTAAAAAAAAACGCCTTACTAAAAGGCGTTTTACAATTACTTAACAATCAATATTTTATACTCCCAAGGTGTAAAAGAAATTTTTTGTCCTTTTGTTAGAGTAATTTCTTTACCCGACATATAATCCAAGAATTTCCCCTCTAACTCTACAGTAAATTCCTGAGCATTTTTACTCAAATTACCTAAATACACTACTTTACTTCCATCTCTTCCAAAGGCTAAAATAGCATCATCTGCTGAAGTGGCAATACGTTGGTAAGAAGCTGCATTTTTACCGCCTTTCAATGCGGGATTATTCACTTTAAGTTTTCCTAATTTATGGTATACTGCCATCATTTTACCAGGTGTATGAGAAAACTGATCCTTTTCAAAAAACTTCAGTCTTCTATTCAAATCGTATTCCTGACCATTATAAATCAACGGCATACCTGGCATTGCAAAAGTCAGCGCTGCAAATGTTTCTACAGCATCATTCAAACGCTCGTATTCGGTACCATTCCAAGAATTTTCATCATGGTTTGATGTAAAGTTCATGTAAATATCGTCCGATTCGTTTGACGTCAAAACTTTTTGCATATAGGCATCAAAATCTTTAACTGTTTGTTCGCCTTTATAAATCTTGTTAAAAATATGGTGTACTGTCCATCCGTATTGCATATCAAACGCATCTTGCATCAAGTCCGGTTGTTCAGCTTCCATCAACATAAAAACAGGTTTCACTTTATTCAACTCGGCCGAAGTAGTATCCCAAAAATCTCTCGGCACTTCCATAGCCACATCACAACGGAAACCATCAATATTATGGTTCGTAATCCAATACTTCATATCCTCAAACATGGCTTTTCGCATTTCCGGATTCTCATAATTCAAATCGGCCACATCTGTCCAATCGAAAGGAGAAACAAACTTACCGTCTTTATCTTTTGTATAATATTCCGGATGTTCAGTCATCCATGCATGATCCCATGCTGTGTGATTGGCAACCCAGTCCAGAATAATATACATTCCATTTTTGTGTGCGGTTTGAACCAATTTATCGAAATCTTTTTTAGTTCCGTAATTGGGCGTAACACTGCGATAATCCTTAACGGCATAATGGCTTCCAAAATATTTTGCTTTTTCATTATCCGGGATTTGTTCTATTGAAACATTACCATACGCTTTACGGTTTTTCATCCCTACTTCGTGAATCGGCATCAGCCAAATAATCTTCACACCCAACTTTTTTAGTTTTGGGATATCTTTTGTGAATGCATTAAATGTACCTTCAGGAGAATACTGACGAATATTTGCTTCGTAAATCACCGCATTATCCAATGCAGAATGATTGTAATTTTTGGTAATTACGGTTTTATTTTGAGCAGTCATTTGTAAACCAATGACAAACCAACTCAACAAACAGATTAATTTCTTCATTATAGTTTGATTTTAATTTTGGATTCTTGATTAGGTTGTATCTTACATTTTATTTCGAGTACTTTTGATGTATATGCCATTGAATCTTTAATTTCTCCTTTGGAGACAGTCACCGACTTTGGTTTTGCATCGATATTATGAATAAGCAGAAAAATGGTTCTGTCTTTTCCTTTGTAGTTATCTGCTACTTCACTTTCAATTTCCAATTCCAGCGTCTTACCGTCAAATTTGGATTCCAACTCAATCATCTCAAAGTTCTTCTTTTCGTAGGCATCAGGGGTTGTACCATCATCAAAATAGATTTCCCTTTCACTTTCTTTGACCGAAGCATCATGATAGTAATGAACCGTTAAACTATTTTGATCATAAGTACTAGTATTACCGTAGACATAGGCCATTGGAATAAAGCTCCCACCACGAACAAAATATGGAATTCTATCTTCCGATACCTGCACAGACTTTGTACTCCCCGCTTCGTATTTCCAGGATGTGTAAGGGTCATACCAGTTTGCTGTTTTTGGAAAATACACTTCAACAGCTTGTTTCCCTTTTTCTTTTATTGGGTAGACTAAGATATCCTCACCCCATAAATACGAATCGGAATGATTCAGCAAGTCAACATTTTCATCTTCTTCAAAAAACAATGGACGCATTAAAGGTGTTCCTTTTTTATGATTTTGAAAAGCCAAGTTGTAATTATACGGTAGAAGCATATAGCGCAATTCAATCGCTTTTTTAGCAAGATTTTTGGCTTTCTCGCTTCTAAAAACAGGCTCAGACGGTACTTCTTCTTGTGCATGTGGTCTAAAAATAGGATTGAATACACCATACTGCAACCAACGAACGTACAATTCGTCATCCAAATTGGCTCCGGCAAATCCTCCCAAATCCGAATGCATGTAACCCAAACCTTGCATACCCATTTGCAATGCAATTTCGGTTTGTCCAGAAAAACCACCCCAAGTTCGGTTTACATCGCCACTCCAAGGAATCATCCCATAACGCTGTGAACCAGCAGATCCAGCACGCATTAAGATAAACGGACGTTGATTCGGGAAATCTTTCTGATACCCTTCAAAAATCATTTTTGCCCAATGATTACCATACAAATTATGCACCTCATCGGCTGAACCGGCTATTGTATTAGCAAATGAAGGAAACACTTCGGGTTCACCCAAATCACCCCAAACACCTGCCACACCTTTATTGGCCAAATCTTTATAAATAGACCAAAACCAATTTTTCCCTTCCGGTTTGAATACATCTACCAAACCTGTATTTCCAAAATAGAAATCCCAAGTAGCAGGAGTGCCGTCAGATTTAGTGGTCAATACTTTTTTATCGACAGCTTCATTCCATTTGGAAGAAGTAGTTAGAACAAAAGGCTCGGTGATAGGGATAGTTTTGACACCCATTGCATTGAAATCAGCCACCATTTTTTCAAAATTCGGAAAACTATCTCTGAATACTTCCAGATTACCCATTGTTCCCTGAATGTCTTTTCCAAACCAGTAGAGATCCAAAATAATAGCATCGACTGGTATTTTTTCTTCTTTGAATTTTGCAATTGTATTTCGGGCTTCCGCTTCAGAATGGTATCCAAAACGAGAAGCAAAATTACCCAAAGCCCAGCGAGGCGGCATAGGTTGTCTTCCTGTTAATTTTGTATAATTAGCCATTAAATCCTCCCAAGAATCGGCCACTATGATCTGGTAGGTTTTTCTACCTGAAATTGTTTCATACTCTAAAGTATTATTCTTCTGACTATCCAAATCCAAATAACCCACGGGGGCATTATCAAAATGGATCATATACTTTTGAGAAGAAATCACAATCGGCAACGTAAAATTCATTAACTCCGATTTTGTTTCGTAGCCATAATGAGCGCGATTGTACAAGGGCAATTTATTCCCTCGGCGGTTCATACCTAAAACCCTGGCGCCACCACCATACAATACTTCATCCGGGTTTAGATTGAATTGAAGCACTTCGGTTGAATCCGCTTTAATGTTGTCTTTGGTCAAATCCATCGGCACATGTTTCTTTTTGAAATAACCTGCCTTTTCCGATGTTATCAATTTTCCATTAGAATAATACGATATTTGAAATGGGCTAAAATCAATCTTGACCGAAATATTTTTACTATTGATATGGAGATTATCCTTATGAATAACTTGTTTGAATCCTATTTTACTATTCAAAACCACTGAATGGGAATCTGTTTTTAGCTTTTCACCTTTGGGAACAAAGGAAGTTTCACAAATCAAATCGTTTAAAAAGTGAATAAAATAAGTTCCATCTGAAACAGCAACCTCCAACCTATTTCCGTAATAAGTGTGGGAAAGGTATTTTCGCTCCGGGTTTTGAGCAAATCCCGCTACTGAAATAAAAAATACAAATAAAAACTTCTTCATCTTATTTCAATTCTAGAATTAATGCCGATTTTCCTTCCACTGCAATTTCTTTAGTAATATCAAAAGTTGTACCTGAAATTACTTCTGTTCCAGTTGCATTATGCTGAATACTTTCCTTGAATCGATCCAATTTAATTGTTTGTTTGTCTTTATTATTATTGATAACAACCATCACTGTTTCTGCATCATTATAACGAAAATAGACATACACATTATTCTCTGGGATATAATGCATTAGTTTGCCCGAATGAATTACCGATTTCCCTTTTCTCCAATTGAAAAGTTTTGCCGTAAAATCAAAATACTGTTTTTGCAATTCCGTGCGTCCTGAAGATAAAAAAGCGTTGTTGGTATCTTCTTTCCATCCACCGGGAAAATCCTGACGAATATCTGCATCGCCTTTACCCTTATCCCCAGCCATTCCAATTTCGGAGCCGGCATACAATTGAGGAATACCTCTCATGGTTGCCAAAACCGTCATCGCCAATTGGTACTTTTTAAAATCATTTTTATAGATTTGATTCAATCGGTTGGTATCATGATTTTCGGCAAAAATCAATAGGTTATTCGGATTGGCGTATAAAAAATCATTTACAAAGTTGTCATAAAACTTAATTGTTCCATCATTCCAATTCGCATTGTCTTCATTGAACACATTGCCAAAAACATCGTGTAGTGTAAAATCCATTACACTTGGTAAAAACGAATTGTAACTTTGAATTTTTGATATTGGGCTATCCTTTTGCCAAAACGAAATTTGTGCCTGATCGTGCATCCAAACCTCACCTACAATATTGAAATATGGGTATTCATCGGTAATAGCTTTCGTCCATTTTGCAATTCCTTCCTTATCGTTATAGGAATAGGTATCGACACGGAAGCCATCCAAGTCGGCATACTCAATCCACCAAATCGCATTTTGCGTCAAATAATTCAGCACTAATGGATTTGATTGATTCAAATCGGGCATTGAAGGTACAAACCATCCATCCATACAATATTTTGCATCCCGTTTTGAACCATTAACATCATATTGAGTGGTCATTCGATAATTACTTTGTGCATAACCCGGAAACTGATGAAACCAATCGTAAGTAGGCATATCCTTAAACATCCAGTGTTCGGCACCCCAATGATTGGTAACATAATCCATAACCAGCTTCATATTGCGTTTTTTCATTTCAGCAGAGAGACGCACATAATCCTCGTTAGTACCGTATCGGGAATCGATTTTATACACATCCGATTGTCCATATGTATGGTACGAATAGGCTTTATCATTATCTTCACATAGTGGTGTACTCCAAAGAGCTGTAGCTCCCAAACTTTTGATATAATCAAGGTTTTGAATAATTCCTTCGATATCACCTCCATGACGTCCACCAGGGTTTTTCCGATCGGCTTTCTCCTGAGTATCGGCAGTTGAATCGTTCGTATAATTCCCATTAGCAAAACGATCAGGCATAAGTAAGTACATCATATCCGAAGCGTCGAAACTTTTTCTTTCCCTAGAATTTCCTTTTCTTTTTTTAAGCTGATACTTTTGGTTGAATGACTTTTTTCCATTCTTGAAAGTAAAAACCAAATCCTGTGCAGCAACATTTTTAGTATCGACAGTTACAAAAAGATAATTTGGATTTTCGGTTTTATGAATACTTTTGATTACAATTCCGTTTGAAACTGAAACCTGATTTTGAGCAATATTTTTTCCGTAGAATACAATCTGCAAATCCGAATATTGCATTCCTTCGTACCAAAAAGGCGGTTCAACCCTTTCGATTTGTGCAAAAACGGAGCAACTCAAAAAGAAAAAGAAAAGTATTTTTTTCATTTTTATACTGATAAAAACCCTAACAAAGCAAAACTCGGTTAGGGTTATAAAATTAAACGGTTACTAAACTGTTGGGCTGAACATTGATTTCTTTCCCGAAAACATGCACATTGATTGAAGAATTCCCTTCCAATGCAAATTGTGTTTCGTTTTGTGTCACAGTGACTTTTACAATTTGATTTCTAAAATTGATTTTGAACGAGTAACCTTTCCATTGTGAAGGAATTCTTGGCTCAAAATGCAATTCTCCATTTTTAACACGCATACCGCCGAAGCCTTCCACAATACTCATCCATGTTCCTGCCATAGAGGTAATGTGTAATCCTTCATGAACTTCCTTATTGTAATCGTCCAAATCCAAACGTGAAGTTCGCAAATAAAAAGTATACGCTTGTTCCATTCTACCTAGAACAGCAGCCTGAATAGAATGTACGCAAGGGGATAGTGAGCTTTCATGTACTGTAAATGGCTCATAAAAATCAAAATGGCGTTCTAATTCCTCTTTGGAAAAATGATCCTCGAAGAAATAAAATCCTTGAAGTGTATCGGCTTGCTTGATATATGGCGAACGAAGGATTCGATCCCAAGACCATTTTTGATTGATTGGTCTTTCCGATTGATTCAGTTCCGACACTTTCACTAATTCCTTATCTAAAAATCCATCTTGTTGGAGGTATACATTGTGTTTTTTTGAATACGGGAAATACATGTTCTCTGCCACTTCTTGCATCGCTTCCATTTCGGTAGTAGACAATTTCACCTTTTCCATGATTCTTGAATAATCATTTGGAAAATCCTTTGCAACACGATGAATTTGCTCCACTGTATATTGAATACACCACTTTGCAATATAGTTGGTATACCAGTTATTGTTTACGTTGTTTTCGTATTCATTCGGACCGGTTACACCTAAAATAACATATTGACCTCTTTTAGTAGAGAAATTGGCTCTCTGGTGCCAGAAACGAGCAATTCCGATTAATACTTCCAATCCTTTTTCAGGAATGTAACTGTAATCTCCTGTGAAACGGTAATAGTTATAAATCGCAAACGCAATAGCACCGTTACGATGGATTTCTTCAAAAGTAATTTCCCATTCGTTGTGGCATTCTTCACCGTTCATAGTTACCATCGGGTATAAAGCCGCTCCGTTTTTGAAACCTAACTTCCCTGCATTTTCGATTGCCCTATCCAACTGATTGTATCGGTAAGCCAATAAATTACGTGCGACCTGCTGGTTTTTAGTCGCCATATAAAACGGAATACAATATGCTTCCGTATCCCAATAAGTAGAGCCACCATATTTCTCACCTGTAAACCCTTTGGGACCGATATTCAAACGAGAGTCTTTCCCTAGGTAAGTTTGATTCAGCTGAAAAATATTGAAACGAATTCCTTGTTGTGCTTTAACATCACCATCGATAGTGATATCACTCATTTCCCAGATCTTCGACCAAGCCTGTTTCTGATTTTCCAACAAAGCAGAAAACCCTAATGCATTAGCTTTAGCCAAAACATCATCGGCCGCCTGAACCAAATTTTCTTCATTATGATTCATTGAAACAGTGTATCCACCGAACTTTTGGATGGCAATTGCTTGTCCTTTAATTGCGGCAACTTTATAATTAAAAACTACTTTATCTATTGATTCTTCGATACTTGAAGGAATAGCATTTTGATTTTCATTGTCTTTAAAAATTGCATTATGCATAAAAGTCGTAGCCGTAAAATGCGTTTTAAAGGTACGTGCCGTAACAAAAGCTTTATTATCGTAATGTTTTGTGTTTTGAGGTTCCCAGAATTTTTCTTCCCAGTTTGCATCTTCATTATGAACACCTGCATCAATATACGGTTTAAAAACTAGTTCTGCATCTGCATTTACTAATGTGATTTCATAATGTATTGCTCCCATTTCATCCAAATCCAGAGAAAGAAAACGCGTTACTTTTACGGCTACCTCAATACTATTTTGCAATTTAGCTTCAAATGAACGGTAATAAACACCCTCCTGCATATTTAATTCACGGCGGAAGTTTTTCACGGAACTACATTTGGCCAAATCCAGACTTTCACCATTAATTTCAATAGTGATTCCAATCCAGTTAGGCGCATTCAATACTTTGGCAAAATACTCCGGATAGCCATTTTTCCACCATCCCACTTTCGTTTTGTCTGGATAATAGATTCCGGCGATATAACTTCCTTGGAAAGTTTTCCCAGAATAGGCCTCTTCAAAATTGGCACGTTGCCCCATAGCACCATTACCAATACTGAATAAACTTTCGGAAGATTTCACTCTGTCCGCTTCAAATCCTTCTTCTATGATGGACCAATTATTTGGTACAATATAATCCTGATTCATTTTCGATTTCAAATTTCAGAATTCGATGTTCTGTTATAATTTCAACATCAAATTCAGTATGTTTTTTTTTTAATTCTTAATTAAAGTTTCTAAGAAACTGTTGTCCATATGCAGAAAGTTAGGAAAACAATATTTCGCTTCTTTCAATACATTTTTATCTCCTATCCCAATACTTAACATTGCTGCAATATTGGCGGCTTCAATTCCAGCTACCGAATCTTCGAAAACAATAGCTTCCTTAGTATCAACTCCTAAAAGCTTTGCTGCTCGAACAAATACCTCCGGGTCGGGTTTCGCATTGGAAACATCATTCCCGTCCACTATTACATCAAAATAATGCAACAATCCTACTTTTTCTAGAATAGGACGGGCATTTTTACTTGCAGAACCCAAAGCTATTCCTTGTTCTTTTTCTTTTAAATAGTCAAGTGTTTCCTTAACATTAGGTAAAATTTCAGATTCGTCCATGTTTTCAATATAGGACAGATAATCTTCGTTTTTTTGGATCAGCCATTTCTGTTTGTCTTCATCCGACGCCTCAACGCGACCCAATTCCAATATAATTTCAAGAGAACGCACACGGCTTACTCCCTTTAGTTCTTCATTATGCTCGGGGGTAAAAAGAATATCCAGACTTGCTGCTAATTTTTGCCAAGCCATAAAGTGGTATTTCGCCGTATCGACAATTACACCATCCAAATCAAATATGAATGCTTTTTTACTCATTACTTTATCCTTTTATTGCTTTTTCTTCAGTAATTAAAAAATTACACAATCCTCCTAAAACCAGTGATGTACCTGCCAAAAGCATTGGCGCAATTGCAGAATTACCAAATAGTTTTGACAATGTATTGACTCCTCCTAAAGAGGCAATGATTTGAGGAATTACAATAAACATATTAAACAACCCCATCATCATTCCCATTTTATTTTCGTTTACAGAACTCGAAAGCATAGCATAAGGCATAGACAAAATACTTCCCCATGAAAGTCCGATAAGAAGAAACGACACATTAAGTAAACTTTGATCCTTAATAAAGCCCATGGAAATAAATCCTAAACCTCCTGCTATTAATGAAAACATGTGAATATACTTTCTATTCACACTTCTTTTGGCTGCATAGAATGTCAAAAGCAACGCAAAAGCCATTGAAGACAATCCATATAATCCCATTGCAGAACCAACTTTGTCCGACGCAGTCTGAAATAGCTTGTTCGCTGAATCAAAAAGTTCCTGTTGCCCTGGTTTTGTAAAATCAAAAAGTTCTTTGTTGGGTGCCGGCGAATTAAATACGTGTTCTGTTAAGGCGGGTGTTGCCATACTCCACATTGTGAAAAAAGCGAACCAACTAAAAAACTGAATCACACCCAGTTTCTTCATTGTTGAAGGCATTTCCTTTAAGGAAGCGATCAAATCTCCAAAGAAGTGTTTCTCTTTTTTTTCAGCCTTGAAAGCTTCGATATCTTTAGGCGGATATTCTCTGGTAGTTAAAACAGTATACAAAATACTGATTAGAAAAACCAAAGCACCAATTCCAAAAGCAATTTTTACATATTCTGGAATTACGCCGGGTGCCGAAGTGTCCTCAAATCCCATTTTATTTACAAGCCAAGGCAAATTCGATGCAATCCATGTTCCGATTCCGATAATGAGGGTTTGCAAAACAAAACCATAAGATCGTTGTGAATCAGGAAGTTTATCTGCAACCAAAGCTCTGAATGGCTCCATACTAACATTGATGGAAGCATCGAGAATCCATAAGAAACCGGCTGCCACCCACAAAGCTGATGAGTACGGAACAAAAAAGAGCGCAAAAGAACTCAGAATCGCTCCAATTAAAAAATAGGGTTTTCTTCTTCCAAAACGGGGAGACCAAGTATTGTCGCTCAGATAACCAATAATTGGCTGAACGATCAATCCGGTAAGAGGAGCTGCAATCCACAATCCAGGAATTTCATGCGGCTCTGCTCCCAATGTCTGGAAGATCCTTGACATGAATCCGCCTTGTAGTGCAAATCCAAATTGTATTCCCAAGAAACCGAAACTCATGTTCCAAATTTCCCAGAAACCTAATTTACGCTTTTCCATTATCGTAATTTAAAGTTTATACTACGATAAGCGTTATGTGCTTATCAATACATATTTTTAGTTTCGAAGTAAAAGTATATGCTTGATAATCGAGGTAAATATAATGATTGCATTCAATCACGCTCTATGTTGAAAACGAATTTCTTCACTACAACGTTAGAGTCTTAATAACTTTTTATCGGGTCGACTCTCTTTCCACCAAATACGTCTCCACAATTTCGACAGTGTAGAACTCATCCTCTTCATCGTTCTCCAATCGGTCGATTAATAATTTAGCCGCTCTCTTACCCATTTCCACACCATCCTGACTAACTGTTGTTATTGATGGAGTAGAGAATTTAGATATAATACCATCTGTGAAACCGATAACCGACAAATCCTCAGGCACTTTTTTACCTAATTTATTAGCTGCTTTAATTGCCGTTACAGCGAACAATTCATTCACCGCAAAAATACCGTCCAAATCCTGTTCGGCGACAAACTTTTCAATAGCTATAGCACAATTCTCGATATCTTCTATCTTTAAAATCAGTTCGTCTTTTACAATTAGATTATTTTGTCTAAATGCCTGTAAATAACCATCGGTTCTTAATTTACCAACACTTACATAATCTACAGTAGTGATGATTCCAATTTTCTTCATTCCTTTAAAAACCAGAAAATTAACAGCGTCTTGAGCGGCCGTTTTATCATCGATAATCACTTTATCACAAAAAATATCATTAGTAACTCGATCAAACATTACAACGGGCATCCCTTGATTGATGGCTTCTGATATGTGATGAAAATCTCCTTTATTTTGGGTTTCTTTTGACAACGACATGATAAAACCATCGATACTACCACCAGCCAGCATTTCCATATTGATAACTTCCTTATCAAATGACTCGTCAGAAAGACACACAATAACATTATAACCATAGTCATTGGCATAATGTTCAATACCACTAATTACAGTCGCAAAAAAGTGATGTACAATTTCCGGAATGATTATTCCAATCGTTTTCGTTTTTCTGTTTTTTAGACTCAAAGCTATATTGTTTGGCTTGTAATTATACAGTTTGGCAAAAGCCTGAACTTTTTCTCTTGTTTCTTCTCCAATTTCGGGGCTATTTCGTAGTGATTTTGACACCGTAGAAATGGAAACATCTAATTCTTTGGCAATCTGTTTTAGGGTAATTTTTTTCCTCATTGTGAAATGATAAATTGTCAATTTGAAAATAAAGGTAATTTATATTTTTCGGAATGAAAATTTTTTACCTAAAAATATGATTTTTCTTAAAAGTTTTCAACACGAAAACGTTTTCGGTTGTGTTTTAACATGTGTTCGTGAAAATTATTACAAAATTTACTTAAATTTAATGTATCGAAGTAAAATGTATGCCTAAAAAAACTATTTCTAACTTAAACAAAATGTATGAAAACATCGTATAAAAAGTTGCTACTTTTACTACTCATGTTACCACTTAATTTACTGGCTCAAAGTAAATTACAAGGAGTTGTTACCGACAACACGAGCGGTCAGCCTCTACCTGGCGTTAACGTGACGGTAAAAGGAACAAATAATGGAGTTTCCACCAATTTTGACGGACAATTTTCATTATCAAATTTAAAAAATGGAGATACCATTTTATTTACTTTTTTAGGATTTAAAGAAAAAGCAATTACTTTCAACGGACAAAACAATGTTAATGTAGTCTTAGAGGAAGAATCATCCAAACTAGATGAAGTAGTTGTTGTTGGTTACGGTAGTGTAAAGAAAAAAGATGCTACAGGATCTGCCTCTGTTCTATCAGCAAAAGAATTCAACAAAGGAGCAATCGTAACTGCTGAAAACTTATTAAATGGACGTATTGCAGGTGTAACAGTAAACACGAGTGGTGCTCCTGGATCAGGATCAGAAATCCGAATTAGAGGAGGTTCTTCTTTATTTGCCAACAATGACCCTTTAATTGTTATCGATGGTCTTCCAATAGAAAACAAGACAGCAACCGGAAGTACTTCGTTCTTAGCCTCGCTAAACCCTAGTACTATTGAATCCATAACTGTTTTAAAGGACGCCTCAGCAACAGCTATTTATGGATCAAGAGCATCTAATGGTGTAATCATTATTACTACTAAAAAAGGGAGCAAAAATTTATCTGTTGATTACAATGTACAGTATACACTTGGTAAATTACACAAAACTGTAGACGTTTTGAATAGTGCACAATTCGTAAACGCAATTGAAACCTATTTCCCTGAAGAAACCAATCTTTTAGGTATTGACGACCCTTCAACTTCGGCTACGGATAACATAGCAACTCCAGGTGTTATCGAAGGTAGAATTATCTACAATACCAATTGGCAAAAAGAAATTTACAGAAAAAGCACTGAGATGATCAATCAGGACTTGAATATTAGAGGTCATTTATTCAAAACTATCCCTACCCGACTAAGCATAGGCAATACTAATCAACAAGGTTTACGACTTACAAACGAATTTACCCGTAACACTATAGGATTAGCTTTAAATCCTACTTTATTCAAAGAACACCTTAAATTAGCTGTAAACGCAAATTATTCCAACGAAAGAAACCGTTTTACCAATGGTGTGGAAGGAGGCGCTTTACGCTTCGACCCTACCAAACCTGTTCATGACTCCAACTCCATTTGGGGAGGCTATTTTGAAAACACCACAAGCCCAACCGAATTATCCAATACTGCTCGTAATCCAGTTTCAGAACTTTTACTAAGAAAAGACAGAGGTCGTGTTAATAGAATTTTCGGAAACGCTCAATTGGATTACAAATTCCATTTTTTACCAGAATTAAGAGGAGTAATTAATGTAGGTTTAGACAGAACCGAAGGAGAGAGAACACTTTTTATACCAAAATATGCAGGTACTGCCGACGGGAATGGAACAAGTTTTGCGGGTAAATATGGAAACGATCAACTTGAAAGCTCTGAGTCTACTAACCAATTATTTGATGGTTATTTCGTATACAACAAACAAATCGGAAAATTAAATGTTGAAGCAACAGCCGGTTATTCTTATCAAAAATTTGAATCTGAAAACTTTACTACAAGAAATAGACTAAACCCTACTTCTGCTGGCCCTGAAACTACAATTGATACAGACTTAGTATTAATTGGTATTTTCGGTAGAACGAATCTTAGTTTAAATGATAAATATTTATTGACATTAACCTACAGAAGAGATGGCTCATCTCGATTCCCTACGAATGAAAAATGGGGTAATTTCCCGGCGGCTTCATTTGCTTGGAAAATGAAAGAGGACATCCTTAAAGAAGATAGCTTCATTTCCGATTTAAAACTACGATTAGGATGGGGTATTACTGGACAACAAGATTTACCAACTGATGCTAGAAATTACTACCTCCCAATTTATGCAACAGGGAATCCAAATTCTCAATATTATTTTGGACCTGAAACCTATATAGTTGGACTACCATCTCCCACAAATCCTTATTTAAAATGGGAAGAAACAACAACCTACAATGCAGGTTTGGACTATGGAATTCTTAAAAACAGAATCAACGGAAGCATTGATGTATTCTACAAACAATCGGATGATTTACTAGCCAATGTAGCTTTTGCAGATGGTGGAAATTTCTCTAATGCCGGTTGGCAGAATATTGGAAGCTTTACTACAAAAGGAATTGAGTTGAACATTAATTCAGAAGTAGTAAAATCAGAAAACTTCAACTGGAACTTAAACCTTAATGCCACTAAATACGAAAGACGCATCAAAGAATTGGCTTTTGGATCAAACATTCTCGTAGGAGGTATCGGAGGAGGTACAGGAGGAACAATTCAAGTTCACAGTGAAGGATATACGCCAAATTCTTATTTTGTATTCAAACAATTATACGATGAAAACAACAATCCTATTGAAGGTGCTTATGCCGACTTAAACAGTGACGGAATAATCAACAATGATGATAGATACATCTACAACAACCCTGATCCTGATTTCTTGTTAGGTTTTCAATCCAACATGACGTATAAAAACTTTGATTTTTCTTTTAATTTACGAGCGAGTGTAGGAAATAGAATTTACAACAACGTAAATTCTTCCAGAGCACAATTGAACTTGTTGAAAGACAATGCTTTCCTTGGAAACATTCCAACCTCAGCATTGGAAAGCGGTTTCACAACTACATCTGATGTAATTTTATCAGATTACTATATTGAGAACGCTTCATTCTTACGTATGGACAATGCAACTATTGGCTATACTATTCCGAAATGGATAGATGGAAAAGCGACCTTACGACTTAATGTGGGTGTGCAAAATCCATTTGTTATCACAAAATACAGCGGACTTGACCCAGAAATCACTAGTGGAATTGACAATACTATCTATCCGAGACAAAGACAGATTTTATTTGGTGCAAACGTGAAATTTTAAAAATTAAACCATGAAAAAATTAAAATACAGCCTAATTTACATGCTTGGATTTGTAACATTTTTCACATCATGTACTGATGATTTGAATGTTACACCGGAGGACGACGATATTTTTCTGTCCGAAAATTTCTTTTCTTCCAATGAATCCTACAAACAAGGCTTAGCAGGAATCTACGGCAATTTATCTCTTACAGGACTTAATGGTGCCGAATCGTCGAACATCCAAGGTATTGATGCCGGAACAAGTCAATATGGTCGCTGTTTGTGGTATATGCAGGACCTAGCAGCGGATCAAGCCATCTGGAGTTATGAAAACGACCCAGGAGTTGGTGAAATCCAAAGAAACACATGGAATGCAAACAATTCCATTTTAAGAGGAATGTTCGGAAGAGCTATGTTTCAAGTAGCTCTGGTGAATGAATATTTACGTCAAACTACCCCTGAAAAATTAAGCTCAAGAGGTGTAACAGACGCTCAACTTTTAAGTGATATTGCTTTATATCGAAATGAAGTGAGAGTTTTGAGAGCTTTGGCTTATTATCACCTTATGGATTTGTTTGGCAAAGCGGCTTTCGTAACTGAAAACGACCCAATCAACACTGCAGGTCCAGAATACGATAGAGCCGAATTATTCAGTTACATCGAAAGCGAATTAACCGAAGTTATTCCTGCTTTAAAAGATCCAAGAACAAACGAATACGGACGCTTAGACAAAGGAATGGCTTGGATGATTTTAGCAAAAATGTACCTTAATGCTGAAGTATATATCAACCAACCTAAATATTCCGAATGTGTAACCATGTGTAACAACATCATGTCAGGTGGCTATGCATTAGAATCAGACTATCTTGATAACTTCAAAGCAGACAATCATACTTCTACCGAAATGATTTTCAGCATTCAATCGGATGGTATTGCAACTCAAAACTACGGCCCAACAACCGTAATGATTAATGGCCAAGTAGGTTCAATTGAGCAAAACGGTACTTCCTTGGGAGTTGGAGCAAGTGGCTGGGGAGGAGCGATTCGTTTGAGAAAACAATTCGTTCAAAAATTCGATGGATTCCAATTCAACAATGACGAAAGAAAAACAATTTTATCAGCAGGAAGACCAATTGAGATTACATCTATCTCTACTCAAAAACAAGGTTATGTTTTGGCCAAGTATTCGAACATCAGTTCTACAGGAATTCCAGGTTCAAATCAAACTTTTGTGGATACCGATTTCCCTTTATTCCGATTGGCTGATGTGTATTTAATGTATACAGAATGTGCGCTAAGAGGCGCAAGTAATGCCACAACTACTCAAGGATTAATTTATGTGAATCAATTGAGAGAAAGAGCTAACAACGGCACTTCAGGAAATATCCTAGCAACAGATTTAACATTAGATTTCATACTAGACGAAAGAGCTAGAGAATTACACTGGGAATCACATAGAAGACAGGATTTAATTCGTTTCAACAAATTCACAGGTGGTTCTTACAATTGGACTTGGAAAGGAAACAGTCAAAGTGGTATTGCTTTACCAACTCATTTTAATGTGTATCCTATTCCCGCTGCAAGTTTAGCATCTAATCCTAATTTAACTCAAAATCCTAATTACTAATAAACTCATAGATTATGAAAAATATATATAAATATTTATCGATCAGCATACTAGCATTTGCTTTGAATTCATGTGAAGATGAAAATAATTTTAAAATCTTAGAACCTGAAGAAGCATCTTTCGAAATAGTAACTCCTTCAAGTGGCACTTCGATTATTTTAACTGAAGCTACTCCCAATAATCCTGCAGTTACTCTTACTTGGCAACCTGCAGTTTATACAGTACCAACTGCAGTAACTTATACTGTTCAATTTGCAAAAAACGGAACTGAATTTGCTGTTCCTGTTGACATTACAGAATCGCCAACAACAAATGCTACAATCAATGTTGCTGAGCTTAACTTAAACTCATTGCTATTAGGAGTTGCACCTTTTACCGAAGGTACCATTGATGTAAGAATTAAAGCAACAGTAGGCACAACTGGAGCTGAGCCTCAATATTCAAACATCATTAACTTATCGGTTACGCCTTTCGGATGTCTTAATCAATATGGTGTAGGTGCTGGATTAGTAGACGCAGGATGGAATTGGAACAGCCCGGTAGTGATGTTTTGTAATGACAATGTATTGACTTCAACAGTAAATCTTGCAAACGATACGTTCCGATTCTTTACTACTGAAGGCGATTGGGGATCAGGAAGAAATTACCCTTACTACACTGGAGCTGGATATGTAATCAATTCTACATTAGTAAATGCCAATGATGGTGATAGCAATTTCCGATTTATAGGAACAGCGGGTGCACATCGCTTAAAAATCGATGAAAACAACAAAACCATTACTGCTTTCCAAGGAACTTCTTCAAGTAATTCATTTTGGTTGGTAGGTGCAGCAACCCCAGGCGGTTGGAGCTGGGCCGGAAACAATGAAACAGAATTAGGCAAAATCGACAATGGCGTATACGAAGTGCCTGTTGAATTAAAAAACAACGAAACATTTAGAGTTTGGTTTGCTAATGATGGTGGCGATAGCTGGGGTTCACCTAATAAAAACTTCCCAGGTTATATTGCTGATGGTTATACTATTTCATCTGATTTTGTAAATGCTAATGATGGTGACAGTAACTTCAGATATGTAGGAACAACTGCTGTAAAACTTTTCAAAATAGATACAGTTAACAAGACAATAACCTTTAATTAAAAAATCACCAAAAGGCTGGTTATTCCAGCCTTTTTTATTTCAATAGCAACATGAAAAAATTTACACAAATCGTATTATTTTTCATATCGATAGCTGCATGGTCACAACAACAAACCGTTAGTTATAGTATCACACCTAGCACTTTCGAAGAAAATCAATCCATTACAGTAACTTTTCAAGGTTCATCTATCAATGAAGGAACTTGGGGCGTTGTGGGTAATGCACTTTATCTTTGGGCATGGTCGTATGACCTTAATGACGCCAACAGTTTGGACTGTCCAACAAACGGCACTTGGACTTCCTCCAATGAAGCAAATCGTTTAACGTATAATTCAGGAAACGATACCTATACAATCACCCTTACTCCGAATACATTTTACAGCAGAACGGGTATTGGTCGCATAGGCTTTCTAATTAAAGCTAAAAACGGAACGGGTGATAAAAAATCACAAGATATCTATGCTGAAGTAGGCTCTTTCCAAGCCAATCTGATTACACCGGCACAAAATTCAAACACAATTGTCACTTCAGGGGGCAATTTGACTATCACAGCAAATAATACAAATGGCTCAGCAAACTATGTACTTTTAGCCAACGGAGTTCAGATTAACACCTTCACCGGTAGTTCATACAACTTCAACGACACGAATATTACCACGAATAAAGCCTATGAGTTGCTTATCACTCAAGCTAGTGTTACCTTCTCCAAAAAATTCAATGTAATTATCAATCCAGGAACTATTTCTCAAGCTATTCCATTAGGTCTAGTAGATGGAATCAATTACAATACAGGCGATGCTACTAGAGCTACTTTGGTACTTAGTGCTCCAGGTAAAGATTTTGTATATGTAGCAGGAACTTTTAACAACTACCAACCCTCTGGCGCATATGCCATGAAAAAAGATCCTTCCTCAGGAAAATTCTGGCTGGAATTAACAGGATTGACTTCTGGACAAATTGAAAATTACCAATACTGGGTAGTTGACACTACTCCTATTGCCAATTCGCCTTCTGTCGTAAAAACGGCTGATCCGTTCTCAACATTAGTTTTATCGCCTTACGATGACCCTTGGACACCCGCTTCAACCTATCCAAATTTACCAGCATATCCTGTTGGACAAGAAAGAGAAGTAACCGTACTGCAAACAGGACAAACTGTTTATCCATGGATCAATACTTCATTCACTAAACCAAAAAAAGAGGATTTGATTGTTTATGAGGCTTTAGTTCGAGATTTCGATTCCGATAGAAACTATCAGGATTTAATCGATAAAATGGATTATTTCAAGAACTTAAAAATCAACGCAATAGAATTAATGCCGGTTATGGAATTTGAAGGCAACGAAAGCTGGGGATACAACACGGCGTTCCACATGGCTTTAGACAAACATTATGGACCTTCAACCAAGCTAAAAGAATTGATTGACTTATGCCACAGCAACGGCATTGCAGTAATTTTAGATGTGGCGCTTAACCATGCATTCGGAAGAAATCCAATGAACAGAATGTGGATGAAAGATCCAGATGGTGATGGATGGGGCGACCCAAGCTCCGAAAGCCCTTATTTCAACGAATTTCCAAGACACAGTTACAATGTTGGCTCCGATTTTAATCATACTTTACCTTTAACTAAAGCGTATACAAAAAGAGTCATCAAACATTGGATTGAAGAATATAAAATTGATGGCTTCCGTTGGGATTTGACCAAAGGATTTACTCAAAATTGTATTGGTAGCGAATCATGTACCAATGCTTATCAACAAGACCGCGTAGATGTGTTGAAAGAATATGCCGATTACAGTTGGTCACTGGATCCAACGCATTATGTAATTTTCGAACATTTGGGTACTGATAGTGAGGAACAACAATGGGCCAACTACAGAGTTACCGGTGAAGTAGATGGCATTTCGAAAGGGGTAATGATGTGGGGGAAAATGTCAGATGAATTTGCTACGCTAACGAAAGGGTATAGTACGAGTGTAAATCGCGTAGGCCATCTGAGTAGAGGTTTCACAGCCAAACGATTAATTGGTTATGCAGAAAGCCATGACGAAGAAAGAACAATGTATAAAAATCTAACTGAAGGAAATACTGCAGGACACAACGCTAGAAACCTAAACATTGCTCTAATGAGAATGCAAACCATGGGAGCGTTGCATTTATTAGTGCCTGGTCCAAAAATGATTTGGCATTTCGGAGAAATGGGGCATAGCGACTCGATTTTTACTTGTACTGATGGTTCGGTTAACTCACAAGTTGATGCGACCCCCGGTGACTGTAAACTGGCTACTAAACCGCAACCTCAATGGACAAACAACTGGTTAGCTGATGCCAACAGAGGTCCTATTTATACACTTTGGAGTAAATTAAATACATTAAAAATCAATGAACCTGTGTTTGAAGGCAATTACAGCATTTCACCTGATGTTAGTAATTTAAAACAAAGACTTTATGTTTGGGATGATGCATTTGCTCCAACTTCATTAAAAAATGTAGTTGTATTGGCAAATTTTGATGTAGTAGATCAAAATTTTACGCCTAATTTTCCTTACACCGGAACTTGGTACAATTTAATTGATAACACTTCATTAAATGTTACCAATACGACTACACCAATTTTAATACCGGCAGGAACTTTCAGAATTTACGGAAATCAACCAGCGCAAAGTTTAGGAACCGACGATTTCAACATTGCTGATTCCATTGGTTTGTATCCCAATCCATCCAAGGAGTATTTCAACTTGACCGAAGCAATTAAAACAGTCGATATTTACAATGTAACTGGACAGCTTGTAAAAAGTTTCAAAGGTGGCTTTACCAGTGATTATAACTTCTCTACAACCGATTTAAGAAAGGGAATTTATTTTGTAAAATTAACCGATGATGCAAACCGTCAAGGAACCATCAAATTAATCAAAGAATAGTTCGTTTACTATAGTTACGTTTGTATTAATAAAAAACCCGGGTTTTCAGCCCGGGTTTTTTTAATATTCGACAGAAATTATTCTACCTGATTGTCATCTATGTAAGTTTTGTTACCGTTTTTATTGATGTAATACTTACCACCTCTTGGCCCTTCAAATACTTTTTTATCATTGTACTTTCCAATCACTTTGTCTTTAGTGTTCGGATTCGCTTTTTCGGTCGTTTCTCTCTCTTTCTTAGCAACTACCTTTTTAGTTTCTGTTTTTGCTTTAACCACCTTATCGCTCGCTTCAGCCTTAGTTGTTGTAGCTTTTGTCTTCGCTTTATTCGACTCGTCTTTCACTTTGGCATCCGCCTTATTTGCAGTTGCTTTGGCTTTTCCAGCTGTCGACTTCGCTTTTCCAGTTTCTGAAGCACTGTTCTCTTTCACTTTAACAGCAGCTTTGTCTGCTTTAGCTTTAGTTTCTGTCTTTTTAACCGTTGCTTTTTCCTTAGTCTCCTTCGCATCAGCTTTTTTCGCTGCTGCCTTTTCTTTAGCTTCTTTTGCCTTCTCTTTTTTGGCATCTGCTAATTCTTTTTTGGCTTTCTCAGCTTTCGCTTTTTCTCGCTTTTCTTTTGCAGCTTTTGCTTTTTCAGCCTTTTCAATTTCTGCTTTTGTTTTCTTTTCAGTTGTAGTTTCCTGAGCATAGAAGCTATTTGAGAATACAAACATGAAACACAATACAAGTAACTTTTTCATTTTCAATTCGTTTAGATGTTATAACATTAAAAATACTAATTTTTTAAAGCAAAATACATACCAAAATTAAAAATAGGCCCTCAACTGAATATTCCCGGTATGAATAGCATTGATGGATTCACTTTTGCGTCCTTGATAATTGATATTGATATCCAAAAACTGAGTCAAACTTTTCTGCAACAGTAAACGCCAAGTACTATTTTTACCTGCCTGCAACCCTTCTAACATTTGAAAACCTACAGGAGAAAATTGATTCCCTGTAAATTGATTACTTACCAATGCAATTTCACCATTCAATGTCAATTTCTTTTCGCTCGCCAAATTAAATGACAATCCAAACGTATTTTGTTGCAACGATTCCAAACCATTCAATTGATTTTCTTTGTTTTGGTGTTCATAAAAAACATCCAAACTGGCATTCTTATTGAACAAATACGAAATTTTCGATTCCAACTGTTTCCCTTCGATACTGAAATTACGTGAAGCATAATTTTCTGAAGAATTCCCAGATCTGAAGCTTTTCCCTGCAGCAGAAATCAACCATGTTTTTCGCAATAAATGAAGGTATTGCAACTGATGCGAACTATTTTCTGCTTCTTGAATTCCCGAAGTCTGTAAACTCTGAATTGAATTGGCGATATAAGTATAGGTAACGGAATGCTTTTGTTTCCCTCGATTGAAAAAAAAACTGTTTCGGAAACTCGAATTCAATCCTAGCAAGTCGTCGTCGTTTTTTTGAAACGGATTCAAATCAAAATTATCAGCATCTCTTCTAATTTTTCTTTCAATAAGATACGACGTCTGATTATAGAAGTGCGAAACCAACTTTTTAAATCCTTTTTTATTTTGCCATACTATCGGACTTAAAGTTATCGATTGTGAAAATTTATTCTGATGTGTCTTTACAAAAATCTGATTGGGCAAAAACACTTTGACATATTTTGCCTGATCCGGAAACAAAGCCACTTCAAATTCTTGAATTTCCTGTATTCCATTATTGTTATAGTCATTCCAAGCATATACACCTCGACCAGGCTCTACTTCCAAAAAAGTAAACTCCTGTTGTGGTAAGGTGCCAGAAGTGGTCTCATACGCCGTCGTAGTTTGCAAGAATTGGTTAAAAAAACGATCGTTGTATAAAATTCTGGAATTTAAAGACGGTTCATCACCTCGTTGATCTTTGAATTTTAAGTTGCGATAATTTACAAAAACAGACAAATCACTTTTATCGGTTTGAATCAATTTCGACTTAATATAATACGATTGTGACGTGTTTACCCGTTTCAATTCACCTAGTTGCAAACTATCATTCACTCTATTTAGAAATCCCAGTTCCATATATACTTTGGTTGAATCACCACGTCCTATGAATGCTCCCATTTCGGTGAATTTCTGACTCAAGTCTGACAACAGCTGTGTGTTTTTATCTTTTTGCTGATTGTCTTCTAATCGAAGACTTCCTCCTACCCAATTTTTTTTAAAATGAAATTTGGTTACAGTCTGATTGCGAAGAAAATTGGATTTCATCTGATTGCTCTCACTATTCATCCAGCTACCATCATTCGTGAAAATCCAGTTTTTAGTCTTATAAAAACCTCCAACCACGTGACGCTTACCGGAAAAATTTTCGGAAAAATCCAATTGCTCCAATTGGTATTTCCAATTCGACCTTCCTTCTAATGAAAACTGCAATCCTGTTACAGCCAAACTCTGATTGCCTAATGGATTAAGCAGATTCCAGTCTCTGTCAAATTCAATCGTAAATAAACGTTCAATAGTTTTAAAATTTTTCTGTATCCACTGGTAATTTCCAAAAGCATCCAATGTCCATTTTTTGGTCCATAGCCGTTGCCTGAAGTTAATTTTCCCAGCCAAACCTCGGTTGTCATCATCATCAATTTCAGAGAATAAGTTTTTATCGTTATTACTTACTCCAATTTCAAAATCAGCCATAGTTTTTTCATTGGGATTATATTTGCCCATTACCGTTGCTATCTGAATTTTTGTAGGAGCAATTAAACGAACAACAGGTTCATAATTTCCCTGAGGAACACCAGCGACGGGAGTAACAAATTCGAATACTCGACCGTTGGTTGTCGAATTGGAAATAATATAATTGCCTAAATTATTGCCGACATTACTAAATTTCAAATTGAAAAGCTGATCATTCGGATTGGTAGAATACTCAAAAGCATCTATGCCATCGATAACCACTTTTCGATACAATATTTTATTTTCCGAATACGATTCCTCAATGGCTGAAGATGCCGTCATTAAAGCACTATCATCTCCGGCAGCCGCTAAAATTTGAGCTTGTTCAGAAGATAAATTTTGTTGCACCGGCTGATTCTTGACATCATTTTCTGAATACACATAACCTGCCAAACTCCATTTTTCCTGTTCATGATTCACTCCGGCATAGGTAACAAATCGGGTGTAATTTCGATCCGAATATTGGTATTCGATACTGATTCGCATCTCGGAAGTAATAGGAAATAACGAAGTAAAGATGATTTCACCAGCATTGTAATCGATTACATAATCATTATTTTCACCCCGTTTAAGTAGGATTCCATTCACAAAAACCCGTTCCGAACCCGAAATTACGAGTATGTACAACTCTCCGTTCGGCCCTTTAAGTTTGTACGGTCCTTGATTCCCTTCTTGACCAACAAATGTACTTTTGGCGTATTGGCCTCTCACCAATGCTCCAGAAGCAAAAACTTCTGTCTTTTTTTCTTGCGGTCCAAACACAAAATGGGAAGCTAACCCTTGCACTTTTTTGTTAAAATTGAGGAACTTTGATTTTCTGTTTTCAAGAAACAAATCTCCGGCTCGAATATTCCATCGGTCCGAAAACAATTCAATAAAAATCTGGTCGAATTCATCCAAACGTTGGGAATAGCCTCCTTCCTGTAGCGGAATATTGCTATCCTGAATGGATGCTCTCAAACTCACTTTATCCGATAACTTACCAGTAATTTGCAAATCAAGGTTCGAATTTACCGATGCATTTTGATTGTTCCCAATAGTAATTCCTCTGGAAATACTTCCCGATGTGTTCAGCCCGTCAAAAGGAGTTGATTTGTTCAGCGATCCATTCGACACTTGATACAGCTGACCAATATTGTCTGCTGTGGTAACTACTCGACTTTTATCGTAAATGGTGTATTCTTTGGTTAAAAACTCAGGAAATTTCAAATAACGTACCGTCAATGTATCCGTTGATTTGAAATTGTTTTTAAAAACAAGGAGACCTTTTTGAAAATCCATTCTATAAAAAGTCGTATCAACAATTGCACCTTTGCCGTCCAACAGCTTAAAAAAACTTTGGTTGATACTTACTGTGTCAATTCGAATACTGTCTTTTATCGCTACTATTTTTTTGGAATGGTACGGAGTTTCTTGTGCCAATAGAGGTATCGACCATAAAAAGAAAATAAAAAACGCATAAAAAGCAGGCTTTTTAATCATATAAAAAAAACTCCAAAGAGTCAAAGATATTGCAATTCAGGATAAAAAGCTATTGCGTGGTCTAATTAGAGAGTGCGATATGTTCAATTTTGGAATTCTTTTTGTCAAAGGAAACAATCAACGAACAAGTTCCATTAGTACAAGAATTATTAGAAATAATTTTCTTTGAGGTTTGAGCACTGTTTACTCCGTTTTCTGAAATTCCCCATGAAAGTGAGAAAATATTCGATTCAAAATCCTCTTTGGCAAATGAATTAACCGTAAAATTGGAAAGTAAAAAAGGTTGATAATCTCGTTTATGCAAAGGAACTATTGTCTTATCCTTATTGACAAGTACGGGCTGTAGTATAACCAATGTGTTTTGAGGCAATTCTTCCCAGTCATTCCAATTTACTTCTTTAACAATCCACGATTTTTGATTATTAATTTCAATAAAAAGTAACTTTTCCTGAGCAGGAAAAAGTAACAGATGTTCATTAACCATACTCATCTTATCCATTTCGTTTCCCACTTTGCGCCCAAAAATCTTAATATTCCTATTATTGATTTGAGCGGAAACCATAAAACAACCGGATAACAGAAAAACAAACAACCAACCGAATGTGAATTTAAACCCCATAATTCTCTCGGAATAAGTATTTTGCATTCTAAATGTAAGAAAAATTAAAGAAAGAAGGCTCAAAAAGAGTAATTATTTGACAAAACGAAAAAATCCCCAGAAGATAAAATTGGTATTCAAATCTTCTGAGAATTTAAGGTATCCTGAATTACACTTTATTTCAGGAGAATTTATGTTCTGATATTGCCTTTACTTTGGACACAAAGCTTGGCCTTGAATGCCTACTCTTTGGTAACCACCTGAAGTGTTTCACGACTCATTTGACGCAACAAAACCGTTTTATTTTGCTCCACCATTTTCATCGCTTTGTCATCAAAATGACGAATGGTGTACAAAGACACATTCTCATTGTAAGACACTTTGAATTTTTTAGCCAGGATTTTGTGCATTTCTTTGAAGTTGCCGAATTTATCTTCTACACAAACAGAAAAACTAATTGCCGAATTCTGAATCAAACTCACTTTGATTTTGAATTGATGCAACAATCCGAAAATTTCACTGATATTTTCTTCCATAATAAATGAAAAATCAATCGATGACAACGAAATTAACAATTGGTCTTTCTTAACGATAAAACACGGTAACTTTGGTTCTAAATCTTCTCCTTTGGCAACACTGGTTCCCGGCAATAAAGGATTGATAAATGATTTCACAAACAGAGGAATTTCTTTTCTTTGAAGTGGTTGCAATGTTTTCGGGTGAATCACACTTGCTCCGTAAAAAGCCAATTCAATAGCTTCGCGATACGAAATCTGATTCAGTAACGTAGCATTTTCAAAATAACGTGGATCCGCATTCATTACTCCGGGAACGTCTTTCCAAATGGTTACACTTTCCGCATTCAAACAATAGGCAAAAATAGCCGCCGTATAATCCGAACCTTCACGTCCTAAAGTTGTCGTGAAACCATTCTCATCGGCACCAACGAAACCTTGTGTAACAAACAGCGATTTCTTTTTCGCAATTTTTCCAATCGTCTTTTGGGTAACTTCCCAATTCACATTGGCATCACGATAGGTATTATCCGTTTTAATATAGTTTCGAACATCTATCCACTCTGTTTTTATTCCTTGAGAACTCATATAATGACTTACAATCGTAGTAGAAATAATCTCACCAAAACTCACAATCTGATCGTATACGAAGTTATAATTTGGCGATTTATTACTGCGTAGGAAATATTCCAAATCTGCAAAATGATCACGAACATCCAAAAACACTTCATGCTCTTCATCTTCAAACAAATCAAGTAGAATTTCGTTATGGTATTTCTTAATTTCCTGTACCGAGGCATTCAATTCTGAAGATTTTTCGAAATAGTGCTTTATCACTACCTCTAATGCATTCGTTGATTTACCCATGGCAGATACCACTAACAAAACATCTTCATAACCTACTTTTTGCAAAACGTCAAAAACGTTTCTCACACCGGCAGCATCTTTAACAGACGCACCACCAAATTTAAAAATTCTCATAGTTGTTCAAATTTCAAAGCATACTGACTTTGATTGTTGTTATTAATTATAATTTATTGATGAATACATTAATTCCTTCCTCACTCATTTGGACTACACGCCAGTCGTCCAATATTTTTGCACCCGATTTTTCATAAAAATCAATAGCATTCTGATTCCAATCCAACACATTCCATTCGATGCGGCGCACATTGTCTTTCTTACCTTGTTGGATAATTTCCTTATACAATGCAAAACCGGCACCAGTACCGCGTTTATTTTCTTTAACAATTAAATCTTCCAAATGAATGGTCTTCCCTTTCCAGGTAGAATAACGATAATAGTACAACGCCATTCCTATAATTTCACCCTCATCTTCTGCAATGAAAGTATGAAACAATGGATGCGCTCCAAAACCATCACGTTCCAAATCGGCCACCGTTACCACCACTGCTTCCGGTTCTTTTTCAAAAATAGCTAGCTCTCGAATGAGTTCCAGCACTTCTGTCATGTCATTTTGAGTTCCTTTACGGATAATCATATTATTTTTTCTTTTTAGCCGTTGTTTTTTTCTTCGTTGCTTTCACATACGGTTTATACAAACCTTCCGCCATTGCTCTTTCTTTTGCTTTCAAAGCTCTGTCCTTTGGATCAGGGTGCGAACTCATCATTTTGGTAATAACATTCGACTCTGCTCCTTCATTGAGTTTCGCCAAAATCGTAAATGCAGATTCCACAGCATTCACATTATACTTATTTCGCTTCATGAATTCATACGAATACATATCGGCATCACTTTCCTGTTTACGGCTATGTGCATTGGACAATAAAGCACTTCCAATTTTACCCAATTGCCCATCAGTCACTTTAGCTACTTTATCAGATTGTGAGCCAACTGCATCCATTAAGGCTTCATTACGATACGCAGCCTTAATTGCATCACGCGAATCGTGATTCACCACGTGGCCAATTTCGTGACCAATAACCGCTAATAACTCATTATCATCCATGATATCCATCAAGCCCGAAAAAACTCTCACACTACCATCAGCCGTTGCAAAAGCATTTACTTCTTTTATCTTGTACACTTTGTAATTCAAGACTAATCCATTCTCGTTTTTATGTTTTCCAAACAATTTATTCAAACGAATGGTATACGGATCCTTAGGACCAGCTACAACATTTTCCTTATCCATCTTGTCTACAGCTTCTTTCGATAATTTAGCCGCATCTTCATCACTAAAGGTGAAACTGGTTACCCCTTTTTGTAAAGCTCCAAGTGCCTTATCTCCTAAATTAATCTGAGCCTGTACCGAACAAACTCCAAGCAGTAACAATGAACAAAATAGCGTTTTAGTTTTCATAATCGTCTTTTTTATTGATTAACAAAGATAAAATAACTTAAGGTGATAAAAATAACCTATTTACAAGTTTTTTGTTATTTCACCTCCTATTTTCAGAACGATGAAATTAGAAATCAAGTATGGCTAATCTTTGAAAATAAATTAGGATATTTGTGCCACTAACTACAACGATTTCTTACATGGAAGAACGCAATAAAACCCTTGGTGAATTTATTATTGAAAAACAAAACGATTTTCAATATTCCTCGGGAGAATTATCAAGAATCATCAACTCAATCCGTTTGGCTGCCAAAGTAGTCAATTACAAAGTAAACAAAGCTGGCCTTGTAGATATCGTAGGTGCCGCAGGCGACCAAAACATTCAAGGGGAAGATCAACAAAAATTAGACGTTTACGCTAACGAAGTGTTCATTCAAACCCTAATCAACAGAGAAATTGTTTGCGGAATCGCTTCTGAAGAAAACGACGATTTCATCACCGTAGCCGGATCAGACAACAGCCACAACAACAAATATGTAGTATTAATGGATCCTTTGGACGGTTCATCTAATATTGATGTAAATGTATCCGTAGGAACCATTTTCTCTGTATTCAGAAGAGTTACACCTATCGGCACTCCAGTACAATTGGAGGATTTCTTACAACCCGGTGTAAACCAAGTAGCAGCCGGTTATGTTATTTACGGAACATCTACCATGCTGGTATACACTACCGGACATGGTGTAAACGGATTTACATTGAACCCTGCCATCGGTACTTTTTACCTTTCACATCCCAACATGCAATATTCAGAAGATGGCAACATCTATTCCATTAACGAAGGTAACTATGTCCACTTCCCACAAGGCGTGAAAGATTACATCAAATATTGCCAGCTAGAGGAAGGCGATCGCCCATACACCTCAAGATACATTGGAAGTTTGGTTTCCGATTTCCACAGAAACATGATTAAAGGCGGTATTTACCTATACCCAACCAGCTCAAAAGCACCAAAAGGAAAACTTCGTCTGCTTTACGAATGCAATCCAATGGCTTTTATCGCCGAGCAAGCCGGAGGGAAAGCATCCGACGGATACCAACGTATCATGGAAATTCAACCCACCGAATTACACCAACGCGTTCCTTTCTTCTGCGGAAGCCGCAATATGGTTGAAAAAGCGGAAGAGTTTATGAAAAACAGCAAATAAAGACAAAAGCCGGAAGAAATTCCGGCTTTTTTTATATCCCATGCAAAAAGTAGTAAAAACAAAAAAGCCCTGATTGCTCAGAGCTTTGTTTGTTGGTCCACTAGGACTCGAACCTAGAAAGACGGCACCAAAAACCGTAGTGTTACCATTACACCATGGACCATTTTTTTTTGCTTAATTCTTCAACACCGTCGGCGTTAATTCCTTATTGCGAGTGCAAATTTACGACGTTTTTTTAATCACGCAAGTTTTTTTTCAAAAAAAATTAAAAAAATGTTTTTTAACCTTTTCTTTAGATAAAAAAATAGTTTCTTTGTGTAGCAAATTACAAACCGATACAGGATCATATGTCATTCAATTTCAACAAGTGGAACACCATTCTCGGGTGGATTTCCTTCTTTATTTCTCTTTTAGTTTACTCTTTAACCGTTGAACCTACCATGAGTTTTTGGGATTGTGGCGAATATATTGCTACAGCTGCCAACCTTGAAGTAGGTCACCCACCAGGAGCACCACTATTCCAAATGATAGGTGCCTTCTTCTCTATGTTTGCCATAGGAAAAGAAAACGTCGCTTTGATGGTTAATATGATGTCGGTATTTTCAAGCGCCTTTACCATCTTGTTTATGTTCTGGTCATCCACCATTATTATTAGAAAAATAATTACACCTTACACCGATTTAAACAAAAATAATTCAATTGCCATTTTAGGAAGTGCTTTTGTTGGCGTTATGGCTTTCACATTTTCAGACAGCTTTTGGTTTAATGCAGTAGAAGCCGAAGTATACGCTATGGCAACCTTCTTAATCGCTCTTTTATTTTGGCTTGGATTACGCTGGGAACAGGAAATGGACTCACCAAGAGGCAATAAATGGCTTTTAGTTATTGCATTGGTAGTAGGACTTTCTTTTGGAGTTCACTTTATGGCTTTACTAACCATTCCATCTATAGGATTTTTATATTATTTCAAACACTACAAAAAAATCACCGTAAAAAACTTTATTATAGCCAATGTGGTGGTGGTTTCTGTTTTGATGTTCATCTTCAAACTATTACTACCTTGGATCATGACATTTTTCGGAGCTACGGAAGTCTTCATGGTAAACAGCCTTGGACTCCCTTTTAACTCCGGAACTATTTTCGTTACCATTGTGTTGGTTGCTTTCTTCTATTTCGGATTGAAATACACACACGAAAAAGGAAAAGTTTTCTTCAATACATTGCTATTGTCTGTTTTATTCATATTAATTGGATTCTCAACTTGGTTAATGTTACCAATTCGTGCCAATGCCCAAACTCCTATCAACGAAAATAAACCTTCAGATGCGCGTGAAGTATTAGCCTATTACAACCGTGAACAATACGGCGAGCAAAAACTATTCTACGGACCACAGTTTTCAGATACGTATGCCGGTTTGGACGAAAACAATCCTTATAGCGATGAGAAACCCAACTACGAACGTGATGAAGCTACAGGAAAATATGTAATCGTTAATAATTTCAAAAACGGAAAACAAAATACTGACGATAACCACAAAGCATTCTTGCCTCGTTTATGGAGCAGTGAACACAATGTAAATTATATGCGCTTCACCAAGCCTTTAGAATTTACCATCAATCACCAAGCTTTTGAAGACGAAAGTGAAATGGAACAAATGACACAAATTGTTTCTGAATTCAGAGCTGCATACGCTTCAGGTAAATTAGATATTGAAGATTACGACAAGTTCCTACGATCTTACGGCCAATACCTAATCGTGGAAAAACCATCCACTTGGGACAACTTACAATTCATGTTCGAATACCAATTCGGATACATGTACTGGAGATACTTGATGTGGAATTTTACCGGAAGACAAAACGACAAACAAGGAGAATACGACCTTAAAGACGGTAACTGGATTAGCGGAATCAACGCGATCGATTCGATTCGCTTAGGTTCTCAAGACAACCTACCAGCCGACTGGAAGAACAACAAAGGAAGAAACACTTACTTCTTTTTGCCTTTCATCCTAGGCTTAATCGGTTTCTTCTTCCATGCTAAAAAAGATTTAAAAAGCTTCTATGTTCTTTTGGCTTTATTCTTATTTACGGGTTTAGCATTAAAAATATACTTGAACGAAAGACCTTTCGAACCACGCGAGCGTGATTATGCATTGGTCGGCTCATTTTATGTTTTCGCAATTTGGATCGGAATCGGTGTCTATGCCATTTATGATAGCATCAAAAAATACATCACACCAAATATTGCTGGACCACTTGCTATTGGTGTTTGCTTCTTGGCAGCGCCGGTTTTAATGGCATCTCAAAACTGGGACGATCATGATCGTTCTAACAAATACACAGCAACCTCTTCAGCAAAAGCGTATTTAGATTCATGTGCACCTAATGCCATTTTATTTACCATTGGAGACAACGACACTTTCCCATTGTGGTACTTACAGGAAATAGAAGGCTACAGAACTGACGTCCGCATTGTAAACACCAGTTTATTAATGACCGACTGGTATATTGACGCTATGAAACGTAAAGCCTACGATTCAGATCCGGTACCAATTTCTTTCGAACACAAAGACTACGTGGGCGAAAAACGCGACTATTTGATTTTTGACAAAGCAACCGATGAGCGAATGGACGTGAATGCCTTTTTTAACTTCATTTCCAGCGACGACCCAAGAACATTGGTAGAAATGCGTAACGGACATAAAATTCAATTTTATCCAACAAATAAAATCCGCATTCCTGTTGATAAAAAAGCAGTATTGGCAAACAAAGTGGTCAACCCAACTTTAAGCGACTCAATCGTTCCGTACATTGACTTAGACATCAAAGGTGATGCGATTTACAAAAACCGATTAATGATGTTGGATATCGTTAGAAATAATAACTGGAAAAGACCTATCTATTTCTCACCAGGCGCTTTCGGCGATGACGATTATATCTGGATGAAAGACTTCTTACAATTGGACGGCATCATTTACAGACTAATCCCTGTAAAAACGCCATTGGATAAAGACGCTTACAGCTTTGAAATGGGAAGAATCGATACGGATGTAATGTACAAAAATGTAATGAAATGGACATGGGGTAACGGAGAAAGAAGCGATATCTATCACGATCCTGAAACTAGAAAAAACAGCATTTCATACAGAACCAACTTTACCCGTTTAGCAAACGCACTTATTGCAGAAGGCAAAACAGAAAAAGCAGAGAAAGTGGTAGACTTAGCCATTGCTAAACTGCCTCTCGATTATTACGAATTCTATAGCTTGGTAGATCCGTTGGCCGACAATTATTACAAACTGAACAGAAAAGAAAAAGCACGTAAAGTTTTGAAAGACTTGGTAGCAAAATATCAGGATGAACTAAAATATTTCACCGCTCTAAATCCTTCAGAACAAAATGATTTCGCTGTAGATATCGTTACAGACATCGAAAGATACCGCGGCCTATTAGAAATTGCCAAGGAAAATAAAGACCAGGCTTTCTACAATGAGTTAAAACCAACATTCAACAGTTTTGCGCAACGATTTGAGCGTTACGGTGTTGAATTAGAATAAAACAATCCATAAATTTCACTATAAAGCTTTCGGAAGTTCTTTCGAAAGCTTTATTTTTACATTATGTTTTACTGGATAAAAACCCCCGGAATAGTAAAATGGTTATTTCATAATCAAACGTGGTCTATTCCAAACATCCACAATAAAATCTACCTGACATTTGATGACGGACCAACACCGGGGGTCACAGAATGGGTTTTGGATTTATTAAAAAAAGAGAACATCAAAGCTACTTTTTTCTGCATAGGCAAAAACATCGAGCTATACCCTAACCTTTTTCAAAAAATACAACAGCATGGCCACAACATCGGTAATCATACGTTCAATCACCAAAACGGTTGGAAAACCAAAACCTCTGACTATTTACAAAATATCGAGCAATGCAAAGAAGCGATTGAAACATTTGAAAACACCAAAACAACAACCAAATTATTCCGTCCTCCTTATGGCAAGATAACCACAAAGCAATCTGGAAAACTGCGAAAATTAGGTTATAAAATTATCATGTGGGACGTTCTAACTGCAGATTTCGATACCACAATCACACCAGAAAAATGTTTAGAAAATGCCATTCAAAAAGTGGAACCCGGAAGTATAATTGTTTTCCACGATAGCATAAAAGCAAGAAACAACCTTGAGTATGCCCTACCCAAAGCTATTCGTTTTTTAAAAGAAAAAGGATATGTGTTTGAATTGATTGGATCGGATTAAAGCTGATCTTGAACCAAAGTGATTAAGGTGTTCGCATCCAATTCACCAGATTGACGCCATTTCATCTGACCTTCTTTATAAATCATCAACGTAGGCAATCCTTTAATACGAAGTGCTTCCGCCAATTCTTGATTTTTATCCACATCAATTTTAATGACTTTAGCTTTATCTCCTAACGCCGCTGCCACATCTTTGATAACAGGATGCATGGATTGTGATGATTCGTTCCAATCGGTATAAAAATCGATTAAAACAGGAACATGGGCGTTAATAAGCTCTCCAAATTTTGACATAAGTTTATTATTTTAATTAAACTTTGTTATACAAATATAGTGTTTTTACTAAATTACACTGTATTTTGACCTTTTTTTAACCTAATAACCGTAATTTCCGGCATAATACCAACGCGCCCTGGATAAGCATGATAGCCAAAACCTCGGTTCACATACACATATCTACCCAAATATTCATAACATCCTGCCCATTGTTTGTACATGTATTGGGCTAAACTCCATTTGAAAAAACCCGGTATCTCTATCCCAAATTGCATCCCATGAGTATGACCGCTTAATGTCAACTGATAATGCTTATCGTCATGTTTTACAATTTCTTCCCAGTGACTAGGATCATGACTCATCAACACTTTAAAATCAGATTTAGATAAGCCTTCGGAAGCCTTGACCACATCACCCATAGATCCAAAATGCTTACCCCAATTTTCCACACCAACAATAGCAATCTCCTGATCGTCTTTCGTCAACTTAATATGCTCATTCAGCAATAACTTAAAGTCAATCTGACGATGCAAATCTTTAATCTCCTCAAAATTCTTTGCTTTTTCCTCTTCCGATTTCCAATCCAAATACGCACCGTAATCATGGTTCCCTAAAATAGAATACTTCCCGAACTTAGGCTGTTCCAAACGATTA
Source organism: Flavobacterium sp. MAHUQ-57 (assembly GCF_051908335.1). NCBI lineage: Bacteria > Pseudomonadati > Bacteroidota > Flavobacteriia > Flavobacteriales > Flavobacteriaceae > Flavobacterium > Flavobacterium sp. MAHUQ-57. The sequence continues at coordinate 1,602,318 of NZ_JBPZTE010000007.1, read as the reverse complement.
AAAGTAGCAATCCACGGATGCATTTCTTCTGCTTTTGCATTCACAATATCTCCCGTAAACAAAAGTACATCCGACTGTTGCTCGTTGATCAAATCAATAGCATAATTGATTTTTTCAGCATTGTCAAAACTACCCGAATGAATATCGGAAATATGCGTAATCGTAAAACCATCAAAAGCATCGGGTAAATCAGGAAAGAACAAATTCTGCTTGATTACTTTATAATTGTATCTTCCAACGGTCACTCCATAAATCAAAGACAAAAAAGGCACCGAAGCCAAACCCAATGCAATCTGACTTACAAACTTTCTGCGCGAAGGCAAAAATTCAGTAGCCACTTGATTGTTTTTGGAAAAAAACTGCACTACACCAAAAAACAATCGAAAGACATCTTCAACGAACAATGTGGTCACAATGACCAACTTTGGCAGCAAGAACATCAAAAGCAAACCTAAGGTAAATAAAGAACTTCGCGTTTGTCCAACGCTTCTGTCAAATTTAGCCAGTCCATAAACTATCAATACAAAACTGACTATGGAAACAATCCAATAGGCATAAATCAATAACTTATTCTGAAAAACAGTCTTGAATATTAAAAAAGAAGAATATTCTATAATAAAATAGATTTTTACCACAATCAATACTGTCCCAATTACATAAAACAGCTGAAATACATTTGACAATTCCCGTAGTGAGGGAAAAAATCGCCCTGTAACAATCACTAAAAAAAATAAAGCCGAAGTCGCAAAATAACCAACCAACAACCCTTTGTTATTAAACAATGCTTTGAACGCATTGTAGGCATACACCTCAACCAACAACAATAATACTATATAGATGAATTTAGACATTTTAGAAAAATTTAGACAAAATAACGAAGAAAGTCAACACAATAGGTCTTTGTTAATCAAAATTTAACTATTGAAAAACAAAACAATGGAAAACCACAACACCATTCTTGACACATCCTACACACAACCAACACCAAACTGCTCTACTTTTTTTAAAAAACAGATAGATCTAGCACTGTTGTAGTACTGCAAAGTGTTGCTCAAAGGTTAGACCATTTGATTTTTAATCTTCCCTAAGTTGAGCTTCTTTACCGAATAATTTTCAAACAATCAACATTCAAACAGGACAAACAAGTAGCCATAAACTACAAACGGCAAACCCTATCCAACTTAATAAAAGTTTTGTACTTTTGAATGCTTACAAAATAACAATCATGTCAGATCAAAAACGCCTATTCTTACTTGATGCATACGCCTTAATCTTCAGAGGTTATTACGCTTTTATTAAAAACCCTCGTATCAATTCCAAAGGAATGGACACCTCGGCTATCCTGGGTTTCATGAACTCTCTAATTGATATTATCCGAAGAGAAAAACCCAATCACCTAGCGGTAGCATTTGACAAAGGCGGAAGCGATTACCGACTTGAAATGTATACCGAATACAAAGCTAACCGTGATGAAACTCCCGAAGCCATCAAAATTGCTGTTCCCTATATTCAGGAATTGCTTAGAGCCATGCATATTCCCATTATCGAAAAAGCCGGCTTCGAAGCCGATGACTTAATCGGAACATTATCCAAACAAGCAGAAAAAGAAGGCTATCAAGTGTTCATGGTAACTCCCGATAAGGATTTCGGCCAATTGGTTTCCGAAAACATCTTTATGTACCGCCCTGCCCGTTTAGGGAACGATATTGAAATCTGGGGTGTAGAAGAAGTAAAAGCAAAGTTTGAAGTACAAGATCCGTTGCAAGTAATCGATTTCTTGGCTATGATGGGCGATGCCGTAGACAACATTCCCGGATTACCTGGTGTTGGGGAAAAAACAGCTAAAAAATTCATCGCCGAATACGGTTCTATCGAAAATTTATTAGCCAATACACACCAATTGAAAGGTGCGATCAAAGATAAAATTGAAGCCAACAAAGAACAAGGTATTTTATCTAAGAAATTAGCCACTATCCTACTGGATTGCCCGGTTACTTTTGATGCTGAAGACTATGAATTATCCAAACCGGATGTTGAGAAAACAGATGCTATCTTTCAAGAACTGGAATTCCGTCAACTCAAAGCACAGTTCGACAAATTGTTTGGTTCCGGTAAAGAATACGACGAAATTGACACCAACGGTAATGGAGACTCTTCTAAACCCGCTAAAAAAACAGCTCCTAAAAACGAAAACCAATTCGACTTGTTCGGTTTTTCAGATGAAGACTCCGACGCTCCTGTTTCCCACTCTGCTTATGCTACTTTAGAGAATACGCCGCATTTGTACCAAATCGTTCAAGGTGATTTACCTATCAAATTATTAATTCAAAACTTAACGAATCAACCTTCTGTATGTTTTGATACTGAAACTACAGGAATTGATGCCTTAAATGCCGAATTGGTTGGTATGTCTTTCTCTTACGAAAAAGGAAAAGGTTTCTATGTACCTTGTCCCGAAAACCAAGAAGAAGCAAAAGCTTTAGTTGAAAAGTTCCGACCGTTCTTCGAAAACGAAGCCATAGAAAAAATCGGTCAGAACATGAAATACGACTTGAAGGTTTTAGCGAATTACGGCATTGAAGTCAAAGGAAATCTATTCGATACCATGATTGCACATTACCTGATCAATCCGGATATGCGTCACAACATGGATGTATTATCGGAAACCTATCTGAAATACGCACCCAAGTCTATCGAAACATTAATTGGCAAGAAAGGAAAGAACCAATTATCCATGCGTGATGTCGCTTTAGAAGACATCAAAGAATACGCTACCGAAGATGCCGATGTGACTTTACAACTGAAAGAACATTTCCAGCCTATTCTAGAAAAGGTAGGTACTAAAAAATTATTCGACGAAATTGAAATTCCATTGGTAAAGGTTTTGGCCGACATGGAACGCGAAGGAATCAACCTAGACGAAAACTTCCTAAAAAACATGGCGATTGACATGGAAAAAGAAATTGCCATTTTTGAAGAGAAAATATACGAAACAGCTGGGGAGAAATTCAACCTGGCTTCTCCAAAACAATTGGGTGATATTCTATTTGACAAATTAAAAATTGGTGGTGCCAAACAAAAGAAAACCAAAACAGGTCAATATGCCACTGGTGAAGAGATACTATCCTATCTAGCCAATGACCATGAAATTGTTCGTGATATCCTGGAGTGGCGTCAACTGGTAAAATTAAAAAGTACATATGTAGATGCCTTACCAACACAGGTAGATAAAAAAACCCAACGCGTACACACCGACTATATGCAAACGGTTGCCGCTACAGGTCGTTTGAGTTCCAACAACCCGAACTTACAGAATATTCCAATCCGTACCGAAAGAGGTCGTCAAATCAGAAAGGCTTTTATCGCCCGAGATGAAAACTACACCCTGCTTTCTGCCGATTACTCGCAAATTGAATTGCGCATTATTGCGGCACTTTCTGGAGAAGAGAACATGATTGCAGCTTTCCAAAATAACGAAGATATTCACCGCAGTACAGCTGCCAAAGTGTTCAACGTAGCTTTGGAAGAAGTTACCAAAGAACAACGTAGCAATGCCAAAACTGTAAACTTCGGAATCATATACGGGGTTTCCGCTTTCGGATTATCCAACCAAACGAATTTATCCCGCAAAGAAAGCGCCGACTTGATCGATGCCTATTACAAAACCTATCCGAAGCTAAAATCCTACATGGCCAACCAAGTGGATTTCGCCAGAGAGAACGGTTATGTGGAAACCATTTCCGGAAGAAGACGTTATTTGAAAGATATCAATTCCGCCAATGCCATTGTCCGTGGTGGCGCTGAACGTAATGCCGTGAATGCTCCTATTCAGGGAAGTGCCGCCGATATCATCAAAATCGCTATGATTAACATCCATAAAAAACTGAAAGAAGAAAACTGGCAGTCAAAGATGTTGCTACAGGTACATGATGAATTGGTGTTTGATGTTCACAATTCCGAACTGGAGAAAATCCAACCCATGATCAAACACGAAATGGAAAACGCCTTCAAAATGGCTGTACCGTTAGAAGTGGAAGTTGGACTGGGAAGAGATTGGCTTGAAGCACATTGATATTTATTCACAAACAAATCATGGAACCGGAAGACAACTTCAAACCTCCCATAAAATCGAGAACAACAAGAGATTTAATAGAAATAGCTGCTTATCCTGAAAAATGGAACAAAGCAGCTTTTCAATTGGCTCAAGAAGAATTAAAGTTAAGAGAAGTAGATCCTGATAAAATAAAAAGAAGAAGACGTAGTCTCAAAAAAATGGAAAGAAATGAAAGGCGCAGCATTGCAAACGAACCTTTCTGTTTCTTCTCATTAAATTTTCTTGAAGGTTTTATAGAATGGAGCGAAGTATTCACTTTTCTTTTTTCTTGGGGATTGGAAGAGGACGGGTTAACAAGAAAAGCAGAATTCCAACGCACATATAGGCCGTTTGTGATTGTAATTTTTCTAATTACAATCTTTATACTTTTTTTAGGAAAATTATAGCTTAGGCTTCCTAACCGAATCACGGTAACGCAACTCAGTTTTTATTATAGTCGTTTTATAAACATTTTTCTCCGCTTTTTTCTCAATACGGTCAATGAGGAGTTTAGCGGCTTCGGCACCAATCTGTGGTCCGTGCTGACTGATAGTCGCTAAGCTTGGTGTTAACCTTCTCGACCATGCACCATCGGCAAAACCAACCATTGATAATTCATCCGGTATTTTGATTCCTTTCTTCACGGCCAATTTCATGGCTAAAGTCGAAGCATGTTCATCCAACGCAAAGATGCCGTCCACTTTAATAGTATCAATTAAGTTAGCCAGCTTTTCATCGTATTCTTTTACAGAATTTACCGCTATGATTAAATCTTCATCTCTGGCAATATCATTTGATTTTAACGTATCCAAATACCCATTGATACGCAATTGCGATACACTCAGATTGGCTTCACAAGTTAATAAAGCAATACGTCGGCAACCGGTGGTAATCAAATGCTGTGTGGCATGTACCGCCGAATCATAATCGTCCACCACCACTTTGTCACAATCCACTATATCCGAGATACGGTCAAACATCACAATAGGCACACCTTCTTTAATCACTTCCTTGAAATGGGAAATCTCATTTTTCTTTTGAGTTTCTTCGGCAATCGACAAGATAAAACCGTCCACCGTACCGTTACTCAACAAATCAATTGCCTGTTGCTCTTTGGCAAAAGATTCATTCGATATATAAGTAATCACATTATACCCTTTAGTATTGGCATACTTTTCAATACCACTAAAAACCTTCGCAAAAAAAGGATTCAAAATATTCGGGATAATTACACCTATTGTATTGGTACGCTGTCTTTTTAAGTTTTGCGCCATGCTGTTCGGTTTGTAATTACGGATGGCCGCATATTCTTTGATGCGTATTTTTGAAGCTTCGCTAATTTCCGGGCTGTCACTTAGTGCCTTTGATACTGTTGATACTGAAACTCCTAAGTCTTTTGCTATTTCTTTTAAGGTCGCTTTTGGCTTCATAGACTACATATATATGATGTAAAAGTAACAAATTAATCATTATTGCCTCATTAATAAAACCTATTGAAAAGCAAGGCAGTTTATTCAAAATAATCCAAAACACCTAACCGATTGAAAAGCAAGGAAGAAAGAATTTTTAAAATGCTATTTGCTTTATAAATAAATAATTGTACTTTTGCACTCCCTTAATTGGGAATGGAATGTTTAATTAAAAAGTAATTATTGTGAACACATTAAGCTACAAGACAATTTCGGCAAACAAAGCTACTGCAGATAAACAGTGGATTGTTGTTGATGCTGAAGGTCATAACTTAGGTCGTCTTGCTTCAAAAGTTGCGATGCTTTTAAGAGGTAAGTACAAACCAAGTTATACACCGCACGTGGACTGTGGAGATAACGTAATTGTTATCAACGCAGAGAAAATCAACCTAACTGGAAACAAATTAGATGACAAAACTTACGTTCGTCACACAGGTTACCCAGGAGGTCAAAGATTTTTAACAGCTAAAGTAATGCAACAAAAAAACCCTGCATTATTAGTAGAAAAAGCTGTAAAAGGAATGTTACCTAAAAACAAATTAGGTGCTCAATTATTCCGTAATTTGAATGTAAATGTAGGTCCAGAGCACAAACATGCTGCTCAAACACCTAAAACCGTTAATTTAAACGATCTTAAGTAATGGCAGTTATTCACAAAATCGGTAGAAGAAAATGTGCCGTGGCACGTGTTTACGTATCAGAAGGTACAGGAAACATCACTGTAAACAAAAAAGCATTTAATGCTTACTTCCCTACTGCAACTTTACAGTACAAAGTAATGCAACCTCTTGCTATGACTGAAAACGCTTCTAACTATGATGTAAAAATCAATGTTTATGGAGGTGGTACAACTGGTCAAGCAGAAGCTGTACGTATGGCTATTGCAAGAGCAATGTGCGAAGTTGGAGAAGGAAACAGAGCAATCTTAAAACCAGAAGGATTATTAACACGTGACCCTCGTATGGTTGAGCGTAAGAAATTCGGTCAGAAGAAAGCTCGTAAGAGATTCCAATTCTCTAAACGTTAATATTTATTATTATTTATTAAAACTAAGTTATTGTTGCTTTTCCGCGCTGAGGCCGGAGACTAGTTTAGCATCTAAATGGTTCAGACCGAGACAATCGCTACTCAACCATTGCTAATTCAACAGAACGTAAACTATTACAAAATGGCAAATAAAGTAGAAGTTAAAGACTTACTAGAAGCAGGTGTTCATTTCGGACACATGACTAGAAAATGGGACCCAAACATGGCTCCTTACATCTATATGGAGCGTAATGGTATCCACATTATCAATCTATATAAAACTGCAGCTAAAATTGAAGAAGCTAACGAAGCTTTGAAAAAAATCGCTGCATCTGGTAGAAAAGTACTTTTCGTAGCTACCAAAAAACAAGCTAAAGACATCGTTGCTGAAAAAGCAGCGGCTGCAAACATGCCTTACATCACTGAAAGATGGCCAGGTGGTATGTTAACCAACTTCGTTACTATCCGTAAAGCTGTTAAAAAAATGGCTTCAATCGACAGAATGAAGAAAGACGGTACATTTGATACTCTTTCTAAAAAAGAGAAATTACAAATTGAGCGTCTACGTGCAAAATTAGAGAAGAACTTAGGTTCTATCGCTGATATGTCAAGATTACCTGCTGCATTATTCGTAGTAGATATCAAAGCTGAACACATCGCAGTAAAAGAAGCTCAAAAATTAAACATTCCTGTTTTCGCAATGGTAGATACAAACTCTGACCCACGTCAAGTTGACTATGTAATCCCTGCGAACGATGATGCTTCAAAATCAATTGACAAAGTATTATCATTAGTTACTGCTGCTATTACTGAAGGTTTATCAAACAGAACTTCAGATAAAGAAGTAGAAGCTACTGAAGAAGCAAAAGTTGAAACTCCAACTGCAGCTTCAGAAGAATAAATAAAATAGATTCCAATCTCAATTCCAAGTTCCAACGAATTGTCAAATTTGACGATTTATTAAAATTGGAATTTGGAATTTGAAGATTGGAATTTTTTACTTTTAAAAAAATTTAAAAATTTAAAACACTATGGCAACAATTACTGCTGCAGACGTAAATAAATTAAGACAAACTACAGGTGCCGGAATGATGGACTGTAAAAAAGCTTTAGTTGAAGCTGATGGAGATTTCGACAAAGCAATTCAAGTTCTAAGAGAAAAAGGACAAAAAGTGGCTGCTAACCGTTCTGACCGTGAGTCTTCTGAAGGTGCTGCTGTTTCTTTTATCAATGCAGACAACACTAAAGGAGCTATCATCACTTTAAACTGTGAGACTGACTTCGTAGGAAAGAATGAAGCTTTCGTAGCTTTAGCTAAAGATTTAGTTGAAAGAGCTATCAACTTTTCTTCTAAAGAAGAATTTTTAGCATCTGACTTCAACGGAATTACTGTTGCTGAAAAACTAATCGAGCAAACTGGTGTTATCGGTGAAAAAATCGAAATCGGTGGTTTTGAAATTTTAGAAGGTGCTTTCGTTGGATCTTATGTTCACGTAAACAAAATTGCTGCTTTAACAGCTATTTCTTCTCCAATTGCCAATGCTGATGTTTTAACTAAAGACATCTCTATGCAAGTTGCTTCTATGGGAGCTGATACTTTATCTTACAAAGATTTTGATCCTGCTTTTGTTGATTCAGAACTTGCTGCTCGTATTGCTGTAATTGAAAAAGAAAATGAAGAAGCACAACGTTTAGGAAAAACATTGAAAAATGTTCCTAAATATATTTCTTACTCTCAATTAACTGAAGAAGTTTTAAAACAAGCTGAAGAAGATGCTAAAGCTGAATTAAAAGCTGAAGGCAAACCAGAACAAATTTGGGATAAAATTATTCCTGGAAAAATTCAACGTTTTATCTCTGACAATACTACTTTAGATCAAGAGAAAGCTTTATTAGATCAAAACTTCATCAAAGATGACAGTAAAAAAGTAAGCGATTACGTTAAAGAATTCAATGTTGAAATCACAGGTTTCAAAAGAGTTACTTTAGGATAATTAATATCTTAAAATCATACAAAACCTCAGTCCTCGACTGAGGTTTTTTTATTTCCATAAATCTGCTATCTTTGATAAAAACCTCCTATATGTTCAAAACCAAAAAAGACATAGTTTTTATCATTCTTACCGGAATTTTCATTACGAATGCAATCGTTGCAGAACTAATCGGAGGAAAACTAATTCAAATTGGCCCATTTATAATGAGCATCGGCATACTACCATGGCCTGTAGTTTTTCTCACTACCGATTTAATCAACGAACACTTCGGAAAAGATGGCGTTAAAAAATTATCCTTTATCACAGCTGGACTAATTGCCTACTGCATCCTACTTTTATTCATTGGAACTAAAATCCCAGCATTTGAAACAGGCCAAACCGTGAACGATTCCCAATTTTATGCCGTGTTCGGACAGGGTTTGTTCATTATGATTGCAAGTATTATCGCGTTTTTAGTTTCGCAATTGATTGACGTTTCTGTTTTTTGGATGCTCAGAAATAAAACCGGCAAAAAAATGATCTGGTTACGCAGTACCGGCTCAACTATTGTTTCACAACTAATAGATAGCTTCATCGTATCTGGAATTGCATTTTGGCTTACGGGAAAAGTTACAACAAAAGACTACATCAACATGTCATTCTCTGGATATACATTCAAATTAATTATAGCCATCGCATTGACACCAATGATATACTTAGGACATTTTCTAATTGAAAAATATTTACATTCTGAAGAAAAAAGTACCTAAAAACAGTATTTCTAAAATCACAGATTATCTCTATATTTGCAGGGCAAAATAAACAATCATGAAATACAAAAGAATACTTTTGAAACTAAGTGGCGAAGCACTTATGGGTGAACGTCAATATGGAATTGATCCTAAAAGATTAGGCGAATATGCTGACGAAATCAAACAAATTCATGATTTAGGCGTTGAAATTGCCATTGTAATTGGAGGTGGAAACATCTTTAGGGGTGTAGCCGGAGCTAGTAACGGAATGGACAGAGTGCAAGGTGATTATATGGGAATGCTTGCAACTGTAATCAACGGAATGGCGTTACAAGGCGCATTGGAAGAAAAAGGAATGCTTACACGTTTGCAAACCGCTTTAAAAATTGAAGCTATTGCTGAACCTTACATCAAACGCCGAGCAGTTCGCCATTTGGAAAAAGGTAGAATTGTTATCTTTGGTGCAGGAACCGGAAATCCTTACTTCACTACAGATACCGCTGCTGTTTTGAGAGGTATCGAAGTAGATGCAGATGTTATTTTAAAAGGCACACGTGTTGACGGTGTTTACAATGCAGATCCTGAAAAAAATGCGGATGCCGTAAAATTTGATTATATTTCATTCGAAGATGTATTAAAAAAAGGCTTAAACGTAATGGATACGACAGCATTCACATTAAGCCAAGAAAACAAATTGCCAATCGTGGTTTTCGACATGAACAAAGAAGGCAATTTGCTTAAAATTTGCAAAGGCGAAAACATAGGAACAGTAGTTAATATTTAATGTTTATAGTTTATAGTTCTTCGTTAGGAATTAACTAAAAACAATAAACCAGAAACAATAAACTTATAAAAAATGACTGAAGAAATTAATTTTATACTGGACAGCACAAAGGAATCTATGGAAGGTTCAATTGCCCATTTAGAAAAAGAATTTTTAAACATTCGCGCAGGAAAGGCGTCACCACAGATGTTAGGTGGTGTTTTTGTAGATTATTACGGATCTCAAACACCTTTATCACAAGTAGCAAACATTAACATTCCCGATGCTAGAACCATCACGGTAACACCTTGGGAAAAAAACATGCTACAACCTATCGAAAAAGCGATCATGATTGCAAACATTGGCTTCAACCCAATGAACAATGGTGACAACATTATTATATCTGTACCACCATTAACAGAAGAGCGCCGTAAAGACTTAGTTAAACAAGCAAAATCAGAAGCAGAAGATGCTAAAATCGGTATCCGTAATGCTCGTAAAGATGCTAATACAGATATTAAAAAGTTAGAAAAAGACGGCACTTCAGAAGATATTTGTAAAACTGCTGAAGAGAACGTTCAAAAGTTAACTGATGCTTTCATCAAAAAAATTGACGAGCATTTAGCTATCAAAGAAGCTGAAATCATGAAAGTTTAAGTGTCTTCCGACATACAATGTTAAAAAATCCGCATTTTGCGGATTTTTTTGTTGTTGTATAAATTAATTACTATTATTAACAAAATTTTAATAATTTTGATAGCCTTACAAATGAACCAATAATAAACTGAAAACCCAATGAAAAAGACCAAATTACAGCTATTAACCGTATTTTTACTTGTTTTCCAAACCTACCTATTCGCTCAAGAAAACTTATTTGCAGGAATAGAAATTGGAAGTAAAGGAATAAAAATGTCGGTTTTGGACGTGTATAACATCAAAAAAGGGAGTTATAACATCAAGTCCTATTGGACAGAAAATATTGGAATTGCGAAAGGAATTTCAATCGACGGTAATTTATCCAAAGAAGACATCGACAAAGCTGGAGCTGTCGTATTGGAAAATTACAAAAAATTCAAAAATGAAATCAATGTTCCCGACTCCAACATTTTTATTGTAGGATCATCAGGAGTTGCAATGGCTAAAAACACACAAGAATTAGTCGACAAAGTAAAACTTCTCACCAACAAAGATTTAGAATTCATTGACGCTCAAACAGAAGGGCGAATGTTACTAAAAGGATGTATCCCGCCAGTTGATTATGAAAAATCGATGGTATTGGACATCGGAGGCGGAAATACCAAAGGCGGCTATGTAGATGTTTTTAACAGTGATAATTTTGTTTTCTTTCCATTAAGCTTAAACTACGGAACCGTAACGCTAACGGAGGCTGTTATCAAAAAAACACGAAATGACGAAATTGGAGAATTCAACATCAAATCATTCGGATTCTTACCTACTTTAAGAGAACAAGTAAACGCAATGTATGGCTCTAAACCAGTTGCTTTGGAAAAAGAAAAAGTCTTTATGTCAGGTGGTGCCGTATGGGCTTTCTATACTCTTGCCAATGGTGAAGCCAAAGAACACTTCAACGAGTTCAAATTAGAAGATGTAATCAATTACGACGCTGTATTGAAAAACAATTTCAAACGTTTTGAAGAATTGGCAAAAACAGATAAAAATGTGGATAAAGTATTGAAAACGTATTCTCAAAAATACCTTATCTCTGCCAGCAATATCTTATTGGTTTGTTTAGAAGCCATTCCAGATATCAATGACAAAAAACTATACTTTGCTAAAGAAGGACAAATTGCATGGTTGGTATCTTACATTGCCGATCGTTCTAAAAAAGTAAAAAAGATATACTAAATACAATCTACCATTGCTCATGGTTCCCCCAAGCCATGAGCAATACAAAACCTACGGCATGAAAAAGTACTTAAACTCATACTTTGATAATTTCAAAGGGTTCTCAAGAGAGGTTTGGGTACTCACGCTGATTACTTATATCAACCGAACCGGAGCAATGGTTATGCCGTTTCTCACCAAATACCTCAGCGAAAATTTTTATTTCGACATCACAGAAATAGGCTGGATGCTTGCTTGTATTGGTGGTGGATCATTAGCAGGCTCATGGTTAAGCGGGAAATTGACTGACAAAATTGGCTTTTACACAATCATGCTATCAAGTCTATTTCTCACAGGCTTCGGCATCATCGCATTGATGTTCCTATACGATTTTACAGAACTCTGTATCGGTTTATTTGTTATCACTGCTATAGCTGATATGTACAAACCAGCAATGTATGTTGCGGTTTCTCATTTCACAACCGACGAAACCAGAACTAGAGCATTGACTTTAATTCGATTGGCCGTTAATCTAGGAATCGTGTCCGGTCCAATGATTGCCGGTTTGTTAATTCGAGATAGAAATTACGACCTGCTTTTTTGGATTGATGGTCTGACATGTGTTATCGCCATCTCCACTTTTATGTTACTGATAGATGAAAGCAAAATATACAAAGCGAGAAAGAAAATTCAAAGAAGCAAAAAGCAAAAAGAAATTATCTTAGAAAACAACAAGTATGACAGTAACTTCATCTTGTTCCTTTTTGCTAGTTTCATCACTGCTTTTTTGTTTTTCCAATTGTTTACAACCATTCCGCTTTACAATACACAGAAATTAAATCTAAGCGAGTTTCAGATAGGAATGCTCTTATCCTTAAATGGTTTATTGATTTTCCTTTTCGAGATGCCTCTCATTGGTTATCTTGAAAAAATGAAATACGAAGCAACAAAAATTATTTTGGCCGGATCTATTTTCATGACAACAGGCTTTTTTTGTCTACTCATCTCAAAATCCATTGGGGTTATGGCTATAAGTATTACCTTTATTACCATGGGACAAATTCTTTTGTTTTCCTTTTCAAATACTTTTGCCTTTACCAGAGCCTTAAAAGGGCATGAAGGAAAATACATGGCCTTATATACTATGAGTTTTAGTGTAGCGCAAATTACGAGCCCAAAAATAGGTCTTACTGTCATCAAATCTTTCAGTTATTTTTCCAATTGGCTGTTGATGGGTGTAGTGGGACTAATCGGGATTTCACTCTATTATCTTCTGGATAAAAAAGTAAAAATGGAAGCTATTCAAAAAAATATAACCTAAATTGCACAGCGGTAAAATCACCATAAACCATGTCAAAGAAAACAAGGAAACAAATCAACAATAGTTTCAAGATTATCATTATTCTGTTAACCACTACACTCTTAGGCAGTTTTTTTTACATCTATAAAATATCTGACCGTACGAGAAATATGGTTATTTCCCTAAGAGAACAAAAAATGGAGATTTTAAAGGATTTGGAAAAATCAGAAACGGTACTCAACCAAACTTTGACTTCCAACCATTCGCTTTCCCAAAAATTGGAATCGGAAAAAGCAAAAGTCAAGAAGCTTATCGCCGACTTAAAAAACAAAGACGCTACTGAAAAAACCATCATTGTTTACCAAAAAAATGCCAATGACATTGATGGAAGAATTCAGTTGTTGACCAACGAAATTGAAGAATACAAAAAGAAAATAGACAGCACCAAAACGGCACTTAAAATAGAAAAAATAAAAGCTGACACCTTGGTTAAGGTCAACAAAAAACTGGAAACCAAGCTAACCTCTGCTTCCAAATTGTATTACTATAACTTACAAACAGCTACTTTAAAAGTTAAAAGCTCGGGGAAAAATATAGAAACTCAAAAAGCAAGAAGAGTAGATCTTCTAAAAATTAGTTTTATGATTGCTGAAAATGAATTTGCCAAACCGTCAAAAAAAGACATTTACATTCAAATCATAGACACGAAAAACAACGTCATCGGCACAAAAAAAACAGAAAAATTCGGTAAGGACATCCTAACCTATAGCGCTTATAGCAGTGTAAAATACGAAAGTAAGACTACAAAAATAGAACAAGAAATACCTGTTTCCGAATTGGAAGAAGGCACTTACTTCGTCAATGTTTTCGACAGATCAAAATTAGTTCTCAAAACCTCATTTGTCCTAGAGTAACCCGAAACGTTAAATAATCTGAAATACAAAAGGTTATTTCCTGCAAATACCGTTATATTTGCTCTATAATCCCACATTTTTAATGAGCGTTAAGAATACTACATTTTTTTGGGTACTGCTTGTGCTGGCTTCCTGCCAGATTTCTTTCGCTCAGGAAAGTAAAATTTCCCCAGAGAACATCATTAAAAAATGCATTCTTTCCACCAACCAAAACAACCATAATTTTGAAATACTAGCGTATACCAAACTTATTATTACAGCCGATCCCGAAAAGGTTGAAGGAAAAATTGACTCTATTTTCAAAACGAAAAGAGGAAAGAAAGTCTTGGTTGAACTTGACTCTTCCGATTATAATTTCAAACGAAAAATTAGCAAACAACACCTTTACCAAACCGAAAAACTTTCACGTTTTTACCACGAAAAAAACAAAAACAAAGAAAAGGTTTTAGCCACCAAAATGGCTGGTTTTCAAGAACCCATATACGAATATTTCGCATTACAGCTTCAGCCGTTTTCACCCTATGAAAACAAGTTCACTTTGGCTGAAAAGGATTTTGCCAGTCCAATTTCAAGATCTGGCTTAAAGCAATACGACTATACCTTCGAAGAACTCACCCAATTTAGCGATCGAAAAGTCATCGCCATTAATTTCAAACCCAAATCCGGAAAGAAAAACAATATGCTTACCGGAAAACTATACATTGATGCCGAAAAATTCAGTATTGCCAAAATGCAACTACAATCGGTAGGCATCATCAATGTATACTCGGTTCATGACTATTTTTTCGATACTCAAACTAATAATTGGTTTCCGCTAAAATCATCCTTAACCATCAAAAAAGGAAAAAGCAAAAATCCGGTAAAAATATTAGGCGAAACCATCACTTTTGAAGGCAACAACCCTTTGTTTCTTGCGGAAAACAAAAAAAACGCATCCGATTTTATTGAAATACGTTTCAAGACCAAATTTTACGGCCTTAAAACTGACCATCTTCAACCATTGAAAACCAAAGGAATTTCAGTAGAAATCAGTGAAAGAGCTATTGGTAAAAAAGAAAATCTATGGTACGCCCATCTCAACGACACTATTGATTTGCGCAGCAATCCGACTTATGTCTCAGTAGACAGTTTAGTAGAAGCTAAAAAAATTGAGCGTAAAATTAGAATTGGTCGAAAAATAATAAAAGGATACTACCCGGTTTCCTTTTTTGATTTCGATTTACGTTACCTATTCAAATACAACAACTACGAAGGCATTAGAATAGGTTTAGGCGGCGTTACAAATGAAAAACTATCGAAGTACTATAAATTGGAAGGCTATGCTGCTTACGGAACAAAGGATGGCTATTTCAAAGGAATGCTATCCAATTCTGTTAAACTCAACAAAAAAACTGAAACATGGCTGGGCATTTCTTACAAAGACGACGTTTCCGAAATCGCTAATACGGGTTTTGAAATCGACAAAAAAGTATTCAAAATATACGACCCTAGACCCTTCAACATTAGTACGTTCTACAACCATGAAACCTGGAAAGCATTCATAGAAACTAAATTCGTACCCAAAACCGAAAGTATCTTTCAGATTACACAAAGTTATATCGAACCTAAATTCAATTATCAGTTCGAAAATAACAACCAACTTTATACCGATTTCCGAGCGACAATTTTTACCGCATCCCTACAATGGAATCCTTTCAGCAAGTACATGCAAACACCGAATGGCAAGATTGAAATTGAAAAAAAATATCCTAAATTTACTATTCAGTTTTCGAAATCGATTCCAGGTTTATGGAGAAATAACTTTGATTTTGGAAAAATCGATGTACGATTCGATTTACAGAAAAAATTCAATTCGAACCACAAATTGCTTTTCTTGGCCGAAGCCCAATATACTTTTGGTGATGTTCCTCTAACTCATCTTTACAATCATTCACCAAACAATTTGACCAAAGAAAGACTTTTGCAAAGACTTACTTTTGCAGGGCGTGATAGTTTTGAAACCATGTATTTTAATGAATTTTTCTCTAACAAGCTTGCTTTTTTCCAACTGGAACATCAATTTCCAAAAATAGAAATCAGTCGGCAGGTAAAACCCGTTTTCTCACTCGTAAGCCGATATGGAATAGGAACATTAGACAACAAAGAAAAACATTTGAATATCGCCTTCAAAACACTTGAAAAAGGATATATGGAATCCGGATTTGAATTGAATCAAATCTTTAAAGGAATTGGATTTAATGCTTTTTACCGCTATGGTCCAAATCAACTCCCCAACTTCGAAGACAACTTAGCCATAAAACTAAGTGTTCAAATTAATTTAGGGTTTAATAATTAAGACCGAAGGCAAATTGTCCAGCCACTCACTTTGCGAATCCACTAAATTTTTCCAACTGTCCAAGCTAATCACCATTAAATCTTGTTTGATTAAAAATGGCTTTGATACATTTTCTTCATGTACTAGCGTAATATTATCAGGGTGTTTTTGCTCCAAAGTATCGATAGCACTTTTAATTAAAAAAGTGTTTTCTATCTGATTTTTCACATCCACAACATTCACCTTGGAATTATTATTGAATATAAACTTCTGTATATAATCCACCAGAAAGGCGTCTTCTGATGTAAAGAAAGGCACAAAAACTTTATCTGCGTTGTGAAGATCATTATCCACCAAAATACCAAGTGGCGTTTTATTTTTGGCAATAATCTGACGCGTACGTTCATCAAATATCGAATTGGCAAACAAACCCTCTTTACCAGTCAGTTTATCCAACAAACGATCCGGATTTATAATTCTTGTGGTAAACCCGATAACCTTACCTAAGATAGATCCTTCGAAGATGGATTTCCCTAAACCAACTAAAAGTAAATCATAATCCCCTTTGGAGGCAATTTCGGCAATATCATTTTCAATATCAGTTGTAGCTTTGAAAATAGTACTTATTGGTTGATTCAATGCTACCGATTCTTCGATGATAGGTACAAATGTTTCTTCTTCATACTCTTCAATATTATACCCATGCATTTCATCACTCACCGACAAGTGCATCGCTGTAATTGTAGAAGCCTCTTTTTGCTTTTTCACCATACTATTGGCTAATTTCAACAACGATTTACCCTTTTCGTAATTCCCGAAGGAAATCAAAATTTTGTACTTATTATTTTCGCTGGTAACCTCTTCCGGCAGCACTACTTCTTCCGATCTAAAAATCCAATTGATCAAATCCAAAGCCGGACCTGTCATAAATGTCGTCACTAAGGCCATTATAACCATCATAGTAAAGATCTCCGAAGTTAACACACCTAAATCGTATCCGATATTCAACACCACCAACTCCATCAATCCACGGGTATTCATCAATGCACCAATTGTCAAACTTTCTTTCCAGTTTTGGCCCACAAATTTAGCAGCCAAAGCACTACCTATAAATTTTCCAACAACAGCAACTAGAATAATAAATCCTGTTATTTTCATAAGATACGGATCGTTAATCAACCCGATTTGGGTACGCAATCCCGTAAAAACAAAGAACAACGGTAACAATAAAATCACCGCCACGTCTTCTACTTTTTCGATAAATATATTTCTGAATTTCGAGATATCAGGCATTATTGCTCCCGTCATAAAAGCACCAAACAAAGCATGAATCCCAATAATCTCAGTAGCATACGAGGACATAATTAACGTCAGAAAGAATATCGCCACAACCGGCTTACTCAAATTACCATTGTTCGAATACAAATCCCCTACTCTTTTCAAGAACGGTTTTACCAAGAAAAGCATCGCCACCACATAAATAATAGCCAAGCCAATTACATAAAGCGAACTCACAAAGCTTCCCGCCTTTACGATGGCGATTACAGCCGCCAGTAAGCACCAAGCTGTAATATCATCGGCTGCTGCGCAGGTGATAACGATTGTTCCTAATCGGGTTTTATGAATTCCACGTTCCTGGACAATTCGAGCTAAAACCGGAAAAGCAGTAATACTCATCGCGATTCCCATAAACAAACTGAACGAAAGAAACTCAACACCTTCAGGCGCAAATTGATGGTATATAAAATAAGCAAGACTAATTCCCAATGCAAAAGGAAATACAATACTCGCATGACTAATCACAACAGCGTCGTTCGCTTTATTTTTCAACACTTTCAAATCGAGTTCCATTCCGATAACGAACATAAACAAGATTAATCCTATTTGGCTTAGAAATTGTAAATTCCCCAAAGATTCCTTCGGAAATAATGCCTGTGAAAACTCAGGAAAATAAAGACCAATAAGTGATGGCCCCAAAAAAATACCTGCTATAATTTCACCGATTACAGAAGGTTGGCCTATTTTTTTAAATATCCAGCCAAAGAAACGAGCAACAATAATAATGGTAATAATTTGCGCCAGCAAAATAGCCAATGGATGATGCACATTATGCATCAACGACTCTAAAAATTGATGCCATTCCGTATTTCTGGAAGTCGGTGCAATCACTTTACGTCCTATTTCAAGAGATTTCCCCTGTCCTACAATCCAATACATTAGAGCAATGAATCCACCAGTGAAAACAAAATAAAAGATGGCGTTTTTTAACTTTTTCATAGTTGTGTCAAGTCGAGTCTATTGACAACAAAGATGGCAAAATAACCATTGAAATAAAAACAATCTATTAAATATTCATTATAATTTAAAAAGCATATTCATAGCATTGGAAAAAATCCACTTCAACTTCTTAATTCTTTAGGTTTTACTTACCTTTGTCAACCACTTTGGTTATATGAAAAAATTACTCAGCATAGGTTTTTGGGAACTAATTGCCCGAATCATTTTAAGAAACAGAATTATTATTTTACTTGGTGTTCTTTTGATCACGTTCCTTTTTGCTACACAGTGGAACAAGATTCGATTTACCCAATCGGAAGCCAATCTAATCCCCGCAGACGACAAAGTTAATGTAGACTACGATAAATTTCTGGACAAATTTGGCGAGGAAGGCAACCTAATTGTTATTGCTACTAAAGACCCCAACTTATTTACCCCAAAAGTATTTAAAGCTTGGAACGAATTAATGCAGAGCATCAACAGCCATAAAGAAGTAGATTTAATCATATCGGTAGATAATCTTAAAACACTGACCAAAAACGACACACTCAAATCGTTTCAGTTAACTAATTTAGTCGACTCTAATAAAATCAATGACCCGAACTATTTACAAGAAGTTCGAAAAGAATTACTCAACAACCTTCCCTTTTACGAAGGACTGCTTTTCAACAAAAAATCAGGAGCCATTCGCTCGGCCATTTACATCAACAAGAAAATTGTCAACACCAAAGCTAGAAAAGAATACATTCTAAACTCGTTGATTCCTGAAATAAAAAATTTCAAAGACAAGACCAATATAGAGCTTCATGTCTCTGGAATGCCTTACATCCGAACATTGAATGCCAAAACAATCATTGACGAAATCGGATTGTTTATTGGTGCCGCATTACTTATAACCGGACTAATATTCTTTTTCTTTTTCCGATCGGTAAGAGCCACTATTATCTCTTTAATCATAGTAATTATTGGTGTAATGTGGTCTTTTGGGCTTTTAGGATTACTAGGTTATGAGATAACTGTTTTAACCGCCTTGGTTCCTACTTTGGTAATCGTAATCGGAATTCCAAATTGTATTTTCCTGATCAACAAATACCATCAAGAATACCAAAAGCATTCCAACAAAGCCAAAGCACTTCAACGTGTAATTACCAAAACCGGAACGGCAACCCTAATGACCAACCTAACAACAGCATTAGGTTTTGCTACTTTTATAGCCACCAACAATGTATTATTAACAGAGTTTGGTGTCGTAACATCAGTGAACATCATTACGCTGTATTTATTGTGCTTGGTCATTATCCCTATCTTCTTTAGCTATATCCCAGCACCTATCCCAAGACATTTAGGACACTTGGAAAGAGAATATCTAACCTCATTTTTCAAATGGATTGTCAATACTGTAAAATACAACCGTGTAGGCGTGTATATCGTAGCTATTTCGTTATTGATTATCGGAATGATCGGCATCCACCGCATGAGAATATCCGGAAGCATCATTGAGGATATGCCCAAAAAGACTGCCTTTTTCGAAGACATCCGTTTTTTCGAAAAAGAATTCGATGGCGTAATGCCTTTAGAAATCATGATTGACACCAAACGTAAAAAAGGGGTTATGAAATTATCAACCCTGAAGCGTATGGAAGAATTGGAAGAAACCATCATGGAAATTCCTGAGTTGTCCAAACCACTTTCGGTAGTGAATTTGGTAAAATATTCCAAACAGGCTTACTACAACAATAATCCTGATTTTTACGAATTGCCAACAGCACAAGAACAAGCTTTTATCTTATCTTATGCTAAAAACGCAACGCAGAATTCAAAGGAAAACCTAATGAAAAGCTACGTCGATTCTACTGGACAATATGCTAGAATCACGACTTTCATCAAAGACGAAAATGGCGAAAAAATGGAAGCAATCGAAGCGCAAATTCGCGCCAAGGCAAGCAAACTATTCCCATCACCTCGTTACGAAGTAATCATCACAGGAAAACCATCGGTATTCCACAAAGGCACTAAATACTTGCTAGACAATCTTCTTTCCTCTTTGCTTATGGCTTTTGGATTGACCGCAGCTTTGGTTGCCATCATGTTCCGTTCTTTTAAAATGGTTCTGGTATCAATCATACCGAATCTATTACCACTATTAATGACAGCCGGTTTAATGGGCTTTTTGAACATTCCTTTAAAACCTTCTACTATTTTGGTTTTCGGTATCGCTTTTGGAATGTCTGTAGACGACACACTCCGTTTCTTAGCACAATACCGTCTCGAATTATCGCGTAACGACTGGAAGATAAAAAAATCGGTATTCGCCACTTTCGATGATGCCGGCATTAGCATGTTCTATACATCAATTGTACTGTTTTTCGGATTCTCAGTATTTATGCTCTCTAGCTTTGGAGGAACAGTCGCACTTGGAGGATTAGTTGCGTTAACGCTATTCTTCGGAATGCTTTCTAATCTGGTTTTATTACCTTCGTTAGTCCTTTCACTAAACAGAACTTTAGCCAACGAACAAGAATTCATCAAACCAACCATAGACATTCTCGAACCTAGCGACGAAGAAGTCGAAGCAATAGAAAAGAAAGAGAAGTAAAAAATCTATACTTGTTCAAATAATAAAAAAGCACCAAATATTTTGGTGCTTTTTTATCTAAATTATATTCTTACAATACGATTAAACTAGATATTTGACACGACTATATTTCAAAAAAAACGAGAAACAACAATTGAAGCCAAACTATCGTGATGAACAAAAACCAACATTACAACCAAACAAATTGAAACAAAAAAAACACCGATGCTATCGGTGCTTTTTTCTATATTAAAAACTATTAATTGAAAAACGAGGCGTCTAATTCATACTTGAATACTCCATTATTCAATTGAAATGGTCCTACTAATTCATTTCCGCTCTCAACCATATAACTAAAAGCAAATGTCCCTTTTACAATCTTAGTAGCCAGATCAAATTCGGTTATTGTCAAAGTTCCGGAAACAGACTTGGTTTTCTTACCTTCACCAATGTGAACCAAACCCGCAACAATATCAGTTCCGTTAATTCCGGTTGTAGTCTCATCATAAATTGAGTACGTTCCTACTGCCCATTTCGACTGAGGTATTCTGATATTGATTACAACCGAATTACTCGATGGAGTATCTGCTAGAGTGATATCCGAACCCTGAAGCAATAAATAATTATAATCTAAAGTTGGATTCTTTTTGTAATTTTCAACAACAGTCTGAAAAGAATTGGCATCAACATACGTTTGAGGCTTCAAATTGGTATAAGCAACATTGTTAATATCTCCCGACATAAAGGTAGGTTCAACTATGTTTTGGTCATCCGCAGGTTCAGGACTACATGATGATAGCAATACTATCATTGAGGTAAAAATTAGGGCTAAATTTTTCATTTGTAGACGTTTATATTTTTTTTACAAAGATAAAGTCCAAACTCCGCTAGAGATATTTTCTATTTGTTAAAAAAACGTTAATCGATGAATAATTATCAATAACGTAACGAAAAATCGCATTTACTTTAAATAAAATTCATAATAATTTTTTATTTATTAAACATTATTTAACAAAAGTGCAAAGTTTACTCAAAATAGAACAATTCAATATTCTTTATGTTTTTTCATAATTCGCTGACAAATAATCAATTAAATCCAAACTAGGATGCAAAAAAAACACACAAAAATCACAACTATCTGAAAATCAATTTTTTAGTGTTTTGCATTCCAAATCAGAAAAGAGCATAAAAATACATCTGTAGCTCTTTCATTTCTACCTTTCACTTTTCACACAAATCCACTATATTTGCTGATTATTAAGAAATTGTTTTTTAGATTCAGCCTCCTGAATTCTAATTTTTTAAATTCCTATTTTAAATGAGACATACAAAAGTTAAAGACTTACTAAACAGTACGAAGACATTACAAGAAGTAACAGCTAAAGGATGGGTAAGAACTTTTAGAAATAATCAATTTATTGCGTTGAATGACGGTTCAACAATTCATAATATTCAGTGTGTAGTCGATTTTGAAAACACACCAGAAACCACGCTAAAAAGAATTACAACCGGTGCAGCAATTTGCGTAAGCGGTGAGCTTGTAGAAAGCCAAGGCGCAGGTCAGAAATACGAAATCCAAGTAAAAAAATTGGAAATCCTAGGAGATTCTGACGCAGAAAAATTCCCGATGCAACCCAAAAAACACTCATTGGAATTCTTACGCGAAAATGCACACTTACGCGTTCGCACCAACGCTTTTGGCGCGATCATGCGTGTACGTTCCGTATTATCGTTTGCTGTACATCAGTATTTCCAACAAAAAGGGTTTGTTTACGTTAACACACCAATCATAACAGGTTCGGATGCTGAAGGTGCAGGGGAAATGTTCAAAGTTAGCGCATTACCGTTTGATAATACGCCACGAACTGAAGACGGAAAAGTAAACTTCAAAGAAGATTTCTTTGGAAAAGAAACTAACTTAACCGTATCAGGCCAGTTAGAAGCTGAAACCTATGCTATGGCTTTAGGTCAGGTATATACCTTCGGACCAACATTCCGTGCTGAAAACTCCAACACTTCACGCCACTTGGCGGAATTCTGGATGATCGAACCGGAAGTTGCTTTCAATGATTTGGCAGACAACATGGACTTAGCCGAAGATTTCATTAAATATGTAATCAAATACGCTGTAGAGAACTGTGCAGACGACTTAAAATTCTTAGAAGGTCGTTTGGCAGACGAGGAAAAACAAAAACCTCAAGCGGAACGCAGTGAAATGAGCTTGTTAGAGAAATTAAACTTCGTATTAGACAACAACTTCAAACGTGTTTCTTATACTGAAGCTATCGATATTCTAAAAGACTCAACACCGAATAAAAAGAAAAAATTCCAATACCTTATTGAAGAATGGGGTGCCGATTTACAAAGTGAGCACGAACGATTCTTAGTGGAAAAGCATTTCAAATGCCCAGTAATTTTATTTGATTACCCAGCTAAAATTAAAGCGTTCTACATGCGCCTGAACGACAATACCGAACCAGGAAAAGAAACCGTACGCGCTATGGACATCTTGTTCCCTGGAATTGGTGAGATCGTTGGTGGCTCACAAAGAGAGGAACGCCTTGATGTATTAATTGAAAAAATGAAAGCATTAGGTATTGACGAAGAAGAATTATGGTGGTACTTAGACACACGCCGATTCGGTAGTGCAGTTCACTCTGGATTCGGACTAGGTTTTGAGCGTTTGGTTTTATTTGTTACAGGTATGGGTAATATCCGTGACGTAATTCCTTTCCCAAGAACACCACAAAACGCAGAATTTTAATAGTACCGTTCAATGTTTACAGTTTTTTGTTAGTGGTTCTTCCACTAACAAAAAACACAAAACAACAAACACAATAGAATGCTTAAACAAAACTTACAATTCAAATTATCACAGAAGCTTTCTCCACAACAAATTCAGTTGATGAAGCTCATTCAATTGCCTACTCAGGCTTTTGAACAACGCTTGATGGAGGAAATGAATGAGAATCCGGCATTGGAAGGTGGTGATATCGATAGCGAAGACAAGTTTGAGAAAGACGAATTCGACAACAATGATGAGTACGATGATTTTGATGATAGCGACAGCATTGACGCCAACGAAATCAATATCGACGAATACTTAAGCAACGACGAAACACCTGATTACAAAACACAGTCCAACAACTATAGTGACGATGACGAAGACCGCGACACGCCTTTTGCAGCACCGGTTAGTTTCCATCAAGACCTAATCAATCAGCTGAACACGTTCATCCTAACCGATGAACAAAGAGATATCGCCGAGTTTTTAGTCGGAAGTATCGACGACATGGGCTACATTCGCCGCAGCATACAGGATATTGTGGATGATATGGCGTTTACTCAAGGCATTTATACCGACGAGAAAACCGTCAATAAAATTCTATCCATTGTTCACGAATTGGAACCTTCAGGTGTAGGCGCACGTGATTTACAGGAATGTTTACTGCTGCAGTTGAAACATAAAACACCGACAGAATCTGTAGAATTGGCCATTAAAGTCATCGAAGATCAATTTGATGCCTTTACCAAAAAACACTACGATAAACTATTGCAAAAGTTCTCGATTACCAAAGAACAATTGAAGAAAGCGATTGATGAAATCGAAAAACTCAACCCAAAACCGGGTGGCTCTTTTGCAGGTAGTTCCAAAATAACCGAACACGTAGTTCCTGATTTCGCCATCAGAATCGTAGAAGACGAACTGGAATTAACCCTTAACGGACGTAACGCTCCAGAGCTTCACGTTTCCAAGGATTACCAGGACATGATGAAAACCTACAAGGACTCGAAAGACAAATCGAATGCCCAACGTGATGCAGTACAATTCATCAAACAAAAACTGGATTCGGCAAAATGGTTCATCGACGCAATTAAACAACGCCAGGAGACGTTATTTGTTACCATGAATGCCATCATGCACTTCCAACAGGAATATTTCCTTGACGGCGATGAAACCAAGCTAAAACCAATGATCTTAAAAGACATTGCCGATATGATTGGTCTGGATATCTCTACTGTTTCTCGTGTAGCCAACAGCAAATATGTAGACACGCCTTACGGAACCAAGTTATTGAAAGACTTTTTCAGCGAAGCCATGGTCAACGATCAAGGTGAAGAAGTATCCACAATCGAAATCAAAAAGATACTGGAACAGGTTATTGCCGAAGAAGACAAAAACAAACCATTGCCCGACGATCAGTTGGCAGATATGTTAAAAGAACGTGGTTACCCAATTGCCAGAAGAACAGTAGCCAAATACCGCGAACAACTGGACATACCGGTAGCAAGGATGCGGAAGAAAATATAATAGCTAAAAAGCCCTGCAAATGCAGGGCTTTTTAGCTATTTCTATTTACAGCCTTTTAAATCCTTATACTAACGGTAAATCACCACTAATAATTGACTACTCTTACCAAGGACTAAGGACTTGCAGCTATAATTACCGCTTCAATGCAAAATGTCCTTTCAAAATACGGCCATCAGTCAATTCTACGGTATACCAGTAGTCGGCAGCCGGTAATGGATTCCCAAGGTAAGTCCCATCCCAACCTTGACTTTGCGGGCTGATTTGTTTGATAAGCTTACCAAAGCGGTCAAAGATTAGGATCTTAGCATTCGTTCGCTGTCCAAGTCCTTCCATATTCCAGTAGTCATGATAACCGTCACCGTTTGGTGTAAAGTAATTCGGAATGCCCAACACACTGATTTCCATAGTCGCCGTACCGCAGCCGTTCAAGTCCTGAACATACAAAGTATACACATCAGCCGGGACATGATCAAAGGTAGCGGAGGTTTGGAAATTTACACCATCCAAACTATAAACATAATTCCCATTGCCCGACACAGTCACTACAACGGAATTGTTGGCAGACAAATCACGCACTTCTACATTGGTAATAGCAGCCAAATCAGAAGCCACTACAGTAATCGTTCTCGTTCGTGAACAACCTTCTGCATTGGTCACTGCCACAGTATAGCTTCCTTCCTGATTTACATTCAGCGTATAGCCAGTTTCGCCAGGAATGACAACACCATCTTTAGACCATACATAGGTATAATCGGTAATCGGAGTAGCATCTGTAATCGCTGCATCCAAGGTTTTGGTAATCGTCAGTTCGTTACATACAATTTCATCACCATTCAAATTGATAGCAGGCAGAGGATGTACAACAAATGGAATCGTATAAATCGCCTTGCAACTGGTGTTTGCCGGATTCACCACTTCTACGCGTACATTTTGGGTTCCGGTAACAAAAGGATTAGGTAACGGACTCGGCAGCGGAGTATTGTTCTGATCGAAGTAGTACACTGTCATTCCAGTTTGACTTCCCAATAGGGTATTCTGAAACGTAGAAGTATCAAAACCATACTTTCCGTCCTGACTGGCCGGATTCACTTCATCATCACAAACAGTAGTCAATGAAGTTGGAATAGCAAAGGCTTCCGGCAAATCATCCACGATAAACTGAATCGTCGTGCTATAAGTACAAGCAGTTGGCGTAGCATTAGTCACCACCGCACGTATGGTTTGTGATGCTGTAACAAATGGATTCGGTAACGGGCTTGGTAACGGATTGTTGTTGGCATCAAAATAAGCCACAGTCACATTCGTTAACCCATCCAATAAATCACTCTGCAAATTCGTAGTATCAAACCCAAACTGTCCGTCCTGATTGTCATCACAATTTTGCAATACTTGCGGCTGCACAATCGGAATACGCTCCACATTCAAAGTAATATGCTGTCCCAGTCCCAAACAATCGTTATTTACAGCACTGTCCACGCGGATGTAAATGTTCTGGGTAGTCGGATAGCCTATATTTCTATAATTCGCTGTATCGGTAATCGGATTTTGTTCCGCCAACGCATCAGCCAGATTACGGTAATACGTAATAATCAATTGCTGACCCACCGGGAAAATTCCCTGTATCTGACCTGTTACACTACTAAAATCAAAACTACTGATGCCATCGGTAGTAGTTCCTTGAACCGCATCGTCACACACTGTAAAATTACGGGTGAAATTCGGTGGTATTTGTGTAGTGGATACATTCAGATTCAGTTGTGCCACTCGGAAACAACCAGAAGTATTCGTTACTTTTACATAAACGATATCATTACTCACCACTTGGTTAGTATAAGCCGTAAAGTTCGTAATCGGATTTAAATTATTTTGCGCATCCGCTGCCGTTTCAAAATAGCTGAATGTTTCGTTTTGGTAATTGGCTGAAACCAAGGCATTGGCTTCCGCTAAATTAAAAGCACTGAAACCGTCGGTATTGTCATCGCATTGTTTTAAAGAAACAAGAGGAGTAACTGTTGGCAACGAAAACACTTCGATAGCAAAAGATGTGGTTGCAAAACAGTTGGGATTATCAGCATTCACAACTTTCACATATATTGTTTCGGTAGGATTCGTATTTACATAGTTATTGGGAGCAGCAACAATATTCGTCATTCCCGCATCGGTATAATAAGCAATACTAAATTGCGATGCAGACTGTCCATTTAAAATTGCAGTCGCTTTTTGCGTCAAATCAAAGCGAACGCGCCCGTCGGTATCGGTTCCAAAACTAGTAGTATCGCATGAAGCCAAGGGAGCAATTGTTGCTGCAGGTCTTGGCGTATCAAACACATCAATAGCAAAAGTTGTTGTGGCTTTACACTCCGGATTAGCCACATTATACACTTCAGCAATAATCGTCTGTTGTTGGTACGCTGTGGTAATAGGATAAGCATTCGGGGTAGCAATAGGTACATTATTCGCATAATCTGTCGCATTAGCAAAATAACGAATCAAATATTGATTGGCATCCTGTCCATTTAGAATGGACGCATTTCTTGAAGTCAGATCGAAAGTAAACAATCCATTGTTGTCGCTGTCACATATCAACATATCTGTCGGTTGCGTAGCGGTTGGCACGGCAGAAATAACAATTGTTCTACTTTTGGTTCCTGTAGTTCCCACATTGCTCGTAGCGGTTACGGAAACAGTATAAGTACCGGGAGCGACATAGGTATGATTCCCAGCAATACTGTTTTGAGTTGGTGACCCATCCCCAAAATCCCAAACGGCATTCACTAACGTCTGATTGGTAGTTAGTGTAAATTGGGCATTGGCTCCCACACAAGCATTGGTTAAATTAATGGCGGGTGTAAAGAAAAAAGACTGATTGAAAGCCGGCAAACCAGATTTTGACAGTCTTCCTGCCAAATCAACATTATCCAAAGCAACATTACAGCCTACACCAACCACATCTGGATTTTGAACAGAACTGAGTTTATTAGAAAGTAATTGAGCGATATAAATTTTCTTATCTGGCCCTAACTGTAAAGCCCCTAATCTATAAGGGAATTGATATAAAAAAAACTGGGTAGAATCAATATTGACAGCCGTTAGATCAAATTGATAAAGAGATTGTGTACCTTCAACACCAACATACAACACTTGGCTATTTGGCGAAAATTCCACACCATACACATAATTGGAATCGTTCATTACCGTAACCGGGTTGGAAATCACTCCTGTGGCATTGTTAAAGTCAAACAATTCCACAGTATTCAAAAACATATTACAAGCAGCCAATTTAGATCCATCGGGAGATATTTTCATATACCCCATAGAATTGTAATCATTGGAATTGCTGACAAAAGACCCCGCATTACTTTGAATCGGAGTTGTATTCAATCCACCAGGAGTAAGCTGATAAGAAAAAAAAGTACTACTGTTCCAGCCATGAGTGACAATCCAAAAATCGATATTATTGGCATGGCGCACTACGGAAATTTTCTCACAGGAAGGCACATAAACCAGTACATTTTTAGCAGAAGCAACCACATCGCCCAATCCACCATTTAAATTCAAGTCAACTATAGAATAGCGAAAACCACCAATACCGGTTACAATGTCAAGCGTAAAAACATAATACAAATGGGTGGATCCCGGTAGCGGCACTATGGTTGCTGATTGTGTAGAGGAATTATGTCCTAACAAGCCGGTACCGTTTGGCATAATCTGATGGTTTTTATTATAAATTGTTCTCCCGTCAGTATAAAGTAACAACTGCCCACTACCATTAGAAATAGTCGCACACCCTTCTAATGTGTTTAATTGTCCATCAGTCAAAGCAACCGGACTTCCGGAATTAAAATCCAATCCGGCCTTGTCACCAAAATACCAGATATTGGCTTCCCCTTGGGAATACGCAATAGACACTGTTAACAACAACAATAGGGCAATTTTCAATTTCATAGGGTAATTTTCTTATAAAAAAAAACTCTGTAACAAAATGTTACAGAGTTTAACGGTGCAAAGGTATCATTATTTTTCCACGAAAATAAAGCCTTTGTCATTATTTAACTTAAACAAGGCAAGTATTGCAATAGGATAGAAACCAAACGTCACGCTCTTTTACCAACCTGTCTTCTTTCTAGTTTAATCTGCTTGAATTTATGATTTGTCAATTTAGCAATACAACTAATTGTAGTCTCAATCATAAAAAAAGCTATAACTTAAGTTATAGCTTTTGTTTTTATTCTCTTGACAGGCATGGAAATCATTCATGCGCTATTGGGTTTGTAGTTTTTCTTTCCTTTTTTTGGGGACGGATTCCTCTGGCTGTCGCTGCTCTCGAGTGCAAATCCTCGCTATCGGTTTGCATTGTTTGTCCTCTCTTACAATTTGTGGCAAAAAAATAATTTTTAAAATTCAACCACGGATTTTGTTGCAAAAACTTTTTTTAAAAAAAAAGTGCCACAACAAAACTTGTGGCAAAATAGTTGAAATAAAAAAAGTGCCACAACTTTTCAGTTCTGAAAGAGAGACAGTAAAGAAATTCCCGAAAGCGTTGGATTTACAGTCTGCATTCATGACTTTTACTTTCAATCGCACTAAGCCTAAAAGCTTACTTTTCAGCAATATACTCCCATTTTTTACTTGCAGTCAATGCAACAGCAATTTTCTTTTGCCAAAACAATTGCTTTTTCTCATTGTAATGAGTTTCACTGTCATATAAATCCTGATACTTATCCCAATTGTTCAAATGCATGTTAAAGACTTTTTCATATTTCATTACATCAACAATCCTTTTCACGTACAAACTGTCAAAAGATTTACGGATCTTCCTTGCAAAAAGTTCAGATATATCAAAATGAAGCTGCTCATGTGATAATGAAGAGCTGTCATTCACAATGTGCCATGATTTATTCTTAAGAAAATAACACCCAACTTTATACATACGAATACTGTCTTTTAAATAACTACCTTCTATTTTGATTTCAGCGTAAGTCATCGCTCCAATAAAAACATTAGACGTGTCAACAACTCCTTTAAAATCACTCCATGTTAATTTTCTATCAGATGACCATAGAATAATTTCATCATCTTGAAAACTATTCTTGGAATCAAAAGAACTAATCAAAAATGTAAACAAACAGAAAATTATAATAATTTTGAATCTCATACATTTTTTTTGTATTAGTTAATCTAAATGTGGTCATAGGTAGTTGACCGTCTCTCTGTATAATACCTCTTTGCAAAATTATCTGATTTGCATTTACACCCGCTAGGCAAAATCTGCCTGCTTTGAGTTTTTTCAAATATAATAAATCACTTTTTTTAATAAAAAAGCTACAACATTTCTGTTATAGCTTTTTGTTTTATTATTGCTCAAAGTCAGGAGACTTTGCGCAGCGGGGGGATCTCAGCACTCTCTTTATTTAATCAAATCTTTTAATTTTTCATAATCTCCACATTCACCAAAATAATCCCAATTTTGTTTTGAGCCAACTATATGAGCCATCCTACATTCAAAACATACTTTCGCAACACCTATTATTTTTCCTTTTTGTTTAAAAATAAAGATATCTCTATAAATTGGAATACATCCACTGGTTGTTAATTCTATACAATCATTTTTACTAAATACTTGATCTATTTGATTGTATTTTGATTTTTCTAATAGCTTCTTTTGATAACCAAACTTAATTATATCGGTGATAAATTCCTTATCATTCAAATTTGAAGGATACTCATTTTCAACTATTTTTAAATAATTTTCATTATAATTAGCAGATTTGGATTTCTCATATTCAGCCAAAATGGCATTTTGAGTTATGTTCTTATGGTAATATTCTAATTCATCAAAATCAAAGTAATTCATATTACCTTCATCTTTCTTATTACAAGAAGTCATTAAAATCAAACCAAATAAACAATTCACAATATAAATTAATTTCATAATTACGGTTTTTGTACCCATCCAATTTTTGAACCATTAATAAACATATTATAACCTGCATCTCCTTGTATACTACCATCATACATCCAATATGCACGAGGTGCATAAATAAGCATCCCTCTTCTCAAATGTGTTAAATCTTCTGAGATCGTCCTAAATCCACCTTGACTATAATTACCTGTATTACAAGATTTTAAATACATAGTCAATTTACCTCCATTTGACACAAAATTGCGATACATAGCACTATCATTCAACATTAAAGCATCAACATCAGTAACACTATCAAGGAAATTAAAATTATGAGTATTTCCATGACCGTATACCGACAAAACATTATCTACTAAAGGTTCTGAAACCGCTTGTTCATATAATAGTCTATCTTTCCCTGATGATTTAAAATAAACAAGTTTCTCACTTGTTACATTTCCATTTTTATCAGTTCTCCACTGTCTATGTGAATAATTTTTTTTAGAGGTTTCCCCTCCATGCAATCCATGATTTAATGCACTTACCATTAAACCAGTTACTGCTCCTTTCCAGAAATTACCTCCCGTTATTTTTGCAGCAGCTCCACCAGTAATTGTACCAAACAATATAGTACCTGCTCCATTTTGTAATCCTATAGCCCCAGAAATTCCTTTATGGACAAATTCTTCCGTGAGATCACCAGTAGTTTCAAAAGTACTACCACCACTCCAAGCACTTGAAGCGATACTTGCCAAAGCTCCGCTCGCAAAGCCAACCCAAAAGTTCCCGCCTTGGATGCCACTCATACTTCCTTGAAAGAAGCCATGAGCCAAAGCCTGCATTGCCGCCCTTGAATAAAAATTGGTAATGGTATTTTGCGCCCATTCACCAATTCCAAAAGTAACCAAACCACTCAAACCTCCAATAAAAGTAGCTTTAGCCGCGCCCATGAAGGTAAACGGTTGGTGGTTCAAAAAGGCAGTCACAAAATACGAGCCCAACCCGACAGCAGCACCAATTAATATCGGCGCCAAAATTTCGCCACTTGGGTCCGTATATTTCAACGGATTGTTCAAAACATAACCGTAACGGTTATAATTCTGGGTATTATACGGGTCTTGTACATAATTGTCCGGTTGCAGGAATCGGTGCAATTTCGGATCGTACAATCGACCATTCATGTGAATCAAACCTACACTCTGCAAATGCTCGTGTCCGGTATATCCTCTATCCAAGAACGTTAATTTGGTCAAGATATTGCCTGCCCCATCTTGCACTTTAGCTACCGAGCCCCAAGCATCAAAATGACGTTTTTCTACAATCGCACCCGTTGCATTGGTTACCGCTACGATACTCCCCTGATAATCACGGTGAAGGTAAAAATAATTTTGAGTCGTTCCATTACTTTTCAGCACAATTGGCGCACTGTAAGCATTACCACCCACGTAGGTCACCAATTCTACAACACCATTGTTATAATTGATTTCCATACTACCATCGGCACTATAATAACGACGGTTCGGACGTGACAGCTTATCGGTAGCTGTACTACCATAGTACATGGCACTGCGTCCCAACATCCCATTGTAAGCAAAACTCAGCTTGTCTTTCCCGATTTCTTCTATTTGTACTGGTGCTTTGAAAGCATTGTACGTGATATTCAGATTGCCTCTTGCTTCAAAATAAGCCTTATCTTCGGCACTCATCGATTTGATACCGGTATTCTGATATGGATGCGCCGTATCGGAATACGTATAGGTTCCTGTTCCGTTTTGAGTAATACGACCACGGTCATCATACTGTTGCGTCACCACACTGGCTTTCTCCAGTTTGAAATTATCAACATAGAAAGTTGTATTCGGTAGAACCATACCACCACCGTTGGTGCCTTCTGGGCTAGACTCATCCACTACAAATTTTATAGATAGCAATGGATTCGGACTAACAAAATTACTCACCGTATAATTCTTATCAAACGATCCGTTTTCAATCGGGCCTAAATAATATTCCGCCCAACTGTTGGCATTATTCGGATCGGTCTCCACCATGATTGCATTCACAATCACACCACTTGTTCCTGTTTTATTGGTAATCGTCGCTTTAACATTCACAATATCATTGGAAACAAATCCTGTTGGCAAAGTACGCTGTGCCGCCACCCATGGGTTTTTCAATACCACTTTTAAGGTACCTGCCGAATTACTTACCGAACCTGTCGTACTGGTACCGTTGAATGTAAAGCCATCCGTAGTCGTATTGAACGGTAAAGTCAGGATATTCACATTAGCACCGTTCCAGGTCACCAAACGATCCAAGGTATCATACTCAAATTTTTCGGTCAAATCAAACAAACTCGTGTAACGCTGAGTCAGGTTTCCTTTCTTAACATCATACACATTGTTCAAAGTCATCACATTCACTGGGTTTGTAGTACCCAAATCATGTTTAATCTGCGTCGGGAATCCATACTGGTCATAGGTATTGGCAATAGTAATCCCGTTACCTAAAGTAGCTCCCGTCAATTGTCCTCTGGTATTAGCCGTATTGGCCTGCCAGATCACAGTTGTACCGTCGAGCATTTTCCATTTGGCACCATTCTTATATTCGTGTTTGATGGTTTTTGCACTGGTTTTCCCGTGTGCCACACCAATCGTTTCTTCGGTAGCTACTCTTCCAAATCCGTCAAAAGTCAAATTCTTAGTAAAAGTCGCATACGGTAAAGTCTCTATCGATTGCTTTAACTGTTTCGTAGTAGTATCATAGGCATACGCATAACTACTGTTTCCGTCATTCGGATTCACCACATCAATACGGGTCAACCATTTGTAAGTTGGATCGTAAGTATACGTATTGGTTATATTGGTAGCCTCCGCAGCTGTTGCTCCCAACACCGTTTTAGTGATCGGTTTACCTACAGCATTTAGCACATAAGCCGTATTTCCCTTAGGCGTGGTTTCTTTCAGTAGCTCTCCAAAAGCATTGTATTCATAAGTATACAATCCTGCTGAAGTATCGTTCAAAGATGTTCTTCTTCCCCAAACATCAAAAGTGGTTGTTATTTTTATCCCCGCATAATCCGATTCGATTTGATTACCCAAGGCATCGTATTTAAATTGTATTGTTCCTCCCGGTGTATCTGTAGTGGCAACCACATGACCATTAGCATTTACAGTCTTCGATTTAGCCATCACTTCATCGTTTACCGTTGTCGTCAATCCCGAATAAGTCGTCGCAATCACTTTACCGGTTGGCTGTGTCACTTTTACCGGTCGCTGGTACTCATCATACTCGTAAGTAGTCCACAAATTCGCTGATGTCGAATAAGGCTCACTCACTTTGGTTTGTTTCCCTAAATAATCATACTCGGTGGAAGTATAAATCCAATTACCATTAAGATCTTTATATCCCTTTTTGGTTACTCTGGCTAAAGCATCACTTTCAACAATAGCACCGCTACCGTCATCTGAAGTTTCGTTAGTTATATAAACATTACCCGTTCTTGTATATCCATAGATTATACTTTTACCCAAAAAGTCTGTTGACTTAGTTTTTTTACCCCAATTGTCATACTCATGAGTCGTGATTTGCCCTAAGCCACTTGTCTGACTCAAAACCAATCCAAATAAACTATGATACGTATTATTTGTTGTCACCAATCCTTCCGGATCTGTTATTGTCTTCACAAAACGATTGGTCGCATCATAGGTATACGAAGTAGTCCTTGGCGATACAGCATTTTGAACCGTGGTACCCGTGGCACTTATCGTTTTGTTTTTAAGCAATCCATTGTTAAAATATACAAAGTCTTCCACAATGACAACAGAAGAACCTGTTATTGATTTTTCTGTTTTGGTCAAATTAGCCCCAGTGTACGTAAATTTATCAGTACTGATTTTTGTATCACCATACGCAGTTGTCGTTTTCGTAATTTCTTTTGGCTTTCCAAGCGTGTAAGCACTACCCGCTCCACCCACATTGGCTGGATGAAAATCCGAACTAACATTTGTTGTGCCTTGAAGAGTACTACCTAAATAATTCTTTGTGGTTACACTAGTGGGTAAAAAATAATCCGTCGAATACGAATCATTTACAGTTTCCGTAATCACATTCGTCAGAACATCGGTATTTTTCGTTTTATTCAACAACAACACATACCTTTTGGTCACTGGATCTACTGTTGGTGGATAATATGTATTCTCGACTTTAGTCAACAGATTGGTAGTGGCGTCCGAAAATGTAAATTCCGTACTCAACAACTGCGTATACGTCTTCTTATTGGCGCCTCGTAATAAAGGGTCAATTTCAGAAACATTCCATAATTTCTTATCTCCAAGTTTATACCAACTACTTCTGGCTGTCTTCAAAAAGCCCAAAGGTCCATTTCCACTTAAATCTAAAGCGTAACCGTGGTAACGGTAATCTTGTAATTTTTGTACACCCAAAGAGGTATTGGTTACTTTTGACACCAACAAACTGGTTGGAATTCTTTTCAATTCCACTAGCGGATAGTACAAGCTTTCAGTAGAAGAATAAAAATCATTCTGAGAACCCAAATCGTTAGTTCCTTCAGCAGGAACCATAGATTTATATTCAATCTCATCTACAATCGCACCATTGGATTGCGTTACTTTCTTCAGAAGGATCTCTTTTGAGTTGTCTTTATTAAAATCAACAAAATAAACTTTCTTAGCAAAAGCATCATGCTCTCTCACTACGATCAAATCACTCTCCAATCCGCCATTTCTAAAATTGGAAGCAATCGGAATAGGAAACGTATTCTGTTCATCTCCTTGTACGGGATTAATAGGGGTTACATAATCTTCTGTAAAAGTATTTGTGCCGTACCCTAAATTATTAATATAGCCGTATGCTCTCCATTCGGTATCTTTATCCATGTAACAAGTCTCACACGGAATATATAAGCGCATCCAAACTTTTACAAGGTCAGACTTTCCATCTTTATTAATATCCAAAGCATAATAAGTCGTTCTGTGCCACTGAGAAGTATAATCACTATTATCAGTATAAGGTCTATAAGAAATAGTATTGGTTATCGTTTCCTTTGTAAATAAAGATCCTCCTGCCGGGTTTGGATTACTGTAATAAATATGCCATGTTGTACAACTATCACATCCTTTTCCATCGGCATCCGGCATCATGATATCTGTCTTACCGTCACCATTGAAGTCCCCAAAAAGTTTGGCTTTTTGAACACTGTAATTTTCCATGGATCCGAATCCCAAAAGTTCAAACTCAATCCAAGGCGCAGATGTCAATTGTTTCAGTCCAAAAACTTTATAACTCTTATCCTTGTTTATCACAAGAATATCTGATTTGCCATCCGAATTGAAATCGGCCACAAAACGTTCACCCGAGCCCAAAATCAAACCGTTAGGAATACTTAAATTCCCAACAGAACCTAATACAGAACTGGTATTTGGATTAAAATCCACCAATCGAACTTCTACTGGATAATCCGAAGTAGAACGAGTCCATTGACATCCTCCAGGAGGTTGATCAATCCTATTTTGCTGATCTGAACCTTTTTTTACTTCTCCAACTTTTAAGCTGGGCTCGTCAGGATTGTATGCATCTAATTCCAGAAAACTTAAAATCAACACTTCCGATATTCCATCACCATTAAAGTCCCCTTCTAAATAACGTGTACTGGTTTTCTTTTGAGGAACCACACCTTGACATTGTGAAACCGGATAACCCGGGCCAACCAATATATTCCCATCGATATCGTATTCAAATACGGTACAATTATCAGAACATTGTGTACTATTGTCTATATCAATAGTCTTATTGTATGAATTGACAAACGATCCATTATCCAAGTTGTGCACTTTAAAAGTGGTAGTACCAAGAGTTTCATCAACACTCACTATGGATTGTTTTTGATTTAATTTACCATTACTTAAAGTAGTTGCAGCAAACTTATAACTATTCTCTGCATAGGCGGGTAAAGTATAAATTAAACTATTATTTTCACGAAACAATTGGCTAAATACATTTTTACCATCAACAATATCCATCCGTCCGTCTCCGTCAAAATCACCTGTAACGTCTGGCTTCTCATTCAAATCAAGCTCAACACTGTCATTATAAGGAGTAGTAACAACCGTCGCTCCTGAATTCGTCGTATTGTATTCAAACTGTACTGGATTGGCTGCCTCCAAAGCTCCATTAAATTCCTGTATCTGAGATACACGCTGATACCCCTGAGCATCTGTCAAATGAGTAAGTACATATCGCTTGAAAAGCTGGTTATTAGTATAAACTTCAATTTTTCTTAAAATCTCGGCTTTTTCTACCTTGATTCCTTTAACAAAAGCATTTTCTTTTCGAGTCAAGGGATCATAAGTAAAAACTATCTTATTCAAAGTAGTGGGATTAGTAATCGTATTTCCACTAAATTGTATTTCTGTAACACAAAGGGCTTTATTTTGAGGTTTCCCATATACATAATTCATGAAGTTACCATTGGCATCCTCAAAGCGTACTACATAAAAAGCAGTAGCATCCGTTGCATCCATTCCTCCATAATTCCCATACCACGTTCTCGAACCGTCTGGTGTCGTCACGATAAAATAAATCGCTGCACCATTTTTTTTCAATTCAATCTTGGTATTCGATTGCACTTCGGTCTCATATATTGAACCATCTGCCCAATAGCTACCCGATTTCAACAACAAACGCTGGCCGTCTAAAGCCAGTTTATCATTGTCATCAAAATCAACACCATCCTTAAACCCATCTATATCCTGACGTGTTGCCATTCTGGCAATTGTCGAAATACTATTGATACTCCAGCCTTGTCCGGCTATACCACTGGGTTGACCACTAGCATAGATCAAATTAATCACTGGTCCAACATCAGCAATACTTGGCGGCATTGCAATGGGAAGGGTATACATTGCTTGCCCTCCAGATGAAATCTCAAGTTTTCCTTGAGTATCATGGAAGCTCTGTGCAAAAATCAGGTTGGTAAACAATACTACCAACGCTAGTAAACGTAATTTCATTCTTTAATTCTTAGTTTTGATAATTTTGATAGGCTCTTGTTTCCCATTGGTATACGTTAAGTTTAGAGTATAAATACCCTCCGGTAACATCTGAAAAGGAAAAAGATAATGGTCGGTATTCTGAAGATTTTTTACCGACTTGATCAATTGACCGTTGCTATTGTATAAGTTAATTTCCATCATTCTCTTATCATCCACAAGCGACCACTTTAAGTACAATTGCTCCTGAACAGGGTTTGGATAATACGATACGATGTCTTCCGGATGGAACTTCTCCATATCCTCCTCTGTAATGTCATTCAAATCTTTGGGAGCATCTCCCCCTGACATTTTCCCTGGACAAAGTGCGCACCAAGTTCGCATAATTTGATTTCCAGCAGCATCATAACTAAAGCTAACTGACTGAGCGTCTGCAGTAACTCCTGACAAAAACAGCAGGAAAAGTAAAATATATTTCATTTGATTTCAAAAAATTAGCCGCAAAAGTACCACTATTTCACAGTTCAAGAACTATTTAGTTAAAAATTTAACAATAAAAATAATACACATTGATAATCAATGACTTAAGAAACAAAAGCGAAAATAAAACCTACTAATTTTTAACTATGACTGTTTTTACCTAATAGTAATAAGTAAAAAGAAGCTACTGAAATAGAACAGAAAGTTTGTAAAACCAATCACTTTGCATACTTTTTTTAGAAATACCCCAACAACATCATGTGGTCAACACGAATAATCCCAAAGTCAGTATAAACATTCTGCTATTGTCAACCACTGCATATTGAATTTGCTACATACATTAGTAGCCATTTTCAGGAATACTTCTATTCTTTTTTAGTAGTAGAAACACTCAACTTAGTAAAATTATGTTCCACTGCAACTAGAAAAACAAACCCAAATAATGCGACACTTGCAATTAGGCCTAATGCTATGATTTGACCATTTAAATTGGAATTTTCAGTAACCAAAACGGTTCTATTTTCTTCTACAAAACTATTTGTACCAATTGGAACGTTGTAAACTTCATTGGTGTTGTAACTTTTCGAATGCAAACCCGAATAATAGAAGAGTAAAAAGACACTCAACACAAATACAAATACCAGAGCTCCTTTAAGGATAGTCATTTTTTTCATTTATAAATTATTTACATTAAAATGCATACTGTTATGCGCAATTCTGACTTCGCCATACCTAGTATTTCCCGATATTGAGCTAAAAAATCATCTGATCAGAAGTTAACCTCAAAAAGGTTCCCTTTTGAAAACTAGTACAGAGCTAATGCTCTCTTTAGTACTATCATTGATACGACCATAAAAAAGAGAGAGATTAAAATATATAAAAACAATAACCACCCATGAAATTTAACTTTACTAGAGGGCATAAAATGGTTCAATTCTTCTTTATTGATGAATTTCTTTACTACATACATCCCTACCACGAATAAAACAATTAAAATTGAACAAGTGTAGATTCTATTCTTTAAAAAAATTGTCCTAGCTGCTATAGACCAAAAAAACAATGCTATTAAAGTACAATTGATGTAAATCAAAAATAACAAACAAAGTAAAGACCTATCGTAGGCAATATTCCTTTGAGTTAAATTGGAATGATACCGAAAAAAAGATAAGCTATATATTTCATCGTAAACACTATTTATTTAAGTTGCTAAACAAAATACCGAAATACGCTAACCAAAATTTGATTAAGATGATTCTAGGATCTCCCGACTTTGATCCCTTCAATCAATTAACTTAAACAAAAGGAACAAAACAATGGCTAATATCTTGCAAACTCATATAGAAAAGCAAACTGCCACCTTAAAATGGTAAAGTATAATTTCTGAGTTGGTACAAGCAGCTAAAAGCTTATGAAAACCCGAGAAAACAAATTACTACTTCATTCTATCTGAAGATTCTTTTTTGTTTTTACCCAAAATATAAATATCATAAACTAAAGTTATTGTAAATCCCAAAGTGATCAGAAGGCCAAACATAGCGTAATTAAAACCATAGCTATAAATATCCCTACCTTCAACAACCATGGTTATCTCCGATTTGCTGGCAATCCATCCGAAAGTGAAAGCTACAATAAATATTAAAAAATAAATTTTAACCCGGATATAATTGTTTTCTTTCATATTATTTTTAATCGTATTAATGGTGTGATAGCTATATTTGATGTAATTCCTACTGTACTCTTTCCAACAACAGTAAAAGAAATAATTACTTTAATTATAAGTTTTCATTTCAACGTGGAATTCCACTGCACATTGAGTCAATCGTACCTCTCCTGAACCAACTACAAAAGTACTCGAATAGTTGGGATGACCAATAACAAAGAATTCACCACAAAGAGTACAACATCAAAAAAAATGGTAACTTTGGTCAACTAGTACCAACAGCCTTGAAAAAGATATTGCCATTCTTCTCCTACGCCTTCCATCCGATATTCATTTCGGTCATGGGTGCCCTATTTTATTTTTTTACAACCCATGGTTACTTCAACTATGAAACAATTTATTTGTGCCTCGTACAAATACTCATCGTTACTGTATTTATCCCATTGGCTTGTTTCTACCTATTGGTTTCTTTACAAAAAATAGATTCGATTATGGTGACAAAGGTAGAACAACGTAAGATCCCGCTTTTCTTGCAGTCGTTACTATTAAGCACACTTATTTTTAAAAGCGTCACAATAACCACATTTCCGGAATTATTCTATTTCTATTTGGGAAGTATTCTTAGCACCTTTCTAGCGTTGGTTTTGGCACTGTTTCATAAAAAAGCCAGCTTACACATGTTGGGCATCTCATCATTAACTGTATTCTGTATTGCTTGTTGCATCCACTTTCAGTTCCGAATGCAATTGCTCATCGCTGTTATTTTGCTACTAAATGGTGTAGTAGCTTCTTCCCGATTGTACATGAAAGCACACACCCTATTCGAATTAACGTTGGGATATATCATCGGAGCGCTACCGCAATTAATTTTACTGCTGTTTTGGTTATAAAATATAAAACATCAAACCAATATTGATGGTACTCAAGTTTAAAGGTTGTCCGTTCAAAGAACCATTCTTGAAAAGATCTTG
This sequence comes from Flavobacterium sp. MAHUQ-57, assembly GCF_051908335.1. Lineage (NCBI taxonomy): Bacteria > Pseudomonadati > Bacteroidota > Flavobacteriia > Flavobacteriales > Flavobacteriaceae > Flavobacterium > Flavobacterium sp. MAHUQ-57. Next base: position 1,560,685 of record NZ_JBPZTE010000007.1, on the reverse strand, counting down.
AAAACCATAATAAGCATACACATTGAAGGTATTGTATCCCGCACTCACATAAGCACCATAATGAAACTTATTCAAATCCGGGTTATTGGATACAGAAAATCGATCCGTAGAAGAAACAAACTTCGATTTACTGGCTAGTAAATAACTCATCTTAACACCAGTGTAAATCCTCCAAAACTTATGTGAATCGAAGGTAGAAGTACGCCAACGAAATTCAATCGGAACGTCTACAAAATACAAACCTAGCTTGTTATTATCAAAATCGGTTGTCGGTATAGCTGTATAGGTAATTTCATTATTGTTCTCTGCAATCACAATGTTACTCTTGTAGTTATTGAATGTAAACCCTAAACCTGGAGCAATAGCCACAGTACGTTTCTTATTAAGAGGGAAATCACGTAGAAAGCCAAAATTCAATCCTGCAGAAAACGAGTTTTGAGACACCGCCTGAGGTTTATCATTCAAAATATTATACGTAACCCCAAAATAGAACTGATCTTCTCTGTACAACGAATCAATAGCCTCAAAATCGGGTACAGTCTGAGAAAAGCAAGACAAGCTGAAAAGACAAGTAAATAATAAGAAAAACTTCTTCATAAAATTTGTTTGGCTAAAGGTAATAAAAAAGCCTTTCTTTCGAAAGGCTCTTTAGTATTGTATGTTAGGAGTGGTGTAACTCTTCCTCACCTTCCTTCATAGGAACAGTTTGAGGTACGAAGTCATCATCATGACCAGGCTTACTGTAATCGTAAGGCCATCTGTGAACTGTTGGTAAATCACCAGGCCAGTTACCGTGAATGTGCTCTACTGGAGCAGTCCACTCTAATGTATTCGATTTCCATGGATTTTGAGGTGCTTTTGGTCCTTTGAAGATGCTGTAGAAGAAATTCCACATGAACACCAATTGGAAAGCAGCTCCGATTAAAGCGAATGTAGTAATCAATACGTTAACATCAGCTAAATCGTCAAATAATGGGAAGTTCGAGTTCGTATAGTAACGACGTGGTAAACCAGCCATACCGATGAAGTGCATTGGATAGAATACACCATAAGCACAAACTGCAGTTACCCAGAAGTGAATATAACCTAAAGTTTTGTTCATCATTCTACCGAACATTCTTGGGAACCAGTGGTACACCCCAGCGAAGAATCCGTACAATGCAGAGATACCCATTACTAAGTGGAAGTGAGCCACTACGAAATATGTATCGTGAACGTTAATATCTAATGTACTATCTCCAAGGATGATACCTGTTAAACCTCCTGAAATGAATGTTGAAACCAATCCAATTGAGAACAACATCGCAGGATTTAACTGTAAGTTACCTTTCCAAAGCGTAGTAATATAGTTGAATGCTTTTACCGCAGAAGGAATCGCAATCAATAATGTTGTAAATGTAAATACCGATCCTAAGAATGGATTCATTCCAGACAAGAACATATGGTGACCCCATACAATCGTCGATAAGAATGCAATTGCTAAGATAGAAGCAATCATCGCACGGTAACCGAAAATTGGTTTACGGGAGTTAGTAGCAATAATTTCAGAAGTGATACCCAATGCCGGTAATAATACGATATATACCTCAGGATGACCTAAGAACCAGAATAAGTGCTCAAACAATACTGGAGAACCACCTTGGTAGTGTAATACCTCACCAGAGATAAAGATATCAGATAAGAAGAATGAAGTACCAAAACTTCTATCCATGATCAATAACAACGCAGCAGATAATAATACCGGGAACGATACAATACCGATAACTGCAGTAATGAAGAAAGCCCAAACAGTAAGTGGCAATCTTGTCATTGACATCCCTTTAGTTCTAAGATTGATAACTGTTACTACATAGTTCAATGAACCCATCAAAGACGAAGCAATGAAAATAGCCATTGATACCAACCATAAAGTCATACCTGTTCCAGAACCTGGAATTGCTTGTGGTAAAGCTGATAATGGTGGATAGATTGTCCAACCTGCAGAAGCTGGTCCAGACTCAACGAATAAAGAACAGATCATTACAACAGACGACAAGAAGAACAACCAGTATGAAATCATATTCATAAAACCAGAAGCCATATCACGTGCACCAATCTGTAATGGAATTAACAAGTTACTAAACGTACCACTCAAACCAGCAGTTAATACAAAGAATACCATGATAGTACCGTGGATAGTTACCAAAGCAAGGTAAATATCATTTCGCATTACTCCTCCTGGAGCCATTTTCTCTCCCAATAAGAATTTAAAAATCCCGAAAGACTGCTCTGGCCAAGCGATTTGCATTCTGAACAATAACGACATCACTACCCCAACGATTCCCATGATAATACCTGTAATCAAGTATTGCTTAGCAATCATTTTGTGATCAATACTAAAAATGTATTTAGTGATGAATGTATCTTTATGGTGATGTGCGTGATCGTGATCGTGTGCGTGATCGTGGTCGTGTGCTGCTGCTCCCATATTATTTATCTAAATTTAAATTTAATTATTTTTTTTCTTCCTCTAATTTGTCATCTGCCGTAGCAACTACAGTTGAATCAGCTACTTTAGCTTGTGCTGGTACCGCTACTGGAGCAGGATTCTTTTCAGCTTCTTTAGCCGCTTTATCGTCTTTTATAGCTTTGACAATAGTTCCTTTATCTTTCAACCAGTTTTTGAATTCTTCAGGAGTATCCACAACAATTTTCATTTGCATGTTGTAGTGAGAAGCTCCACAAATTTTGTTACATAATAACAAATAGTCGAAAGTATATGGATCAAGAGGTGTTTTACCTTCTGCAACTAACTTAGCGCTGTTAGCAGAACGTATTTTGTTGATATTGTTAACTTTCTCAACAATAGCAGGATCTTGACGCATTTCTTCAGTTGTCAATGTTGGTGTGAATGCAAATTGAGTCACCATACCAGGCACACAGTTCATTTGCGCTCTAAAGTGAGGCATATAAGCTGAGTGAAGAATATCTTGCGAACGTAATTTGAATAATACTTTTTTACCTTTTGGTATATGCAATTCAGAAACAGCGATGTCATCTTGAGCATTTGGATCGTTTACATCCAGACCCATTGTATTTACCCCTTCGATTAAACGAACATTAGCTTTACCCAACACGTTGTCTTTACCAGCGTAACGCGCTTCCCAGCTAAATTGTTTTGCATACAATTCAACAACAATAACTTCTTCATCTTCATCAACAAACATAATGTTTGTCCAAGTGTACAATCCGTAAAGAATCAAACCTGCCAAAACAATTACCGGGATGATAGTCCAGATAAATTCTAATTTATCGTTATCTGCATAGTACAATGCTTTTTTCCCTTTTTCACCTCTATATTTGAAAGCGAAGTAGTGTAATAACAACTGAGTGATAGCCTGAACAAAGAAAATGATACCAAAAGAGATATACATCAAATTGTCATAATCGGTACCGTGTTCAGAAGCTGGTGTACCTAAAACTAAGTGTCCCCATTTAAACAATCCATATATCGTGAAGATATAAAGGAATGCAAGAAAACCGAACATTAAATATCCCTGTACATTATTATCATTATCAGTAGCGATTTGCGAGTCATCTTTAGAAACGCCTACCTGAGTTAAGTCGAAAATTTTAGTCATTTGCCAGATTGCAATTGATAATAAGACTAAAACTATAATAACCAACAAACTTGTCATCTGTTTTCTTGTTTAAATATTAATAATGGAAATGCTTACTTTCTTCAATTAGCGGATTTCCTTTTGCCAATAATGGTGCTTTAGTTAAAGCGTTGAATACAACAAATAAGAACAATCCTGCAAAGAATGCAACTGAACCAATTTCAGCAGCACCAATAAACCAATTTTCACCAACTGTTGCAGGGAAAATCATGTTATGGAAGTCTAAATAGTGACCTGATAAAATGATGATACCCGCCATAGTGATAATCCAAGGTACACGTTTGAAATCTGTATTAATCAAAATTAATACTGGGAAAATGAAGTTCATAGCCACCATTCCGAAGAAAGGCAAGTTATAGTGCTCAATTCTAGTTTTGAAATAGGTTACCTCTTCAGGGATGTTAGAATACCACATCAACATGAATTGAGAGAACCATAAGTAAGTCCAGAAAACTGAAATACCAAACATGAATTTCGCTAAATCATGGAAGTGACTATTATTGATAAAATCTAAATAACCGTTTGATTTCAAGTGTAAAGTAATCAACGCAATTACAGTGATACCACTTACAAAGAAACTTGCAAAAACATACCATCCAAATAATGTACTGAACCAGTGAGGATCAACAGACATTACCCAGTCCCAAGCCATCATAGACTCAGAAACTAAGAAGAACGCTAAGAATCCAGCAGATGCTTTGAAGTTCTTTTTATAGAAAGACAAATCACCAGTTTCATCTAAGTTGATCGAGTTTTTACGAGTGTAAGTACGGTATAAAATCCAACCTCCTAAATAGATTACAGCTCTAATTAAGAAGAAAGGTACATTCAAATACCCTGATTTTCCTTGAATCAAGTGATCATTTGCTACAACATCTTTATCAGACCATACAAACAAATGATTCAATTGATGATCTCCAAAATAAAGTGTTGACAATACCAAAATCACAAACACAATGATACCTCCAGGTACAATATATGCGGTGATAGCCTCCATTACTCTGAATAAAGCTGGTGACCAACCTGCCTGTGCTGCCCATTGAATAGCATAGAATGCCAATACTCCTAAAGAAATCAAGAATACGAACAATGCTCCTACGTATAATGCAGACCAAGGCTTATTTTTTAATTGAGTAAATACATGCTCAACATGTTTTTTATGCTCATCAGCATGTGCATCATGATTAGCTGCCACTTCGTGACCTTTCTCAGCATGTGCAGGTGCAGCATGAGCTTCTGCATGAGTCTCTTCGGTAGGTGCTACAAGTGAGTCAGTTACATGAGCTACTTCTTTAACTTCAGCTACAGAAGAATCATGAGCAGCTTCTGTTTTGTGTTCAGTTTCAACATGAACTTCTTTTGCTTCAGCATGAGCCTCTTCTTTTTCTTCACCGTGTGCTACAACAGCTTCACCATGAGCATCAGCTGGAGCAGTTTCATGTGCAGCTGCAGCACCATGATGTCCACCATGAGTATCAGCAGCTAATATTTTTTCTACATCTTCAGTATTCTTCGGTGCACTGAAAAAACCATATCCAATACCCAATAGTCCTAAAACCATAAGGAAAATTGAAAGGTTTTTTATTTTGCTTGATAATGTATACATAACTTATATATCGTGTGTTTTACAATTATAATTCAGACTTAAGCTTCATTACATATTCTGCAACTTGCCATCTTTCCTTCTTAGACAATTGGTTTGCGTGAGAACCCATCGCATTCAGACCATAAGTCTCAACATGGAAAACGCTTCCCACTGTTACAGCTCTGTCTTTATAACTAGGTACACCTAAGAATTTTTCTCTTTGAACTAATTTCCCTTTTCCATCACCTTTTTCACCGTGACAAGAAATACAGTAAATATCAAACAACTCTTTTCCTTTTTCAAGGTTAATAGCTGAAGGCTCAAGAGGAGAAACAATTGCTTTTGAAGCTTCGTAACCAGCAGGAGTGTTCGGTAAATCATAAATTTCAAAACCTCTCTTGATAGTACCTTGAGCAGGTAATTGACCTTCTTTACCTACCAAACCATTTGGCGATTTAAAAGCATCTGATTCTGAATAAGTTTCATATGCAACCGATTCATACATGTTCGGGAAGAACTGATAGTTCGGTTTTTTATCATTTTTACATGAAACCATTAATGAAGCTAACCCCATTAAAGCTGTTAATGAATATACTACTCTTCTCATAATCTAATTAATGCTTTTCAACTACTTTAACTTCAACTGCACCTGTACTTTGTAGGAAAGAAGTTAATTCGTCTTCATTATTATTGACAGCGATCTCCATTAAAAAGTGATCATCTGTTGTACGAACATCTGGATTTTCAGCTTCTTTGAATGGCCATAATTTACTTCTCATATAGAACGTAATTACCATTAAGTGTGCTGCAAAGAATACAGTTTCCTCAAACATTACCGGCACGAAAGCAGGCATATTTTGAATATAACTGAAACTTGGTTTACCACCGATATCCTGTGGCCAATCACTAATCATGATATTATTCAATAACCATGTTGCAAATGACAAACCAGTAAGACCATATAAGAAAGCACAAATCGCAATTCTTGTTGGTGCTAACCCCATTGCTTTATCTAAACCGTGAACAGGGAATGGAGTATAAACCTCTTCAATATGGTGATGTGCTTTACGAGTTTGCTTTACAGCATCCATCAAAACATCATCATCAGTATATAGTGCATGTATTACTTTATGACTCATGACTTCTTAGTGATTATCGTGATTATGACCGTTTTTCTCTCTATCTGCTTTGTAGTTATCTCCTGAAGTTTTCAAGATTGTTTTAACCTCCGCCTGTGCAATTACAGGGAATGTTCTTGAATACAATAAGAATAATACGAAGAAGAATCCAATAGTACCAACGAAGATACCGATATCAACGAATGTAGGTGAGAACATTGTCCAAGATGATGGTAAGTAATCACGGTGTAACGATGTTACGATGATTACGAAACGCTCAAACCACATACCTATGTTTACCACAATTGAAATGATGAATGAGAACATGATGCTAGTTCTTAATTTTTTGAACCACATGAACTGCGGAGAGAACACATTACATGTCATCATCGCCCAGTATGACCACCAGTAAGGACCAGTTGCTCTATTCAAGAAAGCATATTGTTCATACTCAACTCCTGAATACCAAGCTACGAATAACTCGGTGATATAAGCACATCCTACGATTGAACCCGTAATCATGATTACAATGTTCATTAACTCGATATGCTGAATTGTAATATAGTCTTCAAGGTTACACACTTTTCTCATGATGATAAGTAAAGTATTTACCATCGCGAATCCTGAGAAGATCGCTCCCGCAACGAAGTATGGCGGAAGGATTGTCGTATGCCATCCAGGAATTACTGAAGTAGCAAAGTCAAAAGATACAATAGTGTGTACTGAAAGTACCAATGGAGTAGCTAAACCTGCCAATACAAGAGAAACCTCTTCGAAACGTTGCCAGTCTTTTGCTCTTCCTGTCCATCCAAAAGAAAGGATAGAATAAATTCTTTTTGTAAAAGGAGTTACTGCTCTATCACGTAACATTGCGAAGTCGGGTAATAAACCAGTCCACCAGAAAACTAATGATACTGATAAATACGTTGAAATAGCGAATACGTCCCAAAGTAACGGTGAGTTAAAGTTAACCCATAATGATCCGAATTGATTTGGTATTGGCAATACCCAGTATCCTAACCATGGACGACCCATGTGGATGATTGGAAACAAACCTGCTTGAACTACCGAGAAGATAGTCATCGCTTCTGCAGAACGGTTAATCGCCATTCTCCATTTTTGACGGAATAATAACAATACAGCTGAAATTAGCGTTCCGGCGTGACCGATACCAACCCACCAAACGAAGTTAGTGATATCCCATGCCCAACCAACTGTTTTATTTAATCCCCATGTTCCAATACCTTCGGTAATTGTGTATAACATACAGCTTAAACCCCATAAAAAGGCTGCAAGTGCTATATAAAATACTGTCCACCATTGTTTATTAGCTTTACCCTCTACCGGACGGGCCACATCGACAGTAACATCGTGGTAGCTTTTACTTCCAAGTACTAAAGGTTTTCTGATAGGTGCTTCGTAATGAGACGACATAATCCTTTATCTTATTTCTTATTAATATTAATTTCTAACTTTTACTTGGTAAACAACATTTGGTTTTGTTCCAATGTGCTCTAATAAATGATACGCTCTATTATCATCAGCCAATGCTGCCACTTTAGATTCTTTATCATTTACATCACCAAATACCATTGCTCCAGAAGTACATGCATTTGAACATGCTGTTTGGAATTCACCATCTTTCACTAAACGTCCTTCGTTTTTAGCTTTCAAAATAGTCGCTTGTGTCATTTGGATACATAACGAACATTTTTCCATAACCCCACGAGAACGAGCGTTAACATCTGGATTCAATACCATACGACCTAAATCATCATTCATATGATAGTTGAATTCGTCATTGTTGTTGTACAAGAACCAGTTGAAACGACGTACTTTATACGGACAGTTGTTTGCACAGTAACGAGTACCCACACAACGGTTATATGCCATATGGTTTTGACCTTGACGACCGTGAGAAGTAGCAGCAACCGGACAAACAGTCTCACATGGAGCGTGGTTACAGTGCTGACACATTACTGGCTGGAACACAACTTGAGGATTATCTGAAGCAGATTCCAATTCAATATATTTATTTCTTGAATCTAATAATCCAGAAGCAGATTCTTTTTTCTCAAGATCTCCTTTGAAACTTTCTTCAGAAGAATAGTATCTATCGATACGCAACCAGTGCATATCGCGACTTCTTCTTACTTCTGATTTACCAACTACTGGTACGTTGTTTTCTGCATGACAAGCAATAACACAAGCTCCACATCCAGTACAAGCATTCAAGTCAATCGATAAATTAAAGTGGTGACCTATACTACGATCAAAAGATTCCCATAAATCAACCGACTCAGCCGGAACTTCTTTATGATCTAAAGAAACTACTGGCATGATATTCCAATCGGCAGCATCTTTAGTATTAAAAATTTCTAAAGTAGTCTCCTTAATGATGTCTCCACGACCCATTAATGTTTTTTGCAACTGTACACAAGCAAATTCATGCTCACCATCTGCCTTAGTAACAGAAACCGTTTGTACATTGTTGAAATTATTATATAATTTGTAAGCATTAACACCTACTTGCATTTCTTCTTTCAAAGCAGCTTTACGTCCGTAACCCAAAGCTAAACCAACAGTTCCTTTTGCTTGACCAGGTTGGATCATAACCGGAACATTTTCCAATTTAGCACCGTTTACTGATAAAGTAACCAAGCTACCGTTCAAACCACCGTTAGCAACATTCCAGTTCTCTAAGCCCCAAGCCTCAGCATCTGCTTTAGCTACAGTAACATAATTATCCCAAGAAGCTCTGGTGATTGGATCTGGAAACTCTTGCAACCATGGATTGTTCGCTTGCTGCCCATCACCCATACCTGTTTTAGTATACAATACTAATTCAGTACCGTTTGATTTTGCATTTCCTAAAACAGCTGCTGCACCATTGAAATCAGCACCAGCACCCGCACCTGCTCCAACCTCAGTAAAAGCAACACCATCATGTACTAATTGGTTCCAAGATTTTGCTCCTGCCCAAGAAGAACGGATATAATCATAGTACGTTTGAACATTACCAGTCCAAGACAATAATGCATCTTGGAATTGTACTGTATTAAATAACGGACGAATTGTAGGTTGAGTAACCGCGTATTGTCCTTTCACAATACTTACATCACCCCAAGATTCTAAATAATGTGGAGTTGCAACAGCAATACTAGAAACCAAAGCCGTTTCATCTTCTTTCATTGAGAAAGCAACAGAAAGTTTAGTTTTCTTTAATGCTTCAGCAAATTCAGCACCATTAGGTAATGAATATACTGGATTTACACCACTCATAATTAAAGTATGTACAGAACCCGCTTTCAAATCTGCAATTAATTGCTTCACTTCAGCAGCATTTCCTTTTCTGATTTGACGTGAATTAGCCGGATTAAAAGCCTCACTCGCTAAAGCGCGGTTGATCGCTAATACAACCAATTGAGCATTTTTATCTTCAATACCCGAAACCAACACACCTTTGCTACCAGCAGCTTTCAACTGTTGTGCTGCTTTAGTTACTGCATCTTCTCCTTCAAACTTAGAAGTGGAAACTGCAGCACCAGTAACAATACTATATATTTTAGCTAATGCTTGTTTTTGAGTCGCAACATTCATCGGCACACGCTTATCAGCGGCAGCACCAGACAATGTCATGTTTGCTTCGAACTGGAAGTGACGAGACATTTTTCCATTTTGAGGAATACGTCCTTGTGCATAACCAGCATCGAAGTTTCCACCTTGCCAGTCTCCTAAGAAATCAGCACCAACAGAAACAATTACATTTGCTTTAGAAAAATCATAATCTGCTAAAGCTCTTTCACCATAAACTGTTTGGAAAGCATCCAAAGCTTCTGTTGAAGAAACAGCATCATATACTACATGTTTTGCATTTGGATTTGCAGCCAAGAACTGACCAATTAATCTGTCAGTTGAAGGCGATGCAGAAGTATTAGTCAACAATACTACTTTTCCTCCTTTAGCTTTAGCCTCAGCAACGCTAGCTTTAATTTTAGCATTTGCCTCACTCCAAGAAGCATCTTTTCCTGCAATTTTAGTGTTTTTCAAACGTAAGCTATCGTATAACGATAAAACTGACGCGTGAACACGAGCATTTGCATGGAAATTAGCTCCCTCAATTTTATTATTTTCAATTTTGATAGGACGACCTTCACGAGTTTTTACTAAAATGTTAGCAAAATCGAAACCATCAGAGAATGATGTAGCATAATAATCTGCTAAACCAGGGATGATTTCTTCCGGTTGAACTACATAAGGAATTGACTTATGCACTGGACCTTCACAAGCAGCTAAAGTAGCCGCTGCAGTACTGAATCCAACATACTTAAGAAAATCACGACGTGTTGTGTTAGAAGATGCCAACGATGCAGCATCACCTAAAAATTCATCCGTTGGAATTTCTTCCACAAACTCGTTATTTCTAAGCGTCTCAACAATAGAGCTATTTTCGTTTAGCTCCTCAACACTTTTCCAGTATTTTTTGTTTGATGACATATTGTATATAAATATTAGCTTCTTAATAAATAATTAGTAGTGACATTTACCACATTCTAAACCTCCCATTTGCGCTGCAGTCAATTTGTCTACACCATATTTTTTAGAAAGTTCTGAGTGAATTTTTTCGTAGTAAGCATTACCTTCTACTTTTACATTCGTCTCACGGTGACAGTTCACACACCATCCCATAGTTAATGGAGAATGCTGCTTCATCACTTCAAAAGTCTCAACAGGTCCGTGACATTTTTGACACTCAATTCCTGCAACCGAAACGTGTTGTGAGTGGTTGAAGTAAACGAAATCCTGCAAGTTGTGAATTCTCACCCATTTCACAGGCTTTTCTTTACCTGTATACTTTTGAGCTGTTTTATCCCAACCCACTGCATCGTATAATTTTTGGATTTCTGCAGTGTAGAATTCTTTAGTATACTCTACATAGGTAGAATCTTTATCTCCTTGGAATTCTGAAATATTTTTATGACAGTTCATACAAACATTCAACGAAGGAATACCTGCATTTTTACTAACACGCGCTGCAGAGTGACAGTATTTACAATCGATACCGTTATCCCCAGCGTGAATTTTATGCGAATAATGAATAGGCTGAATTGGAGCATAATCTTGATCTACACCTACCTGCATTAAGTAGCCATAAGCAAAATAAGCACCTATCAACAACATTAAAATCGTTGAAACCAAAACCAAGAACTGATTCTTAACAAAGGCATTAACAACAGGCAATACAGTAAATTTCTTTTCCGCTACCTCTACTCCATTAGCTTTAGCAATTTTAGACAACACATTGTTCACCATGAACAACATACCAACTAAAACAGCCAACACTACAGCCAACAAACCTAAAACCATGTTGTTAGACAACCCACCTTCTGAAGAAGCACCAGCTTGAACATCTTGTCCAGTTGTTACTTTTGGCTCTTCTTTTCGCTGAGAAGTATACGCTAAGATATTATCAATATCCGCTGCAGACAACTGAGGAAATGCTGTCATTGGAGTTTTGTTGAACTCCTCAAAAATTTTCACTGCATCAGCATCACCAGAAGCAATTAACTGAGCCGAATTGTTAATCCATTTCCCTAACCATGCTCTATCACGACGTTCAGCCACACCCCTCAAGGCAGGACCTGTCATTTTAGCATCTAACTTGTGACAAGCCGCACAATTTGCATTGAACAAAGCTTTACCCGCAGCCACATCACCACCAGCAGCAGGAGCCGCAGCAGTTTCCGAAGCCGGAGCCGCCTGAGCAGGCTCTTGAGCAAATGAACTTAAAGAAACAGATAATAATAACGAAAGACTTAACGTTACTATTTTAAAGATCGATTTATGGTTTCCCACCTTTTTCATATATTAAATGATTATCATCTAAATTCGGCATGATTTTTTCAGTAGTTGAACACTGAATACAATATGCCATTTAAAAAACTCCGACAAAAATACGACTTATGAACTATTCTCAAAACCTTAAATATATCTTAATTATTAATTTATAATTATTCTAAATAACTTTTTATTCACACAGTATTCCTGATTCCATTACTTTTGTACAAATTTACATTCATTATGAGATTTTTAGATTTTTTTAAGAAACCACAATACCTAGTCTTAACCGTTTTGTTTTCAGCTTTTTGTTATGCACAAGATGGAAAAACATCTGTAAAACAAGATCCAAGATTTGAACAACTGCTCGCAGAAAAAAGAAAAGTCAACAGTTCATTAAATGTGAACGAACGATTCAAAATACAAATCTTTACGGGAGAAAGCGAACCAGCAAAGAAAACATTGACCGAATTCCGAAAGACCAATAAAAACACAGATGCAACAATTGTTTTTAACACACCTATCTACAAAGTTTGGGTTGGGAATTACAAAACGAGAATTGAAGCTGAGAAAAAACTTTCAGAAATCAAGAAGAAATACCCCAATGCATTTCTGGTAAAACCCAATAAATAGTCCGAAACTTAGTTTCGGATTTTTTATTTCAAAATCATTATATTTGGTAATCAATAACAAAGAAAATGAATTCAAAACACAGCATCATCGCAATAGCAACAGCATTCTGTCTTCTTTCTTGCAAAGAAGAACTACAACCTCAAGCCGATTCTTCTGCAGTAAGAGCAGAACAAAACCAAACACCATCGACGCCTAAAACAACTACAACTCAAAACACACAAACAACACCAGCAGCAACTACAACACAAGCAAAAGGACCGGTAAATCCAGCACATGGGCAACCAGGCCATCGATGTGACATTGCAGTTGGCGCTCCATTAAACAACAATACACCAAACACGTCACAAGCACCCGCAGTCACCAACAAAACTGCGACTCCTCAAAACGTAAAATTCACACCACAAATGACAACCACTCAGGTAAAAACCGCAAAAGGCATGAACCCGCCCCACGGTCAACCTGGTCATCGTTGTGACATTAGTGTTGGTGCTCCTCTTAACTCAAAACCCAATACAACTACAACCACAACCAATAACAACACCAATTCATCTTATACCGTAACACCCAGCACACCACAAGGCACCACCCCTAGCCTTTTAACACCAACTACAGCAACTCCTGCTGCTTCAACAGCAACCGCACCCGGAATGAATCCTCCACATGGACAACCAGGCCATGTTTGCGGTATCGCAGTAGGCGCACCATTGGATAGTCAGAAAAAAGAGGAAAAGAAAACAGAATAAAAAAGAGCGCCAATGGCGCTCTTTTTTATTCTGTAAGACATGAAAATTTTTAATTAATCATATCCTTATCGTTCGTTTCAATTTCTTGAATCTTTTTATAGTCATCATTCATTTTTTGCTCTAAGTCCTTTTTATCCTTTTCATTTTTAAGGTACAAAAAACGAACAAGAAAAATAACGAATATTAAAGCTATTGCTATGTAAAAATAGTTGCTCATACTAATTGATTTATACTACTAAATATACACACAATTTAGCATATAAAGGTTATGCTAAGGTTAAATAAACAAAAAGTTGCAAAAGTATCATAAAGCAACTATTTCAACCATCTTTAATCATTTCAATTTTAATAAAATCAGAACAACTTCGTTTTATAACAAACGACATACTATACTACCTATCCGATTATTAAAAAAACTTTCAATTGCATCATAAATTAGAATTAGCAACTTAAAGAATTTGACTATTCAACATGACAACCAAAGAGAACATTACACTAAATGATACATAATAATTATAACTTCATTTCCAACAAACCATAAACAAACGCCGTTTGACGCAACAATTAATTAAAAAGGCACTCTTACAGAGCGCCTTTTTAATTAATTAATTTTCTTTTCTAATTTTTCAATCCTTTGATTTTGTTCTTGAATTAACTTATTCTGAGCTTCAATTTTTTTATTTTGCTCTATAGTATAAAGCGTAAGCTCTTCGATTTTTTGTAATAATTTAATTTGGAATTCACCTACATTTACACCTTCTTTTTCCATTTGTTTGGCAGAAGCAATTTCGGGTAAATGTTTCTTTTCCTTGATATGTTTTTCTACATCTTCCAATTTGGGAAGATTATAATCTTCTTCAAAAACGAAATCGGCAGTAGGCGTATTAGTTACTTTAATTTCTTTAGCTTCTATTTTTGCATCGACTTTCATGTTATCACTAAAAGAAGATTTACCTATAACATCAAGTTTAACAGAAGGCGTTGTTGTACCAATCCCAATATTCCCATTGTCTTTCACTACGAATTTAGCCGGTTGATAATCTCCTTTTGAAATTCTCCATTCTTCTGTTCCTACATTACCGAAAAACCAGTTATTCGTTCCATCAAGTAATTGTGTCTGAATACCCTCAATATATCCACCTGTAGTTGTATTTCTTTTCAATGTCAACATAGGAGAATAACTCTGAATAGTATGCGCTTCTGAATAAGAATCCCCAACAACATGTAATTTATAAGTAGGAGACACTGTTCCAACTCCAACATTACCATTATCAATTATTTTCATTCTATTTGTCCCAGCTGTTAAGAAATTTATGGAACCAGTTCCTCCGGTACTGTAGGTGGAATTAATTTTCGCCCCATCTGTATCCGCAAAAAGTTCAATTCTATTATTTCTTGTACTATTATTATCAAATAATGAAATCTTACCACCTGAACCTTGGGTCGTTGAAATATTACCATTAACATCAAGCTTAGATCCAGGATTTGTAGTTCCAATACCAACATTACCAGTTTCTCTTACAGAAAAATATTCGTTTAGCGACACAGTTGTACCGTCAGCTACAGCTTGATTAGCAGGATTAGCATACACATGAAACCCTCTGAAATCAGTAACAATAGCAGACTTAGCAGGTGTAATAGGTGTACTAGATGCCCAAGCACCTGCAGTTCCTACTTTTGCTTTCACACCATAACCCATAAAAGCACCACCAGAATCACAAAGCGCGCCCCAATTCACTACCGTACCATTACTATATCTTCCCGACAATATATTTTGTCCTTCCGGAGTTCCTCCAGCACCGGCAAGGATAGTACCTCCTAAATCAATATTTCCAGCATCATTTGTTACTAGCAACTGTCGCCAAGTGCCCCAAGCGGCATCCTGCGGATTGGCATTTCTGTAAAATATCCCAGTATTATTAAAATTAAGTTGGTGGTTTTTATTACCGGTATTATCAGACCAAGGCGCAATGGTAATATTTGTTCCATAGGATCCTGTTGCAATACCATTCAGACCAACAGCCGTGATAGTCTTGAAATCTGCTCTAAATTTAAAAGGACTAAAATTAGGTGCGTCAGTTGTAGTTTCCGAACCACTGTTTATCCCTAAAGCAGTTGGTGTTTGAGCATTTGAAACAATGCAAGACAATGTTACAATAGCAACGAGTAATTTTTTCATGAGAAGTAATTTCTTATTTTTTTAGATATAATAAACCAAGAAAATTCGCAAATTGTATTCATAGTCGTAAGCACACAGCTATGATCAATCAAACTGATAAATTATTGATATAGTATACAAGGGAATAATTCGGGTGCAAAAATAGTTTTTTAGTCAATACTAGAAACTAAAATCAAAAAATAATTTTGCTTTTTGGCATTCCATTTATTGATTGGAATATTTTCATTTATTCTCCATTAGCCAATAACACTGCTCAACTGAAACATTGGTAAATACATTGCAATCAACAAAACAGCCACCAACCCACCAACAATTAAGATAATGAGCGGTTCAAGCACAGTTGACAATGTTTTGGATTGCGTTAAAAGCTCTTGACTGAACTGCTCATTCAATTGCTTAAAGACATATTCCGTTTGATTGGTTTCTTCTGCTACTTTTACTAGAGAAATAATTCTGTTGTCAAACAACATCTCTCCTTTCATACTTTCGCTCAAAGAATTCCCCAAGATAATCCTTTGTTTGATCCTTATGAGAGATTCTTGCAAAGGCACAAATCCTATCATTTCTGAAACCATTTCAATACTAGTCAACATAGGTACTTTGGAAGCAGTTAAGAGTGCAACAGCCTGAATAAATTGCGCCATATAAACTTTAACTACAAAAGTTCCTGCCAAAGGGGTTTTAAGTAAAACATTATCAGTGATTTTTTTATAAACTGGATTATTCGCAAAGAACTTTACAGAAAACAAAAAAGACAAAATCAATACCAAAAAATAAAGACCAAACTCTTTTAAAAGATAGGATAAGCGAACCACCATTTTAGTCAAAAATGGCAACTCCATATTATTTTGCCTGAAGATATCTTCAAACATCGGCACTACATAAGTAAGCATAAATACAACAACCAACATGGCGGTACACAACACGATAGAAGGATAAGTCAAAGCGGCAATGATCACTCTGTTTTGTTCATTTTTACGAGCATAATAAACCCCTAACTCTTCACAAATCCTGTCAATATTACCCGTTTCTTCACCAATTTTCAATGATTGAACTTCATATTCAG
This sequence comes from Flavobacterium sp. MAHUQ-57, assembly GCF_051908335.1. NCBI lineage: Bacteria > Pseudomonadati > Bacteroidota > Flavobacteriia > Flavobacteriales > Flavobacteriaceae > Flavobacterium > Flavobacterium sp. MAHUQ-57. Next base: position 1,543,864 of record NZ_JBPZTE010000007.1, on the reverse strand, counting down.
AGAATTGACCCGTCTTTTTCAAAGAATCAGAAAAAGATGCTCCTTGTATCAAATCATTCAAAACACTTTCGATACGTTCTTTGTCATTTTTCTTTTTAATGGATTCCGATATAAGTCCCAAACCATCTTTAAGACTAACCCCTGCTTTTAGCAATACTGCTAACTCCTGATAAAAATATTGTTTCTTTTTTGAACCGAAGCTCTTACCGAAAATTTCAATTTCTTTCTTTAGAATACCATCTAGTCCACCATCAAAAGATTTTCCACCCGATACTTTTGCTTCCGTGTTTTCTATTTTAAAAGCCATCTATAATCTCCTTTCTTGAAAAAACCAAATCATTCTTCTTAAACACAAATATCTTATATCCTTTTATCTCATTTTCACAAGAAACCGAAACAGCATCAATTGTACCAGTTCGAGTGGTAACAGATTCAAAGAAAACATTCTCTATGGTTGCCTTAACGCGAATTGTATCTCTATTTCTAAGCACAAAATCTTCTTTAAAGTCATATACAACACTATCCAATTCTGACTTCATCTTCAATTGTCTCAAGTGTGTTGTTTCAACGATTTGCATACGATTGAAATCACTCCATAACATTTGTTCAAGAAAAACAACTTCGACAGCTTTCTCATTATCCTTACCAATAACTTCGATTTGTTTCTGAATGATGCGCAATACTGAAAATGCTAAACCGACCACAATACCGGTGATAATCATTACGACTATCAATTCAGCCAACGTAAAAGATTGTAGTTTCTTACTCATAAACTCTCTCCCTCTTTACTTCATTTCCTTTGGCATTAACAGCTATAATTTCATACGTGGTAATTCCATTTATAATTTTGCTATTAATCACAATTTTCCAACCTTGATATTCCTCACTATACGGAACAGGTCGTTTATGATTCTGCAGCTCATATTCTAAAACATTCAACCGATAATTCACAATAAATTCCTTTTTAGAATAGGTATTCAGAACAAGATTATTCAAAATAGTACTGGCCACCATGAAAATAACTACAATTAACACCGTTGCTATAAGAGCTTCTACAAGCGTAGCCGAACGTAATTTCCTCAATACAACCATTTCACTACTCCCTTCTTTTGTTTCGCAAACAATAAACCAGAATATATCTCCGGAATAGTTACATTTTCGATAGTCCCGTTATTTATGTGATTTACAAAAACAGAACCTGCCTCATTCACCACAAACTGATTTACAAATGCAGCTCCTGATATCTTCCCTCTAATTTCAAGATTTCCATTACAAAAAACATGACCGGTTACCCTTACCCCTTTTTCAAAAAGCACATTAGTCCTAAAATTACTCATTTGCTCATATTGCTTCAAAAAGCAAACATTCCCGTTTACTATAGCATTTTCAGCCAGTTGGAGAATTGCTTCATTTTCATTACTATCACTAACTGCATTATCATTAATTAGGACTAAAGCAGATGGGTACTCTAATTCAGCACCTCGTCCAATTCTAATTGTACGGGAAGCAATAACTTGAAAACATCCTTTAACATTATCATCAATAATTACTTCAGGAGCAATGATAATAATATCTTTTAGTTTCGCTGATGCTTTTACATGCACTACTTTATCAGATTTGAGAATGAAATTACCCGTAACACTTACATTGTCAATTATAATTTCCGAATTGGAATACAAGAGGCGTGTAGCTTTTCTGAAAGAATTACTATGTATACCTTGAATAAGATTTCCTATTGGTTCAGAAGGTTGATTCGTAGTAAAATAACCTTTTAATACTTTAATAAAATCAACATTAAACTCCGGAAGTTTTGGCCCATTAACCTTAACTGTTCCATTAATTAATTGTCCACCATAAAAGCTGTTGCCGTTAATATATCCCGGCTTGACACCTTGTGATGGCAAAAAAACATTTCCTTTTATTATAGTTTGACCCACAACCGTTAACGGATTATAGTTTTCTTTAAGACATAATGTTGGTGATGTTTTGGCGTTAAAAATACCGGAAATAAGAGCTACTTTTTCAAATACCTTTTTTCTGTTGCTTGTTCTGACAAATGCTTTTTGAAAACTACCCCATTGTGAAAGATAAGATTCACTAAGAAAACCATGTTCTCTAAGTTGAACTTTAGCAGTATCGGTAGATATTTTTTCCTGATATAGCAATGAGGCAATCCCATTATTTGCCAACTGCAAATTTTCGATAGAAGCTTTGGATTGTTGTTTGAAATACCCAAGAGTATAAGCATACAAAATCATTCCCGACAGCAACAATGCGATAAGTACCGCAATAAAAACCGTAAACTGAAGAGCACCTGATCTTAACCTTTTGAAAATCATTTTCATTCTTCAATTACGAACAAATTGACTTCATTTTTATATTTCACATCAATGGTTTCACGGTCACCTTCAATCAAAGTAACCTCATTCTCAGTTGAGCCAATCTTCATCAAATAAGTACGCCCATTGATAACAAGCATAAAAACCTTATTCTTGTTTTTCGTATCAGAAACAATTCCTTTGTATTTGATCTCTGGCCAAACCAAAGGTTCTTTAATTTTAATCTGTGGCTTCACCTTTTTAGCACTTTTAACGGGTCTACCATTTGAAGAAGTTGAATTTGTTGATACAGACTGATAACTCCCTCCAAGAAATGGGTCTCTGAAATTAACATCTATTTCACTAGTATCGGCTGCAAACTTTTTAATTGGAGAAAGATTTACAGGATGAACCGACCCAGTGTTTAACTGTTCTTCCTGCTCTGAGAATGAAAAGAATTGATATAATACGCTTCCCCAGATACCTAGTACCAGAGGCAACAATATATAAATACTTTTCTTGTTCTTCATTTTAATTGATTATTAAACTATATACAGTACTTCTGTTTCCTTCATTACCTGCAACATCAAATCCTTTCACAAACCAATAATACGTCCCTGATGGCAATGTAGTAGTATATCCACTAGTCGCCTGTGTTTCAGAATGCAAATCGGTTAAAGCACTATTCTTATAAATATAAATTGTATCATATTCGGCACTGCCAGAAATATTCGTTCTTGACCAGCTAAAGGTTAGACTGGTCCCTGAAGTGGAACTTGCATTTGCTGGCGCTAATAAAGTCGGAGTATTGGGTACAGTTGTATCTACTTGTATTGAATTAGCACTATACAAAGTATTTTCTGAACCATTACTGGCTCTTACCCTCCAGGTAAAACTACCATCATGAAAAGAATAGTTAAAATTAGTGGCGCTTAAAGTCTGATTCGTTACAATCGTGTTAGTAGAATCATAAATCTGTAATTGATAATTTGTAGCACCAATAACTGACTGCCATTGAAGATTGTGAGTGGGTACTTTGGTAATAAAATTATTGGCAGGTGATGTTAACAACACAACATTATCCTGAAAATTAGAATTATCTGCTATAGTAATAGTTCTGGTCTTAAAAGGTGTTGAAGTATTTCCGCTAATTGCTCTTACCCTCCATTGATAGGTTCCGATATTCAACTGAGTTGTGAACGTAAGCGTGGTCACCTCGGTATCCACCAAAATTTGGGAAGGAGCATCGAAGTTAGGCTTTGCAATTTGGATTTGGTATTTTTTGGCATATTGAACAGCCTCCCAATTCAAATTCACAGTTGTTGTATTAAACTGTGCGTTATCCTGTGGTGCCACCAAAACGATTTCTTCTTCTGAAATATCATCTTCCAATAAAATTTCTTCGCATGAAAGAAAAAGAAAAGAAGTAAAAAAAGCCAACAACCTAACAAGCAATTTCTCTTTGTTAATCATCATTACATTTTAAATAAACTCTCTTCTCTTTTGTCTTCCTTGATTTTTGAAAAGCTCTTCCCTTGGCAAGAGCTTCCGGAATTAACCACATCGGCAATATACCACTTCCCTTTAGCATTCGAAGACCAGCAAAATGAACCGGATTGATACCCTAATACACGATCCTGCTTCAATTCGAGCGTTCCGGTCTTTTTCCCTTCATTAAACAACGCAACCGTATATTTCTTGTCCAGATTATTCACCAGATAAAGAGCATCAGCCTGTTTGATTTTTAGTAAATCTTCATTGGAAAGGTAAACTGCTATGGAAGAAACCACCTTAACATCCGAAGTATTCGACAATAAAGTAAAAACCTTTTCATTATAGGTTTCATTCAATTCGTTGACATAACCCAGTTTATCGGCTATTTTAAGAACCACCATTTCAGGTTTCACATCTAAACTATCAACATAATTCAACTTCGCGGTATTCTGATTGTATTTATTTTTCTTAAGATAACTTTTGGCCGTCTTTTTGGAAAACGGAATTATTTCAACACTTAAGCGGATTTTATTTTCCAATACAGGAAAAGCAGTACTTTCAAAGGTATTTTTAGTAAACGACGATTTTACCGAACCAATACTTCCCAATTCAACAGTGCTGTTGGTTACATCGTAATTTTCCTTATTGATTTTTATAGACTGACAAGCCATCAGCAAAACAAGCAACAAACCGGATGCTATTTTTTTCATTTTTAAAAATTTGGGGGTAAAAGTACGGATTAAAAGGGATAACGCAAAACTATCGTTTCAGGACTGAACATCATCAAAACCTAGTCCAATATCTTTTCTAATACAAGCAACCTACATTGAACAATAATCTGAAAAATACCCATTAGTTGGTAATAGTGTAGGGAAGAAAAATCAGTAAAAAGAAAATGCAATCGCTTTTTGGAATTTTTGGGTTGTATTCCTGTTTATATAAAAAACAGCAACTTTCAAGTTGCTATAGTACTTAATTTTATTACTTTATTTTTGAGTTTAAAACATTTTACGATTGTCCTAAAACATATCTTATTCAAAATCAACGCTTTGAACACAATAACATCTTAAAGACGCTATCCATCCGGCAAAACAAAGGAAATTAGATTGTAATGAGAAGTAAAACTGACAGCAAAAATAAGATTTTGGAATTCTTAAGCACTATTCTTTTGTGAAAAAAATTCTTTCTTTTTCAATCTACTTTTGGATTAATTCTCATAACAAAAAAAACACCCGCTTAAAAGCGGGTGTTTTTTGTTTGATATAACATCTCTCAAAGCATGAGATTTTAAAATTTACTTAATTTGAGGCAATCCTTTCCAAATTATAATTAATTGTGAAATAGTAGCTATTATATAGATCAAAACAAGTTCCTTTTTAAGAAATCCTTCCATATTAATATTTAATTTTTCTTTAAAAACATTTATCATTTCAGACTCAACACCCTTAATAAAATCTAACAAAATCAAAGAAAAACTGACAAAACACAAAATCAAAAAAGTCCCTTTATCAATTAAAAAAAATTTGATTAAAATATTATTATAAAAAAATTTTACACAAAATAACATTCCAATACAAAATAATAAAACAAGAAAAAAAACAATTTTATTTTGTCTTTTTTTGTTCAAAAACATAAACAAAAAATAATTTAAAGCAATAAAAAAAAACGAAACAACAACACTATTTATCATAAATTTCTATTTTTTAAAATATTCATAAAATGCTTTAACTGGAACTTCTAAAGCGGCATCTTTATGCACACCAATTCCAAAACCAAGATTAAAACCCCCTTTAACAACAAGATTACCTGTACTATTATCATAATAAAGCGCTCTTGATATCCCAGCATGTGCAGACATGAGACTTCCTCCTTGTGTATAACTTACCTTTACTCCTAAAATTGTTGTACCCATAACCCAATCACCTTTAGCAATATAAGCTCCTGCATTTCCTTCCGATGCAAAACCATACTTCCCTCCTTCTCCAACAAGTATTCCTGTTGTAGTATTGGCCTCTAAACAACCAATACATCCACTAAACTCATCGTAGGTATTAAAATTTTTCGAACCAGCTCTCACAGTTGCTTTGCCTTTCAAAAAAGAATAATCAGCCCCCAAATCAGCAGAAAGCGGACCATATAAAATCCCTCCTTTATTAGTATTATTGAAAAAATTAACTTCATGAAATGTAGCCTTCCCATTAACTTGAAAGAATGACCTTGTATAATCAAAATTCATACTTCCTACAGCTCCACTAAACGTACTACCTTCATACTCACTCATAGGTCCGTAAGTATTAAAGTAATTGTGATTAGCTACAGCAATTTCACTCAGCACAGTTGTATGATTCCAAATATTATTATACTGACTAAAATCACCACCACAAGGTATACTATTTCCTTGCGCATCATAACACCATCCCCCATCAGGATCTATCATTTGAGCTGGATTGTTCCCCATACCGACATATGGACTTGAAAATTGTCCTTTAGGATCAGGATTCAACCATCTTCCTATACGACCGTCCCACAAACGCAACTGAAAAGCTTCCATATTGGTTTCACCATCCATTTCCTGTCCTTGGTAAGCATAACGGTATACTCCTGTTATATTATCACGAGTTGGCAGTTTTTCACCAAACGGATAATAGTCGGCATACATATACATTGTACCGCTTACTTTCTTCTGTGCCAATGCTCTTATATTTCCTAAATGATCGGTAATTTCATATTTCATAAAATCCCCTTGGCTGTCTCTCAAATAGACACCTAAACGAGCCAACCCATAAATAGGCAACTCTTTCTGCACAACGTTTCCTGCTGCCAGTTTATTATAAATCGCCATAGATTGCCCTGAGAAATCAAGCACATAATAGTCTGTAAACTGTAATATCCCTGAAGCATCGAAAGACTCTTTTTTAACACGTTGTCCACGCTCATTATAATAGAATTTTACACGAGTAACTCCTGATTTTTTTACTTCAGTAGTCAATCCTTGAGTATTATAAAAGTACTCCAAATTTTCAGTGGCATTTTTCTCCAATTGTCCAATGGCATTATATACATAAGCCGTATTCCCTTCTAAATCCAAATTATTTGAAGATGTAGCAATCCCTGTATCATTAACACTATTCAATTGGTTATTTCCAGCAACATAACTGTAATCCAGGACATCCACGGCCTGAGAACTATTGTCTGTACGCAGAAGACTTTTAATATTACCGTTGGCATCATAGGTTAATGCCCCTTCTTTAAACATCCCTGAAGGTGTAATAGCACCTGTATTATCAGTACTGCCAAAAGTAGCATCAGTCAACCATCCGTTTCGGTTATAATTGTATGTGTAAGCTTTTTGACTGGCCACACCTCCGGTTATATCATCTTTGTTAGCCCAGCGCATCGCCTTGATGTTCCCGTTAAAATCCTGATTAGCTCCGGCAATAGTAGGTGAAGACGCAATACTGGTATTAGATCTCTGATAATCTCCGTTGTGATAGTCCAAAATAACCCCAAATATATCATTTGCATCATGTCCAGGATCTTTGGCCTGCTCCAAGCTTGGGTGATTAATACTTTTAAGTTGACCTCCCAATGTATACACATAATCCAATCCCTGTACTCCCTGACCAATATTAGTACGTTTTAATTCACCCGATACATAATACTCGTAATCAGCATGGGCAATAAAACTGCTATTATCAGTAGATGTTTCTACTTTAGTCAACATATTGTTTAAGTTATATGTACAACGGTGCGCAAAAAATTCAGCAGCTTTATCTTTTTGAAAAATCACTTTACTCACATTCCCCTTATAATCATACTCATAATGTATCGTTTTAGCTCCTAATCCATCATTATATTGCACCATCCAGACTACACGACCGAAAGTATCATAACTGTACCATGTCATCGTATTAATGAATGAGCTCACCTTACTAAAGGCAATCACTACATTACCTTCTAGATTTTCCTGAACATAATTAGCCACATTAATCCCTTCAGCCGTTAATACATTTAGCAAAGACAAGCTCGACGGGATCATAACAGAAGTCCGGTTATTCTCTGGATAATCATAAACAATCCCTCTCAGTTCAGATACTGTCCCAGAAATTAAAATCTGGTCATCAGTTTTTAGCAATGCTTGCATCCAAATACCCTGTGTATCTGTTACCACACCGCTTTCTACTACACGGGCATATTCATCATAATTAGTATAAGAAACTTTAGTATCGGCCTGCATCTCGCTTTGCGAATAACGGATTTGTCCGTCTTTACGGTAAGCAAACTTGCTAATACCTTCATCAGGGCTTTCCACCTCTTTTAGTTGACCTTGATCATTATAAGTAAAAGTCGAAATAAATGCCTTAGTCAAAGGATTCATATGTAACGGAACATCTTTAACAACTGTATTAAGTTCATAACCGTTTGGTTGCACACTTTTCATCAATTGTCCAGTTTTGTTATACACATTAACCGCATACTCATAATAATTCACATTATACGATACTCCTTTAGCACCATTATCGTAAGTAATGGCACCTCCAGATGGAGTTTGCTCTATATATACTTTAGGATCTGCCGTTGGGATTGTCGTCGCCTCAACACGGTAGCCATTACCCGATGCCAAAGTCGTAGGTGTTGGGGTAATCTGCAAACCGGTTTTCAAATCAAACACTTTATAATCTGCAGTAACATTACTCCCAAGAAGAACACCGTCAGGAGCTCCTGCAGGAATATGTACATCCACATACCCTTGGGTTCCAATCAACGAATATACCGGATAACTGGTTGACCCTCCCGAACGGGCAGTAGCTAATCTTTTACCCTCTCCATCAGTGAAAGCCACATTCTCCACTCCGTTAGCATCCACACTCACCGATTTGAAGAATTTAGTAATCACTTCTTCTTTTCCGTTATTGACCGCTCCGTCATAATAATTATAACCGTATACATAATACATTTCCTGTGCCGCAGGAATCGTATACGAATAACCGGTCCTCCATTCATTGTCAATCTTATTTCCTCCAACAGTATTGATTGTATTACCTGGATTCAAATTGTTATCATAATTGATTTCTGAATAAGGCTGTTGCGCTGTGGCTTGATGCGTTTCGTAAGTATTATTATCACTGTAATATTTATCCACAAACTGTGATTTGTATGTGGCATCCGACAAATACTTCACATTATCAAACCCCATACAGGTTGGTGCAGGAAATGATTCTTTCCATCTTCTCCCAAAATCATCATAAACCGTTTCGGTTCCCCAAGTCAGATTCGTTTGAAAATCCTTAGTCACTGACACTTTTGGCTTGCCCAAATCATCAAAATAGGTTTTGGAATGACCAATTATACTCCCGTCTTTAATATCAAAAGCGAAGGATTCGGTATTGTTATCATTATTGGGATTCACAAATGTGGTTGAAGTCATATTGGGATCCAATGGCATCAAGGGAACTGCAACTTGCGGGCTCTTACCCGGTGAAGCCGTAGCTACAGCAAAAGTTGTTGTTCCTCCAGCATAATAACCCTCGACAGTCGAGCGGTAAATCGCTTTTCTAAGATTATCGTCAATTCCCGTATAAGTTCTGTTTCCGCTACCATCCAATATATAACTTCCGTCAGGGTTTCGCGCTGGGATACCTCCTAAGGGGCCTTTAAAAACTCCTCCGTCATCATTACTCAAGTAAGGACCAATTTCAGCCCGGTTAGCATCATCATAACCTACATGCAAGTTGTTAACTTGATCTTGTTTATAATAAACCTGGTCCACAAGTTTCCCGTTAGGAGCATGAAGTGATACTTTATCTTCCAGATTGAACAAAACCATCGTATTTTGCAACACTATGCTGTTGGCTGTATTATAGCCACTTGTCGTTAGTACATCAGGGAACAATTCTTCGAATTTAGCCCTGCCACCAATGGCATTCGGCGCTCCACCTGCTGTCTGTCCCGGATATTGATCTGACATTGCTCCATACCACTTGAATCCACCATAAGTAATGATCTTATGTCCGCCCGGCGGAATAATGAAATCCCCGTTAACAGCATCAGCCGTGAGGGTAAACTCCGTATGGTTATCCTTGATAATCCAACCTGTTAAATCAATTGGTGAAGTTGAAGAATTGAACAATTCAATATATTCTCCGAAATAGTGGTACTTATCCTCAATACGTTCATTAAAATGCGTATCAAAATGAACTTCCGAGATCACCACTTTACCATATTGGTTACACAACAAAGGATTACCTGTCGAACCTTGGTTATTAATTCTCGCTATAAAAGTAAGGTTCGGATTGGTTATCGCACTGGCTCTGAAACCGGGCTTCATACTAACCGTTTGTGCGTCCTCTACAGTTTGCGACCAGGTAACCGGCGTAGTAAGAACGGTTTGGGCGTGAAGACCGAAACTTAAAATGGATAACCCTGCTAGTAAAAGTTTTTTTATCATAAAAACAACGTCTTTTGTTGTTGATTGTTAGTTGCTATTTTTTAATTTCTCTTTTGGACAAATTGATCCTTCGGATTGAATTGTTTCAATTGTGCCAGGATCCTTCCGCTCTGCTCCCTGTCCCCTGCCGAGTGGTACACTTTGTAAAGCAAATGGTACAACGGGATTTTATGCTTGAACGATTCCTTTTGTTTCTTCTCCGAAAGGGTTTTCAGTTTTGTGAAATTGGTTCTGGTAACTTCTCCTTCCTTAAGTCCGATCTCCAATACTTCCCTCGCCTTCTGCAAATTACCCGAAGCCAATAACACACTTGCATAACGGTAAATCAATTTGTTTACCACAGCCGGTGAGTTAGTCGTTACAATTGAAATGGTGTTCTCCAGCATGCTGATGGCTTCCGTATAATTTCTTTGGGCCACATATAATTTACCCAGTTTATCCATTACGTCAACTGCTGTCTTGTCTACCAGGTTGTAGTTCTCCAGAATCATTTTCGCGATCGAAACACCGTTATTCAAAGATTCAGCCGTTACTTTCCCTTTTCCGTAAGCCTCCTCGATGGCATCCACCACTCCAAGGTAACTGTAAACCGAAGGGTGTTTGTCAGCGAACTTCTGACGCTCTTTGATCAGTTCAAAGTACTTCCCATTGGCATGGTAAGCCTTCTTCAGGTGGAAAAACGACAGGGAGTCTGATGGGTCCAGATCAAAAAGTCTTTGCGACAAAACAAGGCTTTTCGAAGTATCTTTCTTATGTCTGTCCAATAAAACACGCAAGTGTTTCTTTTTTTCTTTGGTGATATGGAAGGCTCTTTGTGTTTGTTCCGAAGCCATATAAAGCGGGATCCTTCTTTTGCTATCCAACTTGGCAATCACAGCCTCGATTTCTGCATCGGTCTTAACCGCTACAGTTGCTTTGATCTTCTGGTTAACCTGTTTGGCATGCGCATGTTTTTGCTTTGCAGCTTCCTTAGGCGCGACTTTAGCTGAAAGGGATTCTTTGGCTTTGGCGATCTTCGAAGTTCCTTGGGTCAAATAAGGCTTGACACCTTCAAGGGAAACTGCCTTGCGGTATAATTCTTCGGCATCGTTTACAAGCGACACGCTCTTCTTATTCTGTTTTTTGAATATTTTGGCCTGTTTCTGGTTCCCTTGTTCTAAACGCACCAATGAACGCGCAGCACGGTCATAGAATTGTCCTTTACTTGGGTTTTTCAAAACACCCTGCCTGAAGAGTTCGGCCGCAGCCAAATGGTTATTTTTAGTACCATATACATTGCTCAGCGCATCGTAAAACTGGATATAATTAGGCGCAAGTTTAATACACTCCAAGTATAATTCCTCGGCTTTCTTATAGTCTTTTTTATAGAAAAATTCTTTGGCCTGTTTTGCCAATTGCTGTGCTTCTTTAAAACCTCCTTGGGTAGGAACGGAATCTGCACTGAAAACACGGTTAATCGCGCCCAGTTCCGAAACCGGTAACATCGCTGCTATAAATCCCCATGAACTTAACTTGATAAAATCTTTCCTGGAAAGATGGTCCATAATTATTTATGAATTGAGGAAAGAAAAGGAGAAGAGCTATTTTGTGAAAAACAACCAACCTAACATCGGGTGATAAGCTCCTTAACTACTGTTTTGGAATCTTCTCCTTGAACTTTCAAAATTAATATATCTTTTTTATTTACAAAACTATTTTTATGTTTTTTATAAATTTTTGTAATGTATCTTGTTCTCTGACGAAAGTTTGAAACCACCGGTCAATCCATTAGACTGATCGTCAAACACTTCCACATAGGTCTTAACCAGTCGGCCGGCTGCATCGTATTCGAATCGGGTCGCGATACCATTATTTCCGATGATATGTGTCATCTCATCCCATTCATTATACACATATCCCGTTACCGATGAAGCAATAGGACGCAGCATGATGTCGTCATAATATACTGTCGCCCCCGCTTTGGCAATAAGCGAAACAGTAGTAGCCGCAGTGGTCATATCAAAATAATGCGTTTTCAAAATCCAGTCACCTGCCTGTTTGCTAGGACCGTTAAAACTAACTGTAGCACCATTAATCAAGAGTCTTGCATAACCGGCATTATCCTTATGCACCCAAACATTCAGCTTATACCTTCCGGCTTTGTGCTGGTTGTCTTTAAGGTCAATATTAAGTTTACCCGGACTGTTTACCGCCAAACTGTATTTTCCTGAATGTGATTTTGTAATATCACGGGTGGCACCGTTAAGACTCATCCCCGGTTCCAGCCAAACACCATCAATATTTTCAAGGCCAGAATAATACAATTCATTGTATTTAGCGTTACCCACAGCAGTAATCTTTGTTTCTTTGTCACCCATTTTGGTCGCCGCATGGTTATTATTGACATCTTTGGCTTCCAATGTCATCGAATAGTGGTCATATTTAGTTACCTCTGAAATTTGCTTCCAATTAGACGATTGCCCAACTCCGATATTCCAATTGAAATCGTCATTGAAATTTCGGAAGATACCATCATCCTTTTGTCCGTTCCAGATAAACATTTTATGTTTACGCCAGATCTTTTCCTTATCGGCCGTTGGTGTTACCAGGTTACCCTGTATATCCTGATACGTCCATTCATTGCTCCAGGTAGTAATCCCAACACCGGTTTCTTTCCATACATTGTTATCTAAAATATAAGTAAACTCAGCTGCTTCCTGAGAAAGCATGTTACGATTATTAACATTTTCGGTCTTTGAACCCATTGCGCTGTATTTTGTATAGGCAGGGACAACTTTGGTTTTAAATATCTTACCGTCACTTGTCTCTTTTCTTGTTTCCAATAGTTTACCGCTCAGGAAATCATACTTATCATAATATACAGTGGAAGACTTTCCATTTTCAAGAACCGTAACAGATTTTTCAAAACTAGGATAATCTTGCAAACTTAATAAATGCACATATATACCCTGCCCTGTTGTACTATGGGAAGTTGAGCTAAGGAACGAGGATTCTTTAACTCCAGTTTCATCAGTCCCATTTCCACCTATCTTATTATAACAAACACTTCTTTCGGACAAAACCTGTCCCTGGTTATTATAGATCTTTAATCTTTTTAATGCACCCAAAAGACCATAATTTGATTTAAGCTCTCCATAATGCCCCGTCATATTATAAGTATCTTGAGATCCATTCTCAGTACGATAACTGACAAATGTTTTTTGATACCCATTAGCATATAAAATATCTCCATAAGAAACACCACTAAAAAACTGGTTATTTTCATTGGAAAGACCAAACCAATAATTAGCCGGCTTGATAACATTAAACTCATAAAGATTTTTCGATACTAGTTCATCATTACCATTTTTTTTACTAACCGTAACATATTGATAATTGACCCCAGGCGCAGGCAAAAAGGTCAACATCGGAATAAATTTATATTCATCAAACGGAGTATAGGAAGTTATACCTGAGATTTTCCCACTATATGGATTTAAATAAGAATAATCTTCCTTGGAAATAATCGCATTGGAACTCTTATCTCTTAGTGAAACCGACTTAACCCTTAAGCCTCCACCAGGCTTACCATTTGAAGAATAATATTCAGGATTACCTGTTCTGGAATCCGGGGTAGTATAGGTATCAAAAGGGATAATCAAACCAACCATATCCAATTTTGGCGGATCAGTATTTATGTTCGCATAATTATAATTGGAAGGATAGAAATCCTGTTCCATCATTCCATAAAACAATGTGTTTTCAGTTTGCTTTAAAGTAACTTCAAACTTCGAATCAAGCCCTTGTCTAGTAATTTTATAATCTTCTACTTCATAACGATCAAAATACCTTTGAGTACCTTGCTTAAACTCTAAATTAACTTCTTTATTTTTATGAAAAAAAGTAGAAAACCCATTACTTGGATCGTAACTTGTATTTGAAGTTATATAAAGCTTACCATCTTGCTTAATAAAGTCAGTTATTAAATAACCATAAGATTGGGGTTGTGAAGTTTTTTTAAAACCATACGGTCTGTTTACAATGTTAGATACATTTGGCTTTTCATCGATAATAGCCTGACGTCTATAGGAATCATTTTCATATTCGAAATTAATTTCACCCCCTGTAGGTGTCTCTATTTTACTCAAGCTCCAAATCTTCGAATTAGTTTTATGATAACCCCAAACATCTTCATCTGATTTATTATAAACCAAGTTTTTATCGTGGTAATCAAACTTATAAGCAGGCATATAAGAAACATCATTCTTATCATGAAATTCTATACGCTCTAAAGCTAACCTTCCTTTTTGAGGCGAATTAGAGTTGACAGTTTGCTTGGCCAATTCATAATTATGGATAAACTTTAAGTTCTTACTTGATTTCCCCTCAATATTCAACCCTTCAATATCTTTCTCATCCAATACATTCTGGTGTAGGTTGGTTTTAAAATAGCTCAGATTACCACTTCCTGTATCACTAAATAAATCATTGATATTCATTATAAAAGAATCTTCTCCTAAATATCCTTTTACATTAGTATAGCCATAGCCTTCATAGGTATATCCTTCAGAATTCGTTGTTAAATTCCCTCTGCTTTTATTTACAAGATCTAAATCCTTATTCTTAATCAATAAAACTTTATCCAGGGCTAACGAGTAAGTTTTAGGTATATCCAGATAAGCATACTTACCTCTTTTCCCTTTAACCCTGTTATGAGCAACTGTATATGAAGTCCCGTTAGCATAATAAAACACATCTCCCTTACTACCGAACTTCAAATCGGTTCTTTGGGTGACGTACCTTGAACATTTACTTCGGTCAAATTCAGTAGCATTATTAATTTTAGAACTATAAATACTCAACGTATTACTCTCGTCATCCTGCCTCATTTTTTTCACAAACAAAGCACTATGTGTTCTGGTTTTTATCACATCCAGATAATAGACTTGCTTTCTTCCCCAGTAATACCTGTAAGTAGGATCTTCCGTTGGATTTTTAGAAGGAGTTTCTTTATAACCAACATGGGGAGACCTCCACAAATAACCATCAGACCACTTACCGTATTGAAATTCGACCCAATACCCATAATCCTGGTCGTCTACCTGTCCATTCAAATTTGAATCAATATAATCCGGTCCGGTTATTGCCGTCAACAACCAATGAGTAGCATATTTATATTTTTGCGAAGACTCATAAAATTTAGAATTCTCGTTGTTTTTATCACTCAAACTTTTAAAATGGGACTCCATCTGATAGACCGGAAGCGAATAATGATAAGTCTTTCCGTCAACTGTAGTTACCCTATAAGCACCAATTCCTTTAAGCTCCGAAGTAAAATCAGGATTATCAGACCTGCTAATACTTTTCGCTTCAATAAAACCGGGAGCATTTCCGGAAATAATCTGTTCGTTTGTAAACGTTTCTACAAAACTACCTTCTCTTAACCTGTTCCCATTCTTAATTAAGTCTCCTGAAGGAGCTACAGTTTGACTGTAGACACTGCCTTGTCTGGGAAGATTTGGAAGATTACCAGCAAAAATCTCATCCCGTATTGCATTAAAAGCGGCTTGATTAACAGTTCCGTTTGAAATTAATTCCCGTTTGTTGTTTCTTAAAAATGAATTAATGGAACTTGAGAATCTAAAATTAATTTTCCCTCCTAACAAATTGTTATTATCTATAGTAGGGCTTACATTGTAACCGGGTCTTGAAATAAATTCCTCACTTAAATTATAAGGGATTATTTGCCCTGACATTCCCTGGGCATCAACTCTATAACCATCATAATTAGTAATCAATCCAAAAGCTCCAGAACCAGTATACCCTTCATATTGTGTATCAAAACCAAATGAATAACCTCTTCCCAACGAAGTCATTTCAGTATCGGTCTTAAAATCCCCAGATAGCGTTGGTGAAAAGACATTATTATATGTTTGTCTCAATGTTTCATCAGGAAAGCCTATTTTATAAGCCTCAGGGTAAAGTGATCCCGATTCCGTAAAATTATTGATATCAAAAAGAGAGTATTCAACCCTTCTATGTCCATAATTAAACCAGAAAATCCCCAAATTAACTCCTGTTTCACTATTCGAAATTTTAACATCATACTGTCCCTGTGTGGAAGTATTTGTACTTTTTGAAATTCTTATATTAGAGTTGCTACTCGTTTCTCCTGTGGTAAATGACGTATCCAAACTATAATTAAATATCCCCGTATTTACACCAACACTACCTTTTAAATCATTATTGATCACATCATAATTTAACGCTACATTAAGGCCATAAGCTCCAGCTGATCCCAAACCTACGTCTAAACTAGCCCCGTTGGTTCCGATATTAAACCCACCTACACCTACACCCCATTGTCCATTTGTCCCTATTGATCCAGTTAATCCGCCATAACCAAGCATAACATTTCCACCAAATGCCTGATGACTACCCCAGGAAGCTCCTAAACCAACAGTTACTCCATTCCCAAAAGTTCCACCAATTGAAAAAGAGAATGAATCAACAGTATCACCTGCATCGTAAAAAAAGTCTGAAGTCTTTTTCTGAAACCAGTCATCTGGAGTACCATTTACAGATCTGTTAATTGCCCCAGGATTCAAAGTCCAGCCCAAACCTACCCACGAAGCCTCCTGTTCCATGGCAATACCAGCATGATAGGATAACGCTAACGGATAGCCTCCTTCCGGGCTGGGCACATTTATTAACGGCATCACATAAGACATGTCACCTGTTGCCAAGTTGACCATATCAGTAGCATCCACAGGTTCAAAACTGGCTGCCTCAGGAGCTACAGGCCCATTGTTATTTGCATACAAATTAGCAGGCACTAACGTTGGTAAAAAAATCAATAAGAAGAACGTAGCAATCGCCCTTCTGAATTTATGACTCGTATTCATATAATATATTAAAATCGTAATTGGGGTTCGTCTTTCAGCTCGCTGGTTTTGACTTTGAATTTTATTTCACCGGTATCCAGTCCTAAATCTTCAATCGTGAAATTCAGGTACTCTTCTTCCATGAATTTTTCATCTCTCGGATACACAATCATCAAGGTAGTAGCATCAGTCATACCATACATACGCGGATAAATGAAATCGGCCATGGCTAATGTATCCTTCTTAGGGGTAAACAAATGAACTTTCTCCTCCATCCCGAATGCAAGATCATTAACCATCTGCCCGAAGCGTTCTTTATCACGCGCCAGGCCATTAAGAAGTTCCTGGTTGTTTTTCGACATCGACAAATTGAAATAAAGGTATTTCCCGTATTGGGCACGAAGTTCTTCTACCTGTTTATCAGTATACTTATCTGACAACTCTTGCTTAACCAGTAAATCGGTAGGACGGTATTGCAATGTATAATCAACTCCGTTCACCGTTTTTTTGTACTGATATCCGTTATCTTCATCAGTGATAAAAGCAGTCATTTCTTCCTGCGAATCAAATGATTTTCCGCAAGAAGAAATGAATAATACGCAAAGAAAAAGTAAAATACTATTTTTTACCTTCATACTCTGCATTCAAACCTTTTAATACATCTTCGGTCAAATCACTTGACTCATCAGCATACATGATGTTTCCTCCTCCGCTTGCTCCAAAAATGATTTTGTAACCGTGTTTTTTTCCGTATTCTTTCACGTAATCATTGATTTCATTGATTACGGTTTGTGTAATTTTCTTATCCTCTTCTTGGATTTGTTTTTGGATTGCTTCCTGATATCCGTTGATTTGCTGTTGCTTGTTACCTAACAATTCCTGCTTCAACTTCAATTCTTTTGGAGATAAAGAGGCACGCTCTTTTTCGTAAGCTTTCAATTCATTTTGCCATCCGGCTACCAAAGAGTCAATATTAGCCTTCATGGTAGCTGCTTTTTTATCGAATTCAGCTTTGGCACCAGCCGTTCTTTTATATCCTTGGATCAATTTATTTACATCAACATAAACTAAATCCGAACTGTTATAACTCTTGAACAACCCGAATAAACTCAACAATAATGCCGCTGCACCTAAAACAACCGGTAATCTTTTCCCTGTCATCAATCCTTTCAGAAAGCCTAATTTTTCCATTATACTATTTTTTGCGCAAAACTAGTTCTTATAAAATTCATTCGCAATGGCATGATTGAATATTTTTATTAAAATTTCCTTACATCATGAAAAGAAAAAAGCAAGATTTTACCTCTTGCTTTTTAATTATAATATTAGTCTGGAAACCATTACATTGCTATCCATTTCATAGGAAATTTTGATTAAAAATCAAGACCTGATTAAAAGCCTTACCATGGAAGGATTAACATTTTTTTTAATTTCTTGTCAACAAATATAAATTGAACAGAAGAACTCCCTTCATCATCAACAATTGAAATTGTATCAGAAAAAGAATCTTTCTTATTAACTTTAAATAAATTTAAAACTTCATCTTTATTCATACCTATATCAACTCCGAACTTTAAAGTCACAAAACTTTTATCAGAAACATTAAGACTGTCCAACATCACTTTTTCATTAGTTTTATAAAACCTTGCAGAAGAGTTTCTTTTTTGAAAAGTAATTAACGTATCAATACCATCTGTATATTTATTGACTGTCGTAGTCTTGTGCACATCATAGGTGCCTTTAAAAAATGAAGATAAATTTTTATCAAAAAAATCAAACTCTCCTAAAGGCGCATTTGCAAATTCATTATTTATTATCTCTGTTTTTACAACAAGACTATCAGCAGATACAACCTTATTATTCAATGATTCTTTGCTTTTCACGGGCGATAATTCTAGATTTTTTTTATTTTCGGAGTTATTATTACAACTAACTAGAAAAATTAAAATCATCACTGTTCCTAGTACTTTCATATCTTTTATCGTTTTGGTAAATTATCAACAAATGGATTGTTGCTGGATTTGGCCTATTATTACTATTTCCCTTTTTCCAAATTTCATAATGTAAGTGGGGTCCACTACTTTTCCCTGTAGAACCCACTCTGCCTACTTACAGACGCATATACATTGGCTCCATTTATCTGACCTCCAAATTTACAAACTATATCTAATCCATTATGATGTCGCGCTTGCAAGTCACCCCAATCATCTGTTAGACACATTTCTCCATATACAGACGCTCCATAAAAACCATTATCTGGCTTTACATTAGTAACTATAGCCTCTTGAGCAACAGGATAATAACACCCGCTTTCTTATTACCCATCCATTTGATATCTCATTGTGTAACTTTCCCTGAATCACTGTTACCAAAAGCTATCACATTATTATAACTATCTTTAACTGAATAAGCTGATCCAATATTATTGTAACCATCAATTTTATCGCTACCATTAAACCAAACGATTTCTCCTGTAGGATTACCATCAGCATCTAATTTCTCATAGAAGTCATCTGTATCACCACCATCCGGATCAATCTTACCTACCGGGTTATTACCCATCCCTAAATAAGGCGAAAAATACTGCCCCATAGGATCCACAGTCAGCCATCTCCCAAATCTTCCGTCCCATAATCGCAACTCAAAAGCTTCCATCTCTGTTTACCTCACAGACTCTTATTTACATAAGTGTTCGGTGAGTGCTTCGCAATTCAGGGTCTTTCTCCTGTCCTTGGAAAGCGTAACGGTAATTGGCATCGGTGATTTACTGGTTGGACAACGACATCCCGAAAGAACGTAAAACAAAAATACTTTTTTTACAAACAATCCTGACTACTTAACAGAATATATTTAATTTCATTAAAAGACTTTTTCAGGTAGCTGTGTAATACAATTTTGTTTTCAACATCCTCCTTTTCAAAAAAGTGAAATACAAAAAACATTAACTAAAAGATAGTCTCAAAAAAATTATATTTGCAGCCAAATTTACCGTCATGAAAAAATCATTCAGAAAAGTCGCTTCTTTCAACCTACAGGAAATGCTTATTGTACTGGCTATCATAGGAATACTGCTATTGATTGCCCTGCCGAATCTTATGCCACTAATCACTAAAGCAAAAAGTGTTGAAGCACAAACGCAGTTGAAAGCTATTTTCAATGCTGAAAAACAATATTTTTTCATGAACTCAAAATATAGCACTAGTCTAACTGAACTCGATTTCGAAACGCCCAAAACAGTAAAGGAAAATGGAAGTGCAAACTACCATTATGAAATCATTCAGGCCTCAAACACAAGCTTTAAGGCACGCGCTACTGCAGTTACTGATTTCAACGGCAACGGAACGTTCAATGTTTGGGAAATTGATCAGAACGGAAATCCAAAGCAAACCTTAAACGATTAATGGTATTCGTCAAGATCTTCATAGTAATCTGTTTCACGGGAATACTCGTCCAGGATTACAAATCCAGATTTGTGTATTGGTTTTTGTATCCATTAGTTGGTATAGCCGCTTTAATACTCCATATTGAAAAGAACGGAATAGAAATCACATTATTGAACAGTGCTTTAAACCTAGGATTCATTACAATACTACTGTCTATAGCTTTCCTATATGCTCACTATATAATGAAGGTCAATTTTCTAAAAGAAGCTTTTGGAATTGGGGATGTATTGTTTTTTATTTCTATGGCATTTGCATTTGCACCGTTCTCGTTTGCAATTCTTTTAGTATTCTCCATGTTATTCTCATTGGTAATCCATTTCTTTCTGAAAACGAAACAAAAACACAACTCTTCTATACCATTAGCAGGCTACATGTCCTTATTTTTTGGAGCACTATATATATTGAGTTTTTTCACAAACCTTGCTGTAATTTATGCATTTTAAAAATGAAAGAGAATTTAATACCTGTCGAACTCCTGCAGCTCGTATCTGTTGACCAAGCATACCATTACAGAATTGTACCATACAAAAAAGAAGGTGATAAAATCACTTTCAAAACAGACGCCATTGATTTAAACCAGTTACAATCTGAACTTGAAATCATATTTGGACTCAAGGTGATTCTTGATGAAGAAACCACCGAAGCCATCAACAGGAACCTATCATTAAACTACCGAAAAACAACGGCAGATACCGTGTCAGAAATGCACTACTCAACTGATTTCCTGGAAAAGATATTAATGGAAGCCAAACAGATTGGAAGTAGTGACATTCATTTTGAACCTTTTGAAAAATCAGCCCGTATCCGCTTCAGACTCGACGGAAAACTAAAGGAACACTACCTCATTCCTTCAGAAGAATATCCGGTACTAATTAACAAAATCAAAATCAGAGCACATCTCGATATCGCAGAAAAACGATTACCTCAAGATGGTAGAATAACAATCAATACACCTAATGAAGATTTTGACATCCGTGTTTCGGTACTACCTTCTTTGCATGGTGAAAAAGTAGTACTGAGAATTTTAAACCGCGATGCCAATCATATCAACCTATCTTCATTAGGATTTACAGAGGAGGAATTGACACTTTATAATGAAGCCATCCGAAAGCCGAACGGTATTCTCTTGATTTCTGGACCAACCGGATCAGGTAAAACAACAACGTTATACGCCACTTTAAAAGCACTCAATCAACCCAATGTAAACATTCTGACGGTAGAAGATCCTATCGAATACACCCTTGAAGGAATAACTCAAGTACAATTAAAAGAAAACATCGGACTTGATTTTGCCGCTACGCTGAGAACTTTTCTTCGTCAAGATCCGGACATCATCATGGTAGGAGAAATCCGCGATGCCGATACCGCCAACATGGCCATAAGAGCTGCCTTAACTGGACACTTAGTTTTATCCACCATACATACCAATTCGGCCTGGGCGACAATCTCGAGATTGATTGACATGGGAATCCCTCCGTTTTTGATTGCCGGCACACTCAACATGAGTATTGCTCAACGATTGGTCAGACAGTTATGCAACCACTGTAAAGTGAAATCAGAAGTCTCAACGGATATTTTCCCTAAAAGCTTCAACATTCCAAAATCACTCACACATCATTTTGAACCAGTGGGTTGTGAACATTGCCATCAAACAGGATACACTGGAAGAAAAGCAATTTATGAAATACTACCCGTCACTGCTGAACTTAGTAACGCGATAAAAGACAATCAGTTCTCAATTGAAAACTATGTCATCGAGAAAAACCTAACCACATTGCAAAAAAATGCAGTGGAACTTATTAGTAACGGAACGACTTCAATTGATGAAGTTTTTTCATTACTTCTATAATTCAATTATATTTGCCGACTTTATACAAAATTTATGAAAAAAATAATAGGGCTTTTACTTTTGATTTCTAGCCTAAATGTCTTTTCACAAGACGCAAGAATTCAAAATATAAAGAACAATATTGAAGCAATTTCAGCCGACTCTCCAGGATTGACCGAGAAAGTTAACATCAATATCAAAGAAACCACTTTGACAAGCTTTCTATTGGCAGTTTCCGAAGTACATAAAATAAACCTGAGCGTAGCTCCTCAATTGAACCAAATCAACATTGTCAATAACTTTACCGATGTGACCGTGGCCGATCTTTTGGTGTTTTTATGCAAGGAATACAATTTAAGTATCGACTTTACCGGAAATATTCTTTCTATAAAGACCTACGAAAGACCGGTTGAAAGACCAACAATAAAACCAATTCTTGTCGATTACAATGCACAAGAAAATCTATTGTCGGTTGATCTAAAAGACGACAAATTATATGATGCATTCAAGAAAATAATGGATGCAAGTGGAAAAAACCTGGTTTTTGCACCCGGACTTGAAAACAAGTTACTAACCAGCTACATCAAAAACATGCCTTTTGAAGCAGCACTGAATAAAATTGCCTATGGTAACAATTTGGCAGTAACAAAATCAAAAGATAACTTCTACCTAATTGATGAACTAGAAGGCAATTACAACTTCGACCAAAATACAGAAAAAGGAAACACTACAGCTGCCAGACAAAACAAACCAGTACGCTCTAGAAAATCCAATTTCTTCTTTAATGTAATCGATCAGGATAAAAAACTATTAGAAGTAGACTTCGAAAACACGCCGGTTTCAAATATTATCTATGATATCGGAAATGAATTAGGTATCGACATGTACATCTCCAACCCAATGGAAGGCGCAGGTAACGCTACTTTCAAAGCAAAAAACATTACTTTCGATAACTTATTGACTAAATTATTTGAAGGAAGAAATCCTGCATCTTCAAACCAGTCGGGCAGTGAAGACAATTATGGCTTCAAGAAAAACGGCCTTCTGTATTATTTCGGATTGAAAAATCAGTTAACCCTGAGAAGCATCCGTACGGTTCCGCTTATGCACCGCTCTATTGAACTTTTAGGCAATCCGGGAGGTTCTGACGGCAGAAGCTCAGGAAGACTTAGCAATAATTCGGGCAATTACACCAATTACTACGGGAACAGCAGTAACAGTCAAAGAAATTCCGACACAAATTCATCCTACAACAATACCTCTTCCTATGGTAACAATCCGTCAAATCAAAATACAAATTACGGTAGTTCTTCAGGAGCATCTGGTGGTTCTTCTTCATCTGAATCGATCATATCCATCGTTCCGGATGAAATTAAAAAGGATTTGGATATCCGGGTAGACAAAGAGCTGAACAGCTTTATCGTAAGTGGACCGGAATTGAACATCGCCCGTTTTGAATCGTTTGTCAAATATATCGACAAACCAGTTCCTGTAGTACTAATCGAAGTAATGTTACTTGAAAACAATAGAAACGCAATAGTAGAAACTGGAATCAGTGCAGGTATTGGTGACAAACCGGTTACTACTAAAGGTAGTGTTTTCCCTGGAGCAGACATTACTTTAGGTGCTGAGACAATCAATAAAATAATTAATAATTTTGATGGATTCGGATCACTTAACATCGGCAGTGTAGTCCCTAACTTTTACCTTAGCCTTAAAGCATTGGAAGCAAACGGAAATGTAAAAATCAGATCCACTCCAAGACTTTCTACTTTAAACGGTCATAAAGCCTTTTTATCTATTGGTGAAACAACTTATTACGTAGTAACTAACCAAAATTTCTATGGCTCGCAAATACCTCAGGCTTCGGAAATTAAAAATTACCAGCCTATCGATGCAGAACTCTCCGTTTCAATCATGCCTTTGGTTTCAGGTGACGGACAAATAACCATGGACATCAAAGTAATTCAATCTAGCTTTAACGGCCAAAAAGTAGACAAAGACGCTCCCCCTGGTATAAATTCAAGGGAATTCACTTCGATTATCAGAGTGAAAGACCAGGATTTAGTAGTATTGGGTGGTCTTGAAGAAAAAGTGAAAAACGACTCAGGATCGGGCGTTCCTCTATTGTCAAGAATTCCAATTATAAAATGGTTCTTCAGCTCAAGAAAAAGGGAAGACTCTAAGAAGAAACTAACAGTATTAATCAAGCCAACTGTTATTTATTAATGAAATCTAACGGATTAAAAAAAAGCTTGCTTGGCAAAAAGTATATAGGGCTCGAGCTATTTTCTTCTGATGCACAGGAGAAAATAGCCGTACTTGAAGTCGTGCAGAAAAAAGACGAGTTGTCTATCTTTAAAGAAGACATGAGAACTTTTAACGACACTACTCTAAAAAGTCTCGACAACAAAACGCCTTATTTCCTAACAATCAATACCAATTTAGTAATCCAAAAGGAAGTAGCTGACAATGACCCAAACGATTCTAAATTACTTCAAAAGCATTTTCCCAACTTAAATTTCAATGAGTTTTATTATCAAATATGGCGCTTAAAAACCAAGAGCATCATTTCGATAGGTAGAAAATCACACATAGAAGAGATTCTAACGACTTTCAAAAAAAACGATATCCCGATCATTCATCTGAGTCTAGGAAATTCCAACATGCAGCTAATCCAAAAATATTCAGAGGCTACCAGCATAACAACCAACATTCATACAATTGCTTTGATTGGTGAGGACAACATCTTGACTAAAATAGCCAAAACAACCGCTGTATTGTATCATCTAAACGGACTAGAAATCAGAAACACGCAACTATTGTCTTTTGCAAGTATTGTAAGTTACTTATCAGCTACCGCCAATTCGGGTGAATTACAAATTAAAAACGGAGAACTGGAAGACAACTTCCTTCAAAGCAGACTGTTCCGAAAAGTACTAACCGGAGCGGTATATTTTCTTCTGGTAGTACTATTGGTGAATTTTCTGGTCTTCAACAGCTATTTCAAAGCAAACTCAGAATTGGACAAACAGATAGAAAGTACAAACTCCTCAAATCTGAACACCAGTCAAATCAAAAAAAGAGTGGCGCAAAAAGAACTTTCAATTGAAGAATATTTCCATAACGCCACGGTAAAGAAATCTGGCAAAATTGCTTCAATCACCAGACTGGTGCCGGGTACAATAGCACTGACTACTCTGCATTTTAATCCTATGGAAACAAAAAATGAGGATCCCACCAATCTTCTTTTCAAAGAGAATACTATCAGCATTTCGGGGACTTCAAACAGTACTGCCGATTTTACAAAATGGATCGGAAAATTGGAAAGTCTGGATTTTATCTCAAAAGTCAATATCTCCAAATACGGGAAAAACGAAGAAAACAAAACACTTTTCGAACTACAAATAGGAATCGATGAAAATAAACAATAAAAATAAAATTCTTTTTTTGGGTGTTTTCACTGTCTTTTATCTTGCTTATCATTTTGCAATTTCAAAGACAATGGATTCCCGTAAGGAAAATAAAGAAAAGAAAGCACTGGTGGAAAACGCACTGAACGGAATTTCTGTAGAGCAGTTACTGCAAAAGGAAAAACAGGCAGACGCACTGATTCAGCAATTCAAAATTACCGGAACTAAAAAAGAAAACTTCCAGAATTTCCTCCTGAAAGAGATTGATAGATTATGTCTGGAAACCAGAATAAACATTCATGATTTCAAGGAACCCACAGCAACCAAGGACAACAAAAACACCTTCTACTATATCCTGACTGTTGAAGGGAAGTTCAACAATACCCTGAAATTCATCAACAAACTAGAAAACAACCACAATGTGGGCAAAATAAAGAGCATCGCATTCTCTAAACTATCCGATTACAACACCAAAAGCGAAAAACTTTATACCGAAATTGTACTTATAAACTAGCACATATCTGCTTGTGTACAACTTATACGAAAGCGATAATTCTTTACCTATATTTTTATTGATTTGTTATCAGTATAAAGATTAAAACCCGGCTTTACTGATTTCATCCTGATCCGTTACTTCCTGATCTAAAAAAATCCTACAATACTTCGGGTGCTTTGAAGAGAATTCAATTTTGAAATATTTATTCCGATAGTCTTCACCCTCTTCATCGGAAGGCAATGTCTCACTAAGTTCATACATCAACCTTTCATGAATGACATAATATTTTATATTGTCATTCTTGCCTTTTTTATCTATGGCAAAAACCATCCCCACACTGCATACCTTATTCTCCTGGATTTCTTTTTGAATTCTGTCGCTATGCTCACGCATTAAAAAATAAGCAAAATAAAGAATCCCAAAAACTAAAATAAGAGATATACTTTTTTTAATCATTTCCACTTAAAAAATTATAAATTTATTGATTGGCAGGATCCGTCAAAAAATCCCGATAGTGCTGATTTACTTCATCAGTTCGCTTCACTCGGATGTAATCCGTGCTACTTCACAAAAAACCGATAACGCTGATTCATAATTCTTAGTATCGTTTTTTTTAGCTATGGAAACAAATCAATCTCCTGCTTGTTTAAAATCTCGTTCATACTGAATCCAGCTTTTAATAGTTCTGTAGTATCCGTCACTTCTTCACAATACATCGGACGTACACTTCTGGGATCCACCTCTGAATACAAAATTCTGAAAAATTTCCTAATACTGCTATAGTAAAAACCATTAGGACCGTCCCCACCATCAGCTCTGTATTTTGTGCCATTTATATAATATGAAAAGTAATTGGATGGGTTTTTCCCAGATCTGTCACGGGCAACATATTTACCTATGGTGCACTTTTCATTTTTGCCTGCCTCTACGTTGCAGTAATCTTTTTCTCCAACAAACATAAACATAAAAATCACAAGAAGACCAGCTACAATTTTATCAGTATATTTTTCCATAATACATTTTACTTTTACAAACTTTATTGTAATGAAATAAAGATTCTTAATTCATTCTTTTGAGGAGTATTCAGAAGAGACACTAAAAGATTCAGTATATCGCTCTCAGCACTCTCCAGTTGAGTTACATCTACAGATACTAACTGGCTCCTAAACAAATTCACATCGACAACCTCCCGCTCATCCTGATCATACCAGCCACCTACCGAAGTGTTATAAATCGAAAAAAGAGTATTGGGCAAATGCATGTAATCCTGAACTTGAATTGCTTTGATAAGATACCCGAAATAGGTTTCCCACATCCTGAAAGCAACAATCTCATTCCCGTTAACAAATGAAAGCACAATCTCATTTTCACCTTCAAAACCACTATGAAAATCAATTACCTCCATCAAATTCAAATCCATTCCTATTGAACAATTCCTGTATAACAGACTCTCATTTTTTTTCCGAATTAAAGAACAAAACTAAACAAACAATGTAAATTTAAATCAGTAGTAAAAGAAAACTTCAAACCTTAAAAACCTCTTCTTTCAAACCTCTTCTTTTTATTCTTACTCTTAAAATAGTCAACTGCATTACCTCTCTAGTAAATCTGGAATAACAGTAACAGACAAGTTTGATATATGTCGTGTATATGCCATGTATGCAAAACAAAAACACACACTGCAAGCCTTACCTCCATTCCTAGCAAATACAAAACCATTCATGCCCCATAGCCCAAAACACTTAAAGTAAAACATTCCAATCAGGAAAACAAAAAAGCCTGACAATTACGTCAGGCTTTCACTTTGCAGAGAGGAAGGGAGTAACTACGTTCATCCCTGAAAAAGTAAAAAACACAAAGTCAAAACAAGTAGCTTTTTCAAAGCCACCAACTTTTTTGTTCCCTGGATGCTTTATAAAGTAAAACTTTCATCGCATTCCGGAAACAAAAAAGCCTGACTGTTACGTCAGGCTTTTACTTTGCAGAGAGGAAGGGATTCGAACCCTCGATGCAGTTACCCACATACAAACTTTCCAGGCTTGCTCCTTCAACCACTCGGACACCTCTCTATTATGGGATTGCAAAGAAATCTATTTTTTTTCAGAAAAAAAAGGACAAAACGAATTAATTCATCTCACCACGTAAAGAAGTTTCAAATATGGTTTTAAAAACCGATGGCGCTACATTTTGCCCTAACAAGTACATCAACTTCGTAATGGCTGCTTCTGTAGTAATATCTTGACCAGAAATCACACCAATTTGTTTCAATTGAGAACTGGTTTCATAATGCCCCATGTTTACGCTACCACCTGAACATTGTGTTACATTAACCACATATATTCCTTTGCGGATTGCATCGGCTAACAAATCTACAAACCAATCTTCGGTTGGTGCATTACCTGCACCATACGTTTCCAGTACAATTCCTTTCAGGTTTTCGGCAGAAAGTAGTGCTTTCATAACATTTTGATTGATTCCAGGGAACAACTTTACCACCGCAACATTATCATCAAATTCCGTATGCACATCGAGTGGCTTCCCATTGGCCTTCAACAGAATTTCTTCATTTACTTTCAAATGCACACCTGACTCTACCAAACATGGCAGATTGGGCGACGTAAATGCATTAAAATGTTCGGCACTGATCTTGGTAGTACGGTTTCCGCGATAGAGTTTGTATTCGAAATAGAGGCAAACTTCAGCAATTACTGGTTTTCCCTTATGCTGTAGCGAAGCCACCTGTATCGCAGTAATCAAATTCTCTTTGGCATCGGTACGCAAATCACCAATAGGCAATTGTGAACCGGTAAAAACAACAGGTTTACCCAAATTTTCAAGCATGAAACTCAAGGCCGAAGCTGAATACGACATCGTATCAGAACCGTGAAGCACCACAAATCCATCGTATTCGTTATAATTGGTTTCAATAATCGAAGCTATCTTCACCCATTCCTGAATATTCATATTGGACGAATCAATTGGTGTATCAAAAGACACCGTTGCAATTTCACAATCCAACAACTTCAGTTCCGGAATACTTTTCAGTAATTTATTAAAGTTGAATGCTTTTAAAGAACCTGTTTCAAAATCCTTAACCATACCAATGGTTCCACCGGTATAAATCAATAAAATAGTTGGATTAGAGGTTGTCATGGTACTTTAATTTGTTGACAACAGGATTCGCATACATCGCTAGGAAACTTTCATACATTTGTTGATTCTGTTTGTCGATACGCATATCCAAACGACGTTGGAACAACGACTTTTCCTGGTCTGTATATTTATCTTGGAAACGAGTTGTATTATTTAAAATATCGTAGGCGATAAAATTGGTAGGCCATAAACGATACGATTGTAATATAGAGTCGTCAATCAATTGGACTAAAGACTGAATTTGTTTATTTGTATTCAAATGTTCTTCCTTAATAGCATCCAACTCCTTATCCAAAACATCACCAACATGGATATGAATTCTTCTTTTTTGACCTAAGACACCACGCAAGATATTATTAAAGTCTTCATTGGAACTTTTGATATACACTTCATTATTCGCTTCTGCCATTAACTGTGGCATTTTTAATGCATCGGTAGGATCGTATTCGTACGAAATGGAAATCGGCACAATCTTAATTTCCTTAAAATAATCAATCACATCTCTACCGGCAGCAGCCATGGATAACATTTTTAAAACTCCCGAATGTGTGGCATCGTTACCATCTTTCGTTCTTCCTTCACGTTGGGCAATCCAAACCGAACGGTTTTCACGAAGCAACAATTGTTCGATATATTCCGACATTAAGTGAGAGCTTTGTAGTAATTCTCTTGGTGACAAACCACGTTGCACTACAAAGTTTCGGTTCAAGCGGGACAACGAACGTAAGAAGTCCTTTTTCACCAGATTATCGCCAATAGCTGAAGCCGTCATTACCAAACCGTAATCGAACAGTGCGATATTGAGTAACGAAGTATCCAATATAATATCACGATGGTTGGAGATAAACAAATAAGCGGTATTCGGTTCCAGTTTTTCGAAGCCTGAAGTAGTTAAACCGTCAGAACTTTTCTGTAGTACTTTTTGAATGGATTCATAAATAAAGTTGCATTGAAAATCGCGTATTGAGTGTGTTTTTCTCAACTGCGCTTTCCAAACTTCTTCATCAACATCAGGGAACGTGAACTGCATCATCGCTTTCATGATAGGATGATTGATTCCGTTTTGAATGGCCTGATTTACTTCGGCATCATAATAAGGTCGAATGGCATCGAATTTTGACATTTCCAGAATAATTACTACTACAAATGAACGAATAATTTTTGAAACCTTTGTAAAGGCAGCGTTATATTCCGAAAACGGCTTTTGCGTTTTCGGTAGTGATTCGAGCGATTTCCTCTATAGGAAGTTGGTAGATTTCGGCCAACTTTTGCGCCACCAAAGTTACATACGCACTTTCGTTGCGTTTCCCGCGGTGAGGAGCAGGAGCCAAGTAAGGCGAATCGGTTTCCAGAACAATATGCTGGATATCGATTTGCGCTAAGAACTGATCGATTTTACCGTTTTTAAAAGTCACCACACCGCCGATACCCAACTTCATTCCGTAGCCAATCGCTTTTTGCGCCTGTTCCAAATCGCCCGAGAAACAATGAAAGATTCCGAACAAATCGTCACCTTTTTCCAGTTCCAGCACTTCAAAGATTTCGTCAAAAGCATCACGGCAATGAATATTAATAGGCAGTTTGTATTTTTTCGCCAATTGAATTTGGCGTTGGAAAGCAATCTTCTGTATATCCAACGTTGTTTTATCCCAATACAAATCAATTCCGATTTCACCGACGGCAAAAAACTTTCTTTGAGCGAACTGTTCCTCTACGAAAGCCAGTTCTTCCAGATAATTTTCCTTTACATAACAAGGATGCAGCCCCATCATCAAGAAGACATTATTAGGATATTGCGCTTCCAAGTCGAACATTCGTTGCGCATAAGAAGAATCGATGGCTGGAATAAAAAAGCGAGTAACTCCTTTATCGATGGCATTCTGAATCATTTCAGCACGGTCATCGGCAAATTGAGAAGAATATAAATGGGTGTGTGTATCGGTAAGAATCATGGTGTATTATTTGAGCCACAAAGGTAAATTGAAAGATTTGAAAATGAAAATTGGGTTAAAATTACTCGAAATCAGTAGTCTACCATTATTTTTATCAAACAAAGTTGTCTATATAATAAAAAGTTGTATATTTGCGCACTTAAAATTTTAATAAACATTATTGTTATGTACGCAATCGTAGAGATAGCAGGGCAACAATTCAAAGTAAGCAAAGACCAAAAAGTGTATGTTCACCGTTTGGCTAGTGAAGAAGGTTCAAAAGTT
Source organism: Flavobacterium sp. MAHUQ-57 (assembly GCF_051908335.1). NCBI lineage: Bacteria > Pseudomonadati > Bacteroidota > Flavobacteriia > Flavobacteriales > Flavobacteriaceae > Flavobacterium > Flavobacterium sp. MAHUQ-57. The sequence goes on along the minus strand of NZ_JBPZTE010000007.1, from coordinate 1,512,192 downwards.
TCTTTTGACAAAGTTCTTTTATTAGACGATAACGGAAACGTTACTTTAGGCGCCCCAGCTATAGAAGGTGCTTCAGTAGAAGCTAAAGTGTTACAACACTTAAAAGGAGACAAAGTAATCATCTTCAAAAAGAAAAGAAGAAAAGGTTACAAAAAGAGAAATGGTCACCGTCAATCATTAACACAGATTATTGTTGAGGGTATCGTAGCAGCAGGTGCTAAGAAAGCAGCTCCTAAGAAGGAAGCAGCTCCAAAAGCAGAAGCAGTAACTGAGGAAGCAGCAGCTCCAAAGAAAAAAGCTACTAAAGCCAAAAAAGAAGATACGCAAGAATAATATTAACTTATAAAACCAAAACATCATGGCTCACAAGAAAGGTGTCGGTAGTTCGAAGAATGGTAGAGAATCAGAATCGAAACGCTTAGGTGTTAAGATTTATGGTGGTCAAGCAGCTATTGCTGGAAATATCATTGTAAGACAAAGAGGTTCTAAACACAATCCAGGTGAAAATGTTTACATGGGTAAAGATCACACTTTACATGCTAAAGTTGACGGTGTTGTGAAATTCCAGAAGAAAGGTGATAACAAATCATTCGTTTCTGTAGTTCCATTTGAAGCATAGTCTTTACAGAACATAAAGTATAAAGCGTCCGTATTTGCGGACGCTTTCTTTTTTTATACCTTTGCATCAATATTTATATCATGAGTAAAATACGTATTACCAAGCAGTTCAATTTTGAAACCGGTCATGCCCTATTCGGTTATGACGGTAAATGTAAAAATGTACACGGTCACAGTTACAAACTATCGGTAACGGTAATTGGTACTCCTATAACCGATCGTACGAATGTAAAGTACGGAATGGTAATTGATTTTTCAGATTTAAAGAAGATCGTTAAGGAAGATATTGTGGACGTATTCGACCACGCTACGGTATTCAATGCTACTACTCCACACATTGAATTGGCCAACGAATTAAAAACACGCGGACATCATGTTATTTTAGTGGATTATCAGCCAACCAGTGAAAACATGGTGATTGACTTTGCTGCAAAGATTCAGAAAAGACTTCCGGAAAGTGTTAAGCTACATTCTTTACGTTTACAAGAGACCGAGACTTCATTTGCGGAGTGGTTTGCTTCCGATAACCTGTAGAAGTTATGAATTATGAGTTATAAGTTATGAGTTCATAACTTGTTTTGGTTCTTAAAAACAAAGAAAATAAAATGCGTGACTTACTGCAATTAGAACAAGACAAAAGAGATCTACAGGAAGCGTTAGCACAACATAAAGGAACTAAGTACAAACTCCTGATTAAATTGTTTGTTGCCCTACCTATTTTTATTTTCACCACCCTTCTACTTTCTATTATGCCAAGCAGAGGCAGAGGTAAGAGCATCCCTGAAACAGTGGGCCGGGAAAACTATATTTTTTTTGTAGGCACATTCTTTTGTATCATTTTTATTTGGGGCGCGTATAAGGAATACAACAATTACAAAAACACGATTTCTGATATTGAATACGACATTGAAGTTATTGATTCTAAAATAGCGAAGCTGAAAGAGGAAAACAGGAATTGAGTGACTAGTGATTAGTAAAGAGTACTTAGTACTTAGTGCGTAGTAACGAGTGATTCGTAATTAGAGGCTCCACAATAAAATACATTGGCTTCACTAACGGCAATATTGTCTCCACAACAGACAACCGAGGCTCCACAAGCAGCAATATTGATTCCACAAGCGGCAATCGTAGTTCCACAAGCAGTACTATCCATTTCACAAGCAGCAATCGAGACTGCACAAGCAACAACATTGGCTCCACAAGCAGCAATCGAGGCTCCACAAGCGGCAATATTCACTTTTCAAGAAAATTACAAGGCCAAACAACAACCGAATATATTTCGGCATAAAACAACCTATAAAAAAAAAATCTCCCAAATACTATCAGTAGCACAGGGAGATGCATCACAATCAAATAAAAATGTTTAAATCTTCAGTTTTTTGACCAAGTTATATTCGCTTGAATTGAAACCATATTGAGCCTTTACATTTTCTTTAATCATAGTTGCTGTTTTGGATATAACCTCATAAGCATCTACCCTTATGTCATTATTACGGATAAACAGTGAATAAGCATCCATTACAGCATTATTGGTGTTAACTGCATTTTCATACAATCGGTTAAGATTTACGATGGATAGTTCGTTACGGCTTGGCGCATAATTATTTTCGAAGGTCGAAAGATTTGCAATCAAATCGGCAAAGAACTGAATTTTAGAGTTGTACGACTGCTGGGATTGGCTTACAAAATTCCCTTCGGTGCTTTTTATTGTTCTGCTGATAGAACCTCTTATTTTAGCAATGATACCAGCAACGTTAGTCGCCTCTTTAGCTTCTTTACCAAAATTTACTTTCACGGTGGCATTGATAGGAGAAAGAATGCGGCTTACAGAAAATTGGTCTTTTTCGAAGATTTTAACTCTGGCTTCGACCGCCAGGGAGTAATTTTGTTTGTGGATAGCGATTTGGGTGTTTTGGTTTTTGAGATCGTTAATTAGGTTTCGGAAGCCTTCGATACTCAATTCGGGTTTGGGTGATTGGTAGTTGTTGAAGCCTTGTAGAGCGGTTACTAAACTTTCCGCATTCCCGATTCGGGCTCCATAACTGTTTTCTGTTGATGATTTCATAACTAATAGTTTTAAATTAATAGATTTATGAGCTAACCAACATTGTGCCAAAATTCTTACAAAATACCATTCGCTACCTATAATCGGATGAAAGGCAAATAATTTCGATGGGATGCAAGAAAAATGAAAACACAACAATCAAAAAGGCTGTCTGAATTACTTTCAGACAGCCTTGATTCAATTACACCATTACTTGACTACTTTAACAGTATAAAGTTTGCAAGTAACGCATTGGTTAGGATTTTATGAAATCTGATCGAATTTATAACAGCAGAAATCAGCACCTTTGATGTAACCCGGAGGACAAACTCTTAATGGATTCGAGCTACAACCTGCTCCACCCATGATTCCTTTTTGAGCGTCATTGTTTAATTCCTGAGCTCCTTCTAATTTTAAAATGCTTTTTAACATGTTTTTTTAGTTTAAATTTTACAAACACCCAATCTATTTAAAGACATTTGGGAACTATGTCTGATCCTTGGCCTGGAATATTTTTATGATTCAAGCAGCGAACTGCTATGAAAATTGTACAATCTAATTACTACTAACTTGTATTCAATCTTTAAAAATAGCTGATAACAATGAATTAAGGATTGCAATACTGATGTCAAATATTTGATCTTTTTAGGAGATAAAAAAACGGTAGTTGTGACAATTTGTAAATTGTATACTCCTGTTTTGTATTGTAAGAAGCCGCTTACAAGCGGATTGAAGAAAAAATAGTCGTTTCCCAAAAAGCCAGGTAAAAGCACTAGAAGGAAACATTAGAATGCGATTATACTGGTAGGATACAAACGGAAAAGTCACTTTTTACGAAAAGAGACATAAAAAACAGGTGCGATTGACTGATCCAAAAGAAAACAAAAAGCCTCTTTCTATAGAAAGAGGCTTTCAATAATCAATAACCTTATTATACAATTAACATTGCATATTAGTCACCACAAGGATAGTTGTATTTGCTTATAGGTGCACAAGGATCGTACGATCTATCAGCATTACACCATTGCGCTGGTTCTGCACATAAAGAATAAATTCTTCCTGCACCAGAGACATTCAATTGTTCTTTTCTAGACAAGCCTTCAGCTCCGTCTAATTGTAAAATGTTTTTTAACATAGCTTCCAGAATTAACAAGGATAATTAGTTGGAGAAAATGGTGCGCATGGATCGTATGTTCTTTCATTAGAGCAAAGTAGTAGTGGTTCTGCACATAAAGAAGGAGGTGTTTTACCAGCACCAGAGATATTCAATTGTTCTTTTCTAGACAAGCCTTCAGCTCCGTCTAATTTCATGATGTTTTGTAACATAATTAGTTCGTTTTAATTGGTTCAAACTCCAAACATTTAAAGACACTTGGATGTTATGTCTGCCTTGATCAAGAGATTTTTTTTAAATGAATTCAGATTTTTAAAATGCCATTTTGTTTTGAATTCCAAGGCAAATATTGGTGAGTTTAACAAGAAAAAAAAAGGAGCATTTCAACTTTTTATAAATTATAACTCCCATAATTTATAAATTAAAACAGGCTCTAAAATAGCGCAATTCACTGAAAAACATACTAGTAACAAAAAAAGAAAATGTACGAAAAGACATATTGATTCAATTGCAGATTACAAACAACAATTGCGTTACATTTGACACATTAAAACTTATTCCGATGAACAAAAAAAAACCAACCTTATCCGACTTTACTACGGCGGCAGTAAACCGGTTAGCAATGCTTCATGTTAGAGGAGGAGGCACGACTGTACCTCCACAAGGAGACCCTGGAGACACTAACGATCCAACGGCACCACAAGACCCACCACCACCACCAAGAAAAGGTTTTATAGATCCGACACCGGATTTTATTACCAATCCATAATTAAACGTAATAATCAGATTCAATTTTATCTGCAAACTGAACCGGAGTTAATCCGGTTCTTTTTTTGAAAGAAATTGTAAAAGAGTTTGCTTTTTTAAAGCCGGCACTTTCGGCGATGGCTTGTGTAGAATATTTGCGATACGTTGGATTAGTGATCAATTCATTAATCACATAATTAATTTTCAATTCGTTGGCATACTCGCTGAAACTTTTTCCAAAACGTTTATTGACTACATGAGACAAATAAGCCGTATTTGTTTTGATCTTTTTGGCCACAAATTGCAGCGTAAAATCTTGGTTTAGGAACACTTTTTTCTCTTCTAGTTCCGTCAATTTTTTAACGATCAAATCTTCTTTTTCCTCATCTATACTTAATGTAGCGCTTTCTCTTTTGGGAAGCACCTCCTTTTCAGATTTATTTTGACTCTTTTCGATTTGGCGTTTGAATTCTTCGATAAGCAACATTGCCTTCTGATTGTCCTTTTTCTTTTGGTGGTTTTTCCAAATCAGAAAACCGATTAAAAGAATAACCAACATTACGGTTAAAGCAAACACTATTCTTTTCCAAAAGATATAATTCCCATTATTGCGTTCGATTTCCTGAATTTCTTGAATCGATTGCTTTTTACCGACACTAAAATTAACCTCCAAGGCTTCCTGCAACAATTTCGATTCGGTAGCATCATAATTGACTAGAAAAATCTTGGAATGTTCCAATGCTTTTTCATGATTCTTCAAAAGATTATAGATTTTCGCCTGAAAATAATTAGAACAATTGAATGCTACAGGACTGTTAGCGTTGATGACATGCACTGAATCTACTTGTTGGAAACATCTTAGCGCTTCTTGGTATTTTTTTTGCTTAAAATAAAGCTCTCCCAGATTCAAGTTAAGGTATTTGAAGTTATCCTGAGTTAAGCCCACTTTGTTCATTTTCAACAATCCAAGGTATATTTTTTCAGCTTGAATAAAATCGCCTTTGTAGTTATAAATTTTACCCAAATTTAATTTGGCAGTCGTATTATTGGTCACTGTATGATCAGAATACACCAATGTACGTTTGTAATAATACTCGGCTGAATCCAGCAAAACACGATTATTTTCATGAATAAAGAACTCATTATCATAGAAAGAAGCTAGTTTATAACTTACGGTTGTTTTGCTCTGATTGTATTTTTTGGTATCGTAAAGATGAAAATTAGCATCGGTTAAGCGATCGGATTCTCTTGCTGTTTTTATGGCAAGCCGATAATTTTTGATATCATTATAGATAGAAGAGATATTGTTATAAAATTTGATTTCCTGAATGATATCGCCAATTTTTTGGGACAACTTTTTACCTTGATAATACGAAAGTAATGCCTCATTGAGGTTGCCTCTTTTCCATTCGGAAAGCCCTTTATAATTTAAAAGGTAACTTTCGAGTCTGTCCTTTTCAATTCCAGCCGGTACACTTTTAAGATACTTGAAAGCAAGAGAAGCATTGGCTTTGGAGGCAATACTATCCCCTTTATATTGTAGCAAATAGGACTTTGCACCATAAGCAAATGCCTTATGGGCACTGTTATTTGATTTTTCCATTCTGACAGCATAGACGAATGCGCTATCCGCACTAGTGTTTAACATACCTTTGATCTTATCTCGCAAGACAAGATATTCGGAATGATTCAGCGTATTACTTTGAGAAAAAGCTACAAAAGGAATACATAAGAAGGCGAATACTACAGAAAGTTTCATAGGAAAATTTTGGCAAATATACATTATCATGTTAAAAAAGTAAATATTCTATGGCATGGGAATAAAAAAGGCGCTCAAGGAGCGCCTTTAGAATATTTAAAATAATATTAACCTAGTAAATTGTAAACAGCACTTGGATAAACACCAATTATTAATGTAGCTGCAAATGCGATTACCGCAACGATATAATAAATTATAGGCATCGGTGCCATTTGACCTTCTTCTTCTTTGGTATACATTGCTAAAATGATTCGGAAATAGTATCCCACACTTATAATAGAGGCTATAATAGCGATGATAACTAGTACCAACCAACCCGTTTGCACCAATTGATTCAACAAGAAGAATTTTGCGAAGAAACCAGATAAAATTGGAATACCTGCCATCGATAACAATGAAGCAGTCATTACTAAAGCTAATAATGGATGTGATTTCCCAAAACCATTAAAACTATCAATTGTTTCATGTTTCTTTTCGCTTGTTACATATAAAAGCACCGCAAAGAATGCTAAACCAGCAATAGTATACGCTGTAGCGTAATAGAATAAAACATTGGCGGAATCGTTTGAAATCAACAAGGTTGACACCATGAATCCGGCATGAGAGATTCCTGAAAAGGCAAACATACGTTTCACATTATTCTGACGAAGTGCCATGATATTCCCGACAATCATTGATAACGCGGCAACCACAACAATAATCAATTGGAAGGCATACGTTTGAGAAGGCAATAAAATTACGACCAATTTGTAAAGCGCTGTCATAGCAACTACTTTAGCCAAAGTACTCATTGTAGCCGTGGTTAAAGCAGGAGAGCCTTCGTATACATCCGGAGCCCAAAAATGAAAAGGAACTGCGGCTATTTTAAATAACATACCAATTAACAACATGGTGATACCTAAGTAATACCATAATGGAAAGGTTGTTGAGTGCGTAATTTGATAGATTGACATTACATCAAAAGTACCCGTTGCACCATAAATAAGTGTTATACCAAAAAGGATGATACCTGAAGCAAAAGAACCCATTAAGAAGTATTTCATTCCTGCTTCGTTACTACGTAAGTCCATTCTTTTGCTTGCTGCCAGCACATATAGAGCTACCGATAAGATTTCGATGCCTAAAAAGAACATCGCCAAGTTTCCGAAAGACACCATTGCTACAGCACCTGCCAACAAGAATATTTTGATGGCCACAAAATCAGAAATAGTTGTTGGCCTGTCTTTGTAAAACTCTTGACTCAACGCAATCAAGAAAACAGTGATTACAATAAATAAACTTGTAAATGCGACAGAAAACTTATCAACAACTATCATGTTGTTGAAGAAAAAGCCATACGCATTCTGTTCACAAACATTGTATCCTAAAATAGCTAACAACCCAACAATTGCAACTGGAACAATAATTTTTCTCCCGTTAAAAATTTCGGCTATAAGGCTGATGACTCCTAATCCTGATATCGCTATTAATGTATTCATTCTTTCTCTATTATAAATCTGAATTCACTTCAGAAATTACATATTTAAATTAAAATTAATCTTGGCTACAATTTCCTGTAAAGCCGGTGTAATCAAGTCATTGATTGGTTTTGGGTACAAACCGAAAAACAATAAAACAGCAATAATTACAACAAACACTACAGTTTCCTGAACGGATATTGATGCGAAAGGTTTCGCATTCGCTTCACCTAACATTACATTTTGGAACATTTTCAACATATAAACAGCGCCAAGAATGATCGTAGTTCCGGCAATTACTGCGAACCAAATATTCACATTATACAAGCTGTACAACAAGGTAAACTCACCAATGAAATTGAACGTTGATGGTAAAGCTACAGAAGCCAACATCACAATCATAAACATAGAAGCGAATTTATTGTCTAGAATTCGGATACCGCCCATTTGAGCAATTTCTTGAGTATGCAATCTTCTTTCAATCACTTCTACAGCAAAGAACAAACCTACCACTACAAAACCGTGAGCAATCATTTGTAGAACTGCACCTCTCAAACCGTCAATAGACAAAGTATAAGCACCTGCTGCAATCAATCCAACGTGCGCCAAAGAGGAATAGGCTAATAATTTTTTTAGGTTATGCTGTTTTAGCGCAACGATTGAACCATACACCACACCAATAATACTTAATGCCAAGAAAATATTCATATAGGTTTTAGCAGCCAAAGGCGCTAAAGGCAATTGCCAACGAATTACGCTGTACAATCCCATTTTCAACATAATACCCGACAACAACATGGTACCTACAGATGGTGCCATTTGATAGGTATTGGCTTGCCAAGTATGGAAAGGGAAAATAGGAATCTTAATGGCATAAGCTAAAAAGAAAGCACCAAAAATCCAGAATTGTTCTTGCTCTGTTAACTGTAATAAATACAAATCACCTATCATCAAACTACCCGCTTTTTGGAACAGATAAATGAAAGCTACTAACATGAACAAAGAACCTGCCAATGTGTAGATAAAGAATTTAATGATTGCTCTTTTTCGTTCTTCTGCATCGCCATTACCCCAGATTAGAGCGATAAAGTAAATAGGCAATAACGCCAATTCCCAAAAGATATAATACAAGAATGCATCTGCACTAATAAAAGTTCCAACCATTGCAAAGGCCATGAACAATACTAATGCGTAGAATGTTTTACTGTTTTTGTATTGATTCCCGAAGGAAGACAATATAATCAAGGCGGTTAGTGCGGTTGTAAGAAGTACCATTGCAATAGACAATCCGTCTACTTTAGAAGCAAGGAAAATGTTTGGGTTTGAAATCCAATGGAAAACAAAGTTAGAATTGACACCGGCATTGTGTTGATTCAAAATAAGTATTGAAGCAGCAAAAGCAGCCAAACTTACCATAAAAGCTACCGATTTAGCCAATTTGTCTCCGGAAAAATACGTTGCCAGAGCTCCAAACAATAATAAAATGAGTATAATTGATACGTTCATTATGCGTAATTATTAAACTAAAAATAGACAAATTAAAATCGACGCTACTCCAATAACAAAAGCCAAAAGGTAAAACCCGATGCTTCCGTTTTGAATTGCTTTCCCTTGTGTTCCCATTGCGGCTGCAATTTTACCGAATCCGAAGACCGCTTCAGAGAACGCTACTTCGAAGTAGTTTCTAAAGAAGTGTGATAATCGTTTCAATGGAGTAACAAATAAAGCGTCATACACTTCATCTACATAGTATTTGTTATATAAAACCGAAGCAATTCCTTTGATATCTTCGTCTTTAGCCGGAACCTCTGCTTTTTTGATGTATTTCGCATAAGCAATTCCAATTCCGATTAAAGCTCCTACAGTTGCAATACCCATTAAGGCATAAGCTGTTCCATCCAAATGATGCGCCTCATGAGCTTTTTTGAATAAAGGTGCTAAATAATGATTCAACCAACTATTCCCAGGTAGGCTGATTAATCCACCTACTGCAGCAAGGATTGCTAAAATCACCAATGGAATCGTAATTAAAGCTGGGCTTTCATGCAAATGATGCTTCTGTTCTTCTGTCCCTCTGAATTCTCCGAAGAATGTCAAATACATTAAACGGAACATATAGAAAGCCGTCATGATAGAAGCGATTGAGCCCACTACCCATAACACAGTATTTCCGTGGTAGGCTGTCATTAAAATTTCATCTTTAGACCAGAAACCAGACAATGGGAAAATACCCGAGATTGCCAAAGTGGAAATCATCATTGTCCAAAAAGTGATAGGCATTGCTTTACGCAAACCACCCATGTTACGCATATCCTGTTCGCCGTGCAATCCGTGGATTACCGATCCGGAACCTAAGAACAAACAAGCTTTAAAGAAAGCATGCGTGATTACGTGGAAAACGGCAACTTCATAAGCTCCCAAACCTAAAGCCAAGAACATTAACCCTAGTTGAGAAACGGTAGAATATGCCAATACTTTTTTGATGTCGTTTTGAACCAATCCAATCGAAGCCGCTAACACAGCAGTTGCTGCTCCTATGATGGCGATGATGTCTTGAACTTGTGGTGCCAAATCGAATACGAAGTGCATTCTTGTCACCATAAAGATACCTGCTGTTACCATCGTAGCAGCGTGGATTAACGCCGAAACTGGGGTAGGTCCCGCCATCGCATCAGGCAGCCATGTATATAAAGGAATTTGAGCCGATTTACCTGTTGCACCAATGAATAAACAAAGTGCCGCTAATGCAATCAAACCTTCATTATTTGCAATAATTTTAAGATCAGAAGCATTTGCAGCGATCACGTGATAATCCAAGCTACCGAAAATGAATGCTAAAATGAATAAACCGATTAATAGACCTAAGTCACCCACACGGTTCATGATGAATGCTTTTTTAGCCGCATCATTATAGTCTTGGTTTTTATACCAGAATCCGATTAATAGATACGAGCATAATCCAACGCCTTCCCATCCGATGAAAAGAATCAACAAATTGCTTCCCATTACTAACGTAATCATGAAGAATACGAATAGATTAAGGTAAGCAAAGAATTTGTGCATGTTTTCGTCATCATGCATATAACTCACCGAATACATATGGATTAAAGTTCCGATGCCGGTTACGAATAATAACCACAATACCGACAACTGATCCAACAAGAAAGAAAAGTCAACATTGAATTTTTCCAAAGTAATCCATTGGAATAAATTTACCACTATGGGCTGACCCGGATTTGCATTAAGTTTGGAAAAGAAAAACAGAGTGGCAAGAAACGAAACCAAAATGGATACGGTTCCTACTACACCTACAATACCTTTTCCAGCTTTCTTTCCTACAAAAACATTGAATAGAAATCCGAATAACGGCGCTAACAATAATACTAAAGCTACATTTTTCTCCATTAGTATTTATCCTTTTAAATTCTTTAAATTATCAACATCAATCGATCCTGTATTTCTGAAAATAGAAACCAGAATTGCTAAACCCACTGCTACTTCTGCAGCAGCCACAGCCATGGAGAAGAATACGAACACTTGTCCTTCTGCATCCTGATGTAAAGTAGAAAAAGCCACCAACAAAAGGTTTACGGCATTCAACATAATTTCGATTGACATAAACATGATGATTGCGTTACGTCTGTATAATACTCCAAATGCACCTATACAAAACAATAGTACACTCAAAAAAATGTAATTTTCAATACCTATCTCATTCAGTATATTTCCCATGTTACTCTACTGTTTTTTGTTTTTTAGACAATAATACCGCACCGATCATAGCTACTAATAACAAGATGGAAACGAATTCGAACGGCACCATGTATTCATTCAACAATACTTTACCCAAAACTTTAATCGATTGAAAATCTTGTCCACTAGACTGATAGTTATCAATCTTAGGCATAGCATTGATGAAAGCTTTCAACATTACGTAGCATAAAATACCGAAAGCAACTATGGCAGCAAATACTGAGGCTTTGGATTTAATGGGTTCATTGTCTTTGTTAAGATTCATCAACATGATTGTGAAAAGAATCAATACCATGATTGCTCCTGCATAAACGATAATATGCACCAATGCTAAGAACTGAGCGTTAAAAAGTAAATAATGCCCTCCAATACTGAAGAAACACATTACCAAATAAATAGCACTATGAATTGGATTTTTACTGATTACTGTCATAAATCCGGTAGCTAAAGTTACCGCAGCCAGTATATAGAATATAGTTAGTAACGACATATTAGTGAACTGATTTAGAATTTTTAATCGCCATTTCAAGCGGCATTACTAATTTATCTTTTCCGTAGATGAAGTCTTCTCTGTTCGATGCCGATTTCACAATTACTTTCGATTCGGTTAAGTAAATAGCATCCTTTGGACAAGCTTCTTCACATAAACCACAGAAAATACAACGCAACATATTGATTTCATATACCGAAGCATATTTCTCTTCGCGGTACAAGTGCTCTTCTCCAGGTTTACGTTCAGCTGCCGTCATGGTAATGGCTTCAGCAGGACAAGCAACAGCACACATACCACAAGCGGTGCAGTTTTCACGTCCTTGCTCGTCACGTTTTAACATATGTTGTCCACGATATACCGGACTGAACTCACGTTTTTGTTCCGGATATTTAATGGTTACTTTTCTTTTGAATAAGTGTTTGATCGTAATTACCAATCCTTTTGCGATGGCAACTATGTACAAACTTTCGAAGAAAGTCATCTTTTTGTTAGAGACTTCTTTTTTTCTTCCTGATAATGAAATGGTATCTATTGACATTTTATTATACGTATTTATCAGCTATAATAATGAAAATTCCAGTCAACACAATATTAGCAATTGCTAAAGGAATTAACATTCTCCAACCTAAGTTCATTAATTGATCGTATCTGAAACGCGGGATAGTCCAACGAATCCACATATAGAAGAATATGAAGAAACAGATTTTCGCGAACAACACAACGATACCCAATATATTGGCAATATTTACCCCTGCATTTTCGGCCATCCAGTCCATTCCTGGATAATTATAAGCACCGAAATAAAGGATAGACAAAATTGCTGATGAAATAAACATAGCGGCGTATTCACCAAACAAATAGAATCCCATTTTCATAGATGAATATTCTGTGTGGTGACCACCAATTAACTCGGCCTCACATTCTGCTAAATCGAAAGGCGTTCGGTTTGTTTCAGCGAAAGAACACACTAAGAAAATTAAGAAACCAACCGGTTGGTAGAACACATTCCAGTTCATTCCTTTTTGACCAGCAGCAATCTCACTTAAGCTTAATGTTTCAGTCATCATTACCAAAGCAATTACTGACAATCCCATGGCTACTTCATAAGAAATCATTTGAGAAGAGGCACGCAAAGCACTCATTAACGAATACTTATTATTCGAAGCCCATCCACCAATCATGATTCCGTAAACGCTAGTAGACAAAACAGCGAAAACGTACAATAACGCTACATCAATATCTGTAGCTTGAAGAATTACTGTTCTTCCGGCGATTTCCAACTTATCTCCCCATGGTAATACTGCACTAGTAATAAGTGCCATACTCATAGAGATTGCTGGTCCTAAGATGAATAAAAATTTATTAGGCGTATCAGGCATAAACTCTTCTTTGGCGAAAAGTTTCAAACCATCAGCAAGTGGTTGAAGAATACCTCCTTTACCTGCACGGTTTGGACCGATACGATCTTGAAGCCAAGCAGCGATTTTACGCTCAGCTAATGTAGAATACATCGCCATTAACATGGTAATAGCGAATATTGCAACAATAAAAATACTTTTTTCTATGATAATTGCACTGTCCATTTCTTATTGTTTTGAATTTTCAGTGTCCTTTAAAGGAACATCTACCATACTAATTTTTTTACGGTCTTGCTCACGTCCGATAAGAATGTGGTCTTCTGTTTTGATTTCCACTTTTGGAGTATTGAGCGCATATTTGTTACGGTTGATTACTGAAGTTTTCTCGAAAGTACGAGGTCCTTCAATAGTCCAATCGTTCACCTCTTTTTTATCGAAACGGCACGTATTACAGATGAATTCTTCCACTTCATGGTATTCGTCTTTACGACCCGTAACACGTTGAATTTCGTTACCAAACATCCAAACTGTAGTTTTCCCACAACATTTATCACAATCTCTATGTGCGTTATATGGCTTACTGAACCAAACTCTCGATTTGAATCGGAACGTTTTGTCAGTCAACGCACCTACAGGACACACATCAATCATATTTCCTGACATTTCATTGTCGATAGCTTTGGAAATACAAGTTGAGATATTAGCGTGATCACCACGATCCATTACACCATGTACACGTTTGTCTGTCAACTGATCTGCTACCTGAACACAACGTTGGCATAAAATACAACGATTCATGTGCAATTGAATATTCGGACCGATATCTTCCGGTTCGAAAGTTCTTTTGGTTTCGATGAAACGTGTTTGTGATTTTCCGTGTTCGAAGCTTAGGTTTTGCAAATCACACTCTCCTGCCTGATCACAAACCGGACAGTCCAACGGGTGATTGATCAACAAGAATTCAGTAACCGATTTTCTTGCTTCTTCCACACGAGGTGAAGCTTTGCTGGCTACCTCCATACCATCCTGACATCCTGTTACACAAGAAGCAACCAGTTTAGGCATTGGTCTTGGATCTGCTTCACTACCTTTGGTAACATCAACCAAACAGCAACGGCATTTTCCTCCGCTTCCTTTTAATTTAGAATAATAACACATGGCTGGTGGAACTACTTCTCCACCAATCATTCTTGCAGCTTGCAAGATTGTTGTTCCTGGTTCGACTTCTATCGATTGACCATCTATTGTTACTTTCATTCTCTATATTGTTAGAATGTTTAAAGTTCGAATGTTTTTAAAGTTTTTGGGACTTTTCAACTTTCCAACTTTCAACTTTGAACTCAACTTATATTGTTTGCTTTGCCACTAAATGCTTAACTTTTTCGAAAGGTTCAGCAACAAAGTGATCTCTATTTTTAATTTTTTCAGGGAAACGAACATGGTATTCGAATTCTTCTCTGAAGTGACGAATTGCCGCAGCTACCGGCCAAGAAGCCGCATCACCTAATGGACAAATCGTGTTTCCTTCTATTTTCGATTGAATACTCCATAACAGCTCGATATCCTCTTCACGACCGTGACCGTTTTCGATACGGTGCAAGATTTGCTCCAACCATCCTGTTCCTTCACGGCAAGGTGTACATTGACCACAAGATTCGTGGTGGTAGAAACGTGAGAAATTCCATGTATTACGAACAATACAAGTCGTATCATTGTACACGATGAAACCACCTGATCCTAGCATTGATCCGGTTGCGAATCCACCATCCGATAATGATTCGTAGGTCATCAAACGATCTTCACCGTTTGCAGTTTTATAAATAAGATGTGCAGGTAAAATTGGCACTGAAGAACCACCAGGCACTAACGCTTTCAAAGGGCGATCGTTCAACATACCTCCCAAATACTCATCAGAATTCATAAATTCTTCTACAGAAAGGCCCAACTCGATTTCGTAAACGCCAGGATTTTTGATATGTCCTGAAGCAGAAATCAATTTGGTTCCAGTAGAACGGCCTACACCTATTTTTGCATACTCTTCACCTGTATTCATTACAATCCAAGGCACAGCAGCAATGGATTCCACGTTGTTAACCACGGTAGGATTTTGCCATAATCCCTGAACAGCAGGGAATGGTGGTTTGATGCGAGGATTTCCTCTTTTACCTTCCAATGATTCGATAAGGGCCGTTTCTTCTCCACAAATGTAAGCTCCTGCACCGCAGTGAACGTACAATTCCAAGTCGTAACCAGAACCCATAATATTTTTTCCTAACCAACCGGCAGCTTTAGCTTCGGCTATAGCTCTTTCCAAGATTTTATATACCCACATGTATTCACCACGAATGTAGATATAGGACAAATTAGCTCCTAAAGCATAACTTGACGTAATCATTCCTTCGATTAATAAATGCGGAATATATTCCATTAAATAACGGTCTTTGAACGTACCTGGTTCAGACTCGTCGGCATTACAAACCAAATGACGCGGTTTACCTGATTTTTTATCGATAAAACTCCATTTCATTCCCACAGGGAAACCAGCACCTCCACGACCACGGATTCCGGAAGTTTTCACTTCTTCAGTAACTTCATCGGGAGTCATCTGTTTCAACGCCTTTTCCACAGAAGCGTAACCACCATTTTGACGGTACACCTCATAGGTTTTAATACCCGGAATATTGATTTTGTCTAATAATATCTTTTTTCCCATAGCACTATTTATCCAATAATGTTACTTTACCTGCTTTACAGTCATCTATAAGCTGGTCTACTTTTTCTTTCGTTAGATTTTCATGATAGAAATCACCTAACTGTAACATTGGTGCGTATCCACAAGCGCCCAAACATTCTACTCCACGCACTTCGAAAAGTCCATCGGCTGTTGGCTCACCAATTTTTACACCTAATTTCTCACAAGTGTAATCCATTAAATTTTCCACACCGCGTGTTACACAGCATGACGTTTGACAAAATTCAAACATGTATTTACCGATTGGTCTTCTGTTAAACATCGTATAAAACGATACAACTTCATAGACTTCAACGGGTAAAATTCCTAAAATTTCAGCCACTTTATCCTGCAATTCATAGCTCAACCAGTTATCGTGAGCATCCTGTACTTCATGTAATACCGGAATTAAAGCCGATTTGCGTTTATCCTCCGGATAATGACTGGTTAGCTCATTAATTCGAGCTAATAATTCAGGAGTAATATTGATTTCTTGTTTAAAATTATGTTTTTCCATACTCATTATGCGTCTAATTCGCCAGCGATAACATTTAAACTTGACAAGGTTGCGATAGCATCAGATAGATTCTGACCTCTAACCATATCGTTAAATGCTTGATAATATATAAAACACGGTCTTCTGAAATGTAAACGGTATGGCGTACGGCTACCATCTGTAATCAGATAGAAACCTAACTCACCGTTTCCTCCTTCAACTGGGTGATACACCTCAGTCAACGGAACCGGAACCTCACCCATTACAATTTTAAAATGGTAGATAAGAGATTCCATTGTAGTATAAACATCCTCTTTTGGAGGCAAGTAATATTCTGGAACATCAGCATGGAATGGGCCTTCAGGCATTTTTGCCAAAGCTTGTTTGATAATTTTCAAACTTTCCCACACTTCGGCATTACGAACACAGAAGCGATCGTATGTGTCACCTGATTTTCCAACAGGAACATCAAATTCGAAATCTTCATAAGAAGAATATGGTTGCGCAACACGAACATCATAATCGATACCTGCAGCACGTAAATTAGGACCTGTAAATCCGTAACTCATGGCTTTTTCAGCAGAAATAGGACCAACATTTATTGTTCTGTCCATAAAAATACGGTTACGCACCAACAGATTTTCAAATTCTTGCCAAACACCAGGAAATTCTTCAAGGAACGCATTAATTTTAGTCCACACGGCCGGCGACCAATCTCTTTCAAAACCACCTATACGCCCCATATTCGTTGTTAGACGGGCACCACAAATTTCCTCGTAGATTTCATAGATTTTTTCACGGAACTGAAACACATACAAGAAACCTGTTAAAGCTCCTGTATCAACACCTAGAACCGAATTACAAATAATATGATCCGCAATACGCGCCAATTCCATTACGACAACACGCATGTATTGCACACGCTTAGGCACTTCAATACCTAAAGCTTTCTCCAACGTCATCCACCAACCCATATTATTGATTGGTGCCGAACAATAGTTCAAACGATCCGTCAATACGGTAATTTGGTAAAAAGGACGATTTTCAGCAATTTTTTCAAAAGCTCTGTGAATGTAACCCACTGTTCCTTCCCCATCCAAGATTCTTTCCCCATCCATTAAAAGGATATTTTGAAAGATACCGTGAGTAGCAGGGTGCGTAGGTCCTAAATTCAATATAGTTAATTCGCTTCCGTCTTCATTTCTTCTCTGATTGATGACGTTTGCGTAACGTTGTTCTGGTGGTAATAATAACTCTGACATGGGTAAAGTTTTCAGGTTTATTAACAATTTTGTTGTGTTCTTCCGAAGAAACGGTCGTCTTTATCAGTACGTCCTCCGTCTTCAAGCGGGAATTCTCTTCGCATTGGAAAAACTGTCATTTCGTCCATATTTAAAATGCGTTTCAACTGTGGGTGACCTTTAAAAATGATCCCAAAGAAATCGTAGGTTTCACGCTCCATCCAGTTAGCTCCTAAAAACAAAGGGATAACCGAATCAATTTCCGGATTTGAAGCTGGTAAAAAGCTTTTGATTCTAATACGGACATTATCCAACCAATTGTGCATATGGTAAACAGCCGCAAATTGGCGTTCTTCTGCGTATTCAGGATGATGAATACCACAAATGTCGGTTAGAAAATTAAAACGAAGTACTTCGTCTTCTTTTAGGTATTTCATAACTTCTAAAATAGCATCGGGTGCCACTTCAAAAGTTAATATATCGTGTAGTTGTACAAAATCAGACACTTTTAGCCCAAATTGTTCAATTAATTTCTGTTGAATTACAGCGCTCTCTAAAGCCATACTATTTGATGTTATAAGAACCTAATAAATCTTTATACTCGTCTGAACTACGACGGCGTACCGATTCGTTTTTCACAATTTCCTGTAAACGCATGATTCCGTCTAAGATTTGTTCCGGTCTTGGTGGACATCCAGGTACATAAACATCTACCGGAATCACTTTATCAATACCCTGTAATACCGAATAGGTATCAAAAACACCTCCTGATGAAGCACATGCACCTACCGCAATTACCCATTTAGGCTCTGACATTTGTTCGTATACTTGACGTAAAATGGGTGCCATTTTTTTGGCAATAGTACCCATTACTAAAAGCATATCGGCCTGACGAGGAGAAAAACTCATACGCTCAGAACCGAATCGTGCCACATCATAATGCGATGCCATAGTTGCCATAAATTCTATACCACAACAAGAAGTTGCAAAAGGCAAAGGCCAAAGTGAATTAGCGCGAGCCAATCCTACCACATCACTTAGTTTTGTAGCAAAAAAGCCTTCTCCGGCATAACCTTCCGGAGCATCGGCCATCTTATATTTAGAAGAATCACTCATATTATTTAGATTTTGGGCATTGGGTCTCCGATTTCAATTCTTCGACCGCAAATCTCAATTTCACGTTTTATTCCCACTCCAATCCTTTTTTCTTGATCACATAATAGAAACCAACCACAAGCAAAGCCATGAAGATTCCCATTTTTGCTAGACCTTCCATTCCCATTTCACGGAAATTGACAGCCCATGGATACATAAAGATAACCTCCACATCAAACAACACGAAAAGGATAGCTACCAAGAAATATTTTACAGAAAACGGTACACGAGCATTTCCAACAGATTCAATTCCACATTCGAAATTTTTATCCTTATTGGCTGAATGACGTTTAGGCCCTAACAATCCTGAAATAAAGATCGTAGCTCCCACGAAACCTACTGCTAATCCCACCTGCATCAAAATGGGCAGAAAATCCAACTGATTTGTTTGCATATTGTTTGAATAGTTTTATCAGAACAACAAAGATAATTGGGAGCAAGTTAAATAACAATTATAAATATGTATTTCGTTACAAAAACACACTTTATTTATGTTATTTTTATTCATTCTAAACAATTTTAGTGTTTTAAAAAAAAGAAATCACACATATATCAATGAAATAAATTCACAATCTTTACATTTTCCGTCGACACAACAAAATAGAACATCAAAATGAAAGCAAAACTTTTCCTTTCCATATGGTTTCTTTTCAATTTACACTCGTTTGGTCAAGCTCCAAAAAACCTAACTGAATGCAACACCTATTTTGACAAAAAGCTACACCCAAAAGACATAAGACACATCAAGAATCTTTCGGAAGACGGACTAGTGTCATTACATATGAGCATGGGAATGTCAATCAGAAACAGTTGGATTCACGGAAATCGGAATCCTGAATTAATCAGCTATTTTAGCATGATGGACATTCACCATCCAGACGACATATCCACCATCATAATTAAAAACTATTGGCATTATCTGAACAAAACTATGTTTGATCTAACTTCCGAAATAGCACATTATCACGAATACTGGAAGAGAAGCTATGAAGAAAGCAAGAGAATGCAAGAAAAAACAACCATTATTGAGCAAAAATTTGCTGAAAATTACGTAAACATAAAATACAACAACAAAAGCCCTTTCACATTAAAACTTCCTGATTACAAAAATGACAGCTGGGTATTTTCAAATGAATTCATAAAATATAAAAATGGATATATTATCAATTCATTAACCACTAGTCCGGGAACAAAAACAGAAATTTCATACCGCTACTTCTACATAAATCTCAAAACCAATCAATTAGTTAAACTGAAATTTAAAGCTTTTGACTCAGTGCAATCTGTAATCAACATTAATTCTACATTATACATTGCAGGCAAAAAAAACAACAAGCTAAAAATCACATCACAAACTGGTGAGAAAGTAACTCCTTTGAGTCTATCAATCTCAAAAGAGAAAAATCTCACACTATTAAACAACTGGATAAAACTAGGCGCAAGAAACGACACGTTATTTGCCCTACAACCCAATGGCCTATTCTTTTATAACGGCAAGAACTGGGAACACAAGGAACAATTTGATTTTGAAAACATTTTCAAAAAACACTTTGAAACAACACCTCTCATACCTACAGAAAACATCAAAATCACTTCTCAAAAATTGTATTTTTTGCAGGAGGTTTTACAAATGAGAAACTGCAGTTTATTGGAATTTGATTTCAGAAAGAAAGAATTATCTGAGTTTTGGGAAAAACACAATTTATCAGACAATTACCACCAAGAAATCAGCACCTATACCACTATAAACGACAGCACATTAATGCTCGCATCAGAAAGAGCCGGCAACAATATTTTATTATCAGAAAAAGATATAGATCTAAAGATTTATTTACACAATGGCAAAGTAAAATCAGACACAATCAACAATCTGAATATCAGAAAGGTACTCACAACAAATGATGGTTTATTACTCATTGGAGAAAACGGCTTGTTTGATTTAAAAAACAACGAAATAACCCGACTTACAACTTTTGAAAATACTGAACAAACAATAAATAACGGCAAAAGCAGGTCACATTTCAAATTTTATCCAAGAAGTTGCGAAATTATAGCTGAAGAAGAATATTTAATTGGAGGAATGTTTGGCGGATTATATAGGCTAAATCTAAAAAACAAAACAATATTATGCCTAGATGACAATTACCCTCTTCAAACCATTGAAATACTAAACCTAGAAAAACAAAAAAACCGCCAGGATTTCTCAAGGCGGTTTTTGAAGTAATTTAATCTTCTATAGAATTTCCGTTTTGATCTAAAAACTTGTATTCTAAATACGTGTAAGCGTCACGAGGTATAATTTTCACCCATTTTTTATGTTCAAAAAACCATTTTGAACGTATTGATGGAAAACCTTTGGTAAGGTAGGCAGCAATAAAAGGATGTACGTTTAATCGTATTTTTTTATGCTGTTTAACGAGTCTTTCTAAATCCGAAGCTATCTTATCTATAACAACAATTGGTGCATCAACTTCTGCATGCTCATTGTTTGGATCTTCTTCTTTAGTTTTAATATTTACTTCCGGTCGGACTCTTTGACGTGTAATTTGGACCAAACCAAACTTACTTGGAGGTAATATTTTGTGTTTTGCTTTATCGTCACTCATTTCTTCTTTCAAGAAATCATATAAGACTTTGCGGTTATCTGGATTTTGCATATCAATAAAATCCACCACAATAATTCCGCCCATATCACGAAGTCGTAACTGACGAGCCACCTCAGCAGCAGCTATCATATTCACTTCAAGCGCCGTATCTTCTTGATTGGCAGCTTTATTTGAACGATTACCACTATTAACATCTATGACGTGCATAGCTTCGGTATGTTCAATGATAAGATAAGCACCTTTGCTCATTGAAACTGTTTTCCCGAACGAAGTTTTGATTTGGCGTTCAATACTATATTTCTCAAAAAGAGGCACGTCTTTCGACTGATAGAGTTTGACGATTGATTCTTTTCCTGGAGCAATTTGCTGCAAATACTCCTTAGTTTCGTTTAACAACTCTTTATCATCAGTAATAATTCCGCTAAAAGTATCATTAAAAACATCCCTTAAAATGGAGGATGCCCTATTTAATTCACCTAGCACTTTTGACGGATGATGAGCTGTCGGAATGCGCTTGCACATTGCTGTCCATTTGTCCAACAAATTTTGCAAGTCTTTGTCAATTTCTGCAACTTTTTTGCCTTCGGCTACTGTTCGAACAATGATACCGAATCCCTTTGGTTTTATCGATTGGACCAAACGTTTTAGACGATCTTTTTCTTCTTTGGATTCAATTTTCTGAGAAATCGAAACTCTATCTGAAAAAGGCACTAAAACAATATATCGACCAGCAAGAGAAAGTTCAGAACTTATTCTTGGCCCTTTGGTTGATATTGGCTCTTTAACCACTTGTACTAAGATTGATTGATTTGCACTAAGCACATCGGCAATAGCACCATCTTTATTAATCTCAGACTCGAAAGGGAAATTTTTTAGGGAGAAATCTTTTATTTTACCTGCGCTTACAAGTTTAATGAATTTCAATTGAGAAGCAAGATTTGGACCCAAATCATGGTAGTGTAAAAAGGCGTCTTTTTCAAAACCCACATTTACAAAAGCCGCATTCAGACCAGCAACCGGTTTTCTTATTTTGGCAATAAAAATATCACCCACCTGAAAGTTGCTTGT
The DNA here is from genome assembly GCF_051908335.1 of Flavobacterium sp. MAHUQ-57. Classification (NCBI taxonomy): domain Bacteria; kingdom Pseudomonadati; phylum Bacteroidota; class Flavobacteriia; order Flavobacteriales; family Flavobacteriaceae; genus Flavobacterium; species Flavobacterium sp. MAHUQ-57. The sequence goes on along the minus strand of NZ_JBPZTE010000007.1, from coordinate 1,489,552 downwards.
TTCTTCTTCTTTGTGTAATTCAATTAGTTTTCCATCTTTTAATAAGGCAAAATCTACAGCTTCAGAACTTGTACGAATAATTAATTCTTTATTCATGTGTAAATTTTTATCCCAACTTTTTGGCAAGAAATCACAACATAACGGATCATAAACAAAAGATGACTATGATTTATACCGAATGACTCAATGCTAATTGTGAGGATGGATTAAACATTTTTTTACAGGCAATTTACCCGATGGCAGATTTCGAAATTTAAAAATGAATTTATTTCTGAAATCACCGATTTCAATGAACGTTTAAAAAGAAAAAAGTAGTTTAGAACTACTTTTTCTTTTTGTGACGGTTAGCTCTCGCTCTTTTTTTACGTTTGTGAGTAGCTACCTTATGTCTTTTTCTTTTTTTACCACTTGGCATAACTTTGTAGTTTTATTGATTAGTAAATTATTTTGCTTCGTTATTTGTTTTTACACCTTCTACGAACACTTTAGCAGGTTTGAATGCTGGGATGTTGTGCGCAGGAATTTTGATGGTTGTGTTTTTTGAAATGTTTCTTCCTGTTTTTTCAGCTCTTGTTTTAACAATAAAACTTCCGAAACCTCTTAAATACACATTATCACCTGTCTCTAATGAATTTTTCACCTCATCCATAAAAGATTCAACTGTAGCTTGAACATCTCCTTTTTCTAAGCCTAATTTGTCAGCAATTTTAGCTACGATATCTGCTTTTGTCATTTTAATATATAAATTAAGTTTATCTAATTTTTTTGAGAGTGCAAATATATAAATTAAAAAAAGAATAATTCAACTATAAACGATTAAAATTTAATAACATAAAGATTTATTTTTGCCAACCAATACTCAACAATGATATTTAGTAAGACATTAATTACGTGGTATTTAGAAAATAAACGCGATTTACCTTGGCGAAATACAACCAATCCGTACCACATTTGGTTGTCCGAAATTATGCTGCAACAAACGAGAGTCGCGCAAAGTTTATCCTATTTTTTTGCTTTTACCGAAGCTTTTCCAACGGTTTTTGATTTGGCCAACGCAGAAGAAGAACAGGTTTTAAAACTATGGCAAGGATTGGGCTATTATTCAAGAGCCAGAAATCTGCACGCGACCGCAAAACACATAGCTTACAAATTAGAAGGCAACTTTCCCAACAACTATAACGATTTACTTTCCTTAAAAGGAATAGGTGAATACACTGCGGCAGCTATTGCCTCTTTCGCATTTAATGAAATAAAACCGGTAGTCGACGGCAATGTATATCGTATTCTAGCACGTTATTTCGGAATCACGACTGATATCGCATCAACAAAAGCCAAAAAAGAATTCACACAATTGGCATCAGAATTGATCGATCCAAAAAAACCCGCTTTGTTCAATCAAGCCATTATGGAATTCGGCGCTTTACAATGCACACCAAAAAGCCCAAATTGCTCCATCTGCCCATTAAACAACAGTTGTTTGGCTTTAGCACATAAAAAAGTCAACGAATTACCCATCAAACTCAAAAAAATAAAAATTAAAGATCGCTTCCTGAATTACATCCTTATTATAGACAACAACAACAAAAGTATTGCCAACAAAAGAACTCAAAAAGGAATTTGGCACAATTTGTATGAATTACCTTTAATTGAAACTGATTGCCTGGAAACCGAGAGCGATATCAAACAAAAAATAATTAAAGACTATCCAGAAGAAAAAAAAATAACACTGCTAACCTCAGAAAGCACCATTCACAAATTATCCCATCAGCATCTTCATATTCGTTTCTGGAAAGTAGAACTCGAAAAAACTTTGGACAACAGTTTACATTATGAAGAACTAATGCAGCTCCCATTCCCCATTGTACTTCATAATTTTATGGAGAACAATAAGTATTGATTTTTTACGTATATTTGATAACAACTAAATTATAAGCCATGAACGGTACATTGAACAAAGTAATATTGATAGGTCATTTAGGTGATGAAGTGAAAATGCATTATTTTGATGGTGGAAATTGCATAGGAAGATTCCCATTAGCCACTAACGATATCTACATCAATAAAACCACAGGAGAAAAAATCACCTCTACCGAATGGCACAATGTGGTTGTACGAAACAAAGCGGCCGAAATTTGCGAAAAATACCTTTCAAAAGGCGACAAAATCTATGTTGAAGGACGAATCAAATCTCGCCAATGGCAAGCTGAAGACGGGTCTACCAAATACACTACGGAAATACAAGTTACCGAATTTACTTTTTTAACTACTAAAAAAGATTCGGAAGCTGTTAAAAACACTCCGGATACACCAAAAAGCACTAATTTTGACAATCCAATTGAAAACGACTTACCTTTTTAATTCTTAATTAATGCCGACTAAATACCTTAGCCTTTTACTTTTTGCCTCTATCAGTATAGCTGTTATAAGTTGCAAAGACGATGTATTACCAAAACCCAAAGCGTATCTAAGTTTAGAATACCCAAAACCAAATTATAAAGCATTTGATCAGAATTGCGGTTACACTTTCGAATACAACACACTTGGAAAAGTAGTCGATCAGGGCAATTGCAATTTCCACATAGATTATCCCAAACTAAAGGCTACAGTATATTTAACCTACAAACCGGTCAATCAAAATATAGACAAACTATTACGTGATGCACAAAAACTCACTTATGAGCATGTCATCAAAGCCGACGGCATTGTGGAACAACCTTATGCAAATAAAGAAAAGAGAGCGTATGGTATGTTTTATGAAGTTGGAGGAAATGCCGCTTCGCAGTCACAATTTTACCTAACCGACAGTACAAAACATTTCTTGGTCGGTTCAGTTTATTTTTATGCAAAACCTAATTTTGATTCTGTTTTACCCGCAGCAGCGTATATTAAAAACGATTTACGCATTTTAATGGAATCCTTAAAATGGAAGAAATAAAAAAAAGCTTCAGCAATGCTGAAGCTTTTTTTATTACAACTATCTACAATTATAATGTAGCTGGTTTTGCATCTTTCTCAGAACATGCTTTTTTACCTGAACAACATCCCGATTTCTTTTCGGCTTCAGGTGCTGCTTCTGTTTTAGCTTCATCAGCTTTAGCAGCTTTCTTTTTCTTTTTCTCTTGTTTTGGCTCCTGATAGTTCATTGCTTTATCCGCAGAGTTTTTAACATCAGAAACTTTATACGTTTTACCATCCGCAACAGCCTCGACAGTTTCTACTAATTTCTCTGGAGTTTGAATTGCGGCATCATATTCCACAGTTGCCGTTTTCTTTTCAAAATCAACACTCGCTTTTTGCACACCATCCATTCCGGCTAATTTGTTTTCGATTGTTTTAGCACAACCCATAGCACAAGTCATACCATCAATTTTAAAAGAAGTTGTTTCTGCCTTAGCAACTGTTTTAGTTACTTCTTTTGGCGCACTTTCTACTGTGGTACTTTCAGCAGCCTCTTTTTTACAACCAATCAAGGTCAGACCAGCACACACTAAAGCCAGGACCGAAAATTTCATATTTTTCATAGTATTGAATTTTAATTGTTTATTATGCAATGAAGCAAAATTATCGAAAAAGTAATTTGATTGTCATAAAAATAACAGAATTTTGGGAAATCAAACTCCGTCCCATGTTCTCAAAAAACAACAAATGGCTTTTATTAGTTCTTCTCTCATTGATTTGGGGAAGCTCCTTTATACTTATCAAACGTGGTCTAGTAGGACTAAATCCCTTTCAATTAGGCGCTTTACGGATTATTTTCGCATGTGTCTTCATGGTAATTATTGGTTTTAAAAGCATTTCTAAAATACCACTTTACAAATGGAAATATGTCGCCATAACTTCCTTATTTGGAAATGGATTACCCGTTTTTTTATTCGCCTATGCTCAAACAGGCATTAAAAGCTCCGTTAGTGGAATTTTAAATTCATTAACACCGTTATACACATTACTTATTGGTGTCCTCGCATTTGGCTTGTCTTTTGTAAGAAATCAGGTAATTGGGGTCATTTTAGGATTAACAGGCTGTCTACTTTTGATTATATTTGGAAAAAGTGCGAGCGGTGAAACCAACTATTTTTGTGCTTTATTAGTTGTCATAGCAACAATCTGTTATGCTTTGAATGTAAATTTAATCAAGAAATACTTATCCGATGTTAGTCCGCTCGCCATTACAACTGGTAACTTCCTAACACTCTTAGCACCTGCACTACTAATTTTATTCGTTAGCGGTTATGGCGAAATCATGACTGAACCAAAAGTGATAAATTCGACACTGTTCATTATTATTTTAGGAATGGTAGGCACTGGAATTGCCAACATTTTGTATTACCAACTCATACAGATCACCTCACCGCTTTTTGCATCATCGGTAACTTATTTCATACCCATTGTAGCAATGAGTTGGGGAATACTTGATGGAGAAATCTTAAACCTTATGCAGTTTGTTGGAGCTGGTGTAATTTTAAGTGGTGTGTATTTGGCGAGTAAAAAATAAAACGTCAGCCCTAAAACAAAAAGTTGTATTTGTAACTTGAATACAGCTTTATTTTATTATAACTTTGATTATCAAACCCATAACCTATGAAATTAAAACATTACCTATTATTACCAGTACTGTTTTTAAAAATCAATTTATTTGGACAAATTTCTAATCAGCTAAATTCCCGAGTAGAAAAAGATGGAAATAGCTCTGGAATTTCAACTACACAAAATAGTAATCCATCATTAACTTTGGCATCTTCCCATTTAAACTTTGACGGAGTAAATGATCATGTAACAATTACTCATTTTGAAAGACCGACGGAATTCACTTTTGAAGCTATGATAAAAACGAGCGTAACTTCTGAAGTATGCATACTATCATGGATAGATGATCAAATTGACACCGGTTACAATGTTGATAGAAGCAAAATAAAAATTTTAAATGGTAAATTATTATTCCATTTTGACCTTAATTCCGGAGGTATTCCTTATTCCTCTTCTGGCCGTTATATGGGAAACATCACGATTAATGACAATCTTTGGCATCATATAGCAGTTGTAAAAAAAAATCAGGCAAGTAATGATGTTTTGTTATATGTAGACGGAGTACTAGATATTACAGGAACTCTAGGGATTTATCAATATAGATCTAAAAACATTTATTTAGGAGCTGATGGCAAATATGTCTATGAGGCACCTATTGCAAATTCAAACTTGTCAAAACACAAGGAAAAGTCAGAAAACAAAGAGACACAAAGGAACGTTTATTCTCCAATCCCATTTGAATTCTACCCAGGCGATTTAGACGAAGTACGTGTATGGAACAGAGCTTTACCCATAGCTGAAATTCAAAACAATATAAATTGTGAACTGCCCTCTCCAACTACTCAAAATGGTTTAATCGCTTATTACAATTTCAATCAAGGACTTGATGGCGACAATAATAGTTCTGTAACTACATTAACAGATGCTACAAGTAATGGCTATAACGGGACTTTAACTGATTTTGCATTGAATGGTACAACATCAAACTGGATGGCAGGTTCAAGTATTGTTTCCGGTAACACTTGTGCTCCTTTTTTGAGTACAACTGATTTTGAAATAAACCATCAGTTCAAATTATATCCAAATCCAGCTACAAATGTAGTGACTATAGAATTCAAATCTTTAACAAATGTTCAGTTAGAAATAATTGACATTAATGGTAGAGTTTTATTAAATCAGGCATTAGATTACACTAGCAACAAATTAAATATAACTACTTTACCATCGGGAATTTATTTGTTTAAAATAAATTCAAAAGAAGGTATAGCAACGAGCAGGGTAATTAAACAGTAAAAATATTTTTGCAGCAATGGCTGTCCAGAAAGTATAGACACTCATTTTTAAGAAATCAATGCTTTGCTCATAAACAACAAAAGAGGCGGAATCCCGCCTCTTTTGTTGTTTTATCGATATCAAAACTATTATTCAATTGCTTTTACAACTGCTTTTTCTGCTTCTTTTCTAGATCCATCAAATCCATCAATTCCCGATACTGTAGTATATTTCAATACATATTTTTTCCCAGGATTCAACTTGTTGTACACACTTTGACACATTAAAGTAGCTTCGTGGAAACCACATAAAATTAACTTCAATTTGCCTGGATACGTATTTACATCACCTATCGCATAGATACCTTCAACATTAGTCTGGTAATCCAAAGCATTGTTCACTTTAATAGCATTTTTTTCAATTTCCAATCCCCAGTTGGCAATTGGCCCTAATTTTGGAGTCAATCCAAATAATGGAATGAAATAATCACAAACCACATTCATGCGTGCACCATTGATTTCAATATCAACAGATTCTATTCGTTCTGAACCCTTGAAACCGATTACTTCGGCAGGCGTAATCAATTTGATTTTACCTTGTTTTTTCAATTCTTGTACTTTTTCAACCGAATCCAACGCACCGCGGAATTCATTACGTCTATGCACCAAAGTCACTTCGGAAGCAACATTCGAAAGGAAAATACTCCAATCCAAAGCCGAATCACCACCGCCTGAAATTACAATCTTCTTATCACGGAATTTTTCAGGATCTTTCACAAAATACTCCACTCCACGATCATCCTGCTCGTAAAACTCCAAATCTTTCAACGATGGTTTCCTTGGTTCAAATATCCCTAAACCACCTGCGATAGCAACCGCTTTTGCATGATGTTCAGTTCCTTTGTTAGTGGTTACAATAAAAGTACCGTCTTCTAATTTTTGAATTTTTTCGGCTACTTCGTTCAATGTAAAACCAGGCTGGAACTGTTTGATTTGTTCCATCAAATTATCAACCAATTCTCCTGCATTTACGGAAGGGTATCCCGGAATATCAAAAATGGGCTTTTTCGGATACAGCTCTGTCAACTGTCCGCCCGGTTGAGGCAAGCCATCTATAATATGGCATTTTAATTTTAAAAGTCCGGCTTCAAACACCGTAAAAAGTCCTGTTGGACCGGCACCTATGATAAGTATATCGGTTTCAATCATTATTCTATGGATTGTAAAGTCATCGGGCGACTACATATTGCGTTAGGGATTGCAGCATTTGTCTGAGCTCTTTTGTTTTCATCTTTTCGATGATAACAAAAAGCGAGTGCGGAAAGCCCGGCCACGCCAAAGCGAGGAAACGCCCAAAAAATTAGTACTGAGATTTTAATTTAAGCAACATTCACTACCGTTTCGATTTGCGGCGCATATTTTTTGATAGTCGTTTCAACACCTGCTTTAAGCGTACTGATACTTAAACTACAACTTGTGCACGCTCCTTCAAGGCGAACTTTAACGTGCTTTTCATCTTCGATAGCCACTAATGAGATATCACCGCCGTCAGAATTCAAGAACGGACGAATTTCCTCTAATGCCTTTTCGATATTGATTGTTAATTCTTCTTTTGTCATCTTTTTTAGATTTTTAGACATCTATAAAATCTGTTTCAGCTGTACCATTGCTTGCAACGAACAGCTGAAAAAGCGATTTTTATTTTTTATTTACAGCAGAGCAACCTGCCATAGTGGTTATTTTAATTGCTTCGGTAGCAGGTAAATTTTCATTTCTGTTTACCACTTCTTGCACTACGTTTCGTGCGATATTTTCAAAAATTCCTTCCAATGGAGAAGCGGTCTGAAGCGCAGCTGGTCGGCCGTAATCTCCAGCCTCACGGATACTTTGAACCAATGGCACTTCACCAAGGAATGGCACTTGTAAATCTTCTGCAAGATTTTTTGCACCCTCTTTACCAAAAATGTAATATTTATTGTTCGGCAATTCTTCCGGAGTGAAATAGGCCATATTCTCAACGATACCCAAAACCGGTACATTGATACTGTCTGACATAAACATTGACACTCCTTTTTTAGCATCGGCTAATGCCACTGCTTGCGGAGTACTTACTACGACAGCACCGGTGATTGGCAAAGATTGCATGATGGACAAATGGATATCTCCGGTTCCTGGTGGCAAATCGATTAACATGAAATCCAATTCTCCCCAAGCCGCGTCAAAAATCATTTGATTCAATGCCTTTGCAGCCATTGGTCCACGCCAGATTACCGCCTGACTTGGTGCTGTAAAGAATCCGATAGACAACAATTTAATTTCGAAACTTTCAATCGGTTTCATTTTCGATTTTCCATCAACTTCAATTGAAATTGGCTTTTCAGTTTCTACGTCGAACATGATTGGCATGGACGGTCCATAAATATCGGCGTCTAAAACTCCGACTTTGAATCCCATTTTAGCCAAAGTTACAGCCAAATTAGCAGTAACGGTAGATTTACCAACACCACCTTTACCCGAAGCCACTGCAATAATATTGCTGATACCCGGAATTGCTTTTCCTTTGATCTCGTTTGCTTTTTCAGGAACTTCAACTTTGATATTGACTTTTACCTTCGCATCAGCTGAAAAAGTATCATGAATTAATTTGCGGATATCGTCTTCTGCTCTTTTTTTGATGTGCATGGCTGGTGTTGATAACACCAAATCAACCACAACCTCATCTCCGAAAGTGATTACGTTTTGTACGGCACCGCTTTCCACCATATTCTTTCCTTCACCAGCTATCGAAATGGTTTCTAAAGCCTTAAGGATTTCTTTTCTATCTAATTTCATTTCTTTGGTAATTCTGTTTCAGTTATCTTTATTTAAACTGATTTTAGATTGCAAAGATAGTCAGAAGTTTAAAAGTTTGAAAGTTTGAGGGTTTAAAGTTTTGTTATAATGGAATAGTTAGAACTTATTCAGAAAAAACAAATCCAAATACTCGTCAAAAACATAATCTGGAAACGATTTTTCAAATTCATTTCGCAAAACACTCGTATCGAATTGAGAACAATTAACAAAACCTGTAAACTCATTGGAATAATAAACATTCCCTTTATTATAGAGTTTTACTCTCAATTTTGTTTTAAAAGCTCCATAATATTTAATTATAGGGTAAACCATATATTTCTCAGGAATGAGTTTATAATGAAACTGTTCGGGGTTACCACATCCACCAAAATTATAATAACACTCTATTGGCTTCCATTTTCCATTCTTGTCTTTTGCCTCCTGAATAAATTTGAACCTACTAAGAATTGTATCATTGGATCTATTCAAAACCAGTAAAGGATAACACTCTACATAATCATCGGAGAACTTGAATTTTTCATCTAAGTATTTAGAAAACTCGATATTAACTTTTTCAGACTGCATATTTGTAGGTATTTTACCATTCAACAAACCATCTATAATAATGTTTTTTGGCATTGGAATATACTTGTATTCAAATCCGGAAGCATAGGCAACATAAGATGTATCGACAATAACATCAATATTATATCTAGGAAGCAGTGTATCCGGCCTTAATCTTTTAAAGAGATAACGCTGTTCTGTATTTGATGGATATCTCTTCTTACTATCAATATCAAAATCCTCACTAATATTCCAGGCCAAAAATGAATAATCAGAAAACTGAACCATTACATTGGCATTGACCTTTACGGCACTTCTTTCTTTATGTTCAATTATTTTAGGATATACACTTTTATCCTTACATGAAAAGAGAACAATAAATAACAAAATAAACAAATACTTTTTCATAATTGATTATTCTTCTCTAACGTCGGGTTGCCAAAAATGTTTTTCAAAATCAACAATTTGATTATCAATTACCTCAACGCCTTCACTTTCCAACAATTGCTGCATCAAGCTTGTACCGTCAAAATGATGTTTCCCGGTGAGCACCCCATTTCGATTAACCACACGGTGTGCCGGAACATCTTCCATATTGTGTGATGCATTCATTGCCCATCCCACCATTCTTGCTGAACGAGCTGCACCCAATGCTTTAGCAATAGCACCGTACGAAGTAACTCGGCCTTCAGGGATTAGGCGTGCAATTTCATACACTCGCTGAAAAAAGTTCTCGTTGTCCGGATTAGTCTTGGTTTGTGCCACGGATTCAGTATTTAAGGTACAAAGTAATACTTCAAAATATTGTACAAAGTAAAAACAGAAATCATTCCAGTGATAGAACCGATAATAACATTCATGTTTTTCATGAGGAATTCGGTTTTATATTGAATTTTATTGAAAAAAGCAATGTAGGTATAAAACACTCCGAACGATCCTAGCACCACACCCAATACAAAACTATACACCGATGAAGGTTCAAAGTTAAAATAACCAAATGAGGCCAAACTTACACTGACAAAAACATAGTAAGGAATGGGGAAAAAATTAATTGCAGATACTAACATTCCTAGAAAAAAACGGCTTTTTTTACTTTTAAGCTTTAAATCTTTTTTGATTTTAACTTTAGGTTTTTTGGCAATCAACAAAAAATAAATGGTTACCAATGTAAAAATTCCAAAGCCGATTTCCCGTAAAAGAATAACAACTTCCTGATGTGCATCAATGTAACGTGCAAAAATTAAGGCGAGATAGGTTTGAAAGAAAATAATTAAAACAGCACCAGCCACAAACATCATGGCTCGGTTTTTACCATCCTGCAGACTTATCTTTGCTGCTGTCATATTGATTAGTCCCGGAGGAAGAATCCCTATTACGGAGGCAGCAAAACCTAGAAGAAGCGGCAGGATGTAAGCCATAAATGCTATTTAATTTTAAATCGAATATACGTAATTGCCTTGTTAATTTCCAAATATTGTTTTTCGTAGAAAGTTTGGATTGACGTTACTTCTTTTGGAGCACCTTCATTTTTGTATACATTATGATTCGCATACAATACTTCGTGTCCTTCTCCATGTAATAATCCCAAGGTATAACCATGCATGAATTCAGAATCGGTTTTAAGATTCATCACTCCGTCCGGTTTTAATATTTTTTTATACAATTGTAGAAATTCCGAGTTCGTCATACGGTGTTTGGTACGTTTGTATTTGATTTGCGGATCTGGGAACGTAATCCAAATCTCACTGATTTCATTTTCAGCAAAAATATAATCGATCAACTCGATTTGTGTACGAACAAAAGCAACATGCGCCATGCCGCTTTCCACTGATGTTTTGGCACCACGCCAGAATCGAGCACCTTTCACATCTATACCGATAAAATTCAAATTCGGATTATTTTCGGCAAGACCAACAGTATATTCTCCTTTTCCGCAACCTAATTCCAATACAATTGGATTGTCATTTTTAAAAAATTCAGCATTCCACTTCCCTTTTAAAGCAAAACTATCAGAAACCACTTCTTCTCTTGTTGGCTGAAATACATTCGTGAATGTTTCGTTTTCTTTAAATCTCTTTAATTTATTCTTACTTCCCACTGCGATAAAATTTTGGCAAAAGTAGGCATTTATATTGTTTTTGAAAACCAAAGTTGCTTTGATCCAAAAAATTAAATCAGGAAACTATTTTATAACATCGCAATAACATTCCTGCAACATATCTTGACGTAATTTGAAATTAAAAACATTGAAAAAGAGAAAAGTAGAAGTCGTTGTCATTTCAGATGTTCATTTAGGAACCTACGGCTGCCATGCCAAAGAACTACTAGAGTATTTATCCTCTATCAAACCAAAAATTTTAATTCTCAATGGTGATATTATTGATATTTGGCAATTTAGAAAATCCTACTTCCCTCCAACTCATCTGAAGGTTTTGAAAAAAATCATTGCATTGAGTTCCAAAGGCACCAAAGTATATTACCTCACAGGCAATCACGATGAACTTTTACGCAAATTCACCGACATTCATTTGGGTAATTTCAGCTTACTCAACAAAATGACTCTCGATTTGGACGGAAAAACAGCCTGGCTTTTTCACGGTGATGTCTTTGACGCTTCCATTACACATACCAAATGGCTGGCAAAATTGGGTGGATGGGGATACGATTCACTGATACTCTTAAACAGAGCCATCAATTGGGTATTAATTCAATTGAATAAAGAACCCTATTCCTTATCCAAAAAAATAAAATCAAGTGTAAAATCGGCGGTTAAGTTTATTTCTGATTTTGAAAATGTGTGTATTGAACTAGCCATTGAAAAAAATTACGATTATGTAATTTGTGGCCATATTCACGAACCCAAAATTGAACACATTAAAAACCAACATGGAGAAACCACATATCTAAATTCAGGAGATTGGGTAGAAAATCTTACCGCTTTGGAATACAATAAGAAAAAATGGCGATTGTATGACCATAAGACCGAAAGCATTACTTTTGATCAATATGAGGAAACTTTCGAGTACGAAAACCATTTGGTCGAACAATTCATTTCCATCATTGAAAAATAATTTATGTTTAAAACAGCAACACAAAAAAAGAATATACTTGTAGCACCACTTAATTGGGGTTTGGGACATGCAACGCGTTGCATACCGGTAATTAACGCACTAATCGACAACGATTTTAATCCGATTATTGCTTCAGACGGCATTGCTTTGGAACTATTGCAAAAAGAATTTCCAAACCTACAAACCATTGAACTACCTTCCTACAAAATTGAATATGCTAAGAATGGCACAAATTTCAAATTAAAATTGTTTCTGAACAGCCATAAAATGATTAGAGCCATTCTAAAAGAAAAAAGCAAGACACGACAGATAATAAAAGAGTACAATATTGACGGAATTGTTTCGGATAACCGATTGGGAGTGGTAAGTGATAAAATCCCTTCTGTTTTCATTACACATCAACTCAATGTGATGACCGGCAATACCACATGGCTTACTACACAACTACACAACATGATCATCAAAAAATTTGATGAATGCTGGGTACCCGATGTAGACACAGTACCTAACTTAAGTGGTAACCTTGGTCATCCGGAAAAAAAACAACCCAATGTAAAATACATAGGTCCATTAAGTCGTCTTCACAAAAAAAATCTGGAAAAAAAATACGATTTGATGGTCATTCTTTCTGGACCGGAACCACAGCGTACGATGCTTGAAGAAAAATTGATTTCAGAACTAGATTCCTATAATGGCACTATTCTTTTTGTTAAAGGCAAAATAGAGGAACAACAGATTATCGAGAAGAAAAATCAATTTACGTATTACAACTATATGAATTCGGAGCAAATTGAAATTGCTTTTAACGAAAGCGACAAAGTTGTATGTCGTTCCGGCTACACCACAGTAATGGATTTAGCCAAATTAAAGAAGAAAGCATTTTTTATTCCTACACCCGGACAATACGAACAAGAATACTTGGCAAAAAAATTCAAAGAAGAAGGACTCGCACCAAGTTGTAAGCAGGAAAAATTCAAAGCTAAAAAATTAGAAAAAATCAATTTATACAAAGGATTACGAAGCTTTGAAAGCAATACAAAATGGTTGGATTTACTTGAAGTATTCCAATAAAAAAACCGGCTTAATGCCGGTATTTTTTTTTATCAAGTAGGTCAGTTTGGCTTATTTTCGATAAGCAACTGTTTCTTTTTCCCATTTATTAACCACAGCTACTCTGCTGTCTTTATAATCCACTTCGTTCAAAGCGCCATCACTCCAGAAAAACCACTTACCTGATTTATTTCCGTTTGTAAATTCTCCCATTGAAGTTTTGATTCCTTTTTCGTTATAGGAAACCCATTGTCCATGAACTTTACCATCCTTATAAAAGCCTTCTTGCTTTACACTTCCATTTTCGTAATAGTAAGTTGCTTTGACTAAATTACCATCAATTTCATATTTCGGCTCAATTTCCTGCGCCATCATCATTCCTGATACAAATAAAGCGCATGCTAATAACTTATTTTTCATAGGTCTACGATTTAAGGATTCATCAATTAATTAATCAAATATAGATTATTAATTTACAATAAAAAAACTTTTGCTTAACAATTTCGTAACATTGAAAAATACAACAAAAAAATCGAATTGACTCAAATTCAACAACTTGAGATCAATTCGATTAATTTTGCAATTTTACAGCCTAAAAACTTATAAATTTTACACTTTTTCTAACGTAAATGAAAATTCGGAGCCTTTTCCAAATTTACTTTGCACGTAAATTTTTTCATCGTGTGCCTCGATAATATGCTTTACAATAGACAATCCGAGTCCAGAACCACCTTCACTTCGCGCACCACTTTTATCCACTCTAAAGAATCGTTCAAACAAACGAGGTATATTTTGGGGCTCAATTCCTTCACCGTTATCGCTTACACGAATTATTACTTTATTATTGGTTAAATCTTCGATACCTATTTCTGTTGAACCACCCTCTTTTCCATACTTGATAGAATTCATAACCAAGTTCAACATTACCTGCTGAATTTTTTCAAAATCAGCCAAAACCATAATTGGCTTATAATATTTAGAATCGAAACTTAACGTGATATCTTTTTTATTGGCTTTAATCTCTAACAAATCCATTACATTCTGAGCCAAATCCACCATATCGAATTCAACCATTTCAAGACTTTCGTCACCCATTTCAAGTTTGGAAATCATGTCGAGATCTTCAACGATATACACCAAACGTTCAACTCCTTTTTCGGCACGTTCCAAGTATTTTTTTCGCAAAACTTTATCCTTATGTGCACCGTCAAGCAAAGTTGAGATATAACCTTGAACCGTAAAAAGTGGTGTTTTTAATTCATGAGAAACATTCCCTAAAAACTCGCGTCGGTATTCTTCACGATCTTTAAGCATCTCGATTTCCAATTTCTTATCGGTAGCAAACTTCTTAACTTGTTTTGTTAACGTTGCCATATCTGTGGTAATTGGCTGACTTCTGAATTCGGCAGAATCCAAAAAGGAAATATCATCATAAATCTTTTTGACTCTTCTATAGATAAAATGTTCAACACGGTATTGTAGTACAAAAAAAGAAAAGATAAAAATTGAAATACCAAATACTATACTGAAAGCCCAGTTTATTGCAAAAAAGAAATAGGACAAAATGGTAACAAATCCAGAAGAAAACAATCCTATATACATTGCCGATTTTACAGCAAACTTATACGTCTTCTTAAAATTGATACTCATTAAAATTCAAATTTATAACCTACTCCTTTAATTGTTTTGAATAACTCTTCTCCAATTTTTTCACGAAGTTTTCTAATGTGCACATCGATGGTACGCCCACCAACTACAACTTCATTCCCCCAAACTTTATCTAAAATTTCTTCTCTCTTGAAAACTTTACCGGGTTTGGAAGCCAACAAATAGAATAATTCAAATTCTTTACGTGGAAGAATGATTTCTTCACCGTCTTTGTGAATCTTGTATTCTTCACGATTGATTTCAATGCCTCCTACATTCAAACTATCACTTGCCGCTTCATCTTCTTTTAATCTACGAAGTAATGCTTTCACCTTACTCACCAATACTTTTGGTTTGATTGGCTTCGTGATATAATCATCTGCTCCGGCATCAAATCCTGCAACTTGTGAATAATCTTCACTACGAGCCGTTAGGAATGTAATAATGGTTTGACTTAATTCGGGGATTTTTCTAATATTTTCACAAGCTTCCATCCCGTCCATTTCTGGCATCATGACATCCATAATAATTAAATGCGGAAGATGTTTTTTAGCCTTTTCAACGGCTTTCTTTCCGTTATCAGCCGTAAAGATCTGATAACCTTCTTGTGTTAAGTTATATCCTACAATTTCCAGGATATCTACCTCATCATCAACTAAAAGAATCTTAATATCCTTCTTTTTCATACAAAGAGCTCGATTGTTTATTTGACGTAAAAGTAGACAATATTTGAAAGAAAATATTGTGATTACGCAAATTTAATCTCTTAACATTCCCGAAACATAATGAAAACCAAAAAGTAACTTCCAATTAACACAATCTTTACTTTGCTAACATTCCTTTGCACCAAAATTAAACACAGCTACTCAATGAAACTTAAATTAACATTTTTGTTCTTACTATTCTCTTTAGTAGGTTTTTCACAAAAAACCACTATATCTGGTGTGGTGTCAGATAAAGACTTAAAAGGAGAACCTCTTCCGTTTGCCAATGTAACCATTAAAGGAAAATCATTAGGTGTAACTACAGATATCGACGGAAAATACATATTAGAAATTCCAGCTGGAACACATACTGCAATTTTCAGCTTTTTAGGTTACGAATCCAAAGAAGTTCAATTTTCCATTGCTCAAGGCGAAAACAAAATCATTAATGAGTCTATTGGATCAGGAAGCGTTACTCTTGAAGATGTAGTAATCAAGTCAACCATAAATCGTGAGAAAGAAACAGCTTTACTTTTAGAACAAAAGAAAGCCGTAGAAATCAAACAAAGTATCGGTGCGCAAGAAATGTCTAGAAAAGGAGTTAGTGATGTAGAGGAGGGATTGACTAAAATAACAGGAATAGCTAAAGTAGATGGACGCGGATTATTCGTTCGTGGTTTAGAAGATCGCTACAACAACTTATTGATTAATGATTTACAAGCGCCATCAAACAGTCCGTTCAAAAAAATCATTCCAACCGATTTATTTCCTACTGACATTGTTGGTGTATTGAATGTATATAAAACTTTCAACCCAAACATTTCGGGAGATTTTGCAGGAGCAACTATCAACATCGAAACTTCACAACCTAAAAACAACATCACTAAAATCACTTCAGGTTTTAGTTATGTAACCAACAACAACGGTCAAGATTTCCTATTATCTGAAGACGCTAATACAACACAAGGATTTTTAGGATTGAATGGAGACGATAAAGTTTTACCAGGTTATTTTGGAGGGAGACCTTCTGGAGTAGTAATGAGTCCGTCGCAATATTCAGATTATAGCAAAAATAGTAATTGGAATGCAGATAAATCTTCTAGTCCAATTAATACCAACTTAGGTTTTTTACACGCCAACAAAGTGAAAGTAGGCGACAACAGTTTGAATTATATTGTATCGGTTAATCAAGACAATGCATATGTAATCAGAAAAGGAGTGGAACGCACTTTCAATTTCGGCCAAGGAAATTATGACAACAATTTGTTCACTACTTCCTATGATTTCAAAACAACAGTTTCAGGATTGGCAAGTGTAAAATACAAAACTAATCGTTTCGGAATTGGCTTTAATTCATTCCTTCTAAGAGCAACATCATCTAGAATCGACGATCAGTTCGGTTATACCAATAGTCAGGCAAACAAGCCAAATATGATTATTCGAATGAATCAATTTGAAGAAACACAATACTGGAACAACCAAATCATCGGAAATTATGATTTAACAGAAGACAAAAAGCACACATTAAAAGGTGGATTTTCATTTGTAAAAACCAAATTTGGACAACCGGACAGAAAATTCGTCGTAGGTGAATTGAACGGTGAAGATCAAATCACTGCGAGTTTTGGAGGAAACAACTTAATCAGACAATATTTGGATATTTCAGGTGACCGTTTCTTTTCAGGCATGTTAGAATACAACGTAAAACTAAATACTACAGAAAGTGGTAAAGAAAACAAATTATCTGTAGGATATAACGGATTCAGTAATGAAGAAATCTCATCGTACCGTTTCTTATTCGGAAAACCAATTTCATCAGGATTACCACAGTTTACTACAAGCTTAAATAACATTGAAGGAGTGGTAGCCAATGCAGTGCAAAATGGAATTATCAATTTTACGGAGACCTCAAATGAAGATTACAAATCAAAATTATACCAAAATGTACAATCAGGATATGCTAATTTATTTTGGAATTTTGGTGAAAAATGGGAAATCAACGGAGGTTTACGTGTAGAAAAATCTTTAAGAGAAATCAAATTCAGACGTTTAGGATACGGAATCAATAGTCCCTTCTCTAAATTAACCGAAGACAACATTGACTTCTTACCATCGGTGAATACAAAATACAGCTTAAACGATAAAAGCAATTTACGTTTTGCTGCTTCAAAAACAATCACAAGGCCAGCTTCAGCGGAACTTCTTCCTATAGAATACTTAAACGCAGACGGAACGGTTGTATTAGGAAACTATCCATTAGCTAGAACTGTTTTCCAATCTCAACAAAACTGGAAATCCTTGAAAAACACTGACAATTTGAATTTCGATTTGAAATACGAAATCTTCCCTAAAGAAAACGAAATGCTTGCTATTGGTGTTTTCGGAAAACAAATTCAGAATCCAATCGAAAGAATCTTTGTACAAAGTGCAAGTAGCGGTGGTCAAATCACCACATTCGACAATTCAAAAAGTGCTACCATTTTCGGAGCAGAACTGGAATTACTATTACAATTAAAACGCATTAGTCCAGTTTTAGACAAATTCACTTTCGGATTCAATACTTCATTAATGAATACCAAAGTAAAAGTGGACAAAATCAACAACCCTGCTGAAAATTCAGACACAAGAAAACTGCAAGGTGCGGCGGATTGGGTAATTAATTCCGATTTAAAGTATGAATTCCAATTCAACGAAGAGATGAAAAACACTTTGACTTTAGTGTATGGTGTAACAGGTGACAGAATTTATGCTGTTGGAACTTCGAATCTGGATCACATTTACGAAAAACCATTCCAAAAACTAGACTTTGTATGGACTAGTAAATTCTCGAAAAATTTAGAAGCGAAATTATCTATTGACAACATCTTGAACCCGAATTTCAAAAGAGTAATGGGAGATAACAGCAAAGTAACCATATACGAAAAAGACTTAACGGTTCGTCAGTACAAAAAAGGAACTGGTTTCGGATTGACAATTGGTTACACTTTTTAAAAAGTTAACAAACTTAACGTAGAGTTTAAACAAAATACACAAAGTATAACAATTCAATAATTTTCTGATAACCATAAAAAAAAACAATCAAACTAGTTTTGTATCAGTAAATTAAAACAGACAACACCATGAAAAAATTAATCTTAGGTCTTTCAATTTTAGCTACACTTTTTACAGGTTGTACTTCAAGTGATGACGATTCTTCAGTAGAACCAGTAACTGGGGAAATTTCTGGAGATATTACTACAAACAAAACGTATGTAAAAGGAAATTATACTTTAACAAGTTCAGTGAGAGTAAAATCTGGCGCTACTTTAACAATAGAAGCAGGATCAGTTTTAACAGCTCAAGATGCTAACGGCTTGATCACTTTAACTGTTGAAAAAGGAGGAAAATTAATCATGATCGGAACACCTGCAGAGCCAATCATCTGTACATCAACTACAAAATTAGCGGGTTCTTGGGGTGGAATCGTTATGTATGGAGATGCACCAGTTGTTCCTTCAACAAGCGCAACAACTGCTACATCTGAAGACGGAACAAGTACAACTTATGGCGGAACAGTTGCAGCAGATAACAGCGGAACATTGAAATATGTACGTGTAGAATATGCTGGAAGAAAAATTGCTGACGGAACAAAAGAATTGAATGCATTCTCTTTTTATGCAGTTGGAAGCGGAACAGTTTTAGAAAACTTAGTTGCTTACAAAGGTTCTGATGACGGGTTCGAATTTTACGGAGGAACTGTAAGCGCAAGTAACATTATCGCTTTTGGAAATACTGACGATTCATTCGACTGGCAAGATGGATGGAGAGGCCAAAACAATACCAACTGGTATGCTTACCAAACAGGAACAGGAAACTTCGGTATGGAAGTAGAAGCAAAATCAGTAAATAATGCTTTCTGGCCAAAAGTTACTAACATTACTTTAAAAAGAGCTGCTGGTACATTAACTGAAAATGCTTCTGTAGAATATGATGCCATCCAATTCAAAAAAGAAGGTAATGGTGAATTTAGTAACATCTGGATTGAAGGTTATAATGACACAAATGCCGTAGCGGTAAGAATTCAAGACGCAGCAACCAACAACAACCAAGTTAATGCTTCTAAAATTAAATTGACTGACGTTAAAATCGTTGGTTCAACACCTCAAACTGGAGCTGGTGCTTCTTTTACAGTGGCATTCCCTTCTGGACAATACACTACAGTTTCTTCAACATCAGGAGCTAGCCTTACGACTGGGGCTTGGAGCACGGTTGATGGCATCAATTTAATACAATAATCAAACATACGTTATACAAAAAATGCTCCAATGATTTGGGGCATTTTTTTTGGTATACTATTTGAAATATTTTTTATATCTTTACAATTCAATTCGATTCAATGGTAAAAAAATACTTTTATATTACATCTCTGCTACTTCTATTTTCTCTGAACGCAAGTGCTCAGGAAAGTAAGGATGGCACATTGAATTCTAAGATCCAAGAACAACCCTTTGAAAACTTGAACATTTACCCGAATCCCGTGGTAAATGACAGAGTATATATTACCTCCAAAACAACAGCCCCAAAAGACATCGAAATTTTTGACGTGTTGGGAAAAAGGGTGATGCAGGCCACTATTTCAGGAAAAGAGCTAAGTGTAGCATCATTAACTCCTGGAGTATACATCATTAAAATCAAAGAAGGAGATTTACGTGCCACTCGTAAACTAATTATAAAGTAGTTACTTACTTCTTTACATTTTTCTTAAAACTTTAAGTTTTATTTACATCATTTCTTTTTTGATAAAGAAATTACTTGTTATATTTGTTATCCAATTTTTAAACAAAAAACAATGAAAAAAATTTACTTAGCGTTCATCATAACGTTGTTTTCGACATTATTTGCAAATGCGCAAATCGTAATCAGCCAAGTTTACGGATCCGGTAACAACGCTGGAGCTACTTACCAAAACGACTTTATTGAAATCTTCAACAGAGGAAGTGTGGCTCAAGACTTAACAGGATGGTCTGTACAATATGCGTCCGCAACAGGAACAGCTTGGGCTGTTACCAATTTGACTAGTGTTGTATTACAGCCAGGCCAATATTATTTAATTCAAGAAGCAGGAGGAACAACAAATGGATCCGCTTTACCAACCCCAGATGCCACTGGAACCATCAACATGAGTGGTTCAAACGGAAAAGTTATTTTAGTGAATGTTACAACAGCACAGACAGGAACAAACCCAACAGGTTCACAAATTATCGACAAAGTCGGTTTTGGATCAACACCTAATGGTTTTGAAGGTCAAAATACCGGTGTTGCATTGACAAATACAACTTCAGCAACAAGACTTACTAGCGGTTGTACAGACACAGACAATAATGCAAATGATTTTGTAGAATTGACTCCTTCTGCAAGAAATACAGCTACCACTCTAGCACCATGTAGTTCCGCACCAGATATTGTAATTACAACCCCTACAAATGGAACTGCATTTTCTCCAGAAACAACACTTCAAAATGTAGATTTATTTGTTGCAAATTTCAACGTAGCTAATGGAACAGGCGATGGCCACATTCACTATACAGTTAACGGGGGCCCTGTTGTAATGAAATACGACACTACACCAATTATAATCCCTACAACACCAGGCACATACACCGTTTATGTTGAGCTTGTTGACAACGCTCACAACCCAATCGTTCCAGCACAAAATGCAACAGTTACATTCACTGTATCAAGCTACAACAACGTATCAACCATTGCTGCTGCAAGAGCAGTTGGAGTAAATAACTGGGTAAATTTTACCGGTGAAGCATTAGTATCTTTCACAAGAACTACAAGAAACCAAAAATATGTTCAAGATGCTACCGCAGGAATCTTAATAGACGACAACGCTGCTTCAATTTCAACTCCATTTATAATTGGAGATGGAATTTCAAGCCTTAGAGGTCAAATAATTAACTTCAATGGTGTATTGGAATTAGTTCCAAACCAAAATGCAACTAAACCTTCTACTGGAAATACAATAACACCACAATTAGTAACAGCTAATGATATTGCTGGTAACATTGATGCTTACGAAAGTGAATTAGTACGTATGAATGGAGTGACTTTTACTGCTGGTGATGGTAATGTTACTTTTATTGTGAACACTGACTATGCTACTACAGATCCAAATTCGTTGACTTTCAGAACTCTTTTCAGTGCAACTGAGGTTGATTATATTGGAACTGTAATCCCAGTTGGACCAACTAACTTCATTGGAATTGTTAGTGAAAACAATGGAGTAGCTAGAATAACTGCAAGATCTCTAAGCGAATTAACCTTAGCAAAAGACAAATTCGATGATATTGCAGGTTTACAAGTTTACCCTAACCCTGCTAAGACTTACTTAAACATCACTTCGGACAGCTTTGCTACTAAAAATGTTGAAATTTATGACGTTTTAGGTAAAATGGTAGTAAACACTAAAGTGACCAATTCTTCTATAAATGTTTCTGGTTTGACTAAAGGTGTTTATGTTGTAAAAATCAACGAAGAAGGAAAAACAGCTACTAGAAAATTAGTGATTGAATAAATAAAACTTCGCTATTTTATAGCTTTTAAAAAGCGTCAACATAAAAGTTGACGCTTTTTTTGTGCTTATAAACGATAAAATCTACTTATCATCCATTAAATTTCTTACAATTAACTCACCTACCTAAATTTACTCCAAACATTTAACCTTTTGTCCTATGAAAAAAAATTACTTCATTGTATTCATGACCTTATTGGGTCTATCCCTCAACGCGCAAACCACTTTGACGCAATGGAATTTTGATTCCAGCTCAACCACTCCTTCAACTGGAACAGGCACACTAACAATAATAGGAGGCACAACCCCATCCTCGACTGCGTATCCTACCGGAAACCCAGGACTATCCTATAGCATCACAACCTTTCCAGGTGACACTTCCGCCTCAGGAACCGCAGGATATCGATTCGCAACCAGTACCGTAGGCTACAATGGCATAACAGTCTCTTTTGACGTTTCAGGAACCAACCAATCCTCAAAATGGCAACGTTATGAATACACTGTCGACGGCACAAACTGGATTACTCTAGGAAACAACAATGGTGATTTACTTACAACCTTCATCTCTAAATCATTTAACCTGCCTGCAACTTGTGATAACAATCCAAATGTTGCTTTTAGAATCGTTTCTATATTTGCCCAACCAACCAATACAGCTTATGCATCTGTAACAGGAGGAGGTTATAACGGAAACAATGGCAGATGGCAAGTTGATAATTTCCGTTTCTCATTCAACACATTACGAAGAGATGAACATACTATTCCAAATCTGAAAATGTATCCAAATCCAGCAAAATCTCAAGTAACTATTTCTTCAGACAACTTTGCAGAGAAAAAAATTGAAATATACAACACCTTAGGAAAAATGGTATTGGCACAAAAAACCACAAACAATCCTATTGATATTACTTCTTTAAGTAAAGGCATTTACATGGTAAAAATTAGCGAAGAAGGAAAAACTGATACATTACGCCTTTTAATCGATTAAACAAATAATTCATTATCAATCACTTAAGCCTTGTTTCAAATCTACGAAGCAAGGCTTTTTACGTTTATAACAAAAATGTACCCAAATACACCAGATCTGCATCACTAAAATTAGTTAGATAAAAAATCTACAATCTAATCATTTTCAGTACAATGTGTCTTTTTATCGAGTAAATAGTTTTGTTAGCGATTAAATTATTCAGTATGAAATTCCAGTATTACTTTTACATCATCAATAACAACAAACATAACACAAACATCAATATGAAAACTATTTATCTTTTATTAGTATTAAGTCTTACAGTTACAGCAAACGCATTTAATGGTGGTGAAACTTCTATAGAAAATCCTAAAACAGGAAAAAAAGCTTCTATGGTTGAAAGCAAATGGACAAAAAATGCAATCGGAGGATTGAAAATTGTTTCTTACGATTCTAAAAAAATGGGAAAACACATTTATGTAGTTTCAGATAATTATGTACCAAAAAGAGTAACTATTTATAATTTCAAAGGTGAAAAAGTGTACAAAGCTACCACTGTAGGCTCGCCTATTTACTTGGCTAAATTTGAAAAAGGAAACTATGCCATCAAAATCAAAGAAGGCGGGAAAACCGAAATCAAAGAATTAATTGTGAAATAATTTGATCTTCATATTTTTAAGAAGCCCTGCATTTTGTAGGGCTTTTTTATTTTATGTATTTTTGACACATGTTAACAACTTCCGACATATTCCATATTGGTTCCAAAAAAGAATTTGAAAAAATCACACTGAAAATATTTCGTTATCAGTACGACAACAATTCAGTATACCGAGATTTCTGTACATACCTTAAAAAAGACAAAACCAACGTGAAACGTTTGGATGAAATCCCTTTTCTTCCGATTCAATTTTTTAAAAGTCATGAAGTTGTAAGTTCAACAACACCCATTCAAACCACATTCACCAGTAGTGGCACTACAGGGATGAATACTAGCAAACATCATGTTACTGATTTAGAATTTTACGAAGATAGTTACCGCTTGGGATTTCGACAATTCTACGGATCGATAGAAGATTATGTAGTTTTGGCTTTACTTCCATCCTATTTGGAGAGAGAAGGATCGTCGCTGATTTATATGGTAGATGATTTGATTCAGCAAACCAATAATCCAGAGAGTGGATTCTACCTAAACAACCACGATGAATTGATTGATAAATTAATTCGATTAGACAAAGAAGGCCAAAATGTGATTCTCATTGGCGTAACCTACGCGTTATTGGATTTAATTGAAAAACAGAAGTTCAACCTTAAAAATACCATTATCATGGAAACTGGCGGCATGAAAGGCCGTCGTAAGGAAATAATCCGAGAAGAACTCCATTCTATACTGTGCGAAGGATTCGGCGTATCCGAAATTCATTCTGAATATGGCATGACCGAGTTATTGTCTCAAGCATATTCTTTAGGCGACGGTATTTTCGAATGTCCTGCCTGGATGCAAATCCTTATTCGCGACACAGAAGATGCACTGAGTTATGTCGAAAATGGCAAAACAGGTGGCGTAAACGTTATAGACTTAGCCAACATTAATTCCTGTTCATTTATTGCAACGCAAGATTTAGGAAAAATCGTGGGCAACAACGCATTCGAAGTGCTAGGTCGATTTGATAATTCTGATATTCGGGGATGCAACTTGATGGTACTATAAGCAAAAGAATTATAAATCAAAAACCCTCACCTCCGAAACTACGGATCGCAAGGGTTTTAACCAATTCATAATCAAAATTAGTATCTGGCAAACGAAAAACTCTGACCGCCCATACTTATTGTAAATTCGCTTTTAGATTCATTGTACTGAAGTTCTACACCAGCGGCATCAGATTTAAATTTATCTTTTCCTGCTACCTCAAAAGAAAGTGCCGGACCTTGGCCATCTTCAGGTGTACCAACCAGAGTACCATCTTCATTCGTGAAATTAAGTTTAATTGGAATCTGTTTACTTGAAAACTTCCCTAAATAAGCGTCTAAAATAGGTTCTTTTTCCAATTCACTTTTACCTTCTTCCCATATATTATTACTTGCATTCACATCAGGAAAAACACGATCAGGATCAATTGTAATCGATGCAATTTCTTCTGAAGAATTCAATTTAAATTTCCAATCCGAGTTACGTTGCCAAACCTCAACCGGTAACTGCACTCGACTTACCGCACCGGATTTCGTTTTCACTTCCAAAACAACCGGCATTGCCATTTTTTCCAAGTTTTGAATAGAAACCAACGCACCGTTTTTTGGATTATTTTTAATGTATTTAATTTTCGTTATCCCTTGATCCAATCTCCAATTATTAACGAACCAACCTCTCCAGAACCAACTCAAATCTTCACCAGTAACATTTTCCATTGTTCTGAAAAAATCATCTGGAGTTGGATGCTTAAAAGCCCAACGTTCAATATACACTCTAAATGCTCTATCGAAACGTTCTCTTCCCAAAACTTGCTCACGCAGTATAACTAAGCCCAGAGAGGGTTTTTCATAAGCTAAAACGTCCAAATTCTGTTCTTTCATTCCGTCTGGAGCAGTCATTACTGGTTCTAAATCTGGATTGGTTAAAAAGTTAGCCCCACGATGCATATTTCTAGGTCTAGTTTTATATTCGCCTTGATTAAAATCAGCAGAACTCAAAGAATTAATAAATGTATTCAACCCTTCATCCATCCACGCGAATACTCTTTCATTAGATCCTACAATCATTGGAAACCATGTATGACCAAATTCGTGATCCGTAACTCTCCATAAATCTTCACCGCCATACTTCCAGTCGCAGAAAACAATACCAGGATATTCCATTCCTCCCGCGCTACCACTAGCTACATTAACTGCAGCAGGATAAGGATACTCCAACCAACGTTTCGAATAATTTTCAACAGAGTATTTGGTATACTCTGTAGCTCTTCCCCAAGCTTCTTGACCGGCACTTTCAACCGGATAAGCCGCAATCGCAATAGATTTTTTTCCGCTCGGTAAATTAATTTTAGAAGCATCAACTACGAAAGATGCCGAAGAAGACCAAGAAACATCACGTGCATTTTTAATTTTAAAACGCCAAGTTAAAGTTGTTCCCGTAGGTCTTGAATTCTTATTGGTTACTTCTTCAGCCGAACGAATCGTTACCGTTTTATCGCTATCAGCAGCTAGCTTCCATCTTTTTTGTTGTTCAGCAGTATACACCTCCGAAGGATTCATTAATTCACCTGAACACACCACAATATGATTTGAAGGAGCGGTCACAGCGATATCAAAATCACCATATTCCAAATAAAACTCACCAGCACCAAGATAAGGCAATGAATTCCATCCTTTCACATCATCGTACACACACATTCTCGGATACCATTGTGCCATGTTGAATATCTTACCGTTTTGCGTTTCATGCACTCCCATTCGATTAGAACCGAAGTTCGGAGAGATAAATGAAAAATCAATTTTAAGCGTTACCTTTCCACCATTAGCCTGAAGTTCTTGAGGCAAAAACACTTGCATTCTAGTATCTATAATTTCGAATTTCGCTTCCTTTTCAATTGTCTTCCCATTAGCATTAGAAATTACACGAACCGATTTAATCTTATAACCACCGTCAAATACTTGTCCTTTATCCACATAAAGCATCCCTGACATAGAAACAGTCGATTTACCACGAGAACCTTCTTTAAAGAGATTTTGATCAACATTCATCCACAAAAAAGAAATCTGATCAGGGCTATTATTAGTATAGGTCAAAACTTCTGTCCCAATAATTTCATTTTTGGCATCATTAAGAACCGCAGTCAATTTATAATCTGCTCTGTTTTGCCAATACTTTGCTCCAGGCTGTCCGCTTACCGAGCGCGTTTCAGTACCATTTTTGGTGTAAAAATTCGGTCCAAATGCAGCGTGATAGTCGTAATTCGATACTGATTTAGGCTGCTCTTGAGCCAACATTTTGGTCGTCCCTAAAGAAGCTATCAAAAGGGAAGCCATTGTAATAATTTGCTTGTTCATGATTTTGATTTTTTCCGCTGCGCTCCAAACAGTTCGGCTGCGCCTCGTGTGATGATTGTGATTGATGAGTTGCTACAATTTATTCGTCTAACTTTTTAGTCATATTGAATCCAATAAACAACGATACCCCAGCCATTGTAAAAATTGTAGCAGGATAAACACCATCTTGATTTAAAGAAGTGTAAGTAGTTAACAATAATGCGACAAAAGTGCCCACACCGATTCCCATTAACAATAATGCAAGATTTAAAAGAATTACTTTGTAAAACGGGGATTTGGATTTAGCACCTGGCATAAAAATACTGGCATCTACTCCTTTTTCGATAAGAGCCAAACGCTCTCTATTGCGTGTTGACAAATAAAGATAAAAAACACCGAAAACGGCTGCAAAAAAACTAATTGGAATTAAAATGTCTCCTAACATGATTGATTGATTTAAAAATTAATATTGATTGATATGTTCACAAGCTATGACGACAAGACTTCTGTTTTGGTTACAAAAAAATTAAAAAAATATTTTTTCAATAAAACTGTAACCGATACACACTTTTTATCGTCTTACCTCTATATGACTTTTATAGAAGACCAGCATTATATCAACTTAGTCCTGAATGGCAACACGAATAGTTTCGCTACTTTAGTGGATCGTTATAAGGATATGGTATATACTTTGGCTTTAAAAATGCTCAACAACAAAGAAGAGGCCGAAGAAATTGCTCAAGACACCTTTATAAAAGTTTTCAACTCATTGAACAAGTTTAAAGGAGAATCCAAATTTTCAACTTGGGTTTATAAAATAACCTACAATACATGCCTTGATGCATTAAAGAAAAAGAAGAAGCAAAACAATGTAGCCTATATTGAAGATTTTAGCGAACATCAAACCAAAACACTGGAAGGAATTCTGGACAACATTGATGAAAAAGAAAGAAACCAAGCCATACAAGATTGCTTAGAAGAATTAGCAAGTGACGAAGCTTTTTTACTTACACTTTATTATTTTGATGATCAATCAATAGACGAAATAGCCAAAGTTCTTAACTTAAGTACTGATAACGTAAAAGTAAAATTATTCAGAACCCGAAAAAAATTGGCTACCATTTTAAAAAGAAGATTAGAACCTGAAATTTTAGATTATTATGAATACGAACGAAGATAAACACATCGAGAAATTAGTCGACAAAATGTTGAAAGATCAGACTTTGGAAACTCCTTCGTTTGATTTCACATCAAAGGTGATGTCACAAGTAACCGCAATACAATCGAGTAGAATAACAACCTATAAACCTTTACTTTCAAAAAAAACAGTTTTAATTATTATCAGTATACTACTAGCATTGATTGTCTTCAGTATTTTTTACGATAGTAAACCAACAAGCAATTGGATTCCTCATATTGAATTTATTCCTTTCAAAAATCTAACAACATCGTATGAGTTTTCTAAAGTAACCACTTACAGCGTGGTATTAACTGCAATAATGATATTTATTCAGATTCCTATTTTAAAAAATTATTACGATCGAAAATTTGACAGATAATAGTCATTCAAAATAAAAAGCCGCTCTAAATAGAGAGGCTTTTATATTTAAACCGATGTTAAATCGGATTAATATCTATAGTACTCAGGCTTAAATGGCCCTTGAACTTCAACACCAATATAAGCAGCTTGCTCATTGTTTAATGTTTCTAATTCAACTCCTAATTTAGCTAAGTGTAACGCTGCTACTTTCTCATCTAAATGTTTAGGTAACATGTATACTTCGTTTTTGTATGCTGCAGAGTTAGTCCACAATTCGATTTGTGCTAATGTTTGATTCGTAAACGAGTTAGACATTACAAATGATGGGTGACCTGTAGCACATCCTAAGTTTACCAAACGTCCTTCAGCCAAGATAATGATATCTTTACCGTTTACGTTATAAATATCAACTTGTGGTTTTACTTCAGTTTTCGTTGAACCATGGTTTTTATTCAACCAAGCCATGTCGATTTCATTATCGAAGTGACCAATGTTACATACGATAGTTTTATCTTTCATTGCTTCGAAATGTTTCCCTACAACGATATCTTTATTTCCTGTTGTTGTAATAACGATATCCGCATTACCAACTACAGTATCTAATTTTTTAACTTCGAAACCATCCATCGCAGCTTGTAAAGCACAAATTGGATCAATTTCAGTCACAGTAACAATAGAACCAGCACCACGGAAAGAAGCTGCCGTACCTTTACCTACGTCTCCGTATCCACAAACCACTACTCTTTTACCTGCTAACATAACGTCAGTTGCACGACGAATTGCATCTACAGCAGATTCTTTACAACCGTATTTGTTATCAAATTTCGATTTAGTAACCGAATCATTTACGTTGATTGCTGGCATGAACAATGTTCCGTTTTTCATTCTTTCGTATAAACGGTGAACACCAGTAGTAGTTTCTTCTGATAAACCTTTAATCCCAGGAATTAATTCTGGGTAACGGTCAAAAACCATATTGGTTAAATCTCCACCATCATCTAAAATCATATTCAATGGTTTTCTATCTTCACCAAAGAATAATGTTTGTTCGATACACCAGTCAAAAGATTCTTCATCAAGACCTTTCCAAGCATATACTTGAATTCCAGCAGCAGCGATTGCAGCAGCAGCCTGATCCTGAGTCGAGAAAATATTACAAGAAGACCAAGTAACCTCAGCTCCTAAAGCAATTAATGTTTCTATTAAAACCGCAGTTTGAATTGTCATGTGTAAACATCCTGCAATACGAGCTCCTTTTAGCGGTTGGCTTGCACCATATTCAGCACGAAGTGCCATTAAACCTGGCATTTCAGCCTCAGCTAATTCGATTTCTTTTCTTCCCCAAGCTGCAAGGTTAATGTCTTTTACCTTGTAAGCCACAAATGGAATTGTCGTTGTACTCATCTATTTCTATATTTGTTTTATATTCGAATAATTTCGGACAGCAAAATTAAGCATTTCCTTTTTATTTCCTAAATCATTTTGCTTATTTTGTGAATTGTTTAAGTTTCTAATCTTTTGAAATCCAATAAAATAACAGATGCCGCTTTTTAAAACCTACCACATTAACGATTCAACAACCGTTTTTCTTTGGAAAATAACCGAAGATTACACCGATTTGTTGCGTTGTGTCACCATGAAAGAAGCATCATTAAAAAGACTGGAAAGCATGAAATCTGAAGGTCATCAAAAAGGTTTTCTAAGCGTACGAATGCTTCTTCAACATTGTGGTTATAATGATTATGACTTAGTGTACGACGAATTCGGCAAACCCCATTTACAAGACGGAAAACATATTTCCATTTCCCACTCCTTCGATTTTTCCGCTATAGCCATAAGTAATGAAAACATTGGTATTGACATCGAACAAGTGAAAGAAAAAGTACTGCGAATTGCTCCTCGTTTTATGGAAATGTGGCATTTAGAAAATCTTTCCGAATCAGAACAAATGAAAAAAGCCACCGTGATTTGGGGAACCAAGGAGGCTATTTTTAAAGTGAAAAATGAAGCCGGAATAAGCTTTCCTGAACATATTTTTGAAAAACCTTTTTCTCTATCCGATAAAAAATGCAAAGCCGAACTACACTTCAACACACGAATTGAAAAATTCGAAATTTCGTTTGAAGAGGCAGAAAATTACATGTGGGTTTGTGCTATTCTTGCCGACTAATTAAAATCTTATAGAATAGTAGTATTAACCAAAATAGCCAATACACTGATAAATACACTGGCAATAATCAAATCAAATACTAATTTATGTTTTTGCTGTGACAAAATCGCTCCGTTTACAAAACTACATGCAATCACCACAAACGCCAATTGTATCATTTGTAAAAGCGAAACTCCATTTTGCAAAATATACATGGCAGCCGCTCCACCCAAACAACTTTGCCCTATAATCGCCAAAGTAGTAAACCCTAAATACCCTCTCTCGAAGTCCTGAAATGTTTTTTGATATAAAGTCATGATTTCTATTATTTTATACTCCAAAATTACCATTGTAAGTCAACCTATTTCATGACAAAAGTCATATCCTGAAAAGTATTTTAATCGTATCCTTTTTCAATTCAGAAGATGATACACTTAAAAAAACTATTTTTACAACAGAATAAGAACAAGCAAATGATTTATCAACAAATACTAACTGCCAAAAAGGAAAAAAGGAAGTTATTGGCCATTTTACTCGACCCCGATAAAATTGACCTGAACTCTTTATCTTCACTAGTAGAAAAAATCAATCAATCACCAGCTACGCATATTTTTGTGGGAGGAAGTAGCGTTGAAAGCAACATCATAGACGAACTAATACTCTTGTTGAAAGAAAAGACAGATTTACCTATTGTATTATTCCCAGGTAATCCGTCGCAGATTTCTGACAAAGCCGATGCCATTTTATTCCTAACCTTATTGTCAGGAAGAAACCCCGACTACCTAATTGAACATCAGGTAAATGCAGTTCCCATTTTAAAAAAAACACATTTAGAAGTAATTTCAACAGGCTACATCCTTATTGAAAGCGGCAAACAAACTGCAGTTGAGCGTGTAAGCCAAACCTCTCCTTTAAATAGAGACAACTCCGATTATGCACTTCAAACAGCCCAAGCCGGTGAATATATAGGAAATAAATTAATTTATTTGGAAGCTGGCAGCGGAGCACAACAAGCCGTTCCAACAATAATGATTGAAAAAATAGCACAAAACCTTCAGATTCCTATTATAGTTGGCGGTGGTATCCGTTCGAAACAAGGTATTGATGATGCTTTTTCCGCTGGGGCAGATTTAGTAGTCATTGGAACTGCTTTCGAAAACGACATTCACTTTTTCAATTCTTAACCATAACCCAACATGATCGATTTTTTTATTGATGCTTATAAAAACACTCCTCTTTGGCAAATACTTTTAGAGGCCATCGCATTTATCTTTGGAATATTGAGTGTTTGGTATGCTAAAAAGGAAAATATTTTAGTATACCCTACCGGGCTCATCGCCACAATGATTAGTGTTTATTTGCTTTGGAGAGCAGAATACTTAGGAGATATGATGATCAATTTATACTTCTCTGTCATGAGTATCTATGGCTGGTGGAATTGGTCCAGAGGTAAAAACGAGGAAGCATTGGAAATCACCAGAACCAATACCAAAGAAAAACTTTACGGCATTGCTTTATTCTTACTCACACTATTTGTTGTAATAGGGATTTACAAATACTTTGAATACGAGATAAAAACAGAAAATTATTTTGATATTTTTGCATCTGGTATTTTCTTCACCGGAATGTGGTACATGGCCAAAAAGAAAATCGAAAACTGGACTTTGTGGATTATCGGCGACATCATAGTAGTTCCACTTTATGCATATAGAGGACTCGGGATGCTTTCGTTACAATATCTAATATTTACACTATTGGCCATAGCGGCTTATTTGGAATGGAGAAAGATCTTAGACAAAAAGAGACTTCAATTATAAAGGTAACTCTTTACGGACCTGAAAGCACTGGTAAGACTACTCTTGCCAGACAATTGGCCGAACATTTTAATACCGTATGGATTGAAGAATTTGCAAGGGATTATCTTCAAGAAAAACTAACAAAATTCAATGCGATTTGCGACGAATCTGATTTGTTGCCTATTGCTATTGGTCAAACTCAACTGGAAAACAAAGCTCTAGAAAAAGCCAACCGATTCCTTTTTTGCGACACCAATTCTTTGGTAACCAAAGTCTTCTCTGACATCTATTATGACCACTGTACAGACGAATTGGAAGAAGCCGCCCGGTTGCATGAATACGATTTGTTTTTCCTTACTGACATTGATGTACCTTGGGAAGACGACGGATTAAGAGACAGTCAAGAATACCGAGACAATTCTTTTGTCCTTTTTGAGAAGGCATTAATCGATTATCAAAAGCCCTATATTTTAATATCCGGAAACCAAGAAGAACGCCTGCAAAAAGCGATTCAAATTGTTACTGATTTGGAAAAAGCAAAGAGAATCGGACTGACAAATCACGATTTCATTGCAATTCATAAACAAGAAAAAAACATCGATTACATCGTTACTCAAATTAACAATATCAAATCCGGAGTTTCGAAAATCACCATAGACAAACCAGCCACATTAAACAATGGCATTACCCAACTGTCTGAAAACGAATTTGACTATTTCAGCTCTGTTTATGATACTAAAATGCATCAATATACAGTGGAGAAATTTGTTCCCGCATCTGGAGCAGCTAGTCGTATGTTTAAATTTTTGACCGATTTTATCCAAGAGTACAATCCAGCCACTGAAACCATAAATGGCTACATCAATAGATCCAAAAACAATTCACTTTCAACGTTTATTGTTGCCATGGATAAATTACCCTTTTTCAGAGAAGTAGACACCTATTTAAAATCAACTTATCCTGATTTCAACTCCTTTTCAATTGACCGAAAGAATCATCTTTTTATCGCAACGATATTAACCGATAAAAATTTCAATTATATTGATAAACCTAAAGGAATCCTTCCTTTCCATCAATACGAAGGGATAAATGCTACCCCAATTGAAGAACATTTAAAAGAGGCTTTAGCGTACTGTGCTAACGAAGAGAAAGCAACGCTACACTTCACTATTTCAGAGGAGCACAAAGTAGACTTTGAAACCATTATTCAAAAAGCAAAAAAGGAAATCAAGAAGAAAATTGACTACAGTTTTTCCGTTCAAAATACTTTAACCGATTCCATTACGCTAAATGAAAAACTGGAAACCAATAAAGATGGTAAGGGCGAAATTATTTTTAGACCCGGTGGTCATGGCGCTCTACTTCATAATTTAAACGAACGAGAGTCAGATATTATTTTTATCAAAAACATTGACAACGTAAGCCACAACAGCCTAAACACCATTGCATTGTACAAAAAGGCTTTAGGTGGTGTTTTAATTGAAAAACAATCGCAAATTTTTGAACAAATTCAACTATTAAACAAAGCTGAATTATCTAAACAGGATATCAAAAAAATCGCAAAATATATCACCGAAAACTTAAATATTGCCATCCCTAAGAGTTTTGAAGACTATAAAACGGAGAGCAAAATTAAGCATCTCAAATCCATTTTAAACCGACCAATTCGAGTGTGCGGTATGGTGAAAAATGAACAAGAACCAGGTGGCGGACCATTTTGGGTGAAAGAAAAAGATGGTAGTATTTCATTGCAAATAGTTGAATCAGCACAAATCGATTTAGACAATAAAACACAAGCTAATTTATTTAAAAGTGCTACACATTTCAACCCGGTAGATTTAGTTTGCGGCATCAAAAACCATAAAGGAAAAAAATTCGATTTATTGAATTTCACCAATCCGGAAACAGGCTTCATAGTAGAAAAAAGTAAAAACGGAAAAACATATAAAGCCTATGAATTACCCGGTCTTTGGAATGGAAGTATGGCCAATTGGATAACATTTTTTATCGAAGTACCAATTGAAACTTTTAACCCTGTAAAAACAGTGAACGATTTACTTAAAGCGAACCATCAACCTCGATAATCGTGGAAAAAGAGACAATCCTTTCAGAACTACAATACAAAGCTGTTAGAAGCAGTGGAGCAGGTGGTCAAAATGTCAACAAAGTTTCAAGCAAAGTCATTCTGTTCTTCGAATTACTCAATTCCAAAGGGTTAACTGACGAAGAAAAAGAATGGCTACTTAACAAATTAAGCAAAAAGTTAAACCAGGAAAACATACTGCTGTTAACTTGTGAAGAAGACCGAAGTCAGCTAAAAAATAAAGAAATAGTCACAAAAAAACTTTTTGAACTACTAGAGAAAACATTACTGAAACCCAAAACCAGAAAAGAAACTAAAATTCCAAAATCAGTCAAAGAAAAAAGACTGAAAGAAAAGAAAACGAATGCCGAAATCAAGAATTCTCGTCGCAAACCCGACTTTTAATTATTGTTTCTTGAATTGATTTAATGCATTTACTGTAAAGTCACTTAACACCAATTTACCTGAAATTGCCGCTCTTTCATACAAAAGCGTTCCCCAATTTTCGGTTCCTTCCCACAAGACTTTTTTCATTTCCAACAAAGCTTCTGGATTATAGGAACTTAATTTGAGAACATAAGCATGCAAAGCTTCATCCATCTCAACAACCGTAGAAAACAATTCGGAATATAACCCATTTTGATAGGCCCACTGTGCACTTTTCCATTCCGAAGGCTGTAACGTCATTTGCGACATTGCTGTTTTACCAATCTTCCTAGAAACTGCTGGTTCAATTACGAACGGACCGATTCCGATAGCAATTTCTGAAAGTTTTACAGCTGCATTATCGACTGCAAAAGTATAATCACAAGCAGAAGCCAAACCCACTCCTCCTCCTACAGCTTTCCCTTGAATTCTTCCCACGATTATTTTTTTACATCGGCGCATCGCGTTAATCACATTGGCAAAACCACTAAAAAAGACTGTCCCATCTTCTAAATTACGAATAGAAAGCAATTCGTCAAAAGAAGCTCCTGCACAAAAAGCCCCTTCTCCAGCACTTTGAAGGACAATAACAGAAATAGCATCATTTTCACTTAAAACATCCAACTGCTCCGTCAATTCTTTCAATTGCGAACTGGGAAATGAATTACTTGCCGGATGAGCAAAAGTTATTGTAGCTATAGCTTTATCGATGGTTGTGGTAATTGTTCCGTTAGCAGACATTGTATTTTTATTTGATGCGTAAAAATAAAGAAAAAGCATAAAAAAATCCCGATATAATCGGGACTTTCTTTATTTACCTTTATTTACTTCGGCAACATATTTTTCTAGAGCCATCGTCATGGATGGAGCTTCAGGCGTTGGTGCCATTATATCCACTCGTAAACCATGCTCTAATGCTTCTTTTTGTGTTGTACTTCCAAATACCGCTATACGAGTATTGTTTTGTTGAAAGTCAGGGAAATTTTTAAACAATGATTTAATTCCTGTCGGACTAAAAAATGCCAATACATCATAGTACACATCTTTCAAATCAGACAAATCACTCATTACAGTTTTGTAAAAAGTTCCCGGAGTCCAATCCAGTTTCAAATTATTTAATGTTTGCGGAATATCTGCATTCAATTGATCAGATGCAGGCAACAAGAATTTTTCCTCTTTGTACTTTTTGAAAAGCGCAGACATATCAGCAAAATCTTTTTGCCCAACATATATCTTACGTTTTCTGTACACTACATATTTTTGCAGGTAATAAGCAATCGCTTCACTCTGACAAAAATAGCGTAAATCTTCAGGAACTTTGTAACGCATTTCCTCTGCCACTCTGAAAAAATGGTCAACGGAATTTTTACTCGTTAAAATAATCGCAGTAAAGTTGTTCAAATCAATTTTCTGAGCGCGAACCTCTTTGGCCGGAACTCCTTCTACGTGTATAAAAGGTCTAAAGTCAACTTTTATTTTGTGCTTATTTTGTAAATCAAAATAAGGCGAGTTATCAACTTTGGGTTCAGGTTGCGATACTAAAATCGTTTTCACTTTCATATTAGACATGCCTAAATCTGTTATCGGTTTGTAATTGCATAATACATAAAGTAATAGGGAGCAATTTCAAGAGCGCAAATATATAAAATAAAATAAAACAACTTACTCAAAAGCAAATTTTGATAATTTCTTAACGAAACGAGGTAAGTTACCGAGTTAGTTATCAATAATATAACTAAAACACCAAGAATCACATAAGAATTCATTAAATTAGTATAAAAGAGCAAAATGTTAATTGGCAACAACAACAACCCTACATAGGTTCGATAGCTCACTTTGAACAAATTGAACTGCTCAATAAAGCTTTCAATATTAAAAGAAGCGGCTATAATTTTCTCGATCAAAAATTTAGACAAGACAAAGAAACTCAGAAAAGTAAAAATTTGAATAAAGCTAATCCAGTTGGTCTTAGTGGTATACCCAAAATAACTCAAGACTAACAAAATAAAAAAAGAGAAAGAAACCAACTGCACAAAAAACAGCAAAATGGTAAACCAACTCATCAAGTTACTGGTATCTTTATACACTTTAAGGTATTTATTATTGACCAGCAGACTGACAAAATCACTGAATCGATTTTCGAAAGCCGCTCTGGTTATCACAACAATTCCTATAGTAACAATAAAAACTATTGTTATCCAGTCTTTGTTTTCGACAATTCGCGGAATCAATTCGTATTTTCCCATGGCGCAAAATTACAAATTTTTTAATCGTAATGCTGAATTATAAATTATTTAAGAAACACATAACCTAAAAAGTTTATTTTTGCATCAGATTTTAACACCATGCAAGACGGAATTGTCATTATACCTACTTATAACGAGATAGAAAACATTGAAACTATTATTCGTGCCGTTTTTTCATTACCGAAAAAATTTGACGTTTTAATTGTAGACGATAATTCTCCTGATGGCACTGCTGACAAGGTCGTTGAACTTCAACAGGAATATCCTGACGCACTGCATTTAGAAAAAAGACAAGGAAAAGCTGGTTTAGGCACTGCCTACGTTCATGGTTTCAAATGGGCAATCCAACATCACTATGAATATATCTTTGAAATGGATGCTGATTTCTCTCACAACCCAAATGATTTAGAGAAATTATACAATGCCTGTAAAATCGAAAACGCCGGAATGTCAATCGGCTCTCGATACATTACTGGAGTTAATGTAGTTAACTGGCCATTAAACCGGGTATTAATGTCTTACTTTGCATCGGTATATGTACGTATGATTACCGGTATGCAAATTCAGGATGCCACTGCAGGTTTTGTTTGCTACCAAAGACAGGTTTTGGAAAAAATTAATTTGGACCGACTAAAATTCACTGGCTACGCTTTCCAAATTGAAATGAAGTACCGCACTTTTGTCAATCATTTCAAAATCGTTGAAGTTCCCATTATTTTTACCGACAGAACTAAAGGTGAATCAAAAATGAGCGGCGCCATTATCCGCGAGGCTATTTTGGGCGTTATCATGCTACGTATCCGAAAAATATTCAACCGATTATAACACACAACTATGAACTCGATTTTAATTAAAAACGCAAAAATTGTTAACGAAGGAAAAATAACCGAAGGCGAAGTTTTAATTGAAAATGAATTCATCAAACAGATAGGCAAGAACCTCAACATTCCTGCAAATTGCAAAATCATAGATGCAAAAGGCAATTATCTAATTCCTGGAGCTATTGATGATCAAGTCCATTTTCGGGAACCAGGACTAACCCACAAAGGAAATATCGCTTCCGAATCACGCGCTGCAGTGGCTGGAGGTATCACTTCTTTCATTGAACAACCCAATACAGTTCCCAATGCTGTTACCCAAGAAATTTTAGAGCAAAAATACCAAATTGCTTCTGAGACATCGTATGCCAATTATTCTTTTATGATGGGCGCCACGAATGATAATTTGGAAGAAGTTTTAAAAACCAATCCGAAAAATGTAGCCGGAATTAAAATTTTCTTAGGCTCTTCTACTGGCAACATGCTGGTTGACAGAGAAGAAGTGCTAACCAACATATTCTCCAATACAAAAATGCTCATCGCGGTGCATTGTGAAGATGAAACCACGATTAAAAATAATTTAGCGGAGTACAAAGAAAAATACGGTGATGACATCCCGATGGAGTTCCATCATTTGATCAGAAGCGAAGAAGCGTGTTATCTTTCTTCTTCGAAAGCAATCGAATTAGCTAAAAAAACAGGCGCACGCTTGCATATTTTTCATCTTTCAACTGCCAAAGAAACGGAATTATTCAGGAATAACATTCCGCTGGAAGAAAAACAAATTACAGCAGAAGTTTGCGTTCATCATCTTTGGTTTACCGATGAAGATTACAAAACCAAAGGCTCACTCATTAAATGGAATCCGGCAGTAAAAACCCAGAAAGACAAAGACGGATTATGGAAAGCATTACTAGATGACCGAATTGACGTAATTGCTACTGACCATGCTCCACATACATTAGAAGAAAAAGCCAACCCTTACACATCAGCCCCTTCCGGCGGACCATTAGTACAACATGCTGTGGTTGCGATGTTTGAAGCCAACAAACAAGGTAAAATCTCGGTAGAGAAAATCGTTGAAAAAATGGCACATAATCCTGCTAAAATTTTCAAAATAGACCGCCGTGGATTCATTAAAGAAGGCTTTTATGCTGATTTAGCCATCGTTGATCCAAATTCACTTTGGACAGTAGCAAAAGAAAACATTTTATACCATTGTGGTTGGTCTCCATTAGAAGGAACCACTTTCAGTTCAAAAATAACCCATACCTTTGTCAACGGAACTTTGGTATTTGAAAACCAAGAAGTCAAAGAAATCAACAAAGGAAAACGTTTAGCTTTTAATCGATAGATCATGAAAAAAATATTGTTTTGCATCACAATAGTCTTGCTGGCATCTTGTTCAAACAGTATTGAGGTTGAAAAACCTGAAAACCTTATTGAAGAGGAAACCATGGAAAACATATTATATGATTTGGCTTTATTACAAGCATTGAAAGGTCACAGCCCTAAAGAAATGAAGAAAAACGGAGTCGATGCTAAAACCTACATTTATCAGAAATACAAAATTGACAGTCTACAGTTTGTAAAAAGCAATCGCTATTATTCCGCTGATGTACAAAACTATATGAGTATGTTCGGCAAAGTAATCGAACGTTTGGAAGAAGAAAAAAAAGCAGCTAAAGAAATTGTAAAAAAAGAAAATGAAGCAATGCAAAAAAAGAAAAAAGATTCTATTGCAAAGTCTTCAAAAATCAAATCGACAAATTAAATCCAATCTTCTTTTTTAATTTCATAAATAAAATTGAGTTTTTCAGGTTCACCGTAATACTCAATTAATTTTTCACTTATTTTTTTCGCTCCAATCCTTTGTATGGCAATTTGAGAACGAATATTATTTTCGCCAATGTGAAAGTGTACTGCTTCTACAAACTGAAAAGCATAATCCAACATTATTTTTTTTACAATCGGATTAATGCCTTTACCCCAATACTCTTTAGCATAAAAAGTATAGCCAATCAAAACAACATTCATCTCAGAATCATAATCATAAAATCTAGTACTACCCAAAATCGTTTCTGAAACAACATCAACAATCTTAAAAGCGCCATTACTTTCCATAGCACCCTGGAAGAAATTCTCAAAAACTTCTCGCTTGTAGCGATCCTTATTCGGATGCTGTTCCCACACCTCCGGATTGGCAGCACAACTAAACAAAGCCTCAAAATCAGTCAACTGTAAAGGAACTAGGCGAACCATTTCCGTTTCCAAAGTCGTAGGTTGTAAGTTCATCTTATTTTTTTATATATTCCGAAATGGTTTCAAATTCTATCCCGATAGCTGTTTTTACTTTAGAACTATCATAAAAATCAACCGTGTGCAGTGTTCTTGCCATATCTTTAGACAATACTCTCTTCTTGCCAAATAACCCCAAAACATAATCCAATCGCCAAGCAATACTTGTCATCCATCGTTTAGCATGAATTTTAGGCAGACTGACTTGTAGTTTATTCGCAATTAAAGCTGTCACTTCCTGATACGTTAAGGTTTCGGAAACCAAAACAAAACGTTCACCTGTAACTCTAATCTGCATCAATTCAAACATTGCTTTTACCACATCGGTTACCGAAACAAATCCTGTTCCTCCTTTTGTATAAAAAGGCAAACCATTTTTTACTTTTTGATAAATTTCTCCGCTTCCTTCAATCCAGAAAGTCGGCCCTAAAATTACGCCTGGATTAACTACAACAACTTCCAAACCTTCCTGATGACCTCGCCAAACCTCCATTTCGGCTCCATACTTTGAAATCGCATAATCACTGTGTTGCGTTTCAGGGTTCCATTCCGTTTCTTCGGTAATTACTTTTTCAAAATCTTTCAAATCGCCCAAAGCAGCAATCGAACTTACATAGCACAATCTTTGAATCCCAAAATCAATACACAGATTAACTACATTGGCTGTCCCTTCGATATTATTTTTTCGTAATTTCTCTTCATCCTTTGGATCAAAAGAAATCAAAGCTGCACAATGATAAACTATTGCAACACCTTCAAAGGCCAATTCCAATGAAGGAACATCAAGAATATCCGCCGAAATCCATTGAATTTCATCAAACAATTCAGCTTTTTGATTGTACTCAAAAACCTTTAAAACTTGCTTTTTCGATTCTTCTTTTCTAAAGAGTGCTTTAACATGTTGCTTTTGTGAGGCCAAATGCAAAAGCAAATGCGAACCTACTAATCCTGTTGCTCCTGTGACTAAAATCATATTCCAAAGATAGAAATTTGAATCAAAGACAAAAAGACATACTGAAATTAAGGCAAATGGATTCCAAAAACATTTTAAACAGAACCGCCTTATATATCTTCAAATCTCTTTTATCTTGTAATTCTAATCTATTATCTTTGCGAAAATTTTATAATAATGGAAAACTTAATTGCTGAATTACAATGGCGTGGACTGGTACACGATATGATGCCGGGAACTGAAGAACAATTGTTAAAAGAAAGCACTGCAACATATATCGGATTTGATCCAACATCGGATTCATTACATATTGGAAGTTTGGTTCCAATTATTTTATTGGTTCATTTGAATAAATTCGGGCACAAGCCTATTGCTTTAGT
The DNA here is from genome assembly GCF_051908335.1 of Flavobacterium sp. MAHUQ-57. Lineage (NCBI taxonomy): Bacteria > Pseudomonadati > Bacteroidota > Flavobacteriia > Flavobacteriales > Flavobacteriaceae > Flavobacterium > Flavobacterium sp. MAHUQ-57. Next base: position 1,447,658 of record NZ_JBPZTE010000007.1, on the reverse strand, counting down.
AGGTGGTGCAACAGGAATGATTGGTGATCCTTCAGGAAAAAGTGACGAAAGAAACTTATTGGACGAAGAAACGTTGGCTAAAAATGTGGAAGGAATTAAAAACGTCTTATCCAAATTCCTTGATTTCAATTCGAATGAAGCCAATGCTCCAGTTTTAGTCAACAATTATGATTGGATGAAAACATTCTCATTCATTGATTTTGCGCGTAACGTAGGAAAACGAATCACCGTTAACTATATGATGGCCAAAGATTCGGTTAAAAAACGTCTATCAGGCGAGACTGGAGAAGGAATGTCTTTTACTGAATTCACCTACCAATTGATTCAAGGATATGATTTCTACCATTTGCACAAATCACACAACTGTTTATTACAAATGGGAGGAAGTGACCAATGGGGTAACATTACAACTGGAACAGAATTAGTCCGCCGTATGAATCCGGAAGGAAACAACAAGGCGTTTGCTATGACATGTCCATTAATCACAAAAGCGGACGGATCTAAATTTGGTAAATCGGAAGGAGGAAATGTTTGGTTGACTGCTGACAAAACTTCCGTTTACAAATTCTATCAATTTTGGTTGAATACTACGGATGTGGATGCGGAAAAATATATTAAGATTTTCACTTTCTTGAATAAAGAAACAATCGATACATTAATTAAAGAACACGCTGAAGCACCACACTTACGTGTTTTACAGCGTAAATTAGCTGAAGAAGTAACTATTTTCGTTCATAGCAAAGATGCTTTAGACAAAGCTATAGCAGCTTCTAATATTTTATTCGGAAATTCAACATCTGATGATTTAAAAGGATTAGATAGTGAAACGTTCCTTGAAGTTTTTGACGGAGTTCCACAAGCTGAAGTTTCACTAGAAGAAATTAAAGCTGGAATCAATATCGTTGATGTATTAAATACCAAAACCGGATTTTTAAAATCCAACGGAGAAGCACGACGCGCACTAACTGAAAATTCAATTTCAGTAAACAAGGAAAAAGTTACCGAAGAATATACCATTTCAACTAACGATTTAATCAACAACCAATTTGTTTTATTGCAAAGAGGCAAGAAAAATTACTTTGTTGTCAAAGCAATGTAATTCTGATTAAAAACCTAATAATCAACCACTTCTAAAGAAGTGGTTTTTTTATTTCTAAAACCACGCAAAACCCAATAATATTAAGGCTTTCATAATTTTATTTCTACCATTTTAAGCATTTCGTTGTTATATTTTTACTTTTTGCGGTATAAAATTGTTAAATAATTAAAAAAATATAAATATATTCGCATCCAAAATCAACTAAAAAACCAACATTATGAAAACCAAACTACTTTCCGTTATGTTATTAGCGGTTACAAGTTTTGCTTTCGCACAGGATGGCTCCCTTTGGAGAAAAACCACAAGTTCTGGCAAAGTTCAACTTGAAAAAAGAATGCAACTTCCGGAGAAGAATCTCTTTGAATTGGATGTAACTTCTCTACAAACTGCTTTAGCAAAATCACCTCGCAGATCAAGCACAACTAAAGCTACAAATATCATCGCACTTCCTAATGCTGAAGGACAATTGGAGCGTTTCAGTATCTATGAAAATTCTATTATGGATCCTGCATTAGCAGCAAAATATCCAGAAATCAAATCCTATATTGGAATTGGTATCGACAACCCAACTTCGACTGCCTATTTCAGCATGTCACCATTAGGTTTTAAATCGATGACAATTAATGCTGACAAATCAGCATCATTTATCGAACCACTTTCTGCCGACTTAAGAACTTATACCGTTTACAAAAAAGCAGACAAAAAAGCAGATCTTTCACCTTTTGAGTGTAAAGTAATTGACCGAATCGAGCCTCGTGTAACGAATGGCGGCGCTAACTTACGCCCAAATGCAGACGATTCGACTTTAAGAACATTCCGTTTAGCCATGTCGGTAACCGGCGAATATACCGCTTACTTCGGAGGTACTAAAGCACAGGCTTTAGCTGCCATCAACAACACTATGACTCGTGTTAACGGTGTTTTCGAAAAAGATTTTTCTGTAAGAATGGTTTTAGTCGCAAACAATGATGCAGTAATTTATACTAACGCTTCAACTGACCCTTACTCAGCGGCATCTTCAGGAGCTGGAGGGGCATGGAACTCAGAATTACAAAATACCCTAACTTCTGTAATTGGAGAAGCTAATTATGACGTTGGTCACTTATTTGGTGCTTCAGGTGGTGGTGGAAATGCGGGATGTATTGGATGTGTCTGCGTTAATGGTCAAAAAGGGTCTGGATATACTTCACCTAGTGATGGTATTCCTTCCGGAGATAATTTTGACATCGATTATGTTGCTCACGAATTAGGTCACCAATTTGGCGCCAACCATACTTTCTCTCACGGTAACGAAGGAACGGGCGCTAACATGGAACCCGGTTCAGGTTCATCAATCATGGGGTATGCCGGTATTACATCTCAAGACGTACAACCGCATTCGGATGCATATTTCCATGCATTCAGTATCCAACAAGTTACGAATAACATCAAGACTAAAACATGTCAAACCAATACAGCAACAGGAAACGCAGTTCCAACTGCAAATGCTGGTGTTGATTATACGATTCCAAAAAGCACTCCTTTCATGTTAACTGGTACAGGAACGGATGCTAACGGCGATGCTTTAACCTACAACTGGGAACAATTTGATAACGCATCTAGTTCACAAACAGGAGCAAGTTCTGCTGCAAGCGCAACAAAAACTTCAGGACCTACTTTCAGATCGTATCCTTCTAGCACTTCTTCTGTGAGATATTTCCCTAGAATGGCTTCTGTTTTAACAGGTGCAACAACGACTGCTGGAGCGGAAATCACTGTAGAAGCAGTACCTTCTGTTGCCAGAACAATGAACTTCAGATTAACCGTTCGTGATAATAGAGCAGGTGGTTCTGCCAACAATTCTGACGATATGGTGGTAACTGTAAATGCGACTGCAGGACCATTCGCTGTAACAGCACCAAATACTGCAGTTTCTTATGCAGGTGGATCATCACAAACTGTTACTTGGAATGTAGCTGGTACTACTGCAAACGGTGTTAACTGTGCTAACGTGGATATTTTAATCTCTACTGATGGTGGAAATACTTGGTCAACAGTTTTAGCTGCAACTCCAAACGACGGAACGCAAGCAGTAACTATTCCTAATACAGCAACTACTTCTGCACGATTAATGGTAAAAGGAACCAATCATATTTTCTTTGATGTTTCAAACACTAACTTTACAATTACTGCAGGAACAATTGACAATACAGCTCCATCAGCTCCAACAAGCTTAGCTGCTTCTGGGACTACACAAACTACTACCAACTTATCATGGACTGCTTCTACTGACAACGTAGGTGTGACAGGATATGATGTATACCAAGGCGCTACTGTAATCGGAACAACAGCTTCGACCACTTACAATGTAACAGGATTAACTGCTTCAACTGCATACACTTTCTCTGTAAGAGCAAAAGATGCTGCTGGAAATGTTTCAACGGCAAGCAATACAGTTAATGTTACAACATTAGCACCTGTTGTGGATACGACTGCTCCAACAGCTCCAACAAATTTAACTGCTTCTGGAACCACTTCTTCATCAACTAATCTATCATGGACTGCTTCAACAGACAATGTTGGTGTTACAGGATATGATGTATACCAAGGTGCTACTGTAATCGGTACAACAGCTTCGACTACTTACAATGTAACAGGATTAACAGCTTCAACAGCTTATACTTTCTCTGTAAAAGCTAAAGATGCTGCAGGAAACGTTTCTACAGCGAGCAACTCGGTTAACGTAACTACTTCTACGGTAACAATAACGTATTGTGCATCACAAGGAAACAGCACAGCAGATGAAAAAATAGGAAGAGTTGCAATCGGTTCGATCAACAATCCTTCAACTGGAACTGCTGGTTATGAGAATTTCACTTCATTATCAACTTCTGCAGCTCAAAATTCATCACAAACTATCACAATTACTCCTTCATGGACTTCATCTACTTACGCTGAAGGCTATGCTGTATTCATCGATTACAATAAAAATGGAGTATTTACAGATGCTGGCGAAACAGTTTGGACAAGAGCGGCTTCAACAACGACTCCGGTATCAGGTTCATTTACAATTCCTGCTTCTGCTAGTTTAGGTGCTACAAGAATGAGAGTTTCTATGAAATACAATGCGGTACCAACGTCATGTGAGGCTTTCTCATACGGTCAAGTGGAAGACTACACGATTAACATCACTGCTGGAACTTCAGATACAACAGCTCCAACAGCTCCAACTAGCTTAACCGCTTCTGGAACTACATCTTCATCCACTAACTTATCATGGACGGCTTCAACCGACAATGTTGGTGTTACCGGATATGATGTATACCAAGGAGCAACGTTAAAAGCTTCTGTAACTACAACTTCTTATACAGTAACAGGATTAACCGCTGCAACTGCATATACTTTCTCAGTGAGAGCGAAAGATGCTGCTGGTAACGTTTCTGCGGCAAGCAACACGGTTAATGTAACTACTTCATCTGTAACATTGACGTACTGTACTTCTCAAGGTAACAATACTAATGACGAGAGAATCGGAAGAGTTGCTATCGGATCTATCAACAATGCATCTACAGGAACAGCTGGTTATGAAAACTTCACTTCTATCTCTACTAATGCAGCAAGAAGTGCTTCACAAACTATCACAATCACTCCAACATGGACTGGTTCAACTTATGCTGAAGGGTATGCCGTTTTCATCGATTACAACCAAAACGGTGTATTTACAGATGCTGGTGAAACAGTTTGGACAAGAGCAGCTTCAACAACAACTCCAGTTTCAGGTACTTTCACGATTCCAGCGACAGCTACTTTAGGTGCTACAAGAATGAGAGTTTCAATGAAATACAATGGTGTACCAACTTCTTGTGAGGCTTTCTCTTATGGCCAAGTAGAAGATTACACTATCAATATTACTGCTGCAGCAAGAGAAGAAGATTCTTTCGAAAGCATTGTGGTTAATGACATCAAACTATATCCAAACCCAACTTCGTCAATTTTAAATGTAACTTCAGTTTCTGAAAACGCTTCATTTAGAGTTTATAACATAATGGGACAAACTATTTTAGATGGTAAAATCAACAATGGAACAATTGACGTTTCTCGTTTGACAAATGGAAATTACATTATGGAAATTTCTGATAACGGAAATTCAACTACCAAACGTTTTATCAAAAACTAAATTATAAAACCAAACCAAACTTAAAGACGCCTTCTTAACCGAAGGCGTTTTTTTATAGTCATAATTCATCAGTCATAAAATTTCAGTAATTTAGCGACACTTTCAAAAAAATTAAAAATGAAAAAACTGCTTATTTTAACTCTTGGAATCATGGGATTATCAGCAAATGCACAAGAAGTTATGTCCCCCGAATTGCTTTGGAAATTGGGCCGTTTAACTGCACTTGGAATTTCTAAAGACGGAAAAAACATTGTATTCAAAGTTGCCACCCCTTCGGTTGAAGACAATAAATCCAATTCTAAATTCTACACCATTCCTTTAACAGGAGGAAAAGCCACTGAAGTTACAGATACTAAGGAATTACTAAAAGATAAAAACATTTCGCCAGATGGACTCTACTTGCTTTCTCATCAAGAAGTAAAAGTAAATTCTGTACTAGGGAAAGATGTATATCCGGAACTAACAAAGTCGGACGCAAAAGTTTACGATGGTTTGGATTACCGTCATTGGGATACATGGAGAGACGGAACTTACAATCATGTTTTTTTTAGTGGCGTTCCTGGACCCAATGTACGATTAGCTCCTCCTGTTGACATTATGCCAAACGAAGCTTTCGATTCACCTCAAAAACCATTTGGCGGAGACGAAGACTACATTTGGTCACCTGACAGCAAAAACATCATTTATGTTTGCAAAAAGAAAGCAGGCACTGACTACGCAACGAGCACTAACACCGATTTGTACGAATACAATATCGATACTAAAGAGACAAAGAATTTAACCGAAGGAAATTTAGGATATGATACACATCCCTTATTTTCTCCTAAAGGCGATTTGACTTGGTTACAAATGAAACGTGACGGTTACGAAGCCGACAAAAACGATATCATTGTTCGTTTTAAAGGAATGGACATGAACCTAACATCAGCATGGGATGGCACTGTAGAAAGTTTCAAGTGGAGTCCTGACAATAAAAAAGTATATTTCATTGCACCAGTTGATGGAACAAAACAATTATTTGAGGTTAATTTTCCGGGATTGAGCCGAATAGCAATAACTGTAAAGCAAATCACGAATGGAACATTTGATGTTACTGAAATTGTTGGCTTCAACCTTGACAAAGTAATTGTGGCTCGAAACGATATGAATCACGCCTCAGAACTTTTCTCCTATGATTTAAAAAAGAAAACCTGGAATCAGCTAACCAATGTCAATACGGAAACTTACAAAAATCTAGCATTAAGCAAAACGGAAAAACGATATGTAACCACTACCGATGGCAAAAAAATGCTGGTATGGGTAATTTTACCGCCAAATTTTGATGCTACTAAAAAATATCCTGCATTATTATACTGCCAAGGCGGACCACAAAGCGCCTTATCGCAATACTACTCTTTCCGTTGGAATTTCCAAACCATCGCTGCGCAAGGCTACATCGTAGTAGCGCCAAACCGTAGAGGTATGCCTGGTCATGGTGTACAATGGAACGAGCAAATTTCAGGAGACTGGGGCGGACAGGTGATGGATGATTATTTAGCAGCCATTGATGATGTTGCCAAAGAATCGTATGTAGACAAAACCCGCTTGGGAGCTGTAGGTGCTAGTTATGGTGGTTATTCTGTATTTCAATTGGCGGGTATCCACAAAAACAGATTTAAGACATTTATCTCACACTGTGGAATCTTCAACACACAAAGTATGTACGGTACCACTGAAGAAGTATTCTTTACTAATTGGGATTCGGGAGGTGCTTATTGGGAAAAAGAAAATAAAACAGCCCAAAAAACCTACAATGAGTTTAACCCGATCAACATGGTTAACAATTGGAATACACCGATTATGATTATCCAAGGCGGAAAAGATTACCGTGTACCTATTGGACAAGGTCAGGAAGCTTTCCAAGCCGCTCAGTTAAAAGGAATAAAAAGTAGATTTTTATTATTCCCGGAAGAAAATCACTGGGTATTGAAACCTCAAAATGCTTTAGTATGGCAACGTGAATTTTTCAAATGGTTAAAAGAAACCTTATAAATAAAATGATGTTTACAATAATTCACAATCGCGACTAAATTAAAGCTATAAGTAGCAACAAAAAAACCATTCGTAAACGAATGGTTTTTTTGTTTATAAAATCACTTATTTACAAAACATAACTTGACGTCCCTTTGTTAGGCCAAGCTGTATTTGCGCTAGGCAAAAATAAATCATCTACATGAATTGCAGGAGCTTTCGTATTATTCATAAAACTTGGATTTATAATATTAGGGTTGTAACCGTTTTTGATTCGAATATCAGTCAACAAGGTATTACCAGTGCAATACATAAACGTTAGTTTCGGGTTTGAGTCAAAATTAAGTGTTGTCCATCTGTTTGTAGAACAATTAATTTGCTTCAACAAGCTAAATGTAGAAAAGTTCAAAGCTGTTAATTTATTCGAATGAATGAATAAATCAGTGATTTTAACATTACCGTTCAAATTTAGAGTAGTCAATTGATTTCCATAACACCAAACACCCCAAAGCGTATTTACAGCCGATGGAATTGTCAGACTAGTCAATTGATTATTATTACACCAAATTTGAGACAAATTAGTATTGGTACTAAGATTCAGAGTTGTTAACAAATTGTTGTTGCATTCAAGCACGCCTAAAGTGGTCATTCCAGCCACATCCAAAGTCGTTAGATTGTTGTAACCAACTGATAATTGCACCAACGAAGTAAATGCTTTAACTCCAGTTAAATTACTAATACCAGCACCTGTCAGATTCAATCCAGCTCTACCTTGATCAATCATCACATAATTGTCGGTAGTATTTGTATCTGTAGCCGCACCCAAGCTTATTAATTTAGCTCTGAAAGCAGCATCCGGAACATAGGTATTAACCCATGGCGCTCTTTGAGCATTGCTTTTTCCTTCAATTGCATGCTCCATAGTTAAAAGATCGCTCATGAAATTTGGATAGTTGGCTTTTCTGTAATCTTCCGGAGTTGGATTTGGATTGAAGCTACTTGGTTTTGTCTCAGCTACTTGAGTTGAAGATGTTTCATCTGTATCATTAGAACAGGAAACCAGATTCAGCACAAGCGCAATCATTAGTAATTTTTTCATGTTTTTTATATTTAAATTTGTTCAAATGTATCCAAATCGCTTTGTCAAATAAAATTATTTGTTAGTAATTTCTTACAATTTTTATTGTGCTGATTTCAAAAAAAATATTAACAAAAGAAGAAATAACACTCTTTAAAGCGCTGAAAACGCAAACATCAAACCCAAAAAAAGCGCAAATAAAAAAATTCATTCTAAATCCTAAATACCAATAGGCAACACAATTTAGTCGAGCAGGTAACATTTTTATTATCTTTACTATTTGAATTTTACAACCTATGACTACAACAACCATAAAAGAATTTTACGACGAAATGTTTGGAGACTATTGTCCGGAAGTCCTCAAATATGTAGAAGAAATGGACAAAAAAGATGTAGGTCATTTTAATGTTTTCAACATTAGCGACATGTATGATACTTGTAAAGCAAAACCCAGCATGCCTTACAATAGAAGAACCTATTACAAGATTAGTTTGATCAACGGAAAAAACAAAGTGGAATACGCTGACAAGACTATTGAAATAGATCAGTTTGCCATTTTATTCGCTACTCCTAAGATTCCGTACCGTTACACTCCGTACGACAGCAACCAAAAAGGCCATTTTTGCGTTTTCACTGAAGAGTTCATGACCAAATCCAAAACTGGTTTATTACTAGACGAACTTCCAATATACCAACCCAATACCGATTTCATTTTTCAGTTGAATGAAAGACAATACGAAGAAATTGCCACTATTTTTGAGAAAATGCATCATGAGATTCAATCTGATTATCAATTTAAATACGATTTATTGCGGAACTATGTGATAGAATTATTGCACAACGGACAGAAACTCAAACCAATGGATTCGTTAATTGATACCATGAATGCCTCGTCACGAATCACTTCATTGTTTCTGGAATTATTGGAAAGACAATTCCCGATTGAATCCAACACACAAGCCTTACTCTTGCGCAATCCGAAAGATTATGCCGAAACACTCAACGTACATGTTAATCATTTAAACAAAACCCTAAAAGAAAGAACGGGAAAAACCACCAGTGAAATCATTACTTCACGACTACTACAAGAATCAAAAATATTATTAAAGAACACCAGCTGGAACATTTCGGAGATTTCAAATTGTTTGGGTTTTGAAGAAGTTGCACACTTTTCGAACTTTTTCAAAAAACAATCCGGATTATCCCCATTAGCTTTCAGAAGGTAATTATTTGATTTTTACAAAAGATAGATTGTTTAGAGCAACAACGAATCAATACAATCGATGCAACTTTGTACTGTAATTTAATACCTATCAAAATGACAAACAGTATCAATAAAATTGCATTGGTTACAGGTGGTAGCCGTGGTTTAGGAAAAAATTCTGCCTTGCAGCTTGCACATAAAGGATTTGATGTAATCATCACCTATCAATCTCAGAAAGAAGAAGCAGAAAAAACCGTATCAGAACTACGTTCTTTAGGAAGAAAAGCGAGTCTTTTACAATTTGATTTATCGAACATCCCTTCATTTGATGCCTTTGCAGGCAGTTTAAAAAACACCCTTTCCAATGATTTTGGAACTGAAAAATTTGACGCTTTGGTCAATAATGCCGGTTCTGGTTATTATGCATCAATCGCTGAAACAACAGAAGAAGGATTTGACGCTATGAGCACCATTCATTTAAAAGCCCCTTTTTTCTTAACCCAGAAATTAGCCTCATTATTAAACGACGGAGGAAGCATTGTGAATACCTCATCGGGACTTTCCCGCTTCAGCTACAACGGTTATGCCGCTTACGCTATTATGAAAGCCGCAATTGACGGATTAACCCGTTACCAAGCCGTTGAATTTGGCCCTAGAAAAATACGTTCCAATTCAGTAGCACCCGGCGCGATTGAAACCGATTTTGGTGGAGGTGCCGTAAGAGAAAACAAAGAGTTAAATCAGATGATCAGCAATTTGACACCACTAGGAAGAGTTGGTCAGCCTGATGACATTGGCGGTGTTGTGGCATTCCTTTGTTCTGATGAATCGAAATGGGTTAATGGACAAAGAATAGAAGCCTCTGGAGGAATACATATTTAACCCAAGTACAAAGCCTCTGGTAAAACAGAGGCTTTTTTATGCTTTGGAATTAAATCATTGGCCTCAACAAATTCTGCACGAGGCTTAACAAACTTTATAGAAGACATAACAAACTCTGCACAAGGCTTAACAAATTCTGCACAAAGCCTAACAAACATTACACAAGACATAACCAACTTTATTCAAAGCCTAACAAAGTTTACATAAAGCCTAACAAACTTTACAGAAGACAATACAAGCTTTTCTCAAAGCCTAACAAACTTAACACAAGACATAACAAACTCTGCATAAAGTCTAACAATAAATACAATTCACAAATCGTGACAGCAAGTTTTGCTAAATAAAAAAACTTTTAATTAAACGGTATTCCACAGACTGAGTACCATACTGCGCCTTGACACTTTCCTTGATTCTTGTGGCGCTATGGGAAAGATTTGAATAAGCCTCAATTCTTCTACTGTTAGTTAAAGAAAATTGGACATGAGAATCAACCACACCATTGTTTGCAGCAACAGCATCATTATATAAAGCTTGAAGAGAAATCACATTAAGTTTAGAATTAGCCAGGCTATATTCGGAACCGAAGTCAGAAATATTCGCTATTAAATCGGCAAAGAATTGCGTTTTTGAATGATAAGATTGATAGGATTGACTTACAGTATCAACTTCGGGATTTTTTGGCTTCGCTATATTAGCACCTCTCATTTTTTCGATGATACCCGCGACAAGCAATGCTTCTTTGGCACTTCTTCCATAAACAGCCTTTACATTAGCATTAATGGGTGACAACACTTTTTTAATTGAGTTTGGACTTTTTTCCAGAATCTGGAGACGGTGCTCGACAGCCAGTGAATACGCTTGTTTTTTGGACGCCACTTCGTTATTGAGATTGTGGATTGCAGCAATTTGTTCGTTTAATTTGGCGATACTCAGTTCCGGTTGTACAGATTGGTAATTGGAGAAACTTTCGAGTGCCTGAACCAGTTTTTGAGCGTTACCGATGCGGGCTCCGTATCCTCTTTCCGTAGTTGAATTCATCTTGATGGTTTTAGTGGTTAACAAGACGATTACCGAACAATTATAGTGCCATTAGTAGTGATTAGTGGCTAGTAATTAGCACTTAGTCCATAGTACTTAGCAAAGAGTGATTAGTCATTTGGGGATTAACTTGACTGATGGGCAATAAAAAAGCCCTGATTGATCAGGGCTTCGGTATTAATTTTTAGGTTCTTTCATGACGAAAGACTCCATGAATTTTGTTGTATAGTTACCAGCTACATAATCAGCCTCGTCCATTAATTGTCTGTGGAAAGGGATTGTAGTTTTGATACCTTCGATTACGAACTCATCCAAAGCACGTTTCATTTTAGAAATAGCTTCTTCTCTCGTTTGCGCAGTTGTGATCAACTTCGCAATCATTGAGTCATAATTAGGTGGAATGGTATAACCTGCATACACGTGAGTATCCAAACGCACACCGTGACCTCCTGGAGCATGTAAAACGGTAATTTTACCTGGAGAAGGACGGAAATCGTTGTATGGATCTTCCGCATTGATACGACATTCGATAGAGTGCAATTGCGGCAAATAGTTTTTACCAGAAATTGGCACACCCGCTGCAACTAAAATTTGCTCACGAATTAAATCGTAGTCGATTACTTGTTCAGTGATTGGGTGTTCTACTTGGATACGCGTATTCATCTCCATGAAGTAGAAATTTCTGTGTTTGTCCACTAAGAACTCAACAGTACCCGCACCTTCATATTTAATAAACTCAGCCGCTTTAACTGCAGCCTCACCCATTCTGTGACGTAAATCGTCGGTCATGAAAGGAGAAGGTGTTTCTTCAGTTAATTTTTGGTGTCTTCTTTGTACAGAGCAATCTCTTTCCGAAAGGTGACATGCTTTACCGAATGAATCTCCGACTACTTGAATTTCGATATGACGTGGTTCTTCGATAAGTTTTTCCATGTACATACCGTCATTTCCGAAAGCAGCAGCAGCTTCCATACGAGCACTTTCCCAAGCTTTTTCAAGCTCTTCTTCTTTCCAGATTGCGCGCATCCCTTTACCACCACCACCGGCAGTAGCTTTCATCATAACAGGGTACCCGATTTCTTTGGCTGTTTTTTTAGCTTCTTCAAAAGAGGCTAAAATACCCTCTGATCCAGGAACACAAGGAACGCCAGCAGCTTTCATCGTTGCTTTTGCAGTTGCTTTATCCCCCATTTTATCAATCATTTCGGGAGAAGCCCCGATAAATTTGATACCATGTTCTTGACAGATTTTAGAGAATTTAGCATTCTCAGACAAGAAACCGTAACCAGGATGAATTGCATCAGCATTAGTAATTTCAGCAGCTGCGATAATGTTAGACATTTTCAAGTACGACAAGTTACTTGGTGCAGGTCCGATACAAACTGCTTCATCAGCAAATTTGACGTGCAAACTTTCTGCATCGGCTGTAGAATAAACCGCTACGGTTTTAATTCCCATTTCTTTACAAGTTCTAATTACACGAAGTGCAATTTCTCCCCTGTTTGCGATTAATATTTTTTTAAACATAACTTTACAATAAAATTTCAAATCCCAAAAACAAAATCCCAACCAAATTGGAATTTGGATTTTAATTACTTGGAATTTTATTAAATTATGACGGGTCTACTAAGAATAATGGTTGGTCGAATTCTACTGGAGATGCATCTTCTACTAAGATCTTAACGATTTTACCAGACACTTCACTTTCGATTTCGTTGAATAATTTCATTGCTTCAATTACACAAAGCGTATCACCTTTACCGATTGACGAACCAACTTCAACAAATACAGGTTTATCTGGAGATGGTTTACGGTAGAAAGTACCGATCATTGGAGATTTCACAGTAATGTATTTCGCGTTCTCATCAGCTTCAGCTACAGGAGTTGCTGCTGTAGGTTGAGCCGCTACAGGAGCTACAGGAGCTGCTTGTACTTGAGGCATCGCAGCTTGCATAGGCACTTGTTGAATGTAAGTGTGCTCAGTTGCTCCAGCGTCAGTAGTTTTGATAGTGATTTTGAAATCATCCATCTCTAATTTTACTTCAGTAGCACCTGATTTTGCTACAAATTTAATTAAGTTCTGAATTTCTCTAATATCCATGATATTCGATTTTTGGTTTATTATTTAGTATCATAAGCCCATTTCAGATAAATAGATCCCCAAGTGAATCCACCTCCGAAAGATGCAAATATAAGATTATCTCCTTTTTTCAATTGTTTTTCGAAATCACTCAATAACAACGGTAAAGTTCCCGAAGTTGTGTTTCCGTAACGATGAATATTAATCAAGACTTTGTTTTCGTCCAAATTCATACGTTGAGCAGTAGCATCGATGATGCGCTTGTTGGCTTGGTGTGCTACCAACCAATCCACAGAATCGCCGGTTAAACCGTTGCGCTCCATGATTTGTTCACTCACATCAGCCATACCGGAAACAGCGTATTTGAATACTGTTTTTCCATCTTGGAACACGGTATGCAAACCGTTTTCTACGGTATCTTTAGAAGCTGGCATAATAGAACCACCTGCATCAATTTTAAGGTAATCACGACCGATTCCGTCGCTTTTTAAAATTTCGTCCTGTAATCCAAACCCTTCATAGTTAGGTTCAAAAAGAACAGCACCTGCACCATCTCCAAAGATAATGCAGGTTGCTCTGTCTGTATAATCAATAATTGATGACATTTTATCGGCACCAATTAGCAATACTTTTTTATATCTACCTGATTGAATGTAGGCTGCGGCATTTGACATTCCGTAAAGGAAGCTCGAACAGGCAGCTTGTAAATCATAGGCATAGGCATTGGTTGCACCAATTTGACTCGCCACATACACACCTGTAGATGCTACCGGCATATCCGGAGTAGCTGACGCCAAGATAACCAAATCAATGGTTTTTGGATCCAGACCCGTTTTTTCGATTAAGTTTTGTGCTGCTTTGATAGCAAGATAAGAAGATCCTTTTCCTTTTTCTTTCAGAATTCTTCGTTCTTTGATTCCTGTTCTGGTGGTAATCCACTCATCTGTCGTATCTATCATAGTCTCAAGAACTTCATTAGACAGAACATAGTCAGGAACATAGGCGCCTACGGCGGTTATTGCGGCAGTAATTGTATTCATGTTGTTCAAATAATTCAACTTAAAACAAATGTTTCAAAAAGAGGTTGAAGTTACGAAAAAACTTTAAAACAAAGACATTTAGTTCTTTGAAAAATAATTTCGGTTCTATCCAACAAAAAAACTCTCACATTTCGAGTGAGAGTTCGATTTTCTTTTTACTAAAACGTATTAAGCAACAGCTACTGATTTATCAATAACTACTTGACCTCTGTAATACATTTTACCTTCATGCCAGTAAGCTCTGTGGTATAAATGCGCTTCTCCAGTTACTGGACAAGTTGCGATTTGAGCAACAGTTGCTTTATAGTGAGTTCTTCTTTTGTCTCTTCTTGTTTTCGAGGTTTTTCTCTTAGGATGTGCCATTTTACAAAATTATTTATCCGTTAATAGTTTCTTTAATGCTGCCCAACGCGGGTCAATTTCTTCTTCTTTTATTTCTTCTTCGTCTTTGACTTCGATAGTATTCAACTTATCCATCGCGTCCGTTTTCAACGTTCCATCCTTCACTCCGGGATGAATCCTTTTTAATGGAATAGACAAGACAATCATTTCATAAATGTACTGCATGACATCAATTTGGTGTTCTCCAAAAGGAAGAATCAACAGCTCTTCATTGTCATCGTTATACGTTTCTCCAAATCTAACAACCAATTTCAATTTTCCTTTAATAGGCAAATCAAACGGTTCATTTGTCAAATCGCAAGGAACATTTATGGTTCCGTTGTGCTTGAAATTCAATTCAAGCATCGAACTTTGCTTTTCTAAAACCAAATTCACTTTTATGTCGGCCGAATCAAATTCGTCGTACTCAAAGTGATCAAAGAACGCCTTACTAATTTGGTATTCAAACTGATGTTTCCCAAGCTTTAATCCCACATATGGAATTAAATATTCATTTGTAACTTTCATCTGATCAATCTACATTTTTTATAGGCATCAGATGGAACGCTTTGTGATTTAACCCTTTAAATAAAGAAATTTTTCTTTACAGCGTTTCATCCTAACAACAATTTGTCCCTCAATTAGGGTGTGCAAAGATATAAATAATTTATAAATTCAAAAGGGTTATAAACATTTTTTTGTTTATAACTGCTTTTCTTTCACTTTTAAAGGATTCGCAACGATATCTTTATAGTCATTTCGTGATTTAAAAATATCAATGGCCGCATAAATTGCTTCCAAAAAAGACTGATGCTCTGCAATTCCTTTTCCGGCAATGTCAAAACCAGTTCCATGATCTGGAGAAGTTCTTATCTTATTTAATCCTGCGGTATAATTTACTCCTTTTCCAAAAGACAAGGTTTTAAACGGAATTAAACCTTGATCATGATAGGTTGCAATGACTGCATCGTACTTTTCGTATTGATTACTTCCGAAGAATCCATCTGCTGAAAAAGGACCAAAAACCAAAATACCTTCCTCAAAAATCTTTTTCATAGCTGGCTTCAACACTTTTTCTTCTTCATCTCCAATCACACCATTGTCACCTGAATGCGGATTTAAACCTAAAACTGCAATTCTAGGACGGTTAATTCCAAAATCCTGAATCAAGGACTGGTGAATGGTTTTTATTTTTTTACGAATCAATTCTTCTGTTAAATGTTTCGCCACCTCATTAAGCGGCACATGATCTGTAAGCAATCCAACACGTAAATTATCTTGAATCATAAACATTAACGCATCACCTTCCAATTCCTGATCCAAATAATCAGTATGTCCGGGGAAAGAAAATTCTTCCGATTGAATATTCGATTTATTGATAGGCGCAGTAACCAAAGCATCAATTGCTCCTTCTTTTAAAGCTTTAGTCGCTTCAACAAAAGATTTCACTGCATACTTCCCGACATTTTCATCTACTTTACCGTATTCAACATTCACTCCTTCACGCCAAATATTAAGCACATTGATTTTTCCAGTCAAAGCTTGTTCGATTTTATCGATGCCATGAAGGTTGACATTCAGATTCAAACTCTTTTTTAAAAAAGAAAGAATTTTAACATTAGCAAAAATCACCGGCGTACACAGTTCCAGCATACGTGTATCCTCAAACGACTTCAGGATGACTTCGCTTCCCACTCCGTTCAAATCACCAATAGAGATACCTATAATTATATTTTCTGGTCTTTTTGTCATCAGTTCAATGTATTTATTGCTAATTTTGAATGCAAATTTACTAAAATTAATCAGTTAATGTTTACAGGCATCATAGAAACTCTCGGAACTATACAATCACTTCAAAAAGAAGGTGAAAATATTCACGTTACCGTACAATCTTCAATTACTGAAGAATTAAAAATTGACCAAAGTGTGGCCCACAATGGCGTTTGTTTAACCGTGGTTAACATTGAAAACGACAAATACACCGTTACTGCTATTAAAGAAACCATCGAAAAAACCAATTTGGGCGATTGGAATGTTGGCGACAAGGTAAATTTAGAACGCGCCATGAAACTGGGAGACCGATTGGACGGCCATATCGTACAAGGTCATGTGGATCAAACGGCTATTTGCAAAAACATTGAAGAAGCCAATGGAAGTTGGTACTTTACTTTCGAATATGACAAGTCATTAAACAACATCACAATCGAAAAAGGATCAATTACTGTAAACGGAACCAGTTTGACTGTGGTCAATTCAAAGCTGAACGAATTCAGTGTTGCGATTATACCTTATACTTATGAGCACACCAACTTCAATAGTTTTAAAGTAGGCACAAAAGTGAATTTAGAATTTGATGTGATTGGGAAGTATGTAAAACGTTTGCATGAGTTGCAGGCGTAAACAACAAATTCCAAAAACTAAATTCCAATTTAAACATCATAAAAAATCCCAAATACCTTAACTGGAATTTGGGATTTTTATATTTTGGGTATTTAATAAAACTACATTTTCATCAACCAGTTTCTCATGGAAACTTCGTTACTGATAATTCCTCTTAAATCAGCAATCGCAACGCGATCTTGTTGCATTGAATCACGGTGACGGATAGTTACTGTTTGATCTTCTAAAGTTTGATGATCGACTGTAATACAGAAAGGTGTTCCTAAGGCATCCTGACGACGGTAACGACGACCTACCGCATCTTTTTCATCGTAAGCTACATTGAAATCCCATTTCAAATCTTCGATAATTTGTTTGGCAACATCAGGCAATCCATCTTTTTTCACCAATGGCAATACAGCTGCTTTGGTTGGCGCTAAAACCGAAGGCAAACGCAAAACTGTTCTTGTAGAACCATCTTCCAAAGTTTCTTCTTGCAACGCTTTTGAGAATACCGCTAAGAACATACGATCCAAACCAACTGAAGTTTCCACTACGTATGGCGTGTAGTTTTTGTTTTCTTCGGTATCGAAATATTGCATTTTTTTACCTGAAAACTCTTCATGCGCTTTCAAATCGAAGTCGGTACGCGAGTGAATTCCTTCCAATTCTTTGAATCCGAATGGGAAATTGAATTCGATATCGGCAGCGGCATTTGCATAATGCGCTAATTTTTCATGATCGTGGAAACGGTAATTTTCTTTACCTAATCCTAATGATAAATGCCAATTCAAACGTGTATTTTTCCAATACTCGTAGTATTTCATTTCTTCACCTGGTTTCACAAAGAACTGCATTTCCATTTGTTCGAATTCGCGCATACGGAAAATGAATTGACGCGCTACGATTTCGTTACGGAATGCTTTACCCGTTTGTGCAATACCAAAAGGAATTTTCATACGTCCCGTTTTTTGAACATTCAGGAAATTAACGAAAATACCTTGAGCTGTTTCCGGACGTAGGTATAAATCCATAGCCGTATCAGCAGAAGCCCCTAATTTTGTTCCGAACATCAAATTGAACTGACGTACTTCCGTCCAGTTTTTAGAACCTGAATCCGGACAAGCGATTTCCAACTCTTCAATTAAGGCTTTTACATCGGCCAAGTCACCAGTATCCAAACCTTTTGCCATTCTTTGGAGAATTGCATTTTTCTGGTCTAAATACCCTTTTACTCTTTCATTAGTAGCCACGAATTGCGCTTCGTCGAAAGCATCACCGAAACGACCTTTTGCCTTTTCGATTTCTTTTTGTGCTTTTTGGTTTAATTTTTCGGCATAATCCTCAATTAAAACATCGGCACGGTATCTTTTCTTAGAGTCTTTGTTGTCGATCAATGGATCATTGAAAGCATCAACGTGACCTGATGCCTTCCATGTGGTAGGATGCATGAAGATAGCAGCATCGATACCCACAATATTTTCGTGCATCTGCACCATTGATTTCCACCAATAGTCTCTAATATTCTTTTTTAATTCCACTCCGTTTTGAGCATAATCATATACTGCGCTCAAACCATCATAAATTTCGCTCGATTGGAAAATGAATCCATACTCTTTTGCATGCGAAACTACATTTTTAAATAAATCTTCTTGTTTTGCCATAGTGGTGCAAAAATAAAAAAAACGGACTTAAAAAATCCGTTTTGTATTACAATTTATATGAGATGAAAGTTGGTTTTTAATTGAAAAGTGACAAATCGTATTATTTTAATGAAAATACAGTACTTCCAATCAGGTTAATTCCTGAATAGATGTTGATTTCATAGTCACCTTTAGACATATCTTTTTTATTAGGATCCACGAATACACAAACGTCCAATTCTTCATTGTCATAATACACATTGGTTTTTGCACTGAAATTTAGTAATCGTTCTCCGGATTCCATAAACTCTCCATTTTGAGACACTACTTTACCATCAGGATTAACCACTTGAATGTATACATCTTTATATCCCTTTACTGCTGCCTTATTTTCCAACAAAGTAAAACAAACCTTAATTTGTTCGGTAGCATTAAAACGTTTGGTTTCAATAATGTTATTGGATACAATCTTAATTCCGTTTGCAGTTACGTTCGTTGCAGTAAGATTTTTAGAAACGGCGAGTACCGCCTCATTATCGTTATTCTTTCTTTGTAGTTCTCTGTTTTTCTCGGACAAATTTTTCAACTGATCTGACAAGTCTTTATTTTCTTCAATTTGTCTATCCAAAATCACTTGAAAGGAATCTGTTTTGGTCTTTTTAACCAATTTATCAATCGGAACTAATCGCTTCTCAAGACGATAAACGTTTTTACCTGAAGACACTACTTGCTCCTGTACTACTACACCTCTTTCTTCCAACAACTGTTTATTTTTCAGCACTTCAGAATCATAACGATTCAAAATTTCTTTTAACTCATTGGTATAGGTTTCCCTATCAAGTCTTATATTTTCTTCAAGTTTTTTGTTTTGATTTTTAGAATCGTAATATTTTAGGGCAAACACAAAAGTTGCAGACATAAGTGCAACTGAAGTCAATTTCAATACCACTGTAGGAATTTTCACCGTCATACTCAGGGCCTAATTAATTTATTTTTTCTAAATTTATCTGATTACACGAGAAAGAAAAAAAAAAATCGACGAAATGCTTAAATATTTGTTAAACTTATTTTACCCCAAAGTTTGTTCTGGTTGCAGTCAATTTATTTTAGAATCTGAAAATCACCTATGTACGGTATGCCGACATGAGATTCCTCTTACAAATCATACCGCTTTTAAGGAAAATGAAGCCTACAAAAAATTTTATGGAAGAATTCCTACACAACATGTTTCTTCTATGTTTTATTATCATAAAAAAGGTGTTACTCAACAACTTATCCACAATTTAAAATACAAAAATCAGCAACACATCGGAACGATACTTGGCGAATGGTATGCTGAAGAACTAGCACAGCAATCCGTTATAAAGTCGGCCGACTATATTATCCCTGTACCATTACACAAAAAAAGGCTTAAAGAACGCGGCTATAATCAAGTAACTACATTTTGCAATGCACTTGGCAAAGAACTCAACATTAACGTTAACAATGATTTGCTGTTTCGAAACCATCACACCATTAGTCAATCCAAAAAGAATCTGACCTCTAGATCCAATTTAGCTGAAAATACTTTTGACATACATTTCGATGAGCAACATCACAACAAACACTTTCTTCTTGTTGATGACGTTTTAACTACAGGCGCCACTTTAGAAAGTTGCGGACGCGCCATTTTGAAAATTCCTGGAGCCAAAGTAAGCATTGTCACCATGGCCTTTTCGGAGTCGTAAAATTGCAAACATTCCAAAAATATTTCATTAACACTAAATAAAGTGGTTATTTTGCACTGTAAAACAATCTGAATGAGAAAACTTAAGTTTTTAAGCTATACAACTATTGCTCTACTATTTTTGGTCGCTTGTGCCAAAAGAGGCTCCATTACTGGTGGTGAGAAAGACGTTACACCGCCTAAAATTGTTTCGAGCAATCCAGAGAATCTATCTACAAATTTCAATCAAAAAACCATCAAAATTAATTTTGATGAATACGTAAAAGTAAAAGATTTACAAAAAAATCTTATTGTTTCACCACTAATGAAAAATCAAATTACTGTGCTTCCTCAAGGGAGTGCCAGCAAACAGATTACCATTAAAATCAACGATACTTTACAAGCCAACACAACCTATAGTTTTAATTTTGGAGAAAGCATTCGCGACAATAATGAAGACAATATCTTATCTCAATTCAAATATGTTTTCTCTACTGGATCCGAATTGGATTCACTTCGCATTGAAGGAATCATCAAAGATTCTTACGAAAAAGAAGCAGACTCTTATGTTAATGTAATGCTTTATGAAGTAGACACCAACTACAATGATTCTATCATTTACAAGCAAACTCCAAGATACACGACGAACACTTTAGACAGTTTAAAAACATTTAAAATTGAAAATGTTAAAGCTGGAAAATACAAACTTATTGCTTTAAAGGAAAAAACTGCAAACTACAAATTTGACCCCAATACAGACAAGATTGGGTTTTACAACCAGACGATTACAGTTCCTGACAATGCAATTTTTGAATTGGAGCTTTTCAAAGAAGTACCGAAATTCAAAACCAAAAAACCGACTCAGACTTCGGCAAATAGAATAACGATGGGTTATGAAGGTGATTTCAAAAACGCAAAGATTACTGCACTCCGTCAAAATCAGGATTTCAAGATTAGAACCACAAAAATGAAGGACAAAGATTCGCTTCAGATTTGGTTTTCTCCTTTACAAAAAGATTCAATACAACTGAATGTTTCTAAAGAAGATTATCGCAAAGAATACACTATAAAAACACGCGGTTTAAAACAAGACACGATTAGCCTTTCGAGCAAATACAGAGGCAACATTGGATTCAACGATGTATTCAAGTTAAATTCAAATACACCTTTGGAAAAATTTGACATTACCTTAATGAAACTTGTAAAAAGTGATTCGACTGCTGTTAAATTCTCCCTAAATTACGATGAATTCAATCAGGATCTTGAAGTTAAGTTCGACAAAGAACCGAATGAAAAATACACCTTTACAATGATGCCTAAAGCCATTGAAGATTATTTGGGACAAGTCAATAAATTGGTGAAAATAGATTTATCAACAAGGTCGTATGCTGATTACGGTAATTTGAAATTGAATCTGAAAAATGTCAAATCATTCCCTTTAGTAATTGAATTGACCGATAATAAAGGAACAGTTTTAGCTACTAAATATACTGAGAGCAATCCTGTTGTAGAGTTTTTATTGATTGAACCACAAAAATACTCGCTCCGAATAATTTATGACGAAAATAAAAACGGTCAGCGTGATACCGGTAGCTTTTTGCAAAACAGACAAGCTGAGGAAGTTTTTCATTTCCCAACCGAAATCGATGTACGAGCCAATTGGGATGTCAATCAGGATATTGACTTAGGTAACTGACATCAATTCATCAGTTATCCTTTTGATGATTAATCCTCAAAGAATTTATCTTATTTTTCGAATAGTTGAAAAGTATCTTTATCGTTAAGAAAGTTCAAACGCTTACGGGTTTCTAACATGGTATTTTTATCCAAAGCAATCACTTTCACAGCCTCCCTTTCAAACGGTTCTATAGTGTAATTCCCTAGATAGTCAATAATTTGAGAATGCCCAATATACTCCAATTGATTGGCGTCGAACCCAATTCGATTAACTCCGATAGTGTAGCAAAGATTTTCGACAGCTCTCGCTTTTAGCAGAATATCCCAAGCATTAATCCGCGGTTTGGGCCAGCTGGCTACATAAATAAGTAAATCATAATTTTCAACGTTACGGGTAAAAACAGGAAAACGTAAATCGTAACATATTTGAAGACATATTTTCCAATCTTTATACTCAACTATGACTTTTTCCTTACCTGGAGTAAAAACATGTTCTTCTTTAGCCAAAGTAAAGAGGTGACGTTTATCGTAAGTTTTCAAAGTTCCATCGGGAAAGACAAATATCATTCGATTGTAAAAATTATTCTCCTCTTCAATTACCAAACTTCCAGTAATGGCTGACTGTCTTTTTACAGCCATTTCCTGCATCCATTGTACTGTTTCTCCATTCATTGTCTCGGCAACAGCTGAAGGATTCATAGTAAAACCCGTGGAAAACATTTCGGGTAACACTATAAGATCAACAGCGTCATTTATTGCATTAATTTTTACTTCGAAATGATTCCGATTGGCAATTGTATTTTCCCAAACAATATCAGACTGGATAATGGCTATTTTCATATGTTAAAAATACAAAAACACATCCAAATAAAAACCTTGTAGTATTTGGATGTGTTTGTAATGAGGTAATGAATTAATTAAAGTTATATTTTACACCTAAATTGAAATGGTTATTATCCGTATAATAATTATATCCTATTATACCTCCTGTATTCCCTTTGTAACCACCTAAACGATACATTTCCATATCGATATAAAAAGCCATTTTCGGAGAAACGAAATAACTTAAACCTGCACCTGAATTCATACTGAAGAATGATTTTGAAAAGTCGGTTTCTTTTCCATCAGGAAAACGATAATCACTTTTAATTTCATGGTTATAGGCTGCACCTAATTTCAAATTTCCTTTAAGGTTTTTATGAATCGTAAATTCCCATTTCAGATCAACAGGAACCGAGACAACAGCTCCATCAAAAATGCCATTCGCTTCGTCTTCAACAAAAGAAACACCCGTTTTAAAATATTTAATTCTTCCACTGGCACTCCATTGTTTTGCAAAATAATATTCAGCCATTAAACCACCTTGGAAGGAATTTTTTGTTCCATTGTTAGCAAAAGAAGGAATACTATTCAAACCTAATTCTGCACCAAAATACCAATTCCCTTTGGGTTCTATATTTACGTTTTGGTTACTTACCTGAGCCTCAGCCAATAGAGGCAAAAAGCAAAAAAATAGAAGTTTTTTCATACGTAAACATAAAAAAAGCATTCTTTTCAGAATGCTTTTTTGCATATAATTAACTTTAAATTACCACATCACATCGTTGATTGTTCATTTATTTGGAGATTACATAATCCCAATTATTTTCTTTGTACCTTCTACCAAAAGCAGGCAATGCCAATCCGACACCATCAATCGCAACTCCGACTGGCACTAACAATACAGCATAACCACCATAAGCAATTGACACAATCGTTACGGGTGTACCGATTCCCGCAACAAGCAAACCGGAAGCAATAGACAATCCTACAGGACGTCTTTTAATTTTAACAATTGAGGTCAACGCTATCGTATCTTTACGTATAGCAATAGACTTATCATCAACGATTTTAAAACGACCTTTAAAAACTTTACCACTATCCGTTTTAACAGCTACTCTTTTGTTTTCTTTCAAAAAAACAGTTTTCCCATTTTCCTTGTTCTTCATATTGATTCCCTTTTCTTGTGCTTTCAACATCATGTTTGAAAACATCACAAAAAACACCAATGCTACTATTTTTAAATTTAAAGTCATCTTAATTTTTTTATCCTTTTTGCGAAAGATAGGAATTCATAAGCAATACTTACAGTTATTTCATACAAAAAAGCATCTGTAAATACAGATGCTTTTAGAATTATGCCAATAGAGAGTTTATCAACTTTTAACTTTCCAACTATCTAAGAAAGTTTTGATTTTCTCTTGACTGTATCCTTTTCCTTCTTCCAAAGAACCAGTTTCTTGAACATGCAACACTTTACCATTGGAATCCAATATCATAAAAACTGGGTATCCCATTTTTTCGCCTGGGTTACCGTTATAGTGGCTGAAGAATTTTTCGTTTTTATTTTTGGGAGACCAATTCAAATGATAATAAATGTAGTTTTCATCCATTGTACTTTTCAATACCTCCGTTTTTTGAACGAAATCGTTCAGTCGTAAACACCATACGCACCAATTTCCACCAATTTGGATCATAATATTTTTATTTTCCGCTTTGGCCACACCCAACAGTTCTTTCACTTTGCTATCAGCATCTTCCATTTCTTGGTAAGGTTTAGGCAAAGAAGCCTTTTCTGCTTCAATTTTCCTTTTCTTTTCTGCCTTTTCTTCGTCGGTTTGTGAAAATGCTAGTGTAGAAACCAATAGAAACAATAGATATATACTTTTCATTATTCTTTTTGAATTAAATTAACAAAAATCGAACCATTAAAAAAAGCGTCCGAAGACGCTTTTCATTATTTTATCAAACTTGCTTTCAGATATTCTCTGTTCATGCGAGCGATATTCTCCAATGAAATACCTTTTGGACATTCGATTTCACAAGCACCGGTATTCGTACAGTTACCGAATCCTTCTTCATCCATTTGACGAACCATATTTAACACACGGTCAGTAGCTTCTACTCTACCTTGAGGTAATAATGCATATTGAGATACTTTAGCACCAACAAACAACATAGCAGAACCATTTTTACAAGTCGCCACACAAGCTCCACAACCAATACATGCTGCTGCTTCGAAAGCTTTATCAGCATCGGCTTTAGGCACTGGAATTGTATTCGCATCAATAGTATTACCCGAAGTGTTTACCGAAACGAAACCACCAGCTTGCTGAATTCTATCAAAAGCACTTCTATCAACCACTAAATCCTTGATTACTGGGAACGCTTTACTTCTCCATGGCTCTACATAGATTGTATCACCGTCGTTGAACATACGCATATGCAACTGACAAGTAGTAATTCCTGTATCTGGTCCGTGTGCGCGTCCGTTGATGTATAATGAACACATACCACAAATTCCTTCACGACAGTCGTGATCGAATGCGATTGGTTCTTTTCTTTCATTAACCAATTGTTCATTCAATTGGTCCAACATTTCTAAGAACGAGCTGTCAGTAGAAACATTATCCAGTTGGTATGACTCCATACTTCCTGAAGTTTTAGCGTTTTTCTGACGCCAAACTTTCAATTTTATATTGATATTCTTTTTAGATGCCATAATCTTATTTTTTTATAGCCGTCAACTATTATTTATAGTTACGTGCAGCGATTTTGATGAATTCGTATTTCAACTCTTCTTTGTGTAATACCTCTTTATTGATGTCTTCCCCTTGGTATTCCCAAGCTCCAACAAACGAGAAGTTTTCGTCATCACGTAAGGTTTCTCCCTCAGCATCCTGATGCTCTTCACGGAAGTGACCACCACAAGATTCTTCACGTTGTAATGCATCCATTGCCATCAATTGACCCAATTCCATGAAATCGGCAACACGAATTGCTTTTTCCAATTCTGTATTCATTTCATCAGCAGAACCAGGAACAAAAACATCTTTATAGAATTCTTTACGTAAAGCATCAATTTCGGCAATAGCCTCATTTAATCCTTGCGCATTTCTTCCCATACCTACTTTATTCCACATAATGTTTCCTAAAGCTTTATGGAAATGATCAACCGATTTCGTTCCATTGTTATTCAAGAAGAAATTGATTTGATCTTTTACTCTCTTTTCTGCTTCAACGAATTCAGCAGACTCAGTAGAGATTTTTCCAGTACGGATTTCATCGGCCAAATAGTTAGAAACAGTATATGGCAGCACAAAGTATCCGTCTGCTAAACCTTGCATTAAAGCTGAAGCTCCCAAACGGTTTGCTCCGTGATCAGAGAAATTGGCTTCACCTGCTACGAAACATCCTGGAATTGTTGATTGCAAGTTGTAATCAACCCAAACACCTCCCATGGTATAGTGAACCGCAGGATAGATTTTCATTGGTGTTTCGTATGGATTTTCGTCTGTAATTTTTTGGTACATGGTAAATAGGTTACCATATTTTTCTTCCAACCATTGTTTACCTAAAGCAGTTACTTCAGCATCGGTAGGATTATGATTTCCTTTAGCGTAAGCCGCTTGTTTTCCTTTTGAAATGATTTCAGAAGAGAAGTCTAGGTAAACTCCTTCGTTGGTGTCGTTTGCCTCGATTCCGTAACCGGCATCACAACGCTCTTTAGCGGCACGTGAAGCAACGTCACGTGGTACTAAGTTACCGAAAGCCGGATATCTTCTTTCCAAGTAATAATCTCTATCTGCTTCTGCAATTTGCGTAGGTTTTAGTTTTCCTTCACGGATTGCTTGTGCATCTTCTTTTTTCTTTGGTACCCAAATACGTCCAGAGTTACGTAACGATTCAGACATCAATGTTAATTTCGACTGATTGGTTCCATGAACTGGGATACATGTTGGGTGAATTTGTACATAACATGGGTTTGCGAATAAAGCACCTTGTTTGTGGATTTTCCATCCAGCGGTTACGTTACTTCCCATAGCATTTGTCGACAAGAAATATACGTTACCATAACCACCAGACGCGATGATTACTGCGTGAGCAGAATGGCGTTGAATTTCACCAGTCACCAAATCACGAGCAATAATTCCACGAGCTTTACCGTCCACTTTTACAATATCTAACATCTCGTGACGATTGTACATTTTCACACGACCTAAACCGATTTGACGAGACAATGCTGAGTAAGCACCCAATAACAATTGTTGTCCTGTTTGACCCGCTGCATAGAATGTACGCTGTACTTGAGTACCACCGAACGAACGGTTATCCAACAAACCTCCGTACTCACGTGCAAAAGGGACTCCTTGAGCCACACATTGGTCGATAATATTTCCTGAAACTTCCGCTAAACGATGTACATTAGCTTCACGTGCACGGTAATCTCCACCTTTAATTGTATCATAGAATAAACGGTAAACTGAGTCACCGTCGTTTTGGTAATTTTTAGCAGCATTTACACCACCTTGAGCCGCGATAGAGTGGGCACGACGTGGAGAATCCTGAAAACAAAATGCTTTTACATTGTATCCCATTTCACCTAAAGAAGCAGCAGCAGACGCTCCAGCCAAACCTGTTCCTACAACGATAACATCAATTTTAGGACGGTTATTAGGTGCAACTAATTTTAAATGGTTTTTATGATTAGTCCATTTCTC
This sequence comes from Flavobacterium sp. MAHUQ-57, assembly GCF_051908335.1. Taxonomy (NCBI): domain Bacteria; kingdom Pseudomonadati; phylum Bacteroidota; class Flavobacteriia; order Flavobacteriales; family Flavobacteriaceae; genus Flavobacterium; species Flavobacterium sp. MAHUQ-57. The sequence continues at coordinate 1,419,746 of NZ_JBPZTE010000007.1, read as the reverse complement.
TGAAATAGAACCTTCTGGTATTTTAGAATCTAACTTCATATATTAGTGCTTTACAACAAGATTAAAATAAATACAAACTGGGATAACTGCAAACAAAAAAGGAACAATGATTGCAAATCCTTTACCGAATAATTGGATAGCCGGTGTGAACTTATTATTGATACCCAAAGATTGGAATGCACTTTGGAAACCATGCCATAAGTGAAATCCTAACACTAGCATTGATAAAACATAAAAAATCGTAAATGGTAATCCCCATTTTGGATCTTTAAAGAATTCGAAAGTAATTTTGTGCAAATCTTTGTACGCTTCTTTAAGTTTGATATTCAATTTAGCGTCATAGATTTCTGTTTTATTTTTTACAACATAGGCAGTTTCATCAACAGGAACATAACCTCCATCTGTAGTTAGATAGAAATCCTGAGCCATACCCGGTTGTAATTCAATTGTTGTTTTTTGCAATGGCATTTCTGAAAAGTGCATTTTTGCCCAGAAATTAGTCATATGTGTTGCGATGAACACTAAAATCACCGTACCTAAAACCGCCATGTTTCTTGACGCCATAGAACTGCTGTTTTGCGGACTGCTCATTGCGTAAGCAATAGGACGTGCTTTTTTGTTTTGAATCGTCAACATGATTCCATCAACAGCGTGGAAAACAATTGAAATGTACGTTAAGTAAGAAAGTAATTTTACCGCAGGATTGGTCGTCATAAACAACGCATACTTGTTGAATTGCAATGCGTCGCCGAAAATTAACTGTAAATTACCAGCTAAGTGACCGACCAAAAACAAGCATAAAAATAAACCCGTAAGAGCCATCCAATATTTTTTTGCTAATGATGACTTTAAAAGTGCAGATTTTGCCATAATATTTGTTAGATAATTGGTTGTAAAAAAATTGAAACAAAAATAAGGGAATTTGACTGTATCTACAACCCAATTCCCCTTATTTATAATGAATTTAAAATGACTTATTTTTTTGTTGATTTACAAAAGATTACAGTCAAAATTATCTATAAAAAAATCAATACGCTATTTCACAAATGAAGGAATCAATCCTCTCAAACCCATATCTACTACATTTTCACCAGCATTGGGTTCAAATTTACCATCTGTATTGACTTCTTCCCATTCGAAACTGTTATTGACAGACAAAGACAAGGTCACCACAATATCTTGCGTTTCATTGCCCGTAATCTCTAATTTTTCAGCAAATTTACCAGTAACCACACAAGAACCTGCCGGTATTGGAGAAGTTGACGCTAATGGGTTGGGAACCGTAGTAGCTCCTTCCGGGGACTGTCCTGAAAACGGCAAACCTGAAACACTTAAAGCCCAATAACCTTGTTTGCGATTGCCATTCACAGTAAAATTGTAAGCACCCAAACTGTGAGTTGTGATATAAGTATTAAACCCAACAAAACTCCCTAGATTTCCCACCAAATTTGCTCCCGAATTCCATATGTTAATAGTATAATTCTGATACGCCAACGAACATCTCACCCATTCATAACTTCCCGCCTGAATTTGTCGAATTGGTATTGCCAAAAAAGTTTCACCTTCAGCTACGATTTTGGATTTACTGAAATCAATTGCACGTTCTCCACCTGCTGTAGTTTCCGGAGCATGGTATAAGATTTCACCTTGACCTAATTGTGTTGTTGCCAAAGGAGCTAATTCCAAATAATGCGAACTTATCGAATTAAATACCGGAGATTGCGCTGCATTTCCAGCCGAAACTGTTGAAGGTTGCCCAAGGTTATTCAAACGCTCTTGATTGGGATCAAATTTAAATTTCACAATCAAAAACGGACCTTGATAAGGCGGCGTATCGTCTTTATCATCACAGGATAAAAATAGCATTCCAAAAAGCAAACAGCTTAGAATTTTTTTTAGATTCATAGGAATAATGAATTAATTACAGATAAAACTAAAGTAATCATAAAATTGAAAACAAACCGCGTTAGTTTTTTAAATTTGGAAAAAGAATACAATTGATGCAAACCACAAAAATCACACACACACTTTCTTCTTTTTTTGATGGCACGAACACCCTATCAATAGAACGATTTAAAGGCAATTTTAGTCCGTTGCTATTAAAAAAGAACGACTATTTAGTAAAAGAGGGCGAAATTTGTCCTTATTTCTGTTTTGTGGAAGAAGGCATTTTACAACATTCCATACTAGTAGAAGAAGAGGAAAAAACAACCTATTTGGCCTTAAAAAAAACCATCACTTCCTCGCTCAAAAGTTTCCTATTTGAAGAAATTTCCAGAAAAAACATCAAAGCATTAACAGACACTCGTTTGATGGTTATCAATTTGCATGACTTCAAAATATTAAGAGATCAAAACGAGGAATTCCATCGGTTTTATTATGATTTAATCGAAAAGCAAATTTGTCTGATTGATGACTATCGAATTGATTTACTGACACTCACCCCTGAGGAACGGTATCAAAAATTATTGCAAAATGAGCCTACACTTTTGAAAGAAATTCCGCTACATTATTTAGCCTCATTTCTTGGAATTTCGAGTCGGCATATGAGTCGAATCAGAAAGAATATAAAATAACGCCATTTGGCTGATTGATACTTATTCGGTTTATGTAACTTTGGTATTCTAAAAAATATAGTTTTATGAAATACCATCAGATAGCTCGTGATTTATTCATCAAAAACAGAAGAAAATTCACAGCACAAATGAAACCAAACGGAGTTGCTATCTTCAATTCGAATGATATTTATCCAGTTTCTGCAGACAGCACATTGCCTTTCGCTCAGCATCGCGACATTTTCTACTTATCCGGAGTAGATCAAGAAGAAAGTATCCTATTGTTATTTCCTGATGCACCTTATGAGCATCTAAAAGAAATATTATTCTTAAAAGAAACCAATGATCATATCGCAGTTTGGGAAGGTGAAAAATTAACCAAAGAGCGTGCTTTTGAAGTTTCTGGAATCAAAACCGTGATTTGGTTGCAAGATTTCCACAAGACTTTAAAAGAAATCATGGCATACGCCGATACGATGTATATTAACACTAATGAACATTATCGCGCTGTTATCGAAACAGAAACGCGTGAGGCAAGATTCATCAAATGGTGGAAAGAAACGTATCCTGCACATAAAGTTGAAAAATCGAACCCTATCTTACAACGCATTCGTTCAATTAAAGAAAGTGAAGAAATTGATTTAATCCAAAACGCATGTAATATCACTGAAAAAGGGATTCGCCGACTTTTGTCTTTCGTTAAACCGAACGTAATGGAATACGAAATCGAAGCCGAATTGGCTCACGAATTTTTACGTAACCGTTCCAAAGGATTTGCGTATACTCCGATTATCGCTTCGGGAAACAATGCTAATGTTTTGCATTATATTGAAAACAACCAACAATGTAAAGCGGGTGATTTACTACTATTGGATGTAGGAGCTGAATACGCCAATTATTCGAGTGATTTAACCAGAACCATTCCGGTTTCAGGTCGTTACACCGAAAGACAACGTGCCGTCTATAACGCAGTTTTGAACGTGAAGAACGAAGCAACTAAAATGTTAGTTCCTGGAACACTTTGGAAACAATACCATATTGAGGTAGGTAAAATCATGACATCCGAATTATTGGGATTAGGCTTGATTGACAAAGCCGATGTACAAAATGAAAACCCAGACTGGCCAGCGTATAAAAAATATTTCATGCACGGCACTTCACATCATTTAGGTTTGGATACGCACGATTACGGATTATTGCACGAACCGATGGAAGCCAACATGGTGTTTACGGTTGAACCCGGCATTTACATTCCGGCAGAAGGATTTGGAATCCGCTTGGAAGATGATGTTGTGATTCAAGAAAAAGGCGAACCTTTCAACTTAATGCGCAACATTCCAATTGAAGCCGATGAAATTGAAAGTTTGATGAATTCTTAATTTAGAATAAAGAGAAAAGAAAAAAGAGCAAAGAATAAAGAGAAAAGACGCCTCACGATTGTGGGGCGTTTTTTTTAATCAAAGTCACTATGATTTTAACTTTATTAAAAAATATTTTAACTTTATTAAAATTTATTTGATAAATTCATACATTTGCAGTAGTGCTATTTAAATTTATTTAACGAGATACTTATGAAGTTACCTATCGTATGTCCAAGCTGTGAAAGCGCACTCCGTGTAAGTCAAATGAAATGTGATCAGTGCACCACTGAAGTCAATGGCAATTACGAACTGCCTTTATACCTCAAACTTAGTCGTGATGAGCAAGAATTCATTTTGGAGTTTTTCCTTACTAGCGGAAGTATTAAAGAAATGGCAAAACAAGCAGATCTTTCTTATCCTACCATGCGCAACAAAATGGACGATTTAATTGACAAAATTCAAAAAATGAAATAAGCATTATGAAATGGCAAACAATTTTTAATCCGTTTTCAATCTTTTCAGAAAAACAACTGCTGTTAAGCGGCATTGTTCTATCAGTAGCAGGAACTTTCATAGGCTATTACTGCAACAGTTCCTTCAACGGCACCCTCGATATGCATCTTATAGAGGACAGTAAATTACTAACTGTTGCTTTAGAAAATGCTATTGATATAAGTGTAGTTACTGTATTGCTTTTTGCATTGGGAAAATATCTTAATTCCAAAACGAGATTTGTAGACATATTAAATACAGCTTTTTGGTATCGACTCCCAATATATATAGTGGCTTTTATAAGCTATGCGATATTACCTGCCGATTTTAACGATAAAGTCAAAAAGAACATTCACACTCCAGAAAAAATATTCTCCAACCCATTAGAAATCATAATGAGTGCTGTACTTGGAATTGCTATACTATTGTGTTTGGCATATGCAATTGTTTTACTAGTAAACGGATTCAAAACAGCAACCAATACAAAAAAATGGCAAAACTGGGCAACCTTCGGATTTGTACTATTGGTTTCTGAAGGAATTACACAATATCTTATCAGACACCTTTTATAATCATCAAAATCATGAATCAAAAAACGAACACTATGAAAAAGACATTTGCACTTCTCCTGCTATTATTTTCCCCTCTATTAACTTTTTCCCAAGACATCAATGGAAGTTGGTTTGGAGAATTAGAAATTCAGGGCATGAAATTACCTTTAGTTTTCAATATCAAAACGGAAGGCACTCTTTTGAAAACTACATTAGATAGTCCGAAACAAGGAGCAAAAGACATTCCGGTTAAAAAAACACTTTTTGAAAACAATACACTTAGTATTGAGGCATCCGATTTAGGTATTTCATACAAAGGAAATTACAACAATGGAAAAATAGAAGGTACATTCAAAAAAGGCAATATGGAAATTCCTTTGGTTTTGGATAAAAATCAAACAAAAAAGGAATATACTTTCAATCGCCCACAAACTCCTAAAGAACCTTTCAATTACAAAACAGAAGAGGTTAGTTTTGTTAATCCGATTGATAAGAACACTTTAGCAGGAACTATCTCAACACCGAGTGACAAAAAAAACCTACCAATTGTTATTATGATTACGGGTTCCGGAGGACAAAATCGTGATGAAGAACTTTTCGGACACAAACCATTTGCAGTTATTGCCGATGATTTTGCAAAAAAAGGAATTGCAACTCTTCGTTTAGATGATCGCGGAATTGGTGGATCGAGTAAGGTTGACAAAAAATCGACCACAGCAGATTTTGCAACAGACATTAACTCGGCAGTAGATTTTTTACAGCAAAAAGGATACACTAACATTGGGTTATTGGGCCACAGCGAAGGCGGAATGATTGCTCCAATGGTGGCAACTATGAATAAAAATGTGAAATTTATCATTTCAATGGCTGGTCCTGGGATTAAAATAACAGATTTAATGCTGCAACAAATCGAACAGGGAGGATTATTATCTGGTGAAAATCCTGAAAAAGTAAAACTTGATGTTTTGACTTCTAAAAAACTATATGCTTTTATTGAAAACTATAAAGGGAAAGAACTCGCTAAAGACTTGGAAAATTTTTACATCAATGAATTAAAACAATACCCTTCCGAAGTAATTAAATCCGATAAAATTGAAGAGCAAGCTAAATCAGAAATTAAGCAAATTACCAGTCCATGGTTTTTATACTTCTTAAAATTTGATCCGCATTATTATATTTCAAAAATCAAAATACCAGTATTAGCTATCAATGGAAGCAAAGACTTCCAAGTAGATGCCAAAAGCAATCTGGAAGGTTTCAAAAAGGGATTAACGAAAGCGGGTAACAAAAAATACGAAGTTGTTGCTTTCGAAGGTCTCAATCATTTATTCCAAGAATGCAAAACTGGTGCTTTTTCAGAATATGCTGAAATCGAACAAACCATAGCTCCAAAAGTACTCGACAAAATGAGTGATTGGATATTGAAATTATAAAACTAAAGATTTGTTAACGTCCTACTTTGTAGGACGTTTTTATTTATTTTTATTCCTTAATTCAGAATAATGAAAAAAATAATATACTTCTTTTTAGTTTTTACAGCTTTACAGTTAAATGCCCAAACCGAAGGCTACTCTCCTAACATTGACGGCACGCAAACTTTTTATAAAATCTATGGAAAAGGCGAACCTTTATTAATCATCAATGGCGGACCGGGTATGAATAGCAATGGATTTGAGTTTTTAGCCAAAAGCTTGGGTGAAAAATACCAAACGATTATATACGATCAACGAGGCACCGGCAAATCAACTTTAAAAGAACTAAATTCAGAAACCATTACCATTAAACTAATGGCTGAAGATATCGAATCGCTCCGCAAGCATCTAAAAATAGAAAAGTGGTCCATTCTAGGCCATTCATTTGGCGGAATCATGGTTGCGCATTATGCTACAATGTATCCAGAGAGTATTCAAAAGATTGTTTTTTCTGCCTCTGGCGGAATAGATCTGGGACTAACCACTTATGTTTCGACCAATATCACATCCAAACTCAGCAAAATAGAACGCGATTCCTTAAATTATTTCAGTGCCAAAATAGCTGCAGGTGACACCTCAAAAAAAACTTTGCTAGGTAGAGGAAGAGCATTGGCTCCTGCTTACTTATACAACAAAAAATACGTACCTATACTAGCTGAAAGACTTACACAAGGCAATTCTAGAATTAACGAATTGGTTTGGGATGATTTGAACAAGATTAAATTCGATTGTAAACCAAAACTTAAAGACTTTACTCAGCCTGTTCTGATTATTCAAGGCAAACAGGATGTAATAAAACCAGAGACTGCAGAAATCGCACATAAGATTCTTAAAAACTCAAAAGTCATATTCTTAGATAATTGTGGTCATTATGGATGGCTCGATGCCGAAAAAGAATACTTTAATGCGTTATTTGATTTTTTGAAGTCCTAAACTAAAGTTACCTTTGTTACTATAATTACAGACTTTGAATTCTATTTTTTACAAAAATATAAAAATTGCTTATTCGGATAGTGGAAGTGGAATGGCTTTGGTTTTCTTACATGGCTTTCTAGAAAATTCTACTATGTGGCATTTTTATACCGATTATCTTTCGAAACAATACCGTGTAATTACCATTGATTTACTTGGACATGGAAAAACCGAGAGTATGAGTTATATGCACACTATGGAAGATATGGCTGACGTTGTTCATGCCGTTTTATCCCATTTGCATATTTCCGAAGCCGTTTTTACAGGACACTCCATGGGAGGCTATGTTTCTTTGGCATTTTCTGAACTATATCCCGAAATGGTCAAAGGATTGGTGTTGCTCAATTCTACTTCAAAAGAAGACAGTCATGAACGTAAATTGAATCGAATGCGAGCCATAAAAGCAGTGAAACAAAACGCTGCGACTTTTGTAAGCATGTCGATAGCCAATTTATTCAGTGAAGAAAATCGAGAAAACTTAACAAAAGAAATTGAAGCTGTAAAACAAGAAGCGTTGCGAACTCCTTTACAAGGCATAATTTCAGCTTTGGAAGGTATGAAAGTTAGAAAAGATAGAGAAGTTATATTACACCAAGCTACATTTCCCATTCTTTTAATTTTAGGAAAGAAAGATCCAGTTCTTACGTATGAAGATACAATTTTACAAATCGAAGGAACTTCAGTTAAGCTAATAACTTTCCCTGACGGACACATGAGTCATATCGAAAACCAAGAGCAACTATTGTCGGTACTTATTGATTTCTTTGGAAATATCTAGATCGTTTTTTCTTCAAATGGCAGATTGTCGTCAAGAATTTCATTTACAAGACCAACTAATTCATTTTTAAATTCACTTAAAACATCTTTAGTAATGTTCGTTTGAAGTTCTTTGCCTTGTTTAAAACCAAAAGGCATAAATCCCGCTTTCATGTTTTTGAAAGAAATAATTCCCGCTTCCATCTCCATTCCATTTGTGAACTCCTCATACATAAAAGCATAACACAATAGCTGAATTATCTTTTCATTTTTAACATCCGATGTTAAACCATTCCAGTCCGAAATCACTAAATTTCTAGCTTCTACCTTTCCGGTTTTATAATCAATAATGCGAAGTTTATTATTCCGAATTTCGATTCGGTCAACATTTCCAGAGATTACAATTGGAAACGGCAAACGATCGTCATTCAATTCAGCTTTTAATTGTTTTTCCAAATCAAGCACCTTAACAGCATCTCCTTGTTCTATTAGTTTCTTTTCATCTTTTAGAAAATTGAACACATTCCGTTTTGCCACTTCGAAAGCCAAAAGATTTTTCCCTTTTTTGACTTCACCTTCTTTATACACTTCTTTGAATTGATTGTATACTTCAGCATCTGCCAATGTCAACATATTTTCTACATCTTGTACAGAAAGGAACTTGTTCAGAAATGGCTTGTACAATTCCTCCAAAGTCTTATGAATAATTGTCCCTAAAGTATTCAATGCAATATTTTCTTCGACCTCATCGACTTCTTTAATCGACAATAATCGTTGAAAATAAAACTGAATCGGATTTCGTATATACGTTGTTAAAGCAGAAGGCGAAAATCCTTTTCCTGATGCAATTTCCTTAAGTCTTAGGATAACGCTTTCCGACTTTGGGATCGACAAATTCTCATGAGCGATATTGGGCACATGTGGCTGTATAATTTTATGAATCAGAGTATGATTTTTCTTTTTTTCAACTTCCAATTGCGTAATGAATCGACTCTTTTCGCCACCATCCAAACCTTCGCTTTCGGTATTATACAATAAATAAATTCGTTTCGCTCTTTGCAATAAGTGATAAAAATGATAGGTATAAATTGCATCTTTCTCTTTAAAAGTTGGCAAACCGATTTCTTTTTTAACATCATATGGAATGAATGAATTCGCACCTTTACCTGCTGGAAATTTTCCTTCGTTCATAGAAGTGATAATCACAGTTTCAAAATCAAGCACTCGACTTTCCAAAACTCCCATGATTTGCAAGCCGGAGAGTGGTTCACCTTCAAAAGAAACCTCAGCAACATCGATAACCTGTTTGTATATTGTATGCAATACATCAACCGAATCTACATAATCATTTTTAGCACAATACGAAATCAGCTTATTAATTACTTTAAATATTGAATACAAAAAGGAACGAACCAATTTGTCCTCTTGTTCATTATGCGCCAAATTCTGTTTAATATGAAGTAATATTTGCGCTATTTGCTCCAAAATTGCAATAGGTTTTAGATTCCATTTTCCGAACAATAAACCAAAAAGCTGATTATATTCGCCCTGCAATGACATTACTTTTTGATGCGTTATAAAAGTATAATTGTTGCGTTTAATTGTAGCAATCAAATTGGAAGCATCAACATAGGACTCAATAATAGGATTAGACAAAACATCCAAAACGTCTTTGTAATACATTACGTAGCTCTCCGCATTACGATTAATGGCATTACCATGCATTTTAAAAAGCTTTGCAAGTAAAATTTGGACGGGGTTATTTTTGCTAGAATAGCCCATCGTGATATTGAGACTACCGACATTTTCAGGCAACGAGTGTAAAATGGGAATGAGAAGGTTTTCATCTCCTAATACTAGAGCTACATTATCCAATTTGACCGCTTCGTTCTCTGATATAATATCATGAATAAGTGATGATGCAATTTTAGCTTGTCCTATTGATTTGGAAGTGCCAATAATTTCAATATGTTTTTCCTGCGAAAATTCGTCTACAATCCATTCAAACGGATGATTCTTGTAATATATCCATTTTTCCTTGAAACGTCTTACAAACAATCCGGTATCATGATAGGGGTCAGCAATGAAAGCAGCATCGATATCCCATAAAATTTCAGCTTTATCCAATGCTATTAAATGTTGAATAATCTTTTCTTCTGCTTGGTTTAACGCATTAAAACCTGCAAATACTAATTTTTCTGACTTTAAATTAGATGAAAAAAACTCAAGATTGTTTACTGCTTCTTTATAAATCAAACCTTGATAACCTATATTTTTTTGAAGTAAATGATTACTAAGATTCTCATAGTACAATGGCAATCTATCCCAGAAATCCAATTGTTTATCAATAAGATCGGTTCGATCCTCTTGATTTAACTCCCAACGTTTTAAAACTTCAATATCCTTTAAGTAAGAAAAAACATATTGGGAATCCAAAAGATAACGATCAATTTCATTAAAATCTTGAAGTAGCGTTTTCGCCCAATTGGCAAATTTTTCGAAGGATTGTCGCTCATTTATAGCTGTTAACCCAAGGTAAACTTCGTAGAATTCAAAGAGCAATTCAATTTGATCTACGGATCTTATACCAGCTAAATCTTGAACAAACTCTTCAATACTGATTATTGTAGGAGCAAAAAAAGGATTTTCCAGCTTGTTTTTCAAGATATCCAAAAGAAATACTCTAGCTCTTTTGTTCGGAAGAACAATAATACTTTCGGAAAGATCTCCTGTACTGTTTTTAAGTATATGGTTGGCGAGTTTATCAAGAAAAGAGTTAACTGTCATATCATAAAAATAAAAAAAACGCTCCGAAACCGGAGCGTTTTAAAGAATTTATTTTAGAGGAAATTATTTAGATAATTTCACTTCAACTCTTCTGTTTTGAGCTTTACCAGCTTTAGTTTTATTAGAAGCGATTGGTTTAGTTTCACCGAAACCAGCAGATGTTAATCTAGCAGCATCAACTCCGTTTTCTACTAAGTAGTTTTTAACAGCAGCAGCTCTATCTTCAGATAATTTCAAGTTAGTAGCATCTTTACCGTCAGAATCAGTGTGACCTTCGATAGAGAAGTTAGAAGCTGGGTACTCTTTTAAGATAGCAACCATTGCTTGTAATACTGGGTAAGTTCTTTCTTGGAAAGTAGCTTTGTTAGTATCGAATAAGATAGTTTTAGCGTAGTCGTTTAATTTTTTCATTACGTCTTCGCTTACTTCAGGACAACCGTTATTAGCTACAGTACCTTTAACATCTGGACATTTGTCATCTTTGTCAAGAACTGAGTCACCGTCAGTATCTGGCCATGGACATCCACCGTTTTCTCTTGGACCTGCAACAGTAGGACATTTGTCTTTGTTATCAGCTACACCGTCACCGTCAGAATCAGGACAACCTTGTAAGTTAGCTAAACCTGGAGTTTCAGGACAAGCATCATCTTTATCAGCGATTCCGTCTCCGTCAGTATCAGGACATCCATTTAATTCTTTAGGACCAGCTAATTCAGGACAAGCATCTTCTTTGTCTTGGATTCCGTCTCCGTCAGTATCAGGACAACCTTGGAATTCTTTTAAACCAGCAACTTCAGGACAAGCATCATCTTTATCATAGATACCGTCATTATCTGTGTCTTTACCTCCGAATTGGAAAGTTAAACCTGCCATGTGTTGGAATACAGAAGGTACATCTAAAGCACCATCCTCATCAATTCTGTCTGTAAATGCTTTTTTGTAAGTAGAGCTTAAAGATAGACCAACTTGCTCAGTTAACCATAAAGTCAAACCAGCACCAAAGTTAGCATTTCCAGCACTTTGCTTATCCATCCAAGTGTAACCTCCACCAATGTGAACTGAAGGATCGAACCACTTGCTTCCGATTAATGATTTAAAGCTATATGCGATTTTACCGTCAGCTCCATAATACATAAAATCACCTGGATTATAAACTACAGTTGTAGAAGTTGTTCCAGGAGCAATATCAACCCATTTAGAAATTTTGTTAACTGATCCAGTAATTCCAACTGAAAAGTTACCACCAACATTTTTAGCAACTGACAAATAAGTTACCGATGGAATGATATTCCAGTGGTCGTCTACTTTAAAAAATTGCGAAAAATGCTCGTTTAAATTAAAATCTTTTACTCCAGCACTAGTTCTAGTATCTACTGCATTAGCTCCAAAAGATATTGCCCATGGGTTATCACTGCTTTGAGCATTTGCATTCAAACCAGCAACCATCAACATGGAAACAAAAAGTTTGTTAAGATGTTTCATACTTAATTTTATTTGATTACAATACGTTATTGTGACAAAAGTAAGTCGTAAATAATTAATTACAAAATGAATTGTTAAAAAAATCGACTTCTTTCTCGAAAAAATTATTTTTTTATTATATTTAGTTCCAGTCCAACTTCTGTAAAAGCATTAATTGCTTTGTCCAAATGTTCTTTAGTATGTGCCGCCGAAAGTTGTACTCGAATTCTAGCTTTTTCCTTTGGTACAACAGGAAAAAAGAAACCAATTACATAAATTCCTTTCTGAAGCAATTGATCCGCCATGTTCTGGGAAAGCTTCGCGTCGTAAAGCATTACTGGCACAATAGCAGAATCTCCATCTATAATATCGAAGCCCGCTTTTTTCATACCTTCTTTAAAATAATTGGTATTCCACTCTAGTTGATCACGAAGCGTAGTATCTTTTTCCAACAATTCGAAAACTTTCAACGAAGCACCAACGATAGCCGGCGATAACGAATTGGAAAATAAGTAAGGCCTAGAACGTTGGCGTAAAATCTCAATGATCTCTTTTTTTGCGGTTGTATAACCTCCCATTGCACCTCCTAAGGCTTTTCCTAATGTGCCCGTAATTATATCCACACGGCCCATTACTTTTTTGGCTTCCAATGTTCCTTTTCCGGTAGCTCCAATAAAACCTGCTGCGTGACATTCATCCACCATAACCATAGCATCGTATTGATCAGCCAAGTCGCAAATTTTATCCAATGGCGCTACTAAACCATCCATGGAAAAAACACCGTCTGTTACAATCAATTTAAAACGATGACCGGCCGCCGTCGCTTTTTTAAGCTGTTCTTCCAGATCAGCCATATTATTATTTTCATAACGATAACGCGCAGCTTTACACAAACGCACCCCGTCAATAATGGAAGCATGATTCAAACTATCCGAAATAATACAATCTTCTTCACCCAGCAATGGCTCAAAAACCCCACCGTTAGCATCAAAAGCTGCAGCATACAAAATAGTATCCTCGGTTCCATAAAATTTTGCAATAGTTGCCTCCAATTCCTTATGGATATCCTGAGTTCCACAGATAAAACGCACCGACGACATTCCAAAACCATGACTATCCAACGCATCTTTCGCTGCCTGAACTACTTCAGGATGAGAAGACAATCCCAAATAGTTATTGGCACAAAAGTTCAAAACAGTTTCACCATTTACAGTAATCTCAGCACCTTGTGGCGAAGTAATGATTCGTTCTTTTTTATACAATCCGTTTGCCGTAATTGTATCTAATTCATTTTGCAAGTGTTGTTTAATTTTTCCGTACATGTCAATATTAATTAGTGTAATCGGTTATTATTTAGCGTTACAAATGTACTACTTCTAAATTTTCACCTATATATAAAAGTGTTTTTTTGTCAACACTATATCCCATCTCTTCTAAAACCAACTCGTACTCTGCCAGCTGTTTTTCATATTTCGATTGATGTGCTCCGGTTTTATAATCCAGCAAAAAAACCGTTTTACCCTGAATAACGACACGATCAGGAATCATGGTTTTCGCATTCTTTTTAAGCACACTCCTTTCGTTGAACACTCTATTGCCTTCAGCAAAAAAGTCCTGCAATTCAGAATGACTCACTATACTTCGAAGTTTTTCAGCGACAGTATCTTTTTGATTTTCGGAAATCAAGCCACTTTCTACTGCCTTAATCACTGCCAAATCAACATCATTTTTGGTTGTTACAAAAGATAATATTTCATGCATCATATTCCCGAATTCAATAGCTTCTTGCTGAACTGTTCCCCACATTAACGCTTCTCGCTGAGCAATTTTAATCGATTCGGAAGCAATTACAGCATGTTGTGCTTTAATTGTCTCCATCGCAGTAACCAATTCATTACTTACCGACACTTTCTCTGGAGACCCAAAATCATAGCTCATTTTATTTTCCTCAAAAAACAGACTATCTTCAACAAATTCCATAAAAAAAGAAGCCAAATTATTGGGTAACTTTCCTTCCTTATTTCTTTTTTTCTTGCACGAAATCACATACAGTTGTTCCTCAGCTCGGGTCAGTGCCACATACAAAACATTAATATTATCCAATAAATCTTCCTGTGCTTTCTGATTGTACACAAGTGCCGCCTCTTCACCAAATCTTTGAACATCTTTGTTTTTAGCCACTAAAGCCTTAGCCATACCCATTTCCGTTTCGTCTGCTTCAATCCAAATTTTCTCACCCTTGTTCCTTGTAAAATCTTCTTCAGCAAAAGGAAAAATAACCACCGGAAACTCTAAACCTTTGGATTTATGAATCGTCATAATCCGAATCGCATTAGAACCTTCTGCAGAAGGCACACTCAATTTACTTCCACTCTTCTCCCAATACTCCAAAAAATCACCTATACTCATCTGATATTTCACATCTCTTTCTAAAACCACATCTAAAAAGAATTGTACATAAGCATTGTTTTTTTCGGATGTTATTCCGTTTAAAATCAACTTTTCGACAATTTCATAAAGTGATTTTCTGCGAATGGCCTTAAAATCGAGGTTAATTTCAAAACCTTGAAACCATTGTTGCAATTCGTTTTCATTTTCAAAACGAATTCCGGCGCTTATAAAATCATGAACCGAAAATCCCGTTTCGTAATTTTTAGCCAAATAATACAACGCGTGTGCCAGCGACTCTTTATCCTTTTTATCATTCAAATATCGAAGTGTATTTAATAAAAACTGCACCTCTGACGAACTATCCAACAATAAACTTTCTGAGGAAATCACAGGTATTTTATGTTCAGTCAAGTAGTTGGCCAATAAAACCCCATGTTTATTACTTCGTGTAAGCAATACAATATCTCTTAGAGAAAATCCTTTTTCTTGTACTTCCTGTATGGTTCGAAATGTTTTCTGAAGATACATCTCATTAACAGTCAACTCTTCATCCTCAATATCTTCCAACTCTGCCAAAAAAGTGATATTAACAAAACCTCCTTTTTTCTTATTTACACGTTGGTAACTCTTATTTAAATACAAATCCTTATAATCTTCATTTTCAAACTTATCCGCTAGGAAACGAAAAAAATCATTATTAAAATGAATTACTTCATCATAACTACGATAATTGGATTCAAGAGAAAACACTTTGAAATCTTGATTACTAAAAGGGTAATTTTTCCTTTTTGTCAAATCAATAAATTGCTCTGCTTTTCCACCACGCCAACGATAAATTGACTGCTTTGGGTCGCCTACAATTAACAAAGAACCCTGATTTCCCTGCAAGTCTTCGCTAGACAAGGCATTATCAATTAACGGAATCAGATTTTGCCACTGCATTTGGGAAGTATCCTGAAATTCATCAATAAAAAAATGCTTGTAGCGTTCGCCCAATCGTTCGTATATGAATGGCGCCGGTTGATTTTGAATTTGTTCGTTGATTAGCTTATTAAATTCGGAAATTGACAAAATACTTTGTTCTTCTTGAATTTTGGCCAATTGATTACTTACAGTATTCAAAAGTGAGAGTGGTGTTATATTTTTGAGAAAAGCTTCATAAAAATGTTTTTTCTCCATTTTTTGATATACCAAAGCCAAACTAGACAGAAGTTGCGGAATAATTCCTTCTATAACAGATCGATCTTTAGCCGATTTGTTGATTTTGACATCTTCAAATTCATGATAGGTTTTATTCGAAGGATTGAACTTTTTATCCTGAATACTTTTCAAATGATTTGGAAAATAGCCCGAAGAAAAAGATTTCATATCAATTCCATTGGATTCGATCAATTGCAAAGCCTCCGAAGCCAAATCAGCAGACTCCTTTTCAATACGATCACACACCTCGACCAACTTATTTTTTAGCGCAATGAACTCCGGTATTTGTTTCTCTTTCAGTGAGACTACTTCTTCCCGATAATTTTCGTTCAAGATTAACTTTCCTGTCGTAAAAATATCACTTGAAACATCCCATGATTTATCGTCATCTGTCTTCTCCATGGTGAAATCCACCAACAACTTTGTCAACACTTCATCTTCTCCCGCTTGAGCAACAATTGCATCAACTGCTTCCTGCAACAGATTCTCAGTATCCAATGACACATCAAAATTAACAGGCAAATCCAAATCATGCGCAAAAGAGCGAATCACCTTGTGTGTAAATTTATCAATGGTCGAAATATCAAAAGCTGCATAATTGTGAATGATATTTTTAATGATTGCTTTCGATTTTTCGGTAATCTTGTACAAATCCAATCCAGTATCTGTAGCAATATCCTGCATTAAACCCAATGATTTATCGCTGGGATTGTCTTTAGTAAAATCGAAAAGACTTTCTACGATACGGGTTTTCATCTCATGAACCGCCTTGTTGGTAAACGTGATAGCCAAAATAGATTTATACGCGTCATCTTTTTTGGAGGTAAGGATAATTTTCAAATACTCCTTAACCAGTGTATATGTCTTACCGGATCCCGCAGAAGCGTTGTATATTGAGAAAGCTGGTTTTTTCAAGAGAGATTTGCGTATAGAGATTAATTTATAGCGAAATAAAAAATAACTATTTCCTTTTCCAAAGTTAAATGATTAATTTTGAAAATATTTATTTATTAATCTTTAAACAGACAATAGTATGACTTTCGAGTTACCGCAATTACCTTATGCATATGATGCATTAGAACCACATATTGATGCAAGAACAATGGAAATTCACCATTCAAAACATCACAATGCATATACCACTAATTTAAATGCTGCAATAGCAGGAACAGAATTAGAAGGCAAATCAATTGAAGATATTCTTTCTAATTTAGATATGTCCAAAGCAGCGATTCGCAACAATGGTGGTGGATTTTACAACCACAATTTGTTTTGGACAGTTATGTCACCTGACGGTGGTGGTGAACCTACTGGCGAATTAGCTGACGCGATCAATGCAGCTTTCGGAAGCTTCGCCACTTTTAAAGAAGCTTTTGCCAAAGCTGGAACCACACAATTCGGTTCAGGATGGGCATGGTTATGTGTAAAAGACAGAAAATTAGAAGTGTGCGGTACTCCAAACCAAGACAACACTCTAATGCCTGGTGTTGGATGTGGAGGCACACCAATCTTAGGTATGGATGTTTGGGAACACGCTTACTACCTTAACTACCAAAACCGTCGTCCTGACTATATCGAGGCTTTCTTCAATGTAATTAATTGGAAAGAAGTGGCAAGACGTTTTTCAGCTGCAAAATAATACATCGATTTAAAAAGAGAAAGCCAGACAATTGTCTGGCTTTTTATTTGAATCAATAATTAACAAAGAATAAAAAAGGTGGACGTATTAGTTCCACCTTTTTTGCCCCAAATCTACCATAAACTTAACCTACTTATGTAATGGTGATTCAAATGTATAGCGGTTCTATCTTGATACCAAAGAAAGTCGTCAAACTACCAATAAAATCGACAAGGCAAACATCTTAATCAACAATGGCAACTCGACTAATCCAACACTCTTATAAAGGTTAAAATGAAATCAATTGAAAAATAAAAAAGGCAGGATCGCTCCTACCTTTTTTGCCCCAAATCTACCATAAACTTAACCTACTTATGTAATGGTAGAGCGAATGTATATCAGCACTTATTGAACTTCAAAATAAATCGTTGAATTGTAAAAAAAATCGTTGATAGGGTTAGCACTCATTAAATTTAGTTAGAAGATTCGAAGTTGAATCAGAAGTACCTTAAAATAAAAAAGGCGGAACTAATAAGCCCGCCTTTTTTGCCCCAAATCTACCATAAACTTAACCTACTTATGTAATGGTGATGCGAATATAGATTCAGGATACAATCTCGCCAAACTTAATCGGTGAATTGTAAATAAAGTCGATAAAAGACATTTTTGTAGTCCTTTTAGTATGCTCTTGCGTCTTTCCCTTCATAAAAATTCATAAACGCCCTGTTTACTACACGATTCCCTCCATCTGTAGGGTAATTCCCGGTAAAATACCAGTCACCCAAATTTTTAGGACAAGCTTTATGTAAATCGGCCACACTTTGGAAGATAATTTTCACTTCGGCTTTCACCGAAGGTTCGGTAAGCATCTCAGCAATTTTATCTGAAATTTGTTCATCGGTGAATTGTTCGTACAATTCATTCACATAATTTACCACTTCGGCATCACTAAAATGTTCTTGCGCTTTACACTTCGCATATACCTCGTCCACCAAATGATATTTATTACTATCCTTCAATAATTCCAACATCGCCTGAAAAGCCACTAATGTTTCCAATTTAGCCATATCGATACCGTAGCAGTCTGGGTAACGTATCTGCGGCGCCGATGACACCACCACAATTTTTTTAGGATTTAAACGATCCATCATCTTGATGATACTCTTTTTCAAAGTAGTCCCACGAACAATACTATCATCGATGATAACCAAATTATCTGTAGGCTGAATCACACCATATGTAACATCATATACATGTGCAACCATATCATCTCTGGAGCTATCTTCGGTAATGAAGGTGCGTAATTTGACATCTTTAATGGCGATTTTTTCAGAACGAAGTTTAACCGAAAGAATTTCTTGTAATTTCTCTTCTGACAATGACTCTTTATGCTCTAAAATAGTTGCTATTTTCCTTTGATTTAAGAAATCATTGGCCGCTTCCACCATACCGTAGAATGAGGTTTCTGCTGTATTTGGAATATACGAAAAAACAGTATTATCAGTATCATTATCAACTGCTTTTAAAACCGCCGGCATTATTAGCTTACCTAGTTCTTTGCGTTCCTGATAAATTTCAGCATCGCTACCACGAGAAAAATAAATTCGTTCGAATGAACACGCTTTTTTATCCAAAGCTTCCCGTACTTTCTCGTCGATCACCGTACCATTTTTCTTGATAATCAATGCATGTCCAGGTGTAATTTCTTCAATAGCTTCGAAAGGCACATTGAAAACCGTTTGAATTACCGGTCTTTCAGATGCAACCACCACAATTTCATCATCCTGATAATAATAAGCTGGTCGTATTCCTGCCGGGTCACGAGTTACAAAAGCATCACCATGACCTAACAAACCTGCCATTGCATAACCACCATCCCAGTTTTTAGAGGCACGACGTAAAATTCGACCTACATTCAATCGTTCAGCAATAACTGGCGATGCTTCTTGTTTTGACAAACCTTCATTCTTGCATTCTTGGTATAAGTCGGTTACTTCATCATCTAGAAAATGACCGATTTTTTCCATCACAGTAACAGTATCCGCCATTTGTTTTGGATGTTGTCCTAATTGTACTAAATCCTGAAACAACTCTTTAACATTAGTCATGTTAAAGTTTCCAGCCACAATCAAATTTCGATGCATCCAATTGTTCTGACGAAGGAAAGGGTGAACATTTTCGATACTGTTTTTACCAAATGTGCCATAACGCACGTGTCCTAAAAACAATTCCCCAACATAAGGGATGTGCTTTTTTTGCAAGGTTACGTCATTCAAATATTCCGGGTGATTTTCAAGCTCTTCATTAATACGACCATTGATTTGTCCGAAAATATCTTGAATAGGTTGCGCCTGATTGGAACGTATTCTACTGATATATCGTTCACCTGGTTCAACATCTAATTTAATACTTGCTAAACCAGCTCCATCCTGACCTCTATTGTGTTGTTTTTCCAACAGAAGGTACATTTTTTCGACACCGTAAAAAGCTGTTCCGTATTTTTCTTTGTAGTATTCTAAAGGTTTTTTTAATCTCAAAAGTGCAATACCACACTCATGTTTTATCGCGTCACTCATACTGTTAGTTGTGCTTCTGAAAAGAATTCAGAAAATGTTGTGTTGTTGTTATTTAAATAAAAAAAGCCCCGAAAATCGAGGCCATACTTTTTTTATGCTAATTCTATGTCAAATTGCGTCAATGCTTTGAATTGCTTTAATCTGCTTTTCACTTCTTCTTGGGTCAAGCTCACCATTCTTTCTGTACCGAATTTCTCTACACAGAAAGAGGCCAAATTAGAACCATGAACGATAGCTGCTTTCATGTTTTCGAAAGAAATATTTTCACTTTGCGTAATAAATCCAGAAAAACCTCCTGCAAATGTATCACCAGCTCCAGTCGGATCGAATACTTCTTCCAATGGCAATGCTGGAGCAAAGAAAACGGAAGTATCATGGAATAATAAAGCGCCATGTTCTCCTTTTTTAATCACAACATACTTTGGTCCCATAGTTTGAATTTTAGCTGCTGCTTTTACTAATGAATACTCACCTGATAATTGACGAGCTTCTTCATCATTGATAGTAATTACATCAACACGTTTCATAACTTCTTTCAATTCCGGCAAAGCGCAGTCCATCCAGAAATTCATTGTATCCAAAACCACTAATTTTGGTTTAGCTGTCAATTGATCCAAAACACTACTTTGAACCAAAGGATGTAAGTTTCCTAACATTACAACATCTGAATTCTTGAAACTTTCCGGAACGACAGGTTTAAAATCGGCTAATACATTTAGTTCTGTCACTAAAGTATCTCGAGAATTTAAATCGTTATGGTATTTTCCACTCCAAAAGAATGTCTTTCCTCCTTTGACTACTTCAAGACCAGTTACATCAATATTTCTTGATTTCAACAAATCGATATATTCTTGGGGAAAATCCTCTCCTACAACCGAAACGATTGCAGATTGTAAGTTGAAATGAGATGCAGAAAGACCGATAAAAGTACCAGCTCCTCCTAAAATTTTATCAGTTTTTCCAAACGGCGTTTCAATAGCATCAAAAGCTACTGTTCCTACAATTAATAATTTGTTCATAAAACGAATTGAAAATTAAGGCACAAAGATACAATTTAGTTTTTGTTCTTCCCAACAGAATTTTTAGTTCTGTTTTCCAACTGATATTTCATTACTTTGAAAGTTTCATAAGGTGCTTTACTCAACATCGAATTGATCACAAAAGCAGGCACATTTGCTTCAGGATCACCGAATAATTGTTGTGTTACCAAAGTAGTTGACTCATCTATCTTCTTAAGATTCCAAAAACCTCTAAAGCGTTTAATGCGAATAATCTTAGGATTAACTTTAACGATATTATTTGCAGCAGAAAGCATTATAGTACATTCCTTTTTTTTCCGAGTCAAGACAACCTTAGAAACATGATCCCTATCTTTTATAGGCCAATCAAAATTATTTTGAATGTAAAACACCCAACTTGTATCTGAAAGTTTTTTTATCAAAACTGAATTATTGGTTTTATAACTCCAGTTTTTTAAGTTTTTAATGTCTAGTATTTTTTTTAAAACAGTATCCATAGGAGATTTAACCTCCATAACCGCTTTATATTCCTTAATTGAAGAAGAGTCCGATTTTCTGACATATATTTTGATATCCTCTTTATCCAAATCAAGCTTCCACGGATGAGTCAACTGAGCAAACCCTAAAAGAAAAAACCCAATAATGAGATAAAATAGTTTTCGCATTGTATAAAATTAAGGAAATCAAAGCAGTTTGTCAGCTTCATTTTCATAAAACGAATCGACAGCCAATTTATTTTGCTGAGAAGCCATAACAGCTAATTGATCGCAGCGTTCATTTTGTGGATGATTATTATGTCCTTTGATCCATTTGAAATCCACTTGATGTTGACGGTAGATTTTTAAAAAACGCATCCATAAATCAGGGTTTTTTTTGGCTTTGAAACCAATTTTCTCCCAACCGAAAACCCATCTTTTTTCAACTGCATCAACTACATATTTCGAATCAGAGACCACCAAAACTTTCATGTTCTGATTCTTAAGCTTCTCCAAACCAACAATTACCGCTAATAGCTCCATCCGATTATTTGTGGTTAATCGGAATCCTTCATAAAATTCTTTTTTATATGCAGTACCAACTAACTCCATAACAACCCCGTATCCTCCTGGACCAGGATTGCCTTTTGCGGCACCATCTGTATATATGTGAACTTGATGTGACAATTAAAACTATTAATTTAATTTAGTAAGTAGCTTTTCAATAATTAAAGGAAAAAATTCATATTCTAATTCATGAACTTTTTGGGCTATCTCATCGACAGTTGTACAGCCTTCGATTGTAACCGAATGTTGAAAAATAACCCCACCTTCATCATAATGGTCATTAACATAATGAATAGTAATACCAGTTTCTTTCTCCTTATTATCTAAAACAGCCTGGTGTACGTTCCTTCCATACATTCCCTTACCTCCAAATTTTGGCAAAAGTGCCGGATGAATATTAATTATTTTATCTGGGTATTTCGAAATAATATCCGAAGGAAATTTCAAAAGAAAACCTGCCAAAACAATTAAATCAGGTTGTAATTCTTCAACTTTTTGCAATACGAATCCATTATTCAACTCTTCTTTGGTAAAGGTTTCAAAAGGAATATTATGGTTTTTCGCCTTTTCTAACACTTTGGCATGCAGATTGTTAGACAAAATACCGACTACGTTTCCTTGCTTACTGTTTTTAAAATGTAATATGATTTGTTCAGCATTAGAGCCTGAGCCCGAAGCGAATATTACAATTTTTTTCATTTGTTGTGTTGTTAAAAGTGTTGACTATAAACCCATTGGATTTTAAGCGCAGATGTAATTTTTATTACGCAAAAAAAAGAATAATAAATGACAAATAATTAAAAATGGTATTCTTTGTGAAATTAATTTTCTAAATTCGTAGTTAGATTTATTAACTAAAAAAGTGGTTGTAAAATAATTTTTTTATTTTTGCCAACTAATTAAAATTTAAAATTAAAGATTATGTCAGACATTGCATCAAGAGTAAAAGCGATTATCGTAGACAAATTAGGTGTTGACGAAAACGAAGTTGTTACAGAAGCAAGCTTCACTAACGATTTAGGAGCTGATTCATTAGACACTGTTGAGCTAATTATGGAGTTCGAAAAAGAATTTGACATTCAAATTCCAGACGACCAAGCTGAAAACATTGCTACTGTAGGTCAAGCTATTTCTTACATCGAAGAAGCTAAAAAATAATAATACTACCCAACATCTGTAAGTGCAATACCTTACAGATGTTATTATTTTTTACTGTCTTTATCAAAATCTTTTGTAGATTTGTAAAAACATTGATTGTATTACAATCATAAAATATTATGTAATACCCATTGTTTCTTTTAGTTAATTAAAAGTACCATGGGTTTTTTTATATCAAACAAAACCAACTAAGGATGCAATTAAAGCGAGTAGTAGTAACAGGATTAGGAGCACTTACCCCAATAGGAAACACAATTGAAGAATATTGGAACGGTCTAATTAACGGTAAAAGCGGTGCTGCACCAATCACGTATTATGACACTGAAAAACATAAAACAAAATTTGCCTGTGAAGTAAAAAACTTCAATGTTGAAGATTATATTGACAAAAAAGAGTCCCGCAGAATGGACAAATTTGCCCAATATGCTATTGTAGCAGGGGATCAAGCCATTAAAGATGCCGGAATAACAGACTCTAATGTTAACAAAGCCAGAGTTGGTGTTATCTGGGGTGCAGGAATTGGTGGTTTGGAAACTTTCCAAGAAGAAGTTTTGAGCTATGCAAAAGGTGACGGAACACCACGTTTCAACCCTTTCTTCATACCTAAAATGATTGCCGATATTGCACCAGCACATATTTCAATGCGTAATGGATTTATGGGCCCAAACTACACAACAGTTTCTGCTTGTGCTTCATCTGCCAATGCTTTGATTGATGCTTTCAATTACATCCGCTTAGGAATGTGTGATGTAATCATTTCAGGTGGTTCAGAAGCTGCCGTTACCATTGCTGGTATGGGTGGATTCAATTCAATGCAAGCCTTATCAACCAGAAACGAAAGCCCAGAAAGTGCCTCAAGACCTTTTGACGCAACAAGAGACGGTTTTGTTCTAGGCGAAGGAGCAGGCGCTTTGGTATTGGAAGAATACGAACATGCAAAAGCAAGAGGAGCAAAAATATATTGTGAGGTAGGCGGTGGAGGTATGTCTTCAGACGCGTATCACTTAACAGCACCACATCCAGAAGGAATTGGGGTAATTGCCGTTATGCAAAACTGCTTAAATGATGCCGGTATGAAGCCTGAGGATGTTGAACACATCAATACTCATGGAACTTCAACTCCACTTGGAGACGTAGCAGAATTAAAAGCAATCAGTGCTGTTTTTGGAGATCATGCTAAAAACATCAATATCAATTCTACAAAGTCAATGACCGGACACTTGCTTGGTGCCGCCGGAGCTATTGAAGCGATTGCTTCAGTTTTAGCCATAAAACATGGAATTATTCCACCAACCATAAACCACTCCGTAGTGGATGAAAACATTGATCCTTCGTTAAACTTAACACTTAATAAAGCTCAAAAGAGAGAAATTAAAGTAGCTATGAGTAATACTTTCGGATTTGGTGGTCACAATGCTTGTGTTTTATTCAAAAAAATTGATTAATTCCTCTATATGAGTATTATTAAAAAAATATTTAAAACTTCCCGTTCGCCTGAAGACGGGATTTTTTTTGATAAACTCGAGAAATTACTCGGCTTTAAGCCAAACAACCTAGAGCATTATAAAAAAGCATTCACTCACCGTTCCATGAATAAAACGGATGAAAACGGAAACCCAATCAATTATGAACGTTTGGAGTTTTTGGGTGATGCTATGTTGGGCTCAGTGATTGCAGCGCATCTTTTCAACAAAGTACCCAAAGGAGATGAAGGCTACCTTACAAAAATGCGCTCAAAAATAGTGAGCCGTGAACACCTTAACGAATTAGGGAAAGACTTTAACTTGATTCAATTTGTGGAAAGCAAGGTAGCTCCGCAGCATTTTGGAGAAAATGTACATGGTAATATTTTTGAAGCATTTATAGGCGCCATTTACCTTGATAAAGGTTTTTTATACTGCGAAAAATTCATTCATCGAAAAATCATCAAACCCTACGTTGATATTGATCGCTTGGAAGGCAAAGTCATCAGTTACAAAAGTTTGCTGATTGAATGGTGCCAAAAAGAAAAAAAATCATTCAACTACGAAGTATACGACGACAACGGCACCGGTAATTTAAAATACTTTGGTGTTAAACTACATATTGACAGTAAAGTTGTGGCCAAAGCTCGTGCAACTTCAAAAAAGAAAGCAGAAGAAATTGCTTCCAAAAGAGCCTATTTCGTTTTTCAATCCAAAATTGATTCCAAATAGAAGCTATCTTTCTAAAACTCAAACGTTTTCGTTAATAAATTAGCAAAAAGCTAACGTTTTATACTGTTTTAAGTCGGTTATTAATAGTATATTTACATCTTATTTTGAATTATATGGCCATTCATAAATTACAGTTAGAGGATTTTGACCAAGTAGATTATGATCTTATTGCCATACACACAACCTTGGAAGATTTCAGGTTAGCATTCAAAATAAATCAACAGTTAGAAATTTTACTTTCTAAAAACGAAGACGAAATCCCTATTGAAATCAACAAACAAAAAACCTCATTTTCAAGGTTTACTTTTGAAGATGAAATTGCCATGATGGCATGGGATTTAATTCAGAACAAACAAGAAATTGAAATGCCGGTTCAAGTCAAAAACAACTCACTTTTTGACGATGATGTTGTGGTAAATCAGGTTAATTTGATTAATGAACTCAAAAAAGTGGATTATTTTCTAAAAATAGAACATGACGAACAAATAGATATTAAAGAAATAATAAGTAAAATTAAAAAGATTGACTCTATCAACACGGTGTATGAAGTAGATGTTCATGAGATCAAATCGAAAAACAATTTAATTTTTTAACGATGCCAACAAGAAAAAAGACCAAAGTTGTAGCTACCCTAGGTCCAGCGTGTAGTACAAAAGAAGTGATCCAAAAAATGATGGAAGCCGGAGTTGATGTATTCCGAATCAATTTCTCTCATGCCGACTATACAGATGTTGCCGAAAGAATCCGAATCATCAGAGAAATAAACGACGAATGTGGTTATACAACTGCCATTTTAGCCGATTTACAAGGACCCAAACTTCGCGTTGGAGTTATGAAAGAAGATGTTGTTGTAAACGAAGGTGATTTGGTCACTTTCCAAACTACTGACGATGTTCCCGGAACACCGGATAATGTATACATGACTTACAAAACCTTCCCTCAAGATGTTAACCCAGGTGAACGCATTTTATTGGATGACGGAAAATTAATTTTTGAAGCCGTTTCAACTGATAAAAAAGCAAAAGTGGTTTGTAAAGTAATTCAGGGTGGTCCGCTGAAATCCAAAAAAGGAGTGAATTTACCCAATACAAAAGTTTCTTTACCTGCATTGACTGAAAAAGATATTAGAGATGCTATTTTCGCTATCGAAAATAAAGTAGACTGGTTGGCTTTATCCTTCGTAAGAACTCCAGAGGATTTAAAAGATTTACGAGATTTGATCGAAAAACATTCGGATCATAAAATTCCAATTGTAGCTAAAATAGAAAAACCTGAAGCAGTTGAAAATATTGACAAAATTGTAGCGCATTGCGACGGTTTAATGGTAGCTCGTGGTGATCTAGGTGTAGAACTTCCTGCACATGAAGTTCCTTTGATTCAGAAAAAATTAATCAATAGAGCAAAATTAGCGCGTATTCCAGTAATTGTAGCAACACAAATGATGGAAACGATGATTACAAGCTTAACTCCAACACGTGCAGAAGTAAATGACGTTGCCAATTCAGTTATGGATGGTGCAGATGCTGTAATGCTTTCGGGAGAGACTTCTGTTGGAAATTACCCCGTGCAGGTTATCGAAAAAATGACACAAATCATTGAAGCGGTAGAAGATTCACCACTAATTCAGGTACCACAAAAGCAACCTCAAATCAAAACCAATCGTTATATCACGAAACATATTTGCTATCACGCTGCCATTTTAGCAGACGATATCGAAGCAAAAGCCATCACCACTTTAACCAATAGTGGCTATACCGCTTTCCAAGTTTCGGCTTGGCGTCCACACGCACATGTTTTGGTATTCACATCCAACAAACGTATCTTAACCCAATTGAATTTACTTTGGGGTGTACATGCTTTTTTCTATGACAAGTTTGTAAGTACAGATGATACTATTGATGACATTAATGCTATTGCCTACGAAACAGGTTATGTACAAAAAGGGGACATTTTAGTAAATCTTGCGGCGATGCCTGTGGTTGACAAAGGAATGGTAAACACCTTACGTATTTCTGAAATAGTTTAATTTTACAATACCGATTAAAATTCAAACCGTAGTTGAACGACTACGGTTTTTTTTATCTCCGTATTCAAGTTAGCCAATGAAATTCCTAACAAACGAACAGAATCCTTCATACGTTCTTGATACAATAATTCTTTAGCATTTTCGAACAATAAACCTTTATCCGAAATAAAATAAGGCAAGGTTTTACTCCTAGTTTGCTGGGTAAAATCACTGTATTTGATTTTAAGTGTAATTGTTTTTCCTGAAATTTTATGCTTTTGAAGACGTCGAGAAAGTTCATCAGCGATTCGCTCCAATTTTTCCTCCATAAAAATTTCCGAAGTCAGATTCGTATAAAACGTATGTTCAGCAGCGACCGATTTTGTTGTTCTATTAGGCTTAACAGCGCTATGTGATATGCCACGTACCAAATAATAATAATGCCTACCACTTTTCCCAAAATGCTCGTCTAAATACTCTAAGGATTTCGATTTTAAGTCGGCACCGGTATAAATACCCAACTGGTACATTTTTTCTGTAGTAACTTTACCTATACCATAAAACTTTTTCACATCCAAACCTTCCAAGAAAGGTTCCACTTCATCTGGGTTAATGGTTTTCTGACCATTTGGTTTGTTATAATCCGAAGCAATTTTAGCGACAAATTTATTAATGGAAATCCCAGCAGATGCTGTTAAGCCAACTTCATTGAATATTCGATGTCGGATTTCCTGAGCAATCAAGCTAGCACTCGGATTTCCCTTCTTATTTACAGTTACATCGAGATAGGCCTCATCTAGAGAAAGAGGTTCGACCAAATCGGTATAATCATGAAAAATTTTGCGGATTTGTTTGGAAATTTCTTTGTAGCGATCAAACCTTGGTCGGACGAATATTAATTCTGGACATAATCGTTTCGCTTGTATGCCACTCATAGCACTACGTACACCAAATTTTCTCGCTTCATAACTCGCTGCCGATACTACTCCACGCACCTCATTTCCTCCAACAGCCAATGGTTTCCCTTTCAATTCAGGATTATCCATCTGCTCCACAGAAGCATAGAAAGCATCCATATCGACATGGATTATTTTTCTTTGAGGAATAGATTCGGTCATAGGACAAATTTAATACCTTTATCGTATGATTGAAATAGAACGTAAATTTTTAGTTACCAACACTGCTTTCATAGATTTGGCAGTTACACAAAACAGAATAGTTCAAGGTTATCTGAATTCAAATCCTGAACGAACAGTCAGAATTCGAATTAAAGATCAAAAAGGGTATTTGACCATAAAAGGCAAAGGAAACGAATCTGGCACGTCAAGACTCGAATGGGAAACAGAAATACCAATTGCTGATGCTGAACAATTGCTTACTTTATGTGAAAAAGGAATTATAGATAAAATTAGGTACGAAATTCCAGCCCAAAATCATATATATGAGGTTGATGTGTTCTCAGGAGAAAATAATGGCTTAATTATAGCTGAAATCGAGCTAAAAGAAGAAAACGAACCCTTTTACAAACCAGATTGGTTAGGAGATGAAGTTACTGGCGATGAAAAGTATTATAATGCCTATTTAAGCAATAACCCTTACCAAAGTTGGTAAATCATTCTTTCTTTTGAGCAATTTCTATTTTTACACGCATTTCGCCTCCGGCTTTATTTGTAGCCAAAAACATAAAAGCAGCCCTCGATAAATCAATTTCACGGCTTCTCACATGAGGGCCTCTATCATTGACTTTCACCAAAACGTGTTTTCCATTACGAAGGTTAGTAATCCTTAAAAGCGTTCCGAATTTAAATTTGCGGTGTGCGGCAGTAAATTTTTTATTATTGAAGCGTTCACCACTTGCCGTCTTTCTTCCATTGAATTTATTGGAATAATAGGAAGCATGCGCATTGCTTTTGTACAATTTATAGTTGTACAATCCTTCTTCTATTGAAAGGCTATCAATAGTTAGGCTATCGATGGTATCATTTTTTACAGTATCCTGAACTTGAGAAAAAGCATAATTTTTTTTGTCAAATTTTCTAAAGGAGAAATTTGAAATCAGCATTACAGCTATCGATGTGGTAATTACCAGTAAAATTCTATTTATCATATCAGTTTTATTTAACATCACACCTCTTTAATCAAATACCATACCTAAAAAACAAAAAGCCCTAATTAAAGGACTTTTGCTTTATTTTAGAACCATAGAGACCATGGAATTCTACTTAAAATTAGAACCAATCCCAATCCAAAGAAAACAAGAATCGATTTGAATTTAGCAGCACTCTCAGCTTGTCTTTTATGTTTTGACCAACCGATAGTAATCAAAACCAAAGCAATAACATTAATCAATGGATGTTCCAGAGAAGTTAAACGTACTGCTGCATCTTTCATTTCGCCCAACAAAGCGTGACCTAAAGGCGAAACAAAATACAAGATCAATCCAACTAAAAGTTGAATATGCGCTGCAATCAATCCGAATAGAGAAATTTTTCGATCTTTAGCAGTAAATTCTTTCTTTCCAAAAAAACCTGAAGCACTGTTCAAAACAGCAACCAATAATAACAGAAGAGCCAAATAAGCCCAGCCTGAGTGAAATTTTTGTATAAATTCGTACATTTTGATAGTTTTAGTTTAAAACAAATATAGCCAAAAAAAACAAAACCATCTGCCTGAACAGATGGTTTTGATATATACACTTTGTAATGATTAGAAATCGTATCTCAAAGAGAAGTTCCATGTTCTTCCGAAACCGAAGAAAACCTGGTTTCTTGAATCAACACCATCATAAGTACCTTTAGCTAAGTAATCTTGGTAAGTAGCATATCTACCTTCACCAGCACCTAATAAAGGTTGATTAACTATTGAACCATTTTGCAAAACACCTCTACCGTCACCCGTTCCAGCATTAAACTCTGCCTCAGTTGCAACGAATTGATTAGTTCTAGATTCAGCAATATACACTTCATTTAAAAGGTTATTAACGTTAATTCTGAAGTTGAAAGAATCTTTACTTCCTTTAGTTCTGTTAACTTTTAAAGACAACCCTGCATCCACTAAACCATAACTTGGCAACAATAAAGTACCTTTATTATCTTCAGCTGTAAATCTTGCTGGATCAATACTTGCATATAATTTATCTGCAAATCTGTACGTTGCATCAACTTTCAAATTATCTACAACTTCGTAGTTAGCACCAAAACTAGCTGTCCATTGCGCTACGTCACCCACTTTAACTCCGTCAAGGAATAACGTTGTCGCTGTTCCACCCGCAACCGGATCATTGTTTGCATCAAATCTTTGACTTAAACTGTTTCCTTTGTATTTCCAATCACCCAAAGACGCCATTGCAGTAATACCTAATCTAGGCAACGGTTTTGCATTGATATCCAATTCTAAACCAGCGTGAATTTCTTCAATACCAGAGAAGTTATAATATCCACCTACGTTATCTGGAGCAGCGTCAGTTGAACGTTGGAATCTATCTTTCCATGAAGTATAGTATGCATTCAAATTAGCATTGAATTTAGGAGAACGGTAACCGTAACCTGCTTCAAGACCTAAAATCTTTTCATTCGTAAGATTTCCAGCAACAATAGATTGGTTGTTTGGATAAACAGCATTAAAGAAAGGTTGTTTTGAATAATAACCTGCATTTGCAAAAACATTCATTTGATCGTTGATGTTGTAATTTACACCACCTTTAACATTACCACCAAGAATATTTTCATAGTCTGTCATATAAAGGTCGTCTGAACTTAAGTAAACGAATGTATCTTCTCTTTTGAAACCTTGCTGAGAAATAGCACCTTGAAAGAATGCAGATAATTTATCATTTGTATACTCTAACTGAGTGAAAGCTCCGTACCATTTTACGAATCCATTGTTATTGTATTCGATTTTTTCCTGATCTTTTACATTAGCAAAAGGGTTGAAACTTGGAGTTGCAGCATAGGTTTCATACAAGAAACGATTTGGATTATTGATATCTCTATTATCAAAATAACCATCAGCACCTAATCTGTTACTCACATTTCTAAAATGGTACCCGATATAAGTTCTTGCATCTAAACCAAAATCTAAAGTCAATTTATCATTCAATTTAGTATTCAAGTTAACTACTCCACCATACCAGTCGTGAGAGTTAATAGAAGCTCTTCTTGTAAAACCAGCAGTACGGCTTGTAATTTGTTCACCGTTTGTTGGTGCTAAATTAGAAGGCCCAGAAATAATACCTGTATTTCCTGTTCCTCCGTAGAAAGCTTCTCTTGTAGCAGCGTTATAAGTACCAGTGTTGTATGCGTAAAAGTCATTAAAAGGTACTAAACCATTAACTGTTTTGAAAGCAAAAGGAGATCTACCGATATTTCCTGTTCCTCCACCACGACCCCAAGAACCGTAGAATACAGAAGATAATTTCATTTTATCATTGATTTTCCAATCGTAGTTCAATGATGCAACCGGTTTGTGGTAGAAATTTCTTGCCCAAGAAAATTCTCTTCCATTCAAATGACCCCAATCAGAGTTGTATTTGATGTTTGGTGTATTTTCTGCTGGGTTTCCAAATTTAATATATGAACCTAAGTGGTTTGCAAAACTTCTTTGGTGATGCCATTGTGGTGCACCTGTAAAAGTAAATTGTAAGTCATGTTTTTCATTGATTTCATATCCAAATCCAATAAAATAATTTTGACCTTCAAATTTAGTTCCATCAACATATCCGTCACCCATTGTGTTACTTAACAAAATAGAAGCTGAAAGACCATTTTTCATCTTACCTGTTGAGTAAGAAGCTAAAGTTTTGATATAGTTATCATTACCAATTGTCGCAGAAATAGATCCTCCTTCTTTAGTATCAGCACTTCTAGTAATAATATTAATTGTACCACCCACTGAGGAGATAGCCAATTTTGAAGAACCTAAACCTCTTTGCACCTGCATAGCTGAAGTTACATCTGATAAACCAGCCCAGTTACTCCAGAAAACCGATCCGTTTTCCATATCATTAACCGGAACACCATTAATCATAACCGCAATGTTTCTTTGGTCGAATCCACGAATGGTAACTCTTGCATCTCCGAAACCACCACCTGATTTAGTAGCATAAACTGAAGGAGTAGTAGCTAAGATTTCAGGAAATTCCTGTGAACCTAATTTTTCTCTGATTTCAGCTGCTTTAATTGTAGATACTGCAACCGGAGTTTTTCTATCTTTTGCTACGTCTATTACTGTAGAAGTAACAACAACCTCACCTAATTGATTGCTTTCGTCTTGTAAAACAATAGTTCCTAAGTTTGTAGAACTACCTACAATTGAAAATTCAACTTTTTGAGTTTGATACCCTAAGTAAGACACAACAAGCACACCTGTTGCTTTTGAAGAATTTAAAGTGAAACTACCGTCAAAGCCAGTAGACA
The DNA here is from genome assembly GCF_051908335.1 of Flavobacterium sp. MAHUQ-57. Taxonomy (NCBI): domain Bacteria; kingdom Pseudomonadati; phylum Bacteroidota; class Flavobacteriia; order Flavobacteriales; family Flavobacteriaceae; genus Flavobacterium; species Flavobacterium sp. MAHUQ-57. Next base: position 1,386,720 of record NZ_JBPZTE010000007.1, on the reverse strand, counting down.
CAGAAGTTGTTGTTCCTTGAATAACAACGTTTGCTCCCGGAAGTGGTCCAACTTTATCTTGAACTACTCCAGAGATTTTACCTTGAGCAAATACAGACGAAATGCTTAGGAAAAAGAAAGTCACTAAAAACCAATTTTTCATGTTTCTCATTTGTGATGTTTAAATTTTTTGTTTAGGCAAAATTGTAACAAATAATCAAGTCCAATGTTAAGTTAATGTTAACATTATGCAGGCATACCTTTAAACAAAATTCATTAAAAACAAAAAAATCGGCAATTATTAGCCGATTTTAAATAAATTTCAGAGTTAAATTTAACTAATTGTCAGTTTATTAAATAATTCTTCAATAAAAATTCAGTCGAAGAATCATGCTTTTTTACCTCAGAACTGTTAATTTCTTCTAAAATTGTAGTAGCCAATTGTTTACCTAATTCTACACCCCATTGATCATAACTATAGATATTCCAAACCACACCTTGCACAAATATTTTATGTTCATACAAAGCAATCAAAGCTCCCAAGGTTTCAGGTGTCAACGAATCAATCAATAATGTATTGGTTGGTTTGTTCCCAAGAAAAACCTTAAATGGCAGTAAAGCCGCTGCTTTTTCTTCCGAAAAACCCAACTGTTGGAATTCATTTTCAACTTGTTCAGCCGATTTACCGTTCAATAAAGCTTCGGTTTGAGCAAAGAAATTCGACATTAATTTATCGTGATGTGATTTATCTCCATACAAAGACTTCTTAAACCCAATAAAGTCTGTCGGAATCAATTTGGTTCCTTGATGAATCAATTGAAAAAAAGCGTGTTGGGAATTGGTTCCTGGCTCTCCCCAAATAATGGTTCCTGTTTGATAATTTACAGGATATCCATTGCGTCCTACACTTTTCCCATTACTTTCCATAATTCCTTGTTGCAAGTAGGGTGCCAATTTTTGTAAATACTGAGTATACGGAATCAACGCTTCGCTTTCAGCACCATGAAAATTATTGTACCAAACACTCAATAATGCCAAAACTACAGGCATATTTTTATCGAAAGATGTCGTTTTAAAATGCGTATCCATCGCATTTGCACCAGACAAAAGCGCTTCAAAGTGATCAAAACCGACTGCCAAACTAATTGTCAAACCAACAGCGCTCCATAACGAAAATCGTCCTCCAACCCAATCCCACATCGGAAAGATATTATCGGGGTGAATTCCAAAATCCGTTACTTTTTGAATATTTGTGGACACAGCGACAAAGTGTTTTGCCACATCTTTTTGCTGTGCTGATTGTAAAAACCACGATCGAATGGTTTCTGCATTGGAAAGTGTTTCCTGAGTTGTAAATGTTTTGGAGGCCACAACAAACAATGTGGTTTCAGGATTGAGTTTCTTTATAATTTCTCGAACATGATCTCCATCAACATTGGATACGAAATGAACGTTCAGATGATTTTTGTAAAACTGAAGTGCTTCTACCACCATTGCCGGACCTAAATCTGATCCGCCTATTCCTATATTAACAATATCTGTAAATGCTTTACCAGTAAATCCTTTTCGATTGCCTGAAATTATTTCTTCAGAAAAAGCACGCATCTTCTTTTTTACTTCGAAAATTTCCGGGATTACATTGTGACCGTCAACTAAAAAAACATCATTCTCATTAGCTCGCAATGCGGTATGCAAAACAGCGCGATTTTCGGTCTGATTGATAGGCTCACCGGAAAACTGAGCTTCTATCGCTTTTTGCAAACCAACCTCTTCAGCAAGTTCCAAAAGCAAATCCATTGTTGTCTGGTTGATTTTATTCTTGGAATAATCCAACAAAAATTTCCCCCATTGAATATGGAATTTTTCTGTTCTTTGATTGTCAATTGCAAACAACTCTTGCATGTCTACATATTGCGTTTCTGCAAAATGCTCTCTGAGCTTTTCCCAAGCAGAAGTTTCGGAAGGATTGATAGAAGGTAACGGCATAATTTCTGTTTTTTCAAACTATTGAATAGCGAATTTACAATTTTGCTTTTGATAAATTACCAACAAAATCAACTTCTAACGAAGTTTTTAAAGCGAAAACGTTATAGTATAGAAAACTTATACAATTCACTGTTTCGACAAGTTCATACCACTTATTGCGCACCGGCTACACTATCCAATTCTCTTTTCAGAGGTTCGATAAAAGTCAAATATCGGGGTTTATTCGCTGCATTCATTGGAGTAGAGTTTGGCAGTTTCAACTTTAAAGCATCGACTTGTTTGCCATTTTTCCAAAAACGATAACACACATGTGGTCCAGAAGCCAAGCCGGTACTACCTACTTTACCAATAATTTGACCTTGTCTTACTCTTTGTCCACGTCGAACTAAAATTCGAGACATATGCAAATATTGGGTTGAATAGGTTTTATCATGTTTGACTTTCACATGATTCCCGTTTCCAGCAGTATAACCCGCCAATTCCACCACACCGTTTGCGGTTGACATTATGGGAGTTCCATGTGGTGCAGCATAATCGGTACCATTATGTGGTTTGAAGAATTTTTGCACTGGATGAAAACGTCTTTTCGAAAATCGAGAAGTTATATTAATCGATTTCAAAGGTGCTTTCAAGAAGAAATTTTTTAATGCTTTGCCTTCTTCATCATAGTATTCAATTCTATCCTTTGGTGATTGCTTGAAAGGAAATGCATACACTCGCTTTCCTTTGTATTCAAAAAAGGCACATTCTAAAGAATCTACACCGTCATAAATCGAATCATTGATATAGCGTTCGGTAAAAGTAACCGCAAATTTATCTCCTTTTTTAGACTTAAAGAAGTCAATTGACCATTTATAAACATTGGTTAATTTAGACGATAATGAAGCCGCTACTCCCTCATTTTTTAATGTTTCCGAAAGTGAACCGTTCAATTCACCAGCAATAGTGCGTCTTCTAAAAGTAACCGGTTTTATTTTTTTTGAAGCTTTCACAATAGAATCGGTGAAATCAACTATATAATAACTTAACTGATCCGGTTGGTAAATAAAGTATTGAAGCTTCTTAGTTTTATCTTTAGTTCGCAACAGGGTATAAGGTTTACCCAACCGCATAATACGAACATTAAAAGTATCTTTTACTTTACTGATAATTTCATGAACTTGTTTCCCGTTTAGATTTTGTTTTTCAAGAATACTTCCAAAAGTATCTTCTTTTTTGATAGTATCCCGAACCACAGAATAATCATTCAGTTTAAAACCAAAGTCATATACTATAGGCTCTGGCTTTTTTATAGGCCGAACCACTTCAACTTTATCATTTTTACAGGAAACTGTTAAAAATGTAACAATCAAAAAAAGGATGTATTTCTTCAAAAGGAGCTTTATTTAGCATTATCCGAACAAAAAAGTGGATAAAAGAGATATGAAAGCTAATATAAGAAAATTTTAAATATTCTCACCCCAAGACGCTAATTCTTGTTCTGACCAAAGCTCAGGGAAGAAAATTCGTCGTTGGTATCTTGGATGCATATATTTTTTCCAGTCGCTACCACCAGTCGCTTCTCCATCACCTTTACCATTATCAATGTACTTTTTGGCTGCATTATAATGCCCCATTACCCACGTTATATTTACCGTATAATCATAATGACGCATTGCTTTTACTAATTCTGGATTTTGCTGGTCAGCTTCTGGAAGCTCTTTGAATTTACGCCAAAGATTGATGGTATTATATTCCTCCATAATACGAAGGAACTCTACTTTATATTTTTCTTCAAACTGTTGCAAGAAATACGATTTTTGACCTGTTTGATAATCTTTTCCGGCTGCTTGCCAATACAAATGTTCAAAAGCATGTGTATACGGGGTATCTCTATCTATCGTTGCTCTAAAACGATAATCGATTAAATTAATCAGATCAGTAGAACAAAATTCGATCATTCGATATTGCGCACTTTGGAATCCGCTTGCCGGTGTTAAAGTATGTCTGAATTTCATATATTGTTCCACTTCCATTCCATCTCCCATAATGGTAAAAGAGGTGGTCAACATATCAAAGTAACGACTGATACGCATTAAACGCTCAGCAAAGAATTCGGTAGTTAATTTTTCAGAATGAGCCACTTGTTTGATTTCCCAAAGAATCATCTTGAACAACAATTCATTAACCTGATGGTACATAATGAAAATGTTTTCATCCGGCAATGTAGTTCTTTGCACTTGAAGGTTCAACAAGGCATCGGTTTGAATATAATCCCAATACGTAATGGGTTTCGACCAAAGCAATCCTTCAAGATACGCTTCTGTTTTTTGGTTTAACTCTTTGTATTTTTGATCAATTTCGTTTACTAATCCTGAATAATCACTCATTACTTTACTCTTTTATTATCATGAACGGATTTTTCAATCCTTTAAAAGCATCTAAATCTGCTTTAAGCGAACCAACGGCCAAGCTGGCTTTAATACGCAAAGGTATCTTATTTTCGTCATCTGAAATCCAAACCGTCAAACTTTCCTGCTCTTTAAAAACTCTTCCAGATTGCACCAATGGACGAAACACCATAGCTTTTACTTTTCCGAATTTTGTTCTGATGGTTTCACGTCCAACAAATTTCAATTTGAACTTATAGATTTCATTATCAAAAAACATATCTATTATAATCGATTCACCAACAGTCAATTTATCGATTTTAGGATGATTTCTCAGATAATAGAAGGAAGACATGATATCCTGAACGTTTTCGGTAACGCTAAAGGTTTTTTCGGTATCGTTCTTATAGTCTTTAACTAAAACCGTATTTTTATCTTGGTTAAAAAAGCCTTCCTGGTTTTTAGTATAGCCTCCTTCATCAATTTTTCTTAAGTATTGATAAGGTTTCGTGGTTTCTTTATCAAACTGACTTTGGTAATGGTCATCTACTTTAAAAAAGAAACGAGACATTCCGGAAGTATACCCGTGTCCAACTGCATAAAAAACCTTTTTATTATTACGAGTCGCCTCTTTCACTTCGAGTGTTGCATAACCTGCATTTACCACACCATAATGGATTCTGAATTTAAACCATTCACCAACATCAAAAGCAGTGGGTTTTTGAGCGATTGCCGTTATTGAGAAAAGCAACGAGAAGAATAATAGTCTTATTTTCATTTCTTTGGGATTTATGTTTTCTAAAGAGAATACAATTTCCATTCCAAAAGTAATAAAAAACAAAAAAACCCAGTCATTGCTAACTGAGTTTTTATGCTATTAACCAACCAAAAAACTATAAATTATGAAAATTTATCAAAATTCAAAGGGAACCACCCCTTAGAATTCTGATGCAAATATATAGCGGGTTTTTAATTTTATCTAACAAAAAATCAACTTTAACATATTTTTATCAAAATAAAAGGTACTACAACGTTTTCTTTTGATGATTCTTCAATAAAAATCATTTTTTATTAATACTAATTTAACAAATTCAAAACACCAATTTCGAAAATAACTCAAAATCAAGCCCTTACAAAATGCAAAAAATCCGGAAAATTGCATTTTCCGGATTTTTTTGAATATTCTTAAACAATTATAATGTTCCTCTGATTGCTTGTTCTCTTTCTATAGATTCAAACAAAGCCTTAAAATTACCAGCACCAAAACCTTTGGCACCCATTCTTTGAATAATTTCGAAGAAAAGTGTTGGCCTATCCTCAACCGGTTTAGTAAAAATTTGCAACAAATAACCTTCTTCATCGGCATCAATCATAATCCCTAATTTCTGAAGTTCATTAATATCTTCTTTGAATTTAGACATATGATCTTTTAATCTTTCAGGAATTGCATCATAGTAAGCTTGTGGTGGTGTACTCAAAAATTCGATTCCTCTTGCACGCATTTCGGCAACAGTAGAAATGATATCATCGGTAGCAATGGCAATATGCTGTACACCTTCATCTTCATAAAAATCTAAATATTCTTCAATTTGAGAACGCTTTTTCCCATGAGCTGGTTCGTTAATTGGAAATTTAATTCTCCCGTTACCATTTGACATTACCTTAGACATCAAAGCCGAATATTCGGTAGTAATTTGTTTATCGTCAAAGGAAAGAAAATTCACAAATCCCATCACATCTTCAAACCATTTCACCGCTTCATTCATTCTGTTCCAACCCGTATTTCCAACCATGTGGTCGATATACTTTAAACCAACCGGTTCTGGATTGTAATCAGATTTCCACTCATTGTATCCGGGTAAAAAGATGCCGTTATAATTTTTACGCTCCACAAAAATAAAGACTGTTTCCCCGTAAGCACCATAAATACCAGCACGAACCACTTCACCATTCTCGTCTGTTTCTACTTTTGGTTCGAAATAAGGTTTTGCCCCACGCTTCGTAGTTTCTTCAAATGCCGAACGTGCATCTTCAACCCAAAGCGCAATCACTTTAACACCGTCACCATGCTTTTTCACATGTTCACCGATTGGCGAATCACTATTCAATGCTGTTGTCAACACTAAACGTATTTTATCTTGCTTCAACACATAGGAAGCTCTGTCTTTCACTCCAGTTTCCAATCCAGCATAAGCCAATGACTGAAAACCAAAAGCAGTTTTATAAAAATGCGCTGCTTGTTTCGCGTTACCAACGTAAAACTCAACATAATCTGTTCCTAATAACGGAAGGAAATCTTGTGCTCCTTCAAATATTTTTTCTAATCCGTATTCTACTGATTTTATTTCTTGTGACATGATATTCTATATTTTAAGACAAAGTCAATTTGTCAAAAGTTGTGTATAATTTATTAATCCAACCAAGATTGGTAGTATTTCTCATCGGCAATTTTCATAGCATCTTCAGTAACCATCAAAGGCTTAAAAGTATCAACCATGACAGCCAATTCTTGCGTTTCCGTTTTTCCGATACTTCTTTCGGTAGCACCAGGATGCGGTCCGTGTGGAATTCCAGCCGGGTGTAACGATATATGACCCGCTTCAATATCATTACGACTCATAAAATCACCATCGACATAATACAACACCTCATCACTATCAATATTACTATGATTATAAGGCGCTGGAATTGATTCAGGATGATAGTCATACAAACGTGGTACAAAAGAACAGATCACAAACGCATCGGTTTCGAAGGTTTGGTGCACCGGAGGCGGTTGATGAATACGTCCTGTAATGGGTTCGAAATCATGAATTGATAATGCATAAGGATAATTAAAACCATCATACCCAATTACATCGAATGGGTGGGTTGCATAAATCATTTCAAAAATTTCATCTTTCTTTTTTACTTTGATCATGAAATCCCCTTTTTCATTATTGGTTTCCAATTCCTCAGGACGACGAATATCACGTTCACAAAACGGTGAATGTTCCAACAATTGACCGAACCAGTTACGGTAACGTTTTGGAGTATAAACCGGACGGTGTGACTCAACAATAAACAAACGATTGTCCTCGGTATCGAAATCGATTTTATAAATCATTCCGCGAGGAATAACCAAATAATCACCATACTTGAAATCCAAATTCCCCAGCATGGTTCTTAATTTACCGGTACCTCGATGAATGAAAATCACCTCATCGGAATCTGTATTTTTATAAAAATAATCAGTTGTCGATTTTTTAGGCGCAGCCAATGCGATATGACAGTCGGAATTCGTCAAAACAATTTTTCGGCTTTCCAAAAAATCATCAGTTGGCTCCACTTGAAACCCACGAAGTCTATACGATTGAATATTATTTGCTTTGGCTATTTTAGGCGCAATTGAATATTGTTTTCTGATTTCCTTAACCTGAGTAGGTCGGTTTTCATGATACATATTGGTTGACATTCCGTCAAATCCAATAGTACCGAACAATTGCTCGTAGTACAAATCCCCGTTTTCTTTACGGAATTGGATATGTCTTTTATAGGGTATTTTTCCTAGTTTATGATAAAATGGCATCTTCTTTTATTTTAAAGTGTAAAACTTAATGTTTTAAGTCGGTTAACCAAAACACTACTATAAATCAAAAAGAACCTTTTCTCATTCAGGATTTCTCTTGATGAGGAACTTCAAATGGGCTAATAAACCTTTAAAAGTGGTTTTCATATAGCACAAATATCGGAAAAATCTCTTAGTTATTGAAACAAAAAAATCCCAAATTATTAGTTTGGGATTTATATTATGTTGGTGATTAAATTATTTATTCTCCACCATTATTTAGTTTACTATTCTTTTTACCGTAAAGGAAATAGAAAGCAACACCAATACCCATCCAGACAACTAGACGAAGCCAGCTCTCCAAAGGAAGTGAATACATCAAGTACAAACAAACCACCACACCCGCAATTGGCACGAAAGGCACTAAAGGTGTTTTGAATGCTCTTGGCACATCTGGCATTTTCTTACGCATTACTAATACTCCTATACAAACTAACACGAATGCCAACAATGTTCCTATACTTACCATGTGACCTAAATCAGATACCGGAACAAAACCAGCAAAAATACTAACGAACACTAAGAAGAAAAGATTGGTTTTCCATGGCGTTCTGTATTTAGGATGAATTTCACCGAAGAATTTAGGCAATAAACCATCAGTACTCATGGTATAGAATACACGGCTTTGTCCCATCAACATAACAAGCATTACCGAAGTATATCCTGCAAGAATAGCGATAATTAATCCATTTTGAAGGAAATCATAACCTGTTACAGCAAAAGCTGTAGCGGCTGGTTTGGCATCACCTGCAAACTTATAATACGGCACTAATCCCGTCATTACGTGAGCAAATAATACGTACAAAATAGTACATACAACCAACGACCCTAAGATACCTATAGGCATACCTTTTTGAGGATTTTTAGCTTCCTGTGCAGCAGTGGATACTGCATCAAAACCAATAAAAGCAAAGAAAACTGTTGCAGCTCCAGCAGCAATACCTGACCAACCAAATTGTCCTTTTACACCTGTATTTTCAGGAATATAAGGAGTATAGTTTGCTTCGTTAATATAACTCCATCCTAAAACAATGAATAAAATAACCACTGATACTTTAAGGATTACCAAGAAGTTATTTAAAGAAGCTGATTCTTTTGTACCTCTAATCAACAATAATGAAAGCAAAGAGACAATTATTACTGCAGGTAGATTAATAAAACCACCATCAATAACGGTTCCATCACTTAAAGTTAATTTTTCCCAAGGAGAACAAATAAATTCATGCGGAAGATGAATCCCGAACTTACTCATAAGCTCTAAGAAATATCTTGACCAGCTCACCCCAACGGTTGCAGCTCCCAAAGCATATTCTAAAACAAGATCCCATCCTATAATCCAAGCCATAAACTCACCCATTGTAGCATATGAGTAGGTGTATGCACTACCAGCTACTGGTATCATTGATGCGAATTCCGCATAACACAAACCAGCAAAAGCACATCCAACTGCCGCTAAAACGAATGATAAAGTCACAGCAGGACCGGCATTCTCAGCAGCTGCGATACCCGTTAATGAAAATAACCCTGCCCCGATGATTGCCCCAATACCTAAAGCAACCAATGCTTTTGAAGAAAGCGTTCTTTTTAATCCTTTTTCTGATTCATCAGCTTCCGAAAGAAGTTGAGTAATCGATTTTCTTTTCCAAATTGACATAAAATTAATGTTTGTTTGTTTTTGTGTCCCAAAAATAGACTTTTTTAAAAACAAATACCTAAAAAAACACCTTTTTATAGCAATGTTTAACAATTAAAAAGCATTAGAACCAAAAACCAACGCTAAACCATGTATAATGTTTACTTGTATCTGGAGACCAAGAATGTTTCATTTCAATTGGGCCAATTAGAGTTTCTAATCCATAGCCCAACGCATAACCCGTATGATTTGGTTTGACAAACCACTCTCTGTTGTCGAAGATTTTGTCTCCAATATTTGCAAAATTAGCGGTAAAGTTCAAATGGTTTTTCTTCACAAATTCATAATCGACACTAGCGCTTCCTTTTACATAACTGTCACCATGTAAATCTAGAAAATTATAGCCGAAGAAAGGCTTAAAATTATTAAACGCATTAAAACCATAACCGCCAAGAATAAAATCATTGATATGATTAATACCTTCACCAACAGTAAAACCGCCTTCTGTTTGTACTTTCAAAGAAACCCTTTTAAAAAAAGTATGAACGAAGGCTACATCCGCTTTAAAAAGGGAGAATTTGGAAAAATCATTGTTATAATCGGTGGAATAGAAACACGATTTAAAGTCACCAAAGAAATACCATCCTTTTTTAGGAAAATATTTATTGGTAAAGGAATCAAATTTCAAAAACCCGAATGCGGAATAATACGAGCTGTTATCAATATCCATTGCAGTATCTACATCGTTTGAAGCAATATTGATTAAATTATGTTCCAATCCTCCTCCAATTAAAAATTTCTGAGCAAAAATAGTCTGCACATACACCTTATTTGACAAGCTGTGGTAACTTAAGTCAATGGATTTCTTACCCAATGCTTGTAAAATGGCACCATTTCTAAAATCTGTGTTACTCGTTTTATTAAATTGATCAAAGGCTGATTTCAAACCAAAACTCCAATGAAAACCGTTATCGATATAGTAATCCAAATTGTAACGAATATTATCGCCAATTATAAAATCAACGGAACCAACATCATTTTTAAAAAACAAATTCTTTTTGGTGATATTTACCAGAGCATTCGATTTGAACAAATCGTCATAATGTACTCCCAGTTTAAGAAAAGTTTTGATTGGATTTTCCTGGACATCTACCAATAAAACATCTTTATCTCCTTGTTGAGCTAATTTATACTGTATTGATGTAAAATTTTGGGTTGCATTCAAATTATTTACACCACTACGTAGGTCATCATAACTAATTTTGTGTCCGGGTTTAAAACGAAGTTTTCCTAAAAAATAGGAACGGGTATAATTTCGATGTCCTTCAAAATTAATCTCACTCAAATACAAACTATCGTTTTTAACTGATTTTAAAGGCACAGTCTTATAATTTGTCCCTAAAGCTTTTAGTTGATCCGATACATTTTGAGCAGCTTGTTCACCATTCTTGATAATAATTTCACCCAAATCAAAAGAAATCACAGAGAACCCTTGAATATTCGGTTTGATGTAAATATCAGTCATTGCTTTTTTCTTGTCCATATTTTCCAATGTTTTAAAATTGGAAATCTGAACCAAAACCCCAGTTGCACCACTTATATTGTTGATGTCTTTCAAGCCGTCTTGAACATCTACCCCAATAATAATATCGGCGCCCATTGCTTTTACTTCTTCAATTGGGTAATTATTAACCACACCCCCATCGATATAATACTTTCCATCAATTTTTACCGGCGAGAATAATGACGGAAAAGCACCGCTTGCAGCCAGACACATCGGTAATGATCCTTCACGAAACACAACACCTTTACCCGTTTCAACATCGGTAGCTACACACAAAAAAGGAATCTTAAGCTGATTAAAATCGCGAATATGACGATAATTATGAGTTAGTTTACTAAATAAATTATAGTTATACAATCCTTTTGAAAACCCTTTAGGTACGGTAATTTTCAACTTTTGAAAAGGAAGTGTTAGCGCATACACCTCATCATTATTTTTCTCATAGAATGTTTTATTGCCTCTTGGGATAATATCTTGAATAATAGCATCTGAATCCAAGTTTCTAAAAATAGAATCCAATTCATCGGCAGTATAACCAGAAGCATACAATCCTCCCACTATAGCTCCCATGCTTGTACCACCGATATAATCTATCTTAATACCCGCTTTTTCAATTTCTTTTAAAACACCGATATGTGCTAATCCTTTGGCGCCTCCTCCACTTAAAACCAATCCGATTTTTGGCTTCTTGATTGTGTCTTGAGCATACAGATTGCTACAAAAAAAAACGAGTATTACTAGGAGAAGAGTTCTCATTTATTGGGATGTATTATTTATCTTATAAAATTCGGAAATTTTTTTGGCTTTTGAAACTCCTACAACATCGGAAATATCCTTTTCCGATGCTTCTTTAATTCTTTTAACACTTTTGAAATGTTTTAGTAACGTTAGCATCGTTTTTTCTCCAATACCGGGGATTAATTCCAATGTGGAATTAAGTGCAGCTTTGCTTCTTTTATCTCTATGAAAGGTAATTCCGAAACGATGTGCTTCATTTCGCAAATGTTGAATCGTTTTTAATGTTTCCGACTTCTTATCTAAATACAAAGGCACCGAATCGCCTGGGTAAAAAATTTCCTCCAATCGTTTTGCAATACCGATTATGGCAATTTTCCCTCTTAATCCCAAATCATCCAGACTTTTTAATGCAGAAGAAAGCTGTCCTTTACCACCATCAATAATAATTAATTGTGGCAAAGATTCTTTCTCATCCAGCATGCGCTTGTATCTACGGTACACGACTTCTTCCATCGATGCAAAATCATTCGGTCCTTCCACGGTTTTTATATTGAAATGACGATAATCTTTCTTACTTGGCTTTCCATCTTTGAACACTACACATGCCGAAACCGGGTTGGTTCCTTGAATATTCGAATTATCGAAACATTCAATATGACGCGGCTCCGACGAAAGTCGTAAATCCTTCTGCATTTGCGCCATAATGCGATTGGTATGCCTATCTGGATCCACAATTTTAATTTGTTTCAACTGATCTAGACGATAGTATTTGGCGTTACGCTCGGATAAATCCAAAATTTGTTTTTTGTCTCCCAATTTCGGAACGGTAACTTTAATTTTTTCTCCGAAATCCAATTCAAATGGTAGAACAATTTCTTTCGAGTTCAAATGAAAACGTTCCCGAAGCTCTACAATAGCCAATTCGAGTAATTCTTCATCCGTCTCTTCCAACTTCTTTTTCAATTCCATAGTATGCGAACGTACAATAGCACCATGAGATATTTGCAGGAAATTCACATAGGCCATCGCTTCATCTGAAACAATTGAAAACACATCAATATTTGACAATTTTGGATTCAGAATTGTCGATTTAGCTTGATAATTTTCCAGCACTTCGATTTTTTCTTTGATTTTCTGTGCTTGTTCAAACTGCATATCCATTGCTAAATCCGTCATTAATTTTTTGAAGTCTTTCAAACTTTCCTTGAAATTCCCTTTAAGGATTTCACGAATTGCATTAACTTGATTTTGATAATGTTCTTGAGTTTCTAAACCTTCACATGGTCCTTTGCAATTCCCTATATGATATTCAAGACAAACTTTGAACTTACCACTATTGATATTGGAGCGACTTAAGTCAAAATTACACGTACGAAGCGGATACAATTCTTTGATCAAATCCAAAATGGTATGTACCGTTTTGAAACTCGTGTATGGTCCGAAGTATTCCGATCCATCTTTAATCATTTTTCTTGTAGAAAAGATGCGAGGAAAAGGTTCATTTTTGATACAAATCCAAGGATATGTCTTGTCGTCTTTCAACAAGACATTATAACGTGGTTGCAACTTCTTGATGAGATTATTTTCAAGCAGCAACGCATCGGTTTCAGTTGGAACAACAATATGTCTTATTTCAACAATTTTCTTGACCAAAACATTAGTCTTAGCAGTATCGTGAACCTTATTAAAATAGGACGATACCCTTTTTCTTAGATTTTTAGCTTTACCAACGTACAAAATCTTACCTTCTTTATCAAAATACTGGTATACACCCGGGTTATCAGGTAGTGTCTGGATTTGAAGTTCGAGGGAAGTCAACATGAATTGATTATGCATTAAGAGTTGTTTCAAATTTACAAATAAGTTTCATTTTTAAAGTACATTTGCCGTGCATCTCTGAGCAGATTGTAAAAATAATCACTATGAATAAATCCGAACTCCGTACCAAGTACAAAACACTCCGTAAAGAATTAACCTTTGACGAAATTATGAATGATAGTTTGGCAATTGCCAATCACTGTTTGTATTTACCAATTTGGGAAAAGACCTATTTTCATTTGTTCCTTCCAATTGAGTCACAAAAAGAGATCAATACCGAATTTTTACTTCAAGTTCTGGCAGGAAGAGATAAAGAAATCGTAATCTCAAGGTCAAATTTTGAAACCCTCAAAATGACCCATTACTTATTAACTGACAACACTAAAATTAAAACCAATGACTATGGCATTCCAGAACCTGTTGATGGATTAGAAGTTCCGGTTCACAAAATTGATGTGGTTTTTGTTCCTTTATTGGCTTTTGACAAAAAAGGAAATCGAGTAGGTTACGGCAAAGGTTTTTATGATCAATTCTTAGGCGAATGCAAAGAAGAAGTGATTAAAATTGGTTTGTCTTACTTTGATCCTGAAGAAGTTATTGACGACATGCAAGAAACCGATATTCGACTGAACTATTGTGTGACACCATTTGGAGTCATCGAATTTTAGTTTATATTAGCGCACCCAAATTCATTAAACGAAACATTATGTTAGCAAATTTAAAATCGAAAGTCGCTATGATTTTGCTTGTTATGGTTTGTGCTACTGGTTTTACCAGCTGTACCGTACATCACCATCACAATCGCAAAACAGTAAAAGTAAAAAGGTTACCTCCAGGAAAAGCAAAGAAAATTTCCGGTGACAAGAGTGCCAGACGTCATGCTCCAAGACACAATAAATAATAAAAAAGACCTCAAATGAGGTCTTTTTTATTGCTCTTTATATTGTTTCCTTTTTGGCAAACGCTTTTTTATTGAATACGATTAATAATCCCACACCTGTAGAAATGGCTACATCGGCGATATTAAATATAGCATTAAAGAAGGTAAAGTTTTTTCCTCCCAAAAACGGAACCCATTCCGGCATAGGAAAATCTTTAATGATAGGAAAATAGAACATATCCACTACTTTACCATAAAACCAAGGTGCGTAAGGTTCATCGGAGAATAAAACGGCAGGTTCCATATAACTTTCATTAAAAATTCTACCATAGAAAACTGAATCCAAAATATTACCGAAGGCTCCAGCTAAAATCAAAGAAATAGCAAATATGAGCAAATTGGATGCCTTCTCTTTCACTGAAAGCCATAACCAATATCCAATTCCACCAACAGCTGCAATTCGAAACAGAGTTAACGCAATTTTACCGTAGGCGCCCGGAATTTCGGCACCCCAGGCCATCCCTTCATTTTCAACAAAGAAAATTTTAAACCAATCAGTGACATGAACTTGTCCTGCTTCACCATAGACAAAGTGTGTTTTTACATAAATCTTTGTGATTTGGTCAATTACTAAAACGATAAAAACGATGAGATAGGCTTTCTTTAAATTCATTATTTTATGTTTGAGACACAAAAATAGTATAATTAAAATAAAAAACGCCCCAAAAAGGAGCGTTCAGTAATTTTTAGAAAAAGATTAACGTTGCAAGTTCTTTGCTTCGATACTCATGGTAGCATGCGGTACCAACTTCAATCTTTCTTTATTGATAAGTTTTCCTGTTACTTTACAAATTCCGTACGTTTTATTCTCTATGCGGATCAATGCATTTTTCAAATCGCGAATGAATTTTTCCTGACGGATAGCTAATTGTGAATTGGCCTCTTTCGACATAGTCTCACTCCCTTCTTCAAATGCTTTAAATGTTGGGGAAGTATCATCTGTCCCGTTATTTAAATCATTAAGGTAAGCACTTTTGATTAGGTCCAAATCATTTTTAGCTTTTTCCAGCTTCTTTTGAATCAATTCTTTGAATTCTGCTAAATCAGCATCCGAATATCTTATTTGTTCTTCTACCATAATTCCTTACTTTGAAATTAATATTTTAGTTCTTAGTTCATCAAACTCAATTTCCGTACCATTTTCGATACTTTCTGTGAAAGCTAGTTCTTCTGTTAAGGTTTCCGATTTGATGTAGTCCAAGTTCGCTTCAACAGCTTGTTGAATTTCCCCTTGTTTCAACATGGCTACTTTAATCTTATCCGTTACTTCAAAACCAGAATCTTTACGTATATTTTGGATTCGGTTGACTAATTCCCTAGCGATACCTTCTTTTCTCAATTCATCGGAAATCGTTATGTCCAATGCTACTGTTATACCGTTTGAATTAGCTACCAACCAACCCTCAATATCTTGTGAAGAAATTTCCACATCTTGAGTTGTTAAATTAACACTATTTCCTGAAATAACAATAGAAATCTCACCTTTTCGCTCTATTTCAGCGATTTGTTCCTGAGAAAATCCCTGTATTTCTTTGGAAATCAGACCCATATCCTTTCCGAACTTCGGCCCTAAAGCTTTAAAATTCGGCTTAATTTGTTTCACTAATACCCCTGAAGCATCATCCAGAAGCTGTACTTCTTTGACGTTTACTTCCGCTTTTATCAAGTCAGAAACCGCCTCGATTTCAGCACGTTGAACTTCGTCAAGTACTGGAATCATTACCTTTTGCAACGGTTGACGTACTTTGATCATCTCCTTTTTACGAAGTGACAAAACCAATGAAGAAACCGTTTGCGCCTTCAACATTTTGCTTTCCAGCGATTTATCAACAAAATTTTCAACAAATTTTGGGAATTCCGCTAGATGCACACTGCTATATTTTTCGGCCTCTGTAGCTGCATTCAAGTCTTTATACAAGCGATCCATAAAGAATGGCGCAATCGGCGCAGACAATTTCGCAACCGTCATCAAGCACGTATACAACGTTTGGTAGGCTGCAATTTTATCAGTTCCGTATTCCCCTTTCCAGAATCTTCTTCTACATAAGCGAACGTACCAGTTACTCAAATTTTCCTGAACAAAATCAGAAATAGCACGAGCCGCTTTTGTTGGTTCATATTCTGCATAGGCTTCATCTACCAATTGAATTAATGTATGCAATTCAGACAAGATCCAACGGTCGATTTCCGGTCTTTCTGCTAATGGAACTTCCGCTTCGTTGTATTTGAAGCCATCAATGTTGGCATATAACGCAAAGAACGAATAGGTATTATACAAAGTACCGAAGAATTTACGTCGTACTTCAGCTACTCCTTCAATATCAAACTTCAGGTTATCCCAAGGGTTCGCGTTCGCAATCATATACCAGCGCGTTGCATCGGGACCGTATTCTTTTAATGTTTCGAAAGGATCAACAGCATTTCCTAAACGTTTCGACATTTTTTGTCCGTTTTTATCCAATACCAGTCCGTTAGAAACAACATTTTTATACGCCACTTGATCAAAAACGAGTGTTCCGATTGCGTGTAAGGTATAGAACCATCCGCGGGTTTGATCTACCCCTTCTGCAATAAAATCAGCAGGGAAGGATTGATGCCCATCGATTAATTCTTTGTTTTCGAAAGGATAATGCCATTGAGCGTAAGGCATTGCACCCGAATCGAACCAAACGTCGATCAGATCCGTTTCACGCTTCATTGGTTTGCCCGAAGGTGATACCAATACGATATTATCCACTATATTTTTATGCAAGTCCACCAAATCATAGTTGGTTTCCTCCATATTTCCAATTACAAATCCTTTATATGGATTCTCTGTCATGAAACCGGCAGCGATAGCCTTTTCGATTTCATTGTACAATTCCTCTACCGAACCGATACAAACCGTTTCTGTACCTTCCTCGTTTCTCCACAAAGGCAATGGGATACCCCAGTAACGTGAGCGGGAAAGATTCCAGTCGTTTGCATTCTTCAGCCAGTTACCGAAACGTCCTTCACCGGTTGCTTTCGGCTTCCAGTTGATGGTTTCATTCAAGTCGAACATACGGTCTTTTACTTCCGTAACTTTGATAAACCAAGAGTCTAGCGGATAGTACAAGATAGGTTTATCTGTTCTCCAGCAGTGTGGGTAACTGTGTACATACTTTTCTACCTTGAAGGCTTTATTTTCTTCCTTAAGGCGGATCGCGATTTCAACGTCTACTGATTTCTCCGGTGCTTCACCTTCATTAAAGTATTCGTTCTTAACGTATTTACCAGCCATATCGCCCATTTGGATTACAAAACGACCTTGCAAATCTACCAGAGGCACAGGATTACCATTTTCGTCCAATACCAACATTGGTGGCACTTCCGGAGTAGCCTCCTTGGCCACTTTAGCATCATCGGCACCAAACGTAGGCGCAGTATGAACGATACCTGTTCCGTCTTCGGTGGTAACGAAATCACCTGAAATTACGCGAAACGCATTCTCAGGATTTTGGTATGGTAACGTGTACGGCAACAACTGTTCGTAACGGATACCTACTAAATCGGCACCTTTACTAACATGTAAAACCATATACGGTATTTTCTTGTCTTCGGATTTATAATTAGCAAAATCTTCTTCCGATTCCGCTAAGAAGTACTTACTTCCGAACTGTTTTCCGATTAGGTTTTCGGCCAAAACAACATTAATTGGCTCGAAAGTATACTGATTGAAGGTTTTCACCAAAGCATAATCAATCTTAGGACCAACTGTTAATGCAGTATTACTCGGCAATGTCCAAGGAGTAGTAGTCCAAGCCATCAAATGAATCGTCCCGAAGCCTTTCAAGAAATCAGGCAATGAATTTTCGATTGCTTTGAACTGTGCCACGATGGTTGTATCGGTCACATCGCGATAAGAACCCGGTTGATTCACCTCATGCGAAGACAATCCTGTTCCTGCTTTCGGAGAATACGGTTGAATCGTATACCCTTTGTATAATAAATCTTTAGTATAAATCTGTTTTAGCAACCACCAAACCGACTCCATGTATTTTGACTTATAGGTTACATACGGATCTTCCATATCTACCCAGTAGCCCATTTTTTCTGTAAGGTCATTCCAAACATCTGTATAACGCATTACTGTACGCTTACACGCTTCATTGTATTCGGTAACAGAAATCGTTTTACCGATATCCTCCTTAGTGATTCCTAATTCTTTTTCAGTACCTAATTCCACGGGTAATCCATGGGTATCCCATCCCGCTTTACGTTTTACTTGAAATCCTTTTTGAGTTTTGTAACGACAAAAAATATCTTTAATCGCTCGGGCCATCACGTGGTGAATTCCTGGCAAACCATTCGCTGAAGGCGGACCTTCAAAAAACACATACGGAGTAGCACCTTCACGTGAAGTTACAGATTGTTCAAAAACATTGTTTTTTTTCCAGAAATCAAGTACTTCCGATGCCACTGTAGGCAAGTCAAGTCCTTTGTATTCAGTAAATTTCGTGTTCATTTTGTCGTATTCTAAAATCAATCTGCGAAAGTAATGATTTGTAAGGCAATAGACAAAATTACAAAGCCAAAAAATGGTTAAAAAGCAAGCCTTTTTACTAATATTATGTGAATTGTTGCGAAAAAATTACTTTTGCACTCACATACAAGTCCCCATCGCATGAAAAAACAACTGTTTTATCTTTTTGCATTATTACAATTAACTCTACTTAATGCGCAAAATCACAAAGCTATTGACACTGCAGATTATGCAGAAAGAAAGGCATTTGTAAAAGAATTTAAAACCAAAAACGACAACCATGTAAAGAAAATTAAGGAACGTTTTCCTGGAAAAAGAGGAAAAGAACTTGCGAAGTCACACACACGCTTCCAAGAATTTTTTATTAAAGAAATAGAAGACAAAAACTACACGTTCAAGTCGGAATTCGAACAATACGTTCAAGATATTATTACCGAATTAAGACAAAAAAACACTGAAATTCCAAATGATCTAAAAGTACTCATCGGTAAAACCAACATCCCTAATGCTTATTGTTTACCAGACGGCACCTTTGTAATCAATATGGGTTTATTCAATTGGATGGACAACAGAGATCAAATTGCTTCTGTAATAGCGCATGAGCTTGGACACAAAATACTAGAGCATAGTTTGAAAAAGCAACTGGATAACATCATCACCAATGAGAAAAACAAAACCGAAGTCAGCTTATTAAACGAAGTGAAGTATAATCGCACCATAAAAGCATTTGATGTTTTCAAAAAGCAGATTTATGCCAAGGGTGAAATCAGTAGAAAATTTGAGACTGAATCTGACTCATTAGGATATATTTTATATCGTAAAAGCACTTTCAAAAAAGCCGATTTTACGAATGCGTTGAAAAACTTAGAAAAATACGATACCATTTCTTCAAAGGAAGTAAACATTGCTACTTACAAAAAGTTCTTTAGCATACCTGAACAAGATTTTAAAGAAAAATGGTTTCAAGGCGAAGATTTTTCAGCCTACAATTACGATCATTACAAGGAAAAAATAAACAAAGACTCTGTTTCAACCCATCCTGAAATTGTCGAAAGAATAGCCTTCCTAAAAAAGCAATTTAAAGAACTTGATTCGGATGAAAAAGCCGAAGAAGCGGATGCTGGTTTCAAAAAGATGCAAGATATAGCACGAATGGAAATGCTTCCCAATTTATTTTATGAAGAAAAATTCGGAGAAGGCATTTATTTGTGCCTACAATCATTACAAGAAGAAAAAGACAATTTGCATTACAAACTTTGGCTAGGAAAATGCTTTGAGAAAATCTACGAAGGAAGAAAAAACTACAAACTCAATCATTATCTGGATCGTATCGAGCCCAAAAAACAAAGTAAAAGCTACCAGACTTTTTTAGGATTTATGTGGAATTTAAATTTGGAAGAGATAAAGAAAATTGCTGATTATTACAGCAAAAACTCCTAGATACAATTAACAGTAAAAAGTATAAAATTCAACTAAAAAAGCAGGGCATTCTTAAAGAATGCCCTGCTTTTTTATTCATTAATAATTCAATCGTTCCAGGCGAATTTTGTTGTATTTTTCCTTTTTATTCAATTCCTGAAAAAGAATATAGCCCTCTTTAGCCACATACGGTACAATCCAGTTTTCCTTCGATGAAATCTTTATTTTTTCTTGTTTGAACTCTCCTTTGATCAATGTGTTGATATATAAATTCCAATCCCACACTTTCTCCTTAGCTGTTTCGTCTTTTTCATAATCTCTATAGAAGAACACCACATCATCGCCACTATTGACATATTGTGAAAATAAATAATCTGAAGTAATCCATTTTGATTTCTCTTTATCGAACACTTTAATTCCTTTTATTTTAAATGCACTGTCAGTGTATACATACACCATATCTTCTGATTTGGGCGCAGACCATCCATCGTATTCTCTAAATTTTTCAGTCAATACTCCTACACTACCATCTTTAAGGAAAAACAAATCTCTTGCCGAGAGTTTGTATCCTTTTTCCATATATCCCAAACGGTCGATTGTCGGAATGAATTCTTTCAATTCGTTGTATAAAAAAGCCTGTTGATCCAACTGGAACGTTTTTTTATCGATTAATAATCTTGCAAAACCCAGTTCTTCGTCTTTGGTTGCAAAAAATTTCCCTACCAATACAATTTTATCATCGAAAGTCTTTTGATTTGAAATTTCATGACGATCACCGTAAAGGAAAGTGATGTTTTCGATAGTTTTGGCACTGAATTTATCGATAGGCGTTTTCACAACTTCCTTTCCGGTTTTCATATCGATTACCAACAAGTGAAAAGTTTTCACACCATCATTATCATTATTTAGAATTCCGTAGATATAATTTTCATCCTTTTCAATTATCCTCAATACTTCTTTGTTCTTTTTATTTCCACTTGTATTATAGGAATATTTCCAAAGTTCCTTTTTTTCGTCATCAAACCTAATTAAGCTATTATTGTTGATATAGCTTCCGTAATCATTAAACTCGAGCACAATAAAACCGCCTTCTTTCACCTCATACACATACGAAAAGTAGTTGTAGCCCTTTTCTTTTTTCTCTACTTTATTGTTTTTACGTAATTCGTTCCAGTTCTTAAACTCAACACTCTCCTTGATAGCATTGTTTTCATAGTCGTAATACTTCTTTTTCTCTACCGTATTTTCTTTAAGATTAACTACCATTGAAGCAGGTGAGAACATATCTTTAGCTTTAGTAGCATAGTAGTCGATACGACTTGGTCGTAGAACAATATTGCCTTTAAAATCCATATATGCACTATAATCGGCCGCGGTGATATCTCCTTCAAATTCTTTATTCGCTACCGGGTTCAAGTTTTTATCAAGAAGTACATATTCGAATTTTTTTGTTTTTTCGCCAGATTTACCATATCCGTATAGTGCCACATAGCCAAAAAGTACGTCATTCTGATCAAATACAGCATTAAAACCAAGATAATCCCCTTTTGCAAGTCCAACCAAATCTTGGGTTTGTGCAAAAAGAAAATTTTGCACCATTAACAACATAAATAGTGTGATTTTTTTCATTTGAAAATTTAAATTTGCGCAAAAATACTACACTTTCTTTAAGTAGACCGATGCTTATGCAAAAACTTCTTTCAAAACTTCAAGCGATTTTGGTTTTTTAAAACCATCAAGGTGAAAAGTATAGTAATCCAAAAGGATTTTAAGCAAGTGTTGCCTATCGTTACCCGTAAAGATTCTCTGGTCACTGTCGAATTTGAGTTCGATTAATTTTTTGAAGAGCAATGTTTCTTGTTCCGAGAGGCAGCCTAATGCGTTTAAATCGGCAAAAACACCTTCATTCATTTCGAAATAAGGGAGATCAAAATCAGACACATCTGGATAAAATCCCAAAAATTTGGTAATCTCAAGTAATAGTATCAAATGAAAATTAGCAACATCGTCGTGTGTATCCAACCAAATTAGAGCCGTCTCCAAAAACTCAAAAAGGCGTTCATTTTTTTCTTCTTCCCGAATACTGTGATGCAATATTTCCGACAAGAAAATAACAATTGTACTTTTCACTATATCCAGATTTAGGCTTTGATATGCGGTAGCCAATCGGATTTCCTTAAAATGTTCGAGTGTTCCTTTATTTTTGTGATTCGCTTCAACTTCCAGCAAGGTAAGCGGTTGAAAATAAGCAATTTTCTGCGAAGATTTTTTAGCTGAAAAAGCATTCGGAACAAAATACGATTTGAGTCCGTTAGACAAAGTAAAACACTTTACAATCAAGGATTTATCCTGATACTTAAGAGAAGAAATAACTATCGCTTTTGTTTTAACAAGCATTAGCGAACAATCATAATTTTTTTGGATTCTACTTCTACACCATCATCCGAAGAAATATGCACAATATATACCCCAGAAGCCACTTTGTATTTATCAAACGCTTTGGTATTCCACAACACGGTTCCGCCTTGCGCAATTGCTTCATATACTAAATTACCACTGATATCGGTAATTTTCACATTGCATTTATCCATTAATCCTGTAATGGAAACATCACCGGTAAAATTTGGACGAACAGGATTTGGAAAAACTACAACATTTTTAAGATCATCCGCCCCTGTTGTTGCATTTCCTTTGTAAGACACCATACCTGCTTCTGTTGCGATAAAAACCTCTCCAGTAATTTCATTGATATCGATATCGTTAATCATGTTACTAGGTAGCGGAGAATTCTCTTTGGTAAAAATGTTATATGTTTTTTGACCGTCTGGCGAAATGAAAAACACACCATTACCAGCAGTTCCAATCCATTTATTATTCGCACCATCAACTACAATATCAGTAATAAATTGCTGGTAAAGTAATTCCTGAGCAACACCATCTTCTAGAATAATAATCGAGTTTGTTTCCAATTCATCTTCAGAAATAAAAGAATCTGCACTTGACAAAACTCGTAATCCTTTGCTTGTTCCAATCCAAAGACGATTTCTATTATCCACGGCTACAGCTCTCACATCCCGAGTTGGCAAGTTCCCTTCTCCAGTACCTTCACCTATACTAATACATTTATTACCAAGTGTTTCATTAAAACCAATCAACCCAAAGAAATTGGTACAAATCCATTTGGTATTATTTTTATCTACAACCAATCTTCCTAAACTTGCTATTGCTGGTGTTAAAACACATGGAAGAGTATAACCCACGAAACTACCATCGGTTTTTAAAACATGTAAATTCCTAGACACCAAAGAATTTGTCATCCATAAGTTCCCATTTCTATCAAAACCAACACCATTCACGCGAACATCATCCGGCACCTGACCTTGAATTGTCTCAAGACTACTATTGGTTGTATTATAAATAGTTGTTGGCACATTATCCACAAATTTCAACAAGCCCGAGTAATACGAACTAAAAAACACTTCTTTATCATTATTCGGATTAACAATACTTCTTGCAATGGATTTTGCTCCGAATAATCCTGAATAAGGAAATTCTTCCCAGACACCGTTTTCATTGAATTTACTTACAGGAAGCAAGTCTAATGAATATGGGTTGTAGCCAGCATTATAATCACCGTAAACGGTCCAAAGTCCGTTGGGATAAGCATCTACACCAAAAATCATATTCCTGAACGGTCCGTTGGGTGTACTATTCTCAAAAACTGTAGTATTGGCCTGAGTGGTGGTAATCACACCTTTTTCTTTTGTCCCTATATACAATTTATTGTCTTTAAAAGTGCTTGATGTAAAACTCACAGATGGACTGGAAGTATTATTCACTGTAAACAAATTTGATAATAAATCATTTAAAACGTAAACGTAATTTTGCGAGGTTACAAGCAATCTATTTTCAACAAACCGAAAATCCAATGGAATTTGGTTAAAATTCGTTACATAAACTGGATTATTACCCACTAAATTATACAATCCTGTTCCTGTATCTATTAAAGCTACTCCGTTGGTAATAGCCTCAACTCCTTTCCAGTTTCCGGCAGCCACCATTGTCCACTGATTAAAATCAATCAGATTGGGATTGGTTACTGAAGCAGTAAGTAATCCATAACCATTTGCTACAGTATAGATTGTATTGTTAAATATAGTGGTTTGAAATATTTCGATATTAATCCCGTTAGGCCCAATAAAGTAGCTATCTCCAAACTCTGAATTTTGTAAATCAAAAACTGAAATTCCATAATCTGTAGAAATGTAGAGTTTTCCATTGAATTCTGTAAAATGATTAATTTTTTTCTTATCTGATGGAACAGAAACCTTATTCACAATATCAACTACATTAAGTATTGAGCCATCCTGATCGTTTACGACTACCATCAAACCATCTACGTGTCCTATGATAGTCTTATTAAAAGCCTGTGAGTGATAAATTTGCGTTATGGTTTGCCCAGACAGTCCTTCCACTGTTGTTGTTGTAGTTAACACATTGGTTGTAATGTCTTTCTTAAAAAAAGCATTTTCAGAAGCCGCAATAACAGTAGTTCCTCCCTGCGTGATATCTTTGATAGAGTTATACGAAAAGAATCCTCTCCAATCCTGATTGTTTTGGGAAAAACCAGCAAAGGAAAAAGCAAAAACGACAATTGTTACAACAAATTTATTCATATAAAAAAAGATATCGCACAAATATAGATAAAAACGATTTTATTTAGGTTTTAATATACTGAAAACAAAAAGTCCTGCAAATGCAGGACTTTTATTGATATATAGCTTGTAGAAATTACACAACTCCTTGCGCTAACATAGCATCGGCAACTTTAACGAAACCAGCAATATTTGCACCTTTTACATAATCCACATACCCATTACCGTCAGAACCGTAATTCACACATGCTTGGTGAATGTTGTTCATAATTACTTTCAAACGATCATCAACTTCTTCAGAAGACCAGCTTAAACGTAATGAGTTTTGTGACATTTCAAGACCAGATGTAGCAACACCTCCAGCATTTGAAGCTTTACCAGGAGCAAACAAAATTTTAGCATTTTGGAATACTATAACTGCTTCTGGAGTCGATGGCATGTTAGCTCCTTCAGCAACACAGATACATCCGTTTGCTACAAGCGCTTTAGCATCATCTTCGTTCAATTCATTTTGAGTAGCACATGGCAATGCGATATCACATTTCACTTCCCATGGACGTTTTCCTTCAACAAATTTAGCGTTTGGATATTTTTTTAAGTAATCAGAGATACGACCATAGTTTACGTTTTTGATTTCCATAACGTACGCTAATTTTTCTTCATCGATACCTTCTGCATCATAGATATAACCTGATGAGTCAGATAATGTAACTACTTTTCCTCCTAATTGTCTTGCTTTTTCAGCAGCATATTGTGCCACGTTTCCAGATCCAGAAACTACAACTGTTTTCCCATCGAAGCTTTCTCCTTTAGTTTTCAACATGTTGTATGCAAAATATACATCACCGTAACCAGTTGCTTCAGGACGGATTAATGAACCTCCGAAAGTGATTCCTTTACCAGTTAAAACTCCTGTAAACTCGTTACGTAATTTTTTATATTGACCGAACATATAACCTACTTCTCTTCCACCTACACCGATATCACCAGCAGGAACGTCAGTATCAGCACCAATATGACGTGCTAATTCTGTCATGAAAGCCTGGCAAAAACGCATGATTTCAGTATCTGATTTACCTTTAGGGTCGAAGTTTGAACCTCCTTTACCACCACCCATTGGCAATGTCGTTAATGAATTTTTGAATACTTGCTCAAAAGCTAAGAATTTCAAAATACTTAAATTTACTGAAGGGTGAAAACGCAAACCTCCTTTATAAGGACCAATTGCTGAGTTCATTTGAATTCTATACCCTTTATTAACTTGTGTTTGACCTTTATCATCAATCCAAGCCACACGGAACATCATTACTCTTTCTGGTTCAACCATACGCTCAAGTAACATTTTACCTTGGTATTTCGGATTGTTTTCGATGAAAGGAATTACTGTTTCGGCAACTTCTCTTACAGCTTGTAAGAATTCTGGCTCATTAGGATTGTTTTTTGCTACAGCCTCTACAAAAGCATCAATACTATGTGACATAATAATTTTAATTTTTACGTTAATGAAAACGTTTTCGTTTAGTGGAGCAAATATACATTTTCTAAAAATAACACCAACGGTTTTAGGCTAATAAATCACTTATCAAAAACTTAACCTTAGAATATTGCGGTTTTTTTACTGTTTTTTTTTTGATGTGATTGATGTTTTTATATATTTGTCCTATAATGACTTAAAAGTTGACCCATGTCTAAATTTTATAGCTTAATCGTTTTTCTAACTTTAGGAACAATCAGCTCGCTTCAGGCGCAGTTTGGCTTTTCTCATGAAGTGGGAGTAATTACTGGTCCTGTTGCCTTTCAATCCGACTACGGTGAGAGACATGACTTCGACACCAATGCAGGGAATACTGGCTTAGGAGTTGGTTTAGTTCATTATTTGAATTTTTCATATAGAGCCGATTGTAACTGTTACACCCCTGAAACCTATTTTAATGACCACTTTAAATTACGAAGTGAAATTTCATACAACAAAACCAAATTAAATCATTTTGGCCGTTGGGTTGACCCGGATAAAACATCAGTTGGAGCAGAACAATTAAGAGCAATGTCAGGAAGTACAGCTGTTACAAACATTGGTATGCAATTGGAATATTACCCGTTAAGCATTCGTGACTTCACCTCACAAACTGGAAGTTTTGGCCCATTTGTAAGTTTGGGAGCACAATTCAGTTTTTACAAACCAGAAGTAGGCACAACATATGGTGACGGTCAATTATTAAACCAAGCCAACATCTTCCCTAAATACTGGACACCTTCAGACGGTGAGGCACACGGTTTTACCAACGAAAGAGGAAGCACATGGTCTGTTGTATCGAGTGTGGGTAGCCGTTATAAACTAACACCTTTATCGGATTTAATTTTAGATTTACGTTTTCAATACTACTTTTCAAACTGGGTTGACGGTTTAAATCCAAACGAAGATCTTTATCCTGAGAACAAAGCCAACGACTGGAATGTTTGGCTGAACTTCGGATACATTTATTACTTAAATTAATAGAAATACAAAAACATAAAAAAAACCCGAGTTCAAACTCGGGTTTTTTTGTTTATTATGCCAATGCTTGTTTCAAATCTTCAATCAAGTCATCCACATCTTCCACTCCTACACTCAAACGAACCAAATCATCAGTAATACCAATTTCTTTTCGTTTGTCTTCCGGAATAGAAGCATGCGTCATTAAAGCCGGGTGATTTGCCAATGACTCCACGCCACCTAACGATTCAGCCAAAGTAAATACTTTTACTTTCTCCAAGAAGCTAATTGCATCTTGCTTTTCACCTGATTTAAAAGTAAAAGTTACCATACCTCCAAAACCACCTTTCATTTGCTTTTTCGCAATTTCATGAAACGGATGATTTTCCAATCCAGGATAATATACTCTTTCCACTTTAGGATGATTCACCAAAAACTCAGCTACTTTAGCTCCATTTTCACAATGACGTTGTACACGCAAATGCAATGTTTTGATTCCTCTTAATACTAAGAAAGAATCCTGTGGCCCTAATGTTGCTCCGGTTGCAAATTGTTTAAAGTGTAATTCATCTCCCAAAGCCTTGTCTTTAATAACTAACGCACCAGCAATTACATCACTATGTCCTCCTAAATATTTGGTAGCCGAATGCATTACAATATCAGCTCCCAAATCCAATGGCTTTTGCAAATATGGTGTCGCAAAAGTATTGTCTACAGCGAATAAAATATTGTGTTTTTTAGTGATCTGTGCAATAGCGGCGATATCCGCTAATTTCATCAAAGGATTGGTTGGAGTTTCCACCCAAACTAACTTCGTATTTTCGTTAATTAACGCTTGAAATCCTTCCAAATCATTCATATCTACAAAGTGAAATTTAATCCCACTGTCTTTATACAAACGCGTAAACAAACGGTAAGTTCCTCCATACAAATCATCCATTGCAATGATTTCATCACCAGCTTTAAACAATCTAAGCAAACAATCTGTAGCTGCCAATCCCGAAGAAAAGGCTAGACCTCTTGCTCCATTTTCGATCGAAGCTAACGCATCTTCCAAAGCAGTACGAGTAGGATTTGCTGCACGACTGTATTCATATTCCGGATTTAATGGTTTCCCCGGACTCGTCTGCACAAAAGTAGAAGTCTGGTATACCGGTGGCATTACCGCCCCAGTACTTGGATCATGATGTTGTCCACCATGTATAACTTTCGTATTGAATTTCATAATTTATATATTTTTCACAAAGGTATTAACTTCGGAGTATTTTTTTTAACTTGCCTTCTCTTTTACAATAATTTTATGACCAACCCTTCCTGTTGAAGCACCATAATCCATGAAAAAAATACTTTTAGTTGAAGATGAGGCCCATGTTGTTTCTTTTATTAAAAAAGGACTTACAGAAGAAGGATTTGAAGTCAGTGTTGCATTCGATGGCAAAACCGGACTACAAATGGCACTGGACAATACTTTCGATTTGATTATTTTAGACATTATGTTACCGGAAATAAACGGATTGGAAGTTTGCAAATCCATACGTACCAAAAAACAGGCCGTACCGATACTGTTTTTAACCGCACTCGGAACCTCCGAAAATATTGTATTGGGATTAGAAAATGGAGCCGACGACTATTTGGTAAAACCATTTAAATTCATAGAGTTGGTTGCCCGAATTAAAACACTACTAAGACGTTCCTCCGGCCAAACCATTTCACAAAAAGAAGAAAGCCTCGCTCCAGAACACCTATACGTATTCAACGATTTAAAAATAAACGATTATACAAAAACGGTAACGCTGGAAGGAGAAGAAATATCATTGACCTCAACCGAGTACAAACTATTACTCCATTTGTTGAAAAACAAAAACAAAGTACTTTCAAGGATGGATATACTAGAAGCCGTTTGGGGAGTCGATTACGATTTAGGTACCAATGTTGTGGATGTATACATCAACTACCTCCGAAAAAAAGTTGACCTCAAAGCAGAAGACAAGATTATCCATACCGTAATAGGCATGGGATATGTTTTGCGTGAAAACTAAATCGTCTACAACCATCCAATAACTGATATATGAAAAAAAATTCGAGGGTTATTTTACTGTTCTTGATTCCTTTCCTGATCGTGATTTTCCTGTTCAGTATATTCATCTATGCCACTGTTTCCAATTATTCTGAAGATTATTTATTTCGATTACTTGAAGCTAGGGCGAAGAAAGTGGCCAAAGAAAAATTAGTACGAGGAACTGAATTTTCAGAGGAAGAAGATCTAGACAAACTCCCTCATGAAAGAGACTTTTTTATCCCGATAAACAACCAACTCAACATAGATGCCGAATCTCAAAAAGTAGGCATCAATAAACAGTTTTTTAAAGATGTAATTGAAGAAGGAGAAGCCCGCTTTGCTACTAATAAATACCTCTATAAAGGAATAAAATTTCAGTCCAATAAAGGAAATTTCATTGTCATAACAGTAGCCGAAAATTATTTCGAAATCAATCAGGCCGAAAACCTAATTAAAACCATGCTTTTTGCCATAAGCGCAGCTTTTCTACTATTATTATACATCGCCGTATATTACTCAAAAAACATCTTCAAACCTATTTCTGCCATAACGGAAAAAGTAAAAGAAATCAGTTCCGAAAACCTGCATTTACGATTGAGTGAAGACATCGCCAAAGATGAACTCTCTGAATTAACCGGCACATTCAATAATATGCTAGACCGGATTGAAACTTCCTTTGAAACCCAAAACAACTTCATTAGCAATGCTTCTCACGAATTACGAACTCCATTGACCGCCATAATAGGCGAAGCTGATGTTGTGCTAACAAAAACCCGATCTACGGAAGAATACGTTGAAGCCTTAAAAATTATTCTGCAAGAGGCCGAAAAATTAGACAATAAAACAAAGGCTTTGTTGTTCTTAGCACAAACCGGATTCAATGGAAAGGTACAGAAATTCGAAAAAATACGCATTGACCAATTGATCTGGGATGTAAAAGAAAATCTTGACACCTTAAATAGTAAGAATAAAATCCATCTTGACATGGAACTATTACCAGAAAATCCGTTAAAACTAAAAGTCAACGGAAACACTCAACTGCTACATCTGGCTTTCAGTAACATTATCAGCAATGGTTGCAAGTATTCTGATTATAATCATGTGACGATATCAATTGGTGCTTCGGATGATTACGTTTACATCATTATTAAAGACAAAGGAATTGGTATTCCGGAAAACGAAATCAAATACATTTACGACCCATTCTTTAGGGCATCTAATACCAAAAATTACGAAGGCTACGGCATCGGATTACCACTTACCCGAAACATCATCCGTATGCATAATGGAAAGATTCTTGTCACCTCAACTGAGAGCGAAGGCACAACTGTACAAATCACACTTCCATCACTTAAAACAGTGAACTAAAACTTCATTTATTACCGTTTTTAACATTTTTCTAAGTTTTTCTAATCTCATTTTAATCTCGAATATCCAATTCTAATAACATTCTAATCTCAGCTTAATAAAACTCTAATACCTCACTTCTAGTTTTGCTTTGTAAACAAAAAAATAGTACGAAGCATGAAAAAATCAATTGTAATACCGACCGACTTTACCGTCAATTCATTAAACACATTAAAAGCCGTTTTAAGCAACAACTCCGCAGGTACACCTTTAGATATTATCCTATTACACGGTTTGAATCTAAGTGACTCGATACGTGACTTATTGTTCTTCTCCAAAAGAAAGCACATCGATGCACTGACCAATTCCGAATTTGAAGAAGCTTTTGAAGTATTGTGTAACAAATTTGATTCCCAAATCAACTCAATCAAAATCGACTTATTCACCGGGTTCAACCAAATTGCATTCAACAGTTATCTTGACTCCAACAACGTTGAAAAGATCTATCTCTTTGATGGTAAACCAAAACTGGCCAAGAGCAATAGCTTTGACTTAACAAGATTTATTAAAAAATCGCCTGTGGAAGTCATTACAATTACCACTGACACAATTTCTCCGGTTACCGAAAAAGGAAAAATCAGCGAAGTATTCCTGAACCAGGTTTCCATAGGTTAACCTAAAAAAAACTAAAACATGAAAATCATCATACAATACATTAGTCTTCCCATACTGGTTTTGGTAATCCTTATAACAACAACAAGTATGTCGGGGAATCCGGAAAAAAAGATTGAAGGAGAATGGGAAGAAGCAAGCTGGGAATATGAAAAGGTCGACAAAAACGACACGGTGAATGCCGACTTTAAAAACGTTTCAGGTTATGTCAAGGAAATTGCCAGTCAGAACCTGATTATTCATAAAGCCGAAAAATGGATTTTCATGCCCGGAAAGGAATTAATTCTAAAAGGAAAAGAGGCCACAAAAAAACTAACCTGGTCCATAAAAGGCAGGGGAAATATACTCGAGTTGAAATACAACGACAACTCAGTTGAACATTATACGCTTTCAGAATTATCGGAAGACAAACTCGTGCTCAATTTTAATACAAACACAGATGTTCGTGGGATTGCCCGCTTAACATTTGAAAAAAAGAAATAAAGATGCTTAGAAAATACAGTAACAGCAGATCCCATTCAGACAATCTCAAACTCGGTTCCTTATCCGCATTTTCTGCCGGAATGATCAATATCGGTTCGCTACTGCTATTCTTTTCATTCTCATCAAACATTACTGGGCATTATGCTGTTCTTGCTTCAGAAATCGTGAAAGGAAATCTGTACCAGACTATTGTGGTATTCTCTTGGATTTTGTTATTCTTCCTGGGGAGTTTTACTTCCAACCTGGCTGTGATACACCTTAATCATAAGAACAGCTATATTGCCCATTCGATACCTTTACTATTGGAGATACTTTGCTTAATTGCAGTGAGTTTTTACGGAGACAATTTTTATGGGGAAACATTAGCCGAAACAGAAGTCCTTTTAGCCATCTTACTTTTTGCTATGGGATTACAGAACGGACTCACGGCAAGTATTTCAAACTTCTCCATCAAAACAACTCACTTAACCGGTACTACAACCGATTTAGGAATTTTGTTCTCAATGTTCACCAAAAAAGAATTTCGCAACAACAAGAACCTAAAGGAAAGAGCAAAACTGTTATCATCGATAACTTTATTTTATCTTATTGGTGCTGTTTTGGCTGGATTTACTTATGTGCATTTGGGATTCAAGATGTTTTATTTGGTAAGTCTGGTTCTGGTCGTAATTATAGTATATGATCTATACAAACTCCGATTGAAACTTTACTTTCATAAAAGAAAACTACTCAAACTAAACCTTTCCGTTACCGAACTCAAAGAAAATATCCTTCATCAGAAGGAAAAAAGAGTTGCTTAATTCGAGGAAAACTCCCCTAAGATTTTTGTGTTGTCTTTTGGGGAGTTTTGCTATTCTTTACAAGAATTTTTTGATTTGCATCATAATACCGGTATGCATCCCTTCATGGTAATTGTTAAATTCCATAGCATCTTTTGCACTGGTCACAGTATAACCTGTTGAAGTAGTGAACTCGGTATAGGTTTTGAAAATAGCATTCTCAAAATCTTTTTTCGATTGCTCTAAAGTGGCAAACAGTAATGACTTGATTTCATCCACTTCCTCTTGTGTCACATCCGATTCCGGTTTGGTTCCCTTCATGTATTTGGCCACCATTGCATCGGAAACCATCATTGGCAATCCTGACAAACGGTACACCAACATTTGTTGTACGACCACCATATGACCAATGTTCCATATTAGATTATTACTGAATCCTTCCGGAATCTTATTCAATTGTTCCAACGTATGATTT
The DNA here is from genome assembly GCF_051908335.1 of Flavobacterium sp. MAHUQ-57. NCBI lineage: Bacteria > Pseudomonadati > Bacteroidota > Flavobacteriia > Flavobacteriales > Flavobacteriaceae > Flavobacterium > Flavobacterium sp. MAHUQ-57. The sequence goes on along the minus strand of NZ_JBPZTE010000007.1, from coordinate 1,353,220 downwards.
TCCAGAAATCTCAAAAGAACATTACGCGACAAAAGGTTAATTTTAAAAGTATATTCCATAGTTGGTATGTTTATAAAGCGATAAAATCTTCGGTTTTAGGAAATGCATTCATAACTTCCTGAACGATTTCGGGTGTCGGACTAGCCAACTTTCGCAACTTGGTATCCATCCAAGCACCATCCACACTAATTACCGCACACAATTCATCTCTTTGGTTCTTCAACTCATGCACAATAGTCCAACGAGATGCATCGGCTTTCATCTTTCCCATCTTCGTTGTGATGGTAATCGTGTCACTCAAATGAATTTCTCTTCTGAAAATGGCTTCTTCTCGGAACAAAACCGGTCCAAAAGATTGCTGTTGCATTAATTTCATAGTTAAACCATGTTGTTCCAACACTTCGATACGATGTTGTGCGCCAAAATCATAAAAAGCACTGTGGCGCATATGGAAATTCGGGTCAAGATCAGACCAGCGAATGGATATTTCTTTGGTAAAAGTTCCCATAAATTATTTTTTTCAAAAGTAACCCAAAACCTCCAACCGTACGTTTAAAAAGTTAATTTTGTAGTACATTTTAATACAATTTTAACGTGCGTAAATTACTTTATTATATTCTCATTGCGGGTATTTCCATCAGTTGTAAAAAAGATACTCCCATCTCTAATCCTCCAAAAACTACTACTGTAGTGGATGCTGTAAAATCAGACTTCGACACCTTGGATTATGAAATGAAAAAAATTGAAAAGCGTCTCGTAGAAGGTTCAGACACCACCGAAATTGAACTTAACGTTCCTACTTTTACAACAAAATCGGTAGTAACTGATAGTATTAATAAATTGATCCTGCAGGAAATGAGCAGTTTATTTTACTTTGATACGATCCAACGACCTAAAAATTTTGATGCCATTTGTGCTAATTTCATCAGTACTTATAATCAAGTACATCAGGAAGATCAAGAATTCACCTCACATTGGCAAGCATATAGTACTACCTCAATAGATTATCAATCTCCAAAATTACTCAACCTCGTATTCGATTATTGGGCTTATACCGGTGGAGCGCACGGCAACGGCGCTACCTATTCTTATTTTATTGATGCCAAAACAGGCAAACAAATCAAAAAGGAAAACTTATTTTCTGACTTAAAAGGCTTCACCAAATTAGCCGAACAGAAATTCAGAAAGCAGCAAAATGTTCCTAAAAATGTAAACATCAACGAAACGGGTTATTGGTTTGCAGATGAAAAATTTCATTTGCCTCAAAATATTTTCCTGACTAAAAAAGGAGTGAATTTACTTTACAATCAATACGAAGTAGCTTCCTATGCGGAAGGACCAATCGAAGTAGTAATTCCATACACAGAAGCCAATCAGTATTTAAAATTAAAATAATGAGAAAGATTTATTACTTAAAAACCTGCAGTACCTGCCAACGCATTTTAAAATCATTGCCGCAATTAGACACCTTTGAATTGCAGGACATCAAAACGGAACCAATGACGGTAAAGCAAGTAGATGAAATGCAACAAATGGCGGGCAGTTACGAAGTGCTTTTCAGTAAAAGAGCAACCCTTTACAAAGAAATGGGTTTGAAAGATGAAAAATTAACGGAAACCGACTTCAAGCGTTATATTCTGGAACACTATACGTTCTTATCTCGTCCGGTAATTATTGCCGATGGAAAGATTTTTGTAGGCAATAGTGCCAAAACCGTTGGCGCAGCCATTGACTTTCTAAACAATGAATAAAAGAGAATGGGCATTAATTGCCGCAACTTTGGTTTCGATTATATACGGCGTAACGTTTACTATCGCCAAAGATGTGATGCCAAAATACATCGACCCCTTCGGTTTTATTTTTCTGCGTGTAGGCGGATCGATGTTGCTATTTTGGATTGCTACCTTATTTGTAAAAACTGAAAAAATTGACAAAGCCGATTTCCCTCGAATCATTGCAGCCTCTTTTTTCGGAATTGCCTTCAATATGCTGACTTTTTTCAAAGGATTGAGCTATACTTCACCCATCATGGGAGCCGTTTTAATGGTAACCACTCCGATGATTGTACTCGTGCTTTCGGCTTTTATTATGAAAGAACGTATGGAAAACCGAAAAATCATCGGTATTCTTCTTGGGCTTGCCGGAACCGTTACCTTAATCCTGTATGGAAAATCGATGGTGAATGCGCCTAACGCATCTCTAGGAAACTTCCTCGTTTTTGTGAATGCTGTTTCTTATGGTTTTTACCTTATCATCGTTAAAAAATTGATGGACAAATACAATGCTTTTTCGTTTGTGAAATGGATTTATTTCTTCGGCTTTCTAATGGTTATTCCTTTTGGATGGAATGAATTCCAGGCTGTAGATTGGAGTATCGTTCCTCCTTCTGCTTTTATGAAAATAGGTTTTGTAGTTATTTTTTCCACCTTTTTGACCTACTTGCTGAATTTACTTTCAATGAAAGAACTCAAACCCACTACCGTTGCTGTATTTATTTATCTGCAACCACTGTTCGCTTCTATTTTCGCTATCGGATTACAAAAAGACGAATTGAGTTGGGTAAAAGCTGGATCGGCGGTTTTGATTTTTATCGGAGTGTATCTGGTAACACAGAAGAAGACTTCCAGTCCCTAGTGATTAGTCCTTAGTCCATAGTGGTTGGTGATTACTAGAAAATAATTAATCATTGGCAAAAAGTGATTATCAGGCAGTTTTCGTTACTTAATAACGTGAAATACAAACTAAATATGGTGAACTAGTTTCTTTGTAACGTGAACTATAAACTAAATGTGGTGAACTAGTTTCTTTGTAACGTGAACTATGAACTAAAAGTGGTGAACTAGTTTCTTTGTAACGTGAACTATAAACTAAATGTGGTGAACTAGTTTCTTTGTAAAGTGAACTATAAACTAAAAGTGGTGAACTAGTTTCTTTGTAAAGTGAACTATAAACTAAATGCGGTGAACTAGTTTCTTTGTAACGTGAACTATAAACTAAATATGGTGAACTAGTTTCTTTGTAACTAGTTCACATTTTACAAGTAACATCAACCCCTAACTTATCAACCCTGCTTACTACTAATTACTAAGGACTAAAGTCTAGGTACTAACTACTAATAACTTTTCTTATCTTTACCCTCTTATTTTACGACTATGATACAATCGATGACCGGCTTTGGAAAAGCTTCATTACAATTGCCCACCAAAAAAATCACTGTAGAACTCAAATCGCTTAACAGCAAAGGAATGGACTTGAATGTCCGAATGCCTTCGGTATACCGTGAAATGGAATTGGGTTTGCGCAATCAGATTGCTCAACAATTGGAACGAGGTAAAGTTGATTTTTCATTGTATATAGAAGTTACAGGAGAAGAAACGTCGACAAAAGTAAATGCGCCCATCGTAAAAGCGTACATTGCTCAAATGCGTGACATCTTACCCGATGCAGACAATACTGAATTGATGAAGATGGCGGTAAGAATGCCTGATGCATTAAAAACAGAACGTGATGAAATCGATGAAAACGAATGGAAACAGATACAAGGTGTGATCAATGAGGCTTTAGCCAACATCAATCAGTTTCGTGTGGATGAAGGAATGTCATTGGAGAAAGAATTCCAATTGCGCATTGCTAATATTCGTTCGTATATGGAGCAAGCGTTGGAATTAGATCCGGAGCGTGTTCAAAATATCAAAAACAAATTACAGACGGCTATTGATGAATTGAAAGTGAATGTAGACGAAAACCGTTTTGAGCAGGAATTGATTTACTATTTGGAGAAATTAGACATTACCGAAGAGAAAGTGCGATTGACGAATCATTTGGATTATTTCATCGAAACGATCAAAGGAAACGAAGCTAATGGTCGTAAATTAGGATTCATCACTCAGGAAATGGGCCGTGAAATTAACACCATGGGCTCTAAATCGAATCATGCCGGTATGCAAAAACTAGTGGTAATGATGAAAGACGAGTTAGAAAAAATCAAAGAACAGGTATTGAACGTATTGTAATTAACCATAGCCTTATTGAAGGCATACTAAACAACACAAATTAAGCGTAAAGTCTATTGCAACTTGCCTAAAGTTAAAATACAATGAACAAAGGAGGAAAATTAATCGTATTCTCGGCACCTTCAGGATCGGGAAAAACTACAATAGTAAGACATTTATTAGGAATTGAAGAATTGAATCTTGAATTTTCAATTTCGGCAGCAACTCGCGAACCAAGAGGCGAAGAAGTTAGCGGAAAAGATTACTACTTTATGTCAATTCACGATTTCAAACAGCATATCAAAGCCGAAGATTTTGTTGAATGGGAAGAAGTATACCGCGACAACTTTTATGGCACTTTAAAAAGCGAAGTAGAACGCATTTGGGCTTTGGGCAAAAATGTCATTTTCGACATTGATGTAGCCGGAGGATTACGTATTAAGCATAAATTCCCGGAACAAACTTTGGCTGTATTCGTAAAACCGCCAAGTGTTGATGAATTGAAACGTCGATTGAAAGAACGTTCTACCGAAAGTGAAGACAAAATCAACATGCGAATTGCCAAAGCACACGTAGAATTGGCTACTGCACCACAGTTTGACACCGTAATTAAAAACTACGATTTAGAGGTGGCCAAACAAGAGGCGTACGAATTAGTAAAAAAGTTTGTGACCCAATAGTATACTGCAAATGAAGGTAGGTTTATATTTCGGAACCTTTAATCCCATTCATATTGGGCATTTGATTATAGCCAATCATATGGCTGAACATTCGGATTTGGATCAGATCTGGATGGTGGTCACACCACACAATCCGCACAAGCAGAAAAACACGTTGCTGGATGATTACCACCGTTTGCATATGGTACACCTCGCAACTGAAAACTATCCAAAAATCAAACCCACCGATATAGAGTTCAAGTTACCTCAACCGAATTATACTGTGAACACATTGGCGCATTTACAGGAAAAATATCCTGATTATGAATTTTCATTAATCATGGGAGAAGACAATCTGAACTCATTACATAAATGGAAGAACTATGAGGTGATTTTACAAAATCATGCCATTTATGTATACCCGAGATTAAACTCAGGAGAAATTAATAGTGAGTTTGTAAACAATCCAAAGATTCACCGTGTAGGCGCTCCGGTAATTGAATTGTCATCCACTTTCATCAGGGAAAACATCAAAAACAAAAAGAACGTCATTCCGATGTTACCTAGCAAAGTCTGGGAGTATATTGACCATAATTTATTTTATAAAAAATAAAAAGGCTTAACCTTTCAAGTTAAACCCACAAATTAAGTATCAGAAACAGGTATTGACCAACTAATCTCCGCCGCCACAACCACCACAGCCGCCGCCGCAACTCGAACCGCAGCTACTACCACAACTTGAACCACAACTTCCCCAAGAAGAACTGTTGGAATTCATTCTCGTTTGTATTGGCTCTACCAAAGGAAGGAAATCGTCACAATAAAACGCCGTACCGATAATCAGATACTTCCATTCCCAAGATTGCTTTAAATCAATTCGTTCTTCGCTTTTTATTTTTGTGTTGTACAAATTAGGAATCGCTTTGGCAAAAAGTTCGGTGTAGGCTTTCTTCAAAAAATAATAGCCTGCAATAAGATAGCCTCCAATTTCTACAACCAAAAACGCTACGGGTTTCTCCCTTTCAATACCCAATTGCAATCGGATGAGAAAAAGATAAAGCATTGGAAGAAAAAACAATATCACTACAGTGAACAGGCTAACAAAATAGGAACTGTTAACAATAGTTGCTCTCAGGTTCTTCATGGCTTGTTGTGGTAACAAAAACAATTCTTTGACCCGCAACTGATGAAACAATGTGATATAATTTACAGGTTCCTTATCGTTGAAGACATTACCGACAGCCACTTCATCTTTGGTAGTAAAAACTGCATTCAGATCCAATTTTACGCCCCAATTGCCTTCCGTTCTTAAAACACGCTTCTTAATCATATTATCCACACTTGCGTGAACGTATCGGTTATTATTGCCGGTTTGAAGACAAATAACTTCGGCGGCATTCAGATTTTGGATATGTACATTTTCACGGTACAATTTCTTTGCACTGTCTTCAGCCACAACTGTGATTTGAAAGTACAAGAAAGAAAACATACAAAAGGTTACGATAATTGTATACAATACGAAATACGGATTTTCAATAGTGACAATATAAGGTTTCAGCAAAAAATACAGTGGAAGATACAGAAGAACACTTATACCTGCTATTTTGATTATCCTTCTACGCATAGTAACATTACCTGTTGTTAATTGTGTTTCCTCAAGATAGTGATTATCCCAAAAATAGGGGGTTTGTTTTCCGAAGTACGTTTCGTATAAAGCGCTGGTGTATTCTTTTGCAGTTGTAAAAACCGAATGGTTTTGAGGATTGTGTGTGGAAGGAATGTGTTCAATCTTTTTCCCTAATAGCTGGCAAAGTTTCTCGTAGGATTTACTAAAAATCAAATGTTGGTGCCAAACAATATCTACTATTTCGGATGGTGAAACCATTTGTTTGGAGACTGAAGCTAAAAACATAAACTTCTTATACTCTTCGATGGCTTGTTTAGTGACGAAGTCCGTCCATTTATTTTCAAACGCCAATCGTGTTTCAAAACCATACTCTTCGATGGTTTCATCAAAGGAAAACCTAGTAATGGTTTCCCATAATGCTCTTTCTTTTTCTGTCATACAATTTCATTATTATCTTTTTACATTTAGAAATCTGAGCTCTATTTCTAGGTCAAAGTTGGTGACTCTTTATGAAGTAACAGTTATGCTAATGTTAGCTTTTTGTGAAGAATTATCCTTGCCAAATAAAAGACTGAATTTCAAATTGTCGCATTTAAATATTCATCTCTTAACATTCTTTTACCATCTGTTTCGCGTTAAGTTCATTAATTTTATACCTCATTAAAAAAAATGTTATGACAAACTTCGAATTATACAATCCTACCAATTATGTTTTTGGTAAAGGACAAATTGCAAAACTGCCCGATTTAATAACAAAAGATTCAAAAATACTACTCGCTTATGGTGGCGGAAGTATTTTCAAAAACGGTGTTTACGACCAAGTTAAAACCGCATTATCTGGATATGACATCGTGGAATTTGGCGGAATCGAACCCAATCCACGTTATGAAACCCTAATGAAAGCGGTTGAAATTATTCGCGAGCAAAACATTGGGTTCATTCTGGCTGTTGGAGGCGGAAGTGTAATTGACGGTGTGAAATTCATTTCAGCTGCAGTAAAATTTAAAGGCGAACCAAAAGAAATATTACACAAGCGTTTATTAATCAAAGAACTTTCGGAAGTAATTCCTTTCGGAACAGTACTGACTTTACCTGCTACCGGAAGCGAAATGAATTCAGGCGCTGTAATAACCATTAACGAATCGCAGGAAAAATTAGCCTTCGGCGGAAGTGCCTTGTTTCCAAAATTCTCAATTTGTGATCCAACAGTAATTGCCTCTTTACCCAAAAGACAAATTCAAAATGGTATAGTAGACGCTTACACGCACGTTTTGGAACAATACTTAACTTATCCACATGACGCCTTATTACAAGACAGAATCGCGGAAAGTATTTTACAAACTCTTGTTGAAATTGGTCCATCTGTAGTCGACAATCCAACCGATTATAAATTGGCTTCTAATTTTATGTGGAGTGCCACTATGGCTTTGAACGGCTTAATTCAAAAAGGAGTACCATCTGATTGGGCGACACATATGATTGGCCATGAATTAACAGCCTTGTTTGAAATTGATCATGCAAGAACATTAGCCATCATTGGTCCAAACTTGTATCGTGTCATGTTTGAGACCAAAAAAGAAAAATTGGCCCAATATGGTGAAAGAGTTTTTGGTATTACTGGAAACAGTATCGAAGAAAAAGCCGAGGCAGCGATTGAAAAAACAGTGGAATTTTTACACGCCATGGGAATGCAAACTCGCTTATCGGAAAACACTACTGAAAACTATGCTGAAACCGCTGATTTTATCGTAAAACGATTTGAAGAAAGAGGTTGGAAAGCGTTAGGTGAAAAACAAAACATTACACCAGAGAAGGTACGTGCAATAGTGGAACTAAGTTATTAACGTAGTAAATCCCAAATTACAATACTGTACATGGATTATGGTAGTTAAGATGAGCCCGCGTTAGGGATGGAAGCAAGCTACCGCGTAGCGCGAACAGCCCTCCCCGGAGGGTCAAGAGGCAAAGCCGACTGCCCGAAGGGAAACGCCCAAAAAACATATAAAATTCAGAAGGCGCTCTGGGAATAAATCCCTAGAGCGCCTTCTTACTAAACACCAAAAACAAAACGTAACTTAACTTAAATTTATTTCGATTTACTAACTAACTCTTTTGTTGCGTTTCTTTTAACTTCTGCAGGCGATTGTTTCATGTACTGAATAAACCCTCTTCCTACAAATTCATATGTCGTTCCACTGGCATTGTGATACAACCTTATTCGGCTGTCGTTAATAACGGTAAGCGTAAACGATTCATTGCCCCAAAAATCATAATCTAATGTTAAATTTTTACTGTATAGGCTCGAAGTGCTTGAAATACCGTAGTATCCTGTAAAATCCCAGTAGATATTATTTACCGATGTACCCGGTGCATCTTGCGATGATTTGAACGTATCGCTGCTTCCACCCGCTACAAATTTGATAAAATGTTCGTTGTCAAATTCGTTCAAAGCACCTACTCTACTAGTATATACTTTTTCCCAAGCTTTGTATTCTTGTAGGAAATAATGAATGTTATCATAGAACAAACGATCATAATCAAAACCACTTCTTTGGTAACCTGTCAAATAGTACGTTACATTTTGACTGCGGCTATACAATTTGATGCGATTGCTTGAAATTTGATACACTTCCAAGTCATACGTACCATAAATATCATGATACACACGTACAGCATTGGTATAATAATCGTAATAACCCACTCGGATACCAAATCCACTGCCCGTTGTTCCGATACCAGCCAAGTTATTGTTAGCATACAAACTTCCATTTAAAAAGGAAACTGTAAAAGCTCTCGATAAGAACGGCACATCTCCACTTCCGGTAGTCGCATCGTAATCCACATACCATAAATCATAGCCTTCCATTAATTCCGGTAACGGTATGCCGTTGTCCACATATCCATCTTCAACAAATACTTCGGCAGTACAAGAGGTAAACAAGAGTGGCGACACCAAGGCTATCAAAAATAATTTTATCGCTTTCATAATTGTAGTTTTTATAGTTTCAGTACTACCTATTCAATATGCGTGCCAAAAATTTCTTACCTTTGACTTTCCTTACAATTTTTAGGAGCTTTTTCCCGCTATTCACTGTATCTTTTCACTTGTTATCGGTGCTTTATACCTCATAGACAATAATTTAACAAGTAAAAAGGATGCCGTTACTATCGGGGCTAAAAATTCAACTATGAGTGAAAAACCGAAATTTGCTGTAATTGGTGGCGGTAGCTGGGCAACAGCCATCGTGAAAATGTTAACTATGAATGTGGACCAAGTCAATTGGTACATGAGAAGTGTGTATGCTTTAGAGCATTTGAAATTACACCGTCACAACCCGAATTATTTGAGTTCGGTTGAGTTTGACATTAAAAAATTAAACCTCACCAACGATATCAATGAGGCCGTAAAAGATGCGGATTATGTTATTTTTGCCATACCGTCGGCATTTTTAAATAACGAACTTCAAAATCTAACCGAAGATTTACAAGGAAAGATTATTTTCTCTGCTATAAAAGGTATTGTACCAGAAACCAGTATGATTGTGGGCGAGCACTTCCACAAAAATTACAATATTGCCTACGAAAACATTGGAGTTATTACCGGACCTTGCCACGCAGAAGAAGTTGCCTTGGAGCGCTTATCTTACTTGACAATTGCTTGTGGTGATGCAGCAAAAGCGAAAGTGATGGCTAAAAATTTAGCCAGCTATTTTATCAAGACCAAAACTACGGATGATATTATCGGAACTGAATATGCAGCCGTTTTAAAAAATATTTATTCCATTGCAGCAGGAATTGCTCACGGTTTAGGTTATGGCGATAATTTTCAGGCCGTTTTGATGAGTAATGCCATCCGCGAAATGAAACGATTCATCAAGAAAGTCCACAAAATGAAACGCAACATCAACAATTCGGCGTATTTGGGTGACTTATTGGTAACGGGTTATTCTGTGTTTTCTAGAAACCGAATGTTTGGAAACATGATTGGAAAAGGGTATACCGTAAAATCGGCACAAATGGAAATGAGCATGGTCGCAGAAGGCTATTATGCGGCAAAGAGTGCCTGGAACCTCAACAAGGAATATGCTGCCAAAACACCTATTTTAGATGCAGTTTACGAAGTACTATACGAAGGGAAAGAAGCGAAACAATCGTTCAAAAAACTAACCGATAAATTGGATTAAATTCATAAATGAAAAAAACACTTTTCCTCCTATTTTGCACCGCAACATGCCTTGCTCAAGAAAGCTATACTCGCAAAAATTTCGATTATCCCAAGTTAAAAGTTTCTACCGAAAATTGTTCTGAAGCAACTAACAATCAATTAAATACTGCTTTTGAAGCAATCGAACAAAACAATAGCAGTAAAGCAGTTCAAATTTCAGAAAAACTTTTCAAAGCTTATGATTGTCCTGAAGCGCATGAAGCCTATGCTGTAAGTTTATTTAGAAGTGGTGAAGTTATCGAAGGAGTCGAATTGATAGAAGCTGCAATTGAGAAGTTTGGCAGCAATCCTCAATTAATTAAAAGAAAAAGTCTTCTTTTACTAGAACTGTTTGAAAACGGCACAGGTCAAAGAAACATTGACGGCAATGCGGTTTATAAAGCAAAAAATGAAAAACTCAATTATGATGAGGAAAAATTCAAAATAGAAAATTTAAACACTGCACTAAACGATCTGATTTATCTGACTGAAACTTTTGAAGACACTCAGGAAGAAATATACATCATTGGCAAAATCTACCAATCAAAAAATGAATTTGAAAAATCGAATGAACAATTTCTAAAAATAGTCGAAATTCCAGAGTTCAAATCGGAAGTAGTTTTCAATATTGCTGAAAACTATATTGGTTTAAAAAATTACACTTTGGCAGAAGAATACCTGCTAAAATTATTAGAATCATATCCAAATGAACCTCAACTTCTTTCCAAGTTTTCGGAATTATACCAATTAGCTGGTGAAACAAGTAAAAGTGAACTATTCAATAAAAAAAGGTATTTCCATCAATTAGTACCTTCATTTTGTGAAATGGAATTTTCCGAAAAAAACCTTGAAACTATTAGTTTTTTCAATGACCAAAGTAACGATTACAAATCAAAAATCAACAAGCTTAAAGAAATAGAAAAAAATGAGAGTCAAAATTTCACAATTGAAACTTGTATCGCAATATTAAACATCCATGCCAATCATGGCAATGGACTCGAAGATGATGCTGCAAAAATGCTAACTAAAATAGGAATACCTTCGCTAGACAAAGTCCATCAATTATTCAATGCAAGAGTCTCCACATGCACAATTACCAACCTAGCTGAAATAATGGCAAGTCTAAAAGATGAAAGCTCTTGGCAAGTAATGGCAGATTATATTCCTCAAATTGCAAACATGCCCTCAACTTTAATTCCACCGAATGTACCGGAATATCTCATTAAATTTAACGAAGAAAGAGGATTGCGAGAAATTTTAAAAATCGTAAAACCAATGGTAACTAAGGACACGCAAAATGATGCAATGACTCAGTTAAGTTTTATGAATGAATATATTTACTTCAGTCCTTTAGAAAAAATCAGCTTCAAAAAAATCGAAGCAATCTGTAAAGATTTAGGTTACGACAAAAATGAATTAAATGAATTAAAAAAGACTCTTAAATAAAGAGTCTTTTTTTATTTCACCACTACCCCATTCACCCATAAATGCGGCACTTCTTCAGTTGCGCGTTCATTAATAGTATTTTTACGGAAGGTAAATTTCTTATCATACAAAGTGTTCCCTATGAAATAGGTTACCATAAACTCATTATTAAGCGCTAAAACGCTATTTTCAATCAATTCTACCTTAACAGCAGACACTGTTGGCACTTTTACAAAAGCGTGTCTTAAAAGCGATGTTTTGCGCATTTCACCATCTATGGTTCCGAACGCTTTGGAAACGACCATGACGCTGTCCAAATCAAAATCGGAATCATTGACTAAATACACATACCAGACTTTGTCCATAAAATCATCACTCCATTCCTGAACTGCGGCTAAGAACACATTTTCAACTTTCGGGATTTCTATGTCTTTTTTCATATTATTTGAAGAAAAAACCCTTTCGAGAGTACTTCTGAAAGGGTTTGTATTTAATTTCGTTATATACTCGATTTAAACTGCTCTAAGAAACGCACATCATTTTCATAGAACATACGGATATCACTGATTTGATATAAAAGCATCGCCATACGCTCGATACCCATACCGAAAGCAAAACCGTTGTATTCGTCAGGGTTGATATCACAATTTTTCAATACGTTTGGATCTACCATACCACAGCCCATGATTTCCAACCATCCTGTACCTTTGGTAATACGATAGTCGGTTTCGGTTTTTAATCCCCAATAAATATCAACCTCAGCACTTGGCTCTGTGAACGGGAAATACGACGGGCGCAATCTGATTTTTGACTTACCAAACATTTCTTTTGTAAAATACAAAAGCGTTTGCTTCAAGTCGGCGAATGAAACATCCTTGTCAATATACAAACCTTCTACTTGATGGAAAATACAGTGTGATCGTGATGACACCGCTTCATTACGAAATACTCTTCCCGGAGAAATCGTACGGATTGGCGGTTTGTTATTTTCCATATATCGTACCTGTACTGATGAAGTATGCGTACGCAACAAGATATCCGGGTTCGTCTGAATAAAAAAAGTATCCTGCATATCTCTTGCCGGATGGTATTCCGGTAAGTTCAATGCGGTGAAGTTATGCCAATCGTCTTCAATTTCTGGTCCTTCAGAAACGTTAAATCCAATGTTCGAAAAAATATCAATAACCTGATTTTTTACCAAAGATATTGGATGGCGTGAACCAATTTTGAACGGTTCAGCCGGACGCGACAAATCTCCGTAAATTCCTTTTACTTCTTCTTTACTTTCCAATTCATCCTGAATCGCTTTCACTTTCTCTTCAGCAATGGTTTTCAGTAAATTGATTACCTGACCAAATTCTTTTTTCTGATCGTTAGGTACATTCTTGAATTCTGCAAAAATATCCTTTACTAAACCTTTGCTTCCAAGGAATTTGATTCGGAATTCTTCCAGTTTCTCTTTATTTTGGGTTGTAAAAGCTTTCGCTTCTTCAATGTATTCTTTAATCTTATCTGTCATGGGTCTTTTCAATAAGGATGCAAAGTTACTATTTTTTGGTAATTGATAAACAGTTAAAGGCTAATGAATATGCTCATTTCTTTTTCTGAGCCGTATTATTCTATAAATCCGTTTTCAAGAAAATAATTCACAATCGCTTCTTTCATCAAAACCGACTGTTCTCCTGCTTTAAGTGGTGGTAATTCAGCCTTAACAATGTAATGAGGCCAACCCTCATTGTCGAAATACTCAAACTCGTAATAGCCGTAAGGCTCCAACAAACGACATATTGCAATATGCATTAAATTGATTTTCTCGTCTTTTTTATATATTGTATTGAATTTACCCAGTTCCTGAACACCGATTAAATAAATAATAGCATCCAAATCCAAATCTTCCCCTTGTGAAAACTGATCTGAAAGTTTTTGCACCAGGAAATCCCAGCGTTCTTTGAGTTGTATATCGCGTGACATTGATTTTTATATGAGTTATGCGTTATGACTTAGAAGATCATAATCACAAAATTAGTCTGCAAAGATAGCATTGAAAATCTTTTCTATTGATTCTTTGAAGGAATTTCTTAATTTTGAGAAAAAGAGACAAAATGGGAGTTTTAGATATCGTAGTGGCTGTAGCATTAGTAGCTGGATTTTACAAAGGTTATAAAGAAGGATTATTTGTGGAATTAGCTTCGTTAGTAGCTTTTTTTATCGGGATTTTCATTGCCGTAAAATTCTCATATATCGTTCAAAATTTTCTAGGCGAAAGCGAATCTTGGTCGCCAAAAACGATTCAAGTCGTAGCTTTTATAATCACACTTTTGATTGTAGTGGTAAGCATCCATTTATTAGCCAAAACACTATCTGGTATAGCTAATTTTGCCTTTTTAGGATGGGCCAATTCGTTACTAGGAGGCGTATTTGGCGCCTTAAAAACCGCTCTTTTCTTTGGAATACTTTTACTTCTGTTTCAGAAAGTCAACACGAATTTCATCAAAGTCGATGAAAATCTACAAGAGAAAACAGTATTGGTTGGACCGTGTATGAAAACAGCCGAAATTGCTCTTCCGATATTAGGCGACTGGTTTAGCGAGGTAAAGGAAGAAGTTTTGGAATATGATAAAGCTGAAGACGCTGAATTTTCAAAGGATACTGTACAATAATAACATCACCAAAGCTTTTTCGGAATCAAAAAAAGCTATTTCAATTCTTTAATAGCCGATTTTGCTATCCAACCTTCTTTCTGATCAGACAGTTGAATTTTTCGATAGTTACCAATGTTTTCCAAAATATAGACTTTGGTACCTTCATGAAGAATAAAAGCCTTCTGAGCTGCGGCATTGGGTTCGCTTTTAACAATTACTTCCTTTTCAAAAACAATTGCCGGTCTTTCATTGTCCAATTTGTGTTTTTCCGAAAACCCGGAAATCAAACTTATGGCTACCATAAAAAAAGAAAAAAGCATTGCAAAAAAGAAAATTCGTTTGGTTTTAGTTTCACTAGCCAAATAATAACCTGCAAATGTCAAAAAGACAAAAAAGGACATGATTACAGCTATCCAAGCCCAAGTATCGAAATGCAGTCCAGAGGTAAAATCCAAAATAATTTTGGCAAAACCGACCTTAGGTGTTTCGGTAATTTCATCAATAGTCATTCCTTGAGCAAAACGGAGGTTATTTTCAATTTCAGCATCACCCGGGTTAAGCATTAAAGCTTTTTCATAATTATAAATGGCTGGGGCTACTTTTTTTAATTTATAATAGCAATTCCCTAAATTAAAATAAAGCTCTGCCGATTCTTTTTGAGTCTGAAGAATTCCTTCATATGTTGAAGCTGCTTCCACATACTTCGACTGTTGATACAAACTGTTCGCTGCATCAAATGCCTCCTGAGCCCAAAAAGATTGAGTAAGCAATAAAAATAGGTAGACTAAATTTTTCATTTCATCTTGTTGTATCTAAACACTTGTTTTATGCCTCGTGTTCGGTAATAATAAAATAGTTGTCAAAATCAAACCATCTGTTTCTCCAAATCAGATATTATACTCACCGCTAAATTGTAATCATTTTGAATACTCATACTGGTTGATGGAGCATAACGAGCAAAGTCACAACTTTCAGTCAGTGCAATGAATTGATCAACCGTTTCTGGATTTGCTTTCTTGAGTAATAATAATTCTCTTATCTTATCTTTACTCATTTCCGATGTTTCAATATTAAGCTTTGCTTTTAGAAAATTGTGCATTGCTTTTTCCAAAGCCACATAAAAAGGTGTTTTATTATCCAAGTGTTTTTGCGCCTCGGACAAATATTTCTTGGCTAACTTATTCGAGAGTCTAATTCGATTTCCTTGAACATCCAAATTACTTGCATCTTGTCTTCTGCGATAGACTACAAGCAAAGGAATCAATAAAAATGGAACAACCAATAAGCCGTAAAACAATCCTGATCCCAAGAAAAACTCTTTATCTTGCGATTTCAGTTCCGTTTTAGTTTTTATAAAACCGAAAGCAGCATTGGCCTTTACTTTCTTTTTATTTTCATTGACTACAACTGTATTTGCTGTAGTTCCATTCCCTTTCTCAACTTCCAAAAGAATCGGATTGGACGTGATTCTTTTGTATTGATTTGCTTTGGGATCAAAATAAGAAAAAGACACCGGTTCGATAGGATACTTCCCTGCATTTTGCGGTATTATAGTGTAATTATCAGAGATATCACCTGACATTCCCGAAGTTAATACCTTCACATTTTCTTTATGATCCGGATCATACATTTCAAGAGAAGCCTGTTCGACAGGTTTGGGTAATGTGAATAATTTTAAGTTCCCTTTTCCAGAAACTTGAATTTTCAAATCCAATGATTCACCGGTTTTTAATTTGGTTCTGCTTGGCACTACCTTTAAATCAAAAGATCCCACAGCACCAGTAAAATCTTCAGGTTTTCCATTTTCTGGCAACGTCTTTACATTAATTATTTTAGTACCTGTAGAAATTTTTCGCACCAAGGTTTTTGAAACCGGATCACCAAACACGTCGTATCCAGCCAACACATTTAACTCAACTTCAAGAACGATTGGATCGATGGCTATTTTTCCAGATTTCTGAGGATAAAGCACCACATTTTGTAAATCAAGACATCTAAATTCCTGTCCTTTATAAGTCACCACTTTTGGCGTTGGCGAGGTTTGATTGATTTGACTCCAAAAGTTCTCATATTTTGGAGGATTGCTTATTAATCCGTAATTCGTTAATCCAGCCTGGAGTCCAACTAACAATTTATAATTAATTGTAATTTGTTCATTTAAGTAAGGATTCGGATTAGAAACATCAGCAATTATAAAAATCTGTTCATTTTTTTGTTGACGTGTTTGCTTTTGCTGATTAGTATAGCCCGGATCATACGGATCATCTATTTGTACTGCATTACCAACTGTTATTTTTAACGCATTACTTTTGTAAATTTTCCCATTAATTTCAATAGTAGCTGGTTTTATCTGTAACACACCTTTTTTAACGGGCTGCAAAATAAAAGAATACGTTTTCTGAAAGGAGCGTCGATTATTAGAAATTACTGAGCTTATGGTTTGATTTGGTCCAGATAACACTTCAAACCCTTCAAATGAAGGCGGATCTAGGTTATCACCGTCATCGTTCATGATAAAACTAACCTGGATGCGTTCGTTGATCCCGATTTTATCACTGCTTACCCGCGCCACAAATTGCACTTGAGCGGCTAATCTGAAACTTAATAGTAATAGTATAAAAAGTATTCGCTTCATTTATTATTCTTTCCTTTTACCAATCTTTTCCGTTATCGATCGGATTTCCTTGTATTTTTCTTTCGTTAACCTTTTCCTGAACTTTCTTTTCATCGTTATTCACAGCTTCCAACAGGTTCTGTAAACGATCTTTCGGTATGTTTTTAGGTTTAGGCTGCGGATTATTTTGATTTTGATTATCCGGCTTATTTTGTTTGCTATTGCTTTGATTCTTAGCGTTTTGTTCGCTTTTTTCCTTTTGATTCTGTTCTTTATTCTTATCCTTGTTCTTCTCTTTATTAGAATCGCCTTTTTCCTCCTTTTTATCATCACCTTTTGGCGGATTCTCTTTCAGCATTTTCTTTGCCAATGCATAATTGTAACGAGTTTCTTCATCGGAAGGATTATTTCGCAGCGCATTTTTATATGCTTCTACAGCTTTGTCATATTCCTTTTCTTTCATAAAAACGTTACCTATGTTGTGATAAGCTCTATGTTTTTGTTGCTTATCTACGGCTGTTTCTATTGCTTTTGCAAAGGCAGTTTTTGCTTCAACGGGTTGATTTTGTCTATAAATCGCATTCCCTAAATTGTAACTTGCCGCTGCTTTTTTGGGATGCTTACCTTTTGACACTCTATAATTTGCTTCTGCATCGGCATATTCTTTTTTAGCAAATTGCGAATTTCCTTCAGGTAAATCAAAATCTTTTTTCTCTTGATTAAAACCACTGATTGAAAGCAACAAAAATACTATTTTAAAAATGCTTTTCATGCTACTTCTCTTTCTTCTCGTTAAACAAATCTAATTTCTGCACCCATTTCGTTTTTCGTTCTAACAAAAAAACATCAAGTAACAATACGAAAAACACAACCCCTATAAACCATTGGTATTGCGATTGAAAATCGGCCATTGCAACCGCTTCAAACTCTGATTTTTGACTTGCATTTATTTTTTTCAGAATAAAATTCACCACTTGCTTCGTGCTGGTTCCATCTGCATAATATCCTTTAGATGCATCAGCAATAGCTTGTAATGCCTCAGGACGAAGCTTTGTAATTACTTTATCTCCGGTAGCTTTGTCGATATGATAACTTTCAAGCACGCCATTATTCTTAATTGGAATTGGTCCACCCGAAGTTGTCCCCACTCCGACAGTAATTATCTGAATTCCTTTGTTGGCAGCAGATCCGGCAGCAGATTCGGCCTCTTCCGAATGATCTTCACCGTCTGTCACCATAATCAGCAGTTTTTTGGATTTCTCTCTGCCTTCAAAATATGTTTCTGAAAGTTGAATTGCTTCATTCAAATTACTACCTTGAGAAGATATCATCCCAGGATTCATCGTTTGCAGATACATTTTGGCAATATTGTAATCCGTTGTAATAGGCAAAACTGGAAATGCACTTCCGGAATAAGCTATAATACCAATTCTATCGCTTTTTAAATTCCCAATAACCTGTGAAACAATCTGTTTACTTTTTTCCAAGCGATTGGGGGCAATGTCTTCCGCCAGCATACTTTTAGAAACATCAATCGCAAAAACGATATCAATCCCTTTACTTTTCACTTTTTCGGTCTTTGTTCCAATTTTAGGGTTAACCAATCCGAAAATCAACATAATCATACCAAAGAGAAAAAGCACAAACTTCACTATTGGTTTTACATTGGATTTTTCAGGACTTAGTTTTTTTACCAAATCAGAATCCCCAAACTCGGTTTGTTTTTTTTGTTTCCAGAATTGCATCCATACAAAAAGAATTACCAAGAAAGGCAACAATAGTAATAAATACAAGTATTTTGATTCGTCTAATTCGTACATTTCAACTTAAATAAAACTTCTGAAAATCGTATTTCTCAACACCATTTCAATCAATAACAACAAACCTGCCAACCCCGCAAAAATTCTGAATTTTTCGTCGTAATTAACATACTTTAACTCTTCTATTTTTGTGGTCTCCAATTTATTAATTTCTTTATAAATCCCTTCCAAAGCTGCCTTATCAATAGCTCTAAAATATCGTCCTCCCGTCTTTTGGGCAATTTCCTTTAATAATTTTTCATCGATTTCTACAGGTTGCATTCTAAACAAAGGTTGTCCATTCGGTGGAAAAAAATAAGGAAAAAGAGCATTTCCATTAGTTCCTATTCCAATGGTATACACTTTAATGCCTAAATCAGCTGCAATTTCCGAAGCCATCACAGGCTCTAAGAAACCCGAATTGTTAACACCGTCGGTCATTAAGATGATAACTTTGCTTTTGGCTTTACTGTCTTTTAGTCTATTGACCGCTGTAGCCAACCCCATTCCGATAGCAGTCCCATCCTGTATCACTCGGTCGTATTGAATAGTATTAACAGCATTCAACACTACAGCTTTATCTATGGTAACCGGTACTTTCGTATAGGCTTCAGCTGCATAAACTACCACCCCGATTCTATCATTGACACGTTCAATGATAAACTTTGAGGCAACATTTTTTAATGCTTCCAACCTATTTGGTTCTAAATCTCTTGCCAACATACTACTTGAAACATCGGTTGCAATCACTATATCAATACCGTTGGCGTCATTGTTTTTATTACTCAGATCAATAGTTCGAGGTCGCGCCAAAGCTACTATTAACGCGCTCAATGCCAAAATTCGCAACACGAATAAAACCGGTTGAAGCTTAGGCAATACTGATGCTGATGACTTGAAACCTTTCAAGGAACTTACTTTTAGGGTCGGTTTTTCTTCATTACGCTTGACAAAATACCAAACTACTGCTAAAGGCAATAGCAGAAACAACCAAAAAAACTCAGGATTTAGAAATGTAATTTTGATCATTGCTTAACTATTTTTAGTTCGACAGAATTCAACATACGGTCCGCAATTTTCTGACCATAAGCATCGCCATCTTTATGTACAATCATAACTTGCTGCAAGCCGCCAGACTGACTGAAAAGAATAACCTCGTAATATAACTGTTCTCCATCAACAGTCATGGTTCCATAACCTTTAATTCCATTCACTCCTTTTTCGGTACTAAATGCTTCCTGTTTGACCATCAAATTTTGAACACCTTGGCTTTCTATCATTTTTACCGTAGCATCCAAAGCAGCATTCAAATCGATTTCATTATCTTGTTTGAACATTCCGCTGTGATAAATTCCGCCGGCTTCAGCTTCTTTTTGAGGCTTAAATCCTGTTGTGGAAACCATAATATAAAAATGGTCTGTGATAGCACCAAAACTAAACATTTGAATTTCTTTAACTAGCGCCAGCGCATTCTTAGGAATGACCCTTTTGGGCTCCAAACGCTTTAATACCTTGGGTGTTTCAATTACAATTGAAGGATTTCCGTACTCAGAAGCAATCCAATCTGTTTCCCACAATTCCTCAGCTGAATATCCACTAAACCCATTTTTCACATAATCGACTCCTTTGGTAATTGTAATAAAAGTAAGAACCAACAGTAGAACCAGCCCCGTAATACCACTTAAAGCAATAATTGTTTTTTTCTGCTTTTGTTTCTTCAAAAACTCTTGTTGTTCTTTTTGCCAACTCAAACTAGTATCATCAACAACAACAGGTATTGCTTCATGTAATGAAAGTATACTATTCTTAATTTTATCGGTATCTTCTGAAATTTCCTCTTGTTGGGGTTTGGATTTGGCGAATTTTACCAAATCGGCTTGATTTAAAACCTTTTCCAATCCCTCCAGGCTCCCTTTAGCCAACTTCATTTTCTTTTTGCTTACAGCTATCCTAAGTGAGGTAATCAATTCGGAGGTTGTACTTTCTTTTGCCGGAATTTCTATTGCTTTTTCAATATACTCTCTTGCAATATCCGTCATTTCGGAATAATATTCTTTAACCTGACCCTTTTCCAGCAACTTTTTCTTTTCCAACAATTCCAATAGTACAGACGCCTTTTCTACAGGAGAATTATAAACCTCTTCCTCCTCCGAAGTTCTATTCTGGTGCTTTTTAAAAAAATAGTAAGCCAGATAACCCAAAACTGAAACACATAGAACACCTAAAAGATATTTCCACCAATCACCAAACGGCCTTTCTGCCTCCATTATGGGTTTGATATCGTACATTTTTTGTTTCAATGTATCAACCTTCACATCGAAGACCTGTATTTTTATACTATCCGACAAAACGGTCTTTTTATTGATTAAAACCGGAATTCTTGGAATAGTGTATTTTCCTGTGTCGAACTGAGTTAAACCGTATTTTTTAATCCATTGGTATTTTGTATCCTCTTTTATTGTATCTATCGGATACGATTCAATCACTTCTAGTCCGCCATAAAATTTTTCTTGAGGAAAAAAGATCTTAGTAGATGAATTTCCCTTCACAGTAAGAGTCAATGTAAACTGAGCACCAATCTTATTTTTTGTGGTATCGATTTTGGTTTCCAACGATTGTGAATAGGCCAAAGTCTGGCACAACACAACAAACAGAAAACTGTATTTTATTAGCACTTTCATTAATCTCATCTTGATTTAAAATACCCTAGTAACTTTGTTACATAACTTTCGTCTACTCTTGTATTAACCGTTCCAGCTCCACATTTTGAAAATACTTCCTTAAAGTAAGCGGCTTTGTTGTTGTAATATTTTTCAAACTCCAAACGTACCTTAGCAGAACCTGTATTCACCCATTGTGTTTGTCCAGTTTCAGCATCCTGCATGGCCACCAATCCGATATCGATCATTTTTTCTTCACGAACATCATAGACTCTGACTCCCGTGATATCATGTTTTTTACTCGCGATCTTTAAGTTTTTTTCATAATCATCATCAGCGATAAAATCAGAAATCATAAATACGATTGCCTTTTTCTTTTGAGTTGCTGATAAGAACTGAATCGCCTGTGATATATTCGTTTTATTACTTTTGGGCGTAAACTCTATTAGTTCCCGGATTATACGCAATACATGCGGCTTCCCTTTTTTGGGTGGAATATACAATTCAATTTCATCTGAAAACAGGATCAATCCTATTTTGTCATTATTTTGAGTAGCAGAAAATGCTAATGTGGCCGCAATTTCTGTTACTATTTCACTTTTGAGTTGATTTTTAGTACCAAAACTTTCCGAACCCGAAACATCTACCATAAGCATCATGGTCAATTCCCGTTCTTCTTCAAAGATTTTTACGTAAGGTTCGTTGTAGCGAGCGGTAACATTCCAATCGATATTTCGTACATCATCACCGTATTGGTACTGTCGTACTTCCGAAAAAGTCATTCCGCGTCCTTTAAAAGACGTATGGTATTCTCCCGAGAAGATATGATCACTCAATCTTCGAGTCTTGATTTCAATTTTGCGGACTTTTTTTAGTAACTCTTTGGTATCCATTTTTACGGGCAATAGTAATAGACAAAACTATAATTTGCAGCTATTCTGTTTTGACTGATTACTTTATGGCACTTCTATTTCGTTAACGATCTTATTGATAATTTCGACTGAAGTAATATTTTCAGCTTCTGCTTCGTAAGTAATTCCGATACGGTGACGCAATACATCATGAACAACCGCACGAACATCTTCCGGAATAACATAACCACGGCGTTTAATAAACGCATAGCATTTTGCTGCCATTGCCAGATTGATACTTCCACGAGGTGATGCACCAAAACTGATTAAAGGCTTTAACGATTCTAAACGGTATTTTTCAGGGTAACGCGTTGCAAAAACGATATCCAGAATGTATTTTTCAATTTTTTCATCCATATAGACTTCGCCAACTGCTTGCTGAGCACGAAGAATTTGCTCTATGGAAACTACCGGATTGACTTTTTCAATATTCCCACTTAAGTTTTGTCGAATCACTAAACGTTCGTCTTCCATCTTAGGATAATCAATTACCGTTTTGAGCATAAAACGATCCACTTGCGCTTCAGGTAATGGATATGTTCCTTCTTGTTCGACCGGATTTTGCGTTGCCAATACCAAGAAAGGCTTTTCTAATTTGAAAGTTGAGTCTCCGATAGTCACTTGTTTTTCCTGCATAGCTTCTAATAGTGCCGATTGCACTTTAGCAGGAGCACGGTTAATTTCATCTGCTAAAACGAAATTTGCAAAAACAGGTCCTTTTTTTATAGTGAATTCATTCTGTTTGACATTATAAATCATAGTTCCGACCACATCAGCAGGAAGTAAATCGGGAGTAAACTGAATACGACTAAAACTTCCGTGAACAGCTTGTGACAATGTATTGATAGCTAAAGTTTTTGCCAATCCCGGTACACCTTCCAGTAAAATGTGCCCTTGTCCCAAAAGTCCAATCAATAAACGTTCAATCATGTGCTTTTGACCCACGATTACTTTGTTCATTTCCATAGTAAGCAAATCAATAAAAGCACTTTCACGCTCTATTTTTTCGTTAATGGCTCTTATATCTAAAGTCGTTGAATTTTCTTCCATCGTCATTTTTTTAAGGTCGTGAAATTAACATTTCAATTAATACTACGCAAATTGAAAATTAAATTACATTGATGCTGTTAATAATGCGTTAAATCTTAAAGAAATAGCTTATTTTTAGGCTTTGTTTAGGATTACCTTCGACAAATTTTAAGAACTACTAATTCAATTGACTTTGAAACCAAAATTATCCCAAATAATAGCCGGCACCATGACTTGGGGAAGCTGGGGAAAAAATCTTGACACAAAAGGAATGATTTCAATCATGGAAAGTTGTTTACTGCATCAAATTTCCACATTTGATCATGCCGATATTTATGGTGGACATACCACGGAAGAATCATTCGGTAAGGCATTCGCAGAAAGTGGTCTCGAACGAGATACTATTCAAATTATTTCAAAATGTGGTATTAAATATCCTTCTGAAAAGAGAGATTATGGCATCAAACACTACGATTACTCTAAAGACTATATTCTTTGGAGTGTTGACCAATCGTTACAAAATTTAAAAACAGATTATCTCGACGTTTTATTATTACACAGACCTAGTCCACTCATGAATACTGATGAAATAGCTGAAGCGGTTGACAAATTAAAATTTCAAGGCAAAATAAGAAGTTTTGGGGTTTCCAATTTCACCTCATCACAAACCGAACTCATTCAACAAAAAATAAAGATCGATTATAATCAAATTCAATTTTCAGCAACTCATCATGAAGCAATGACCAATGGTGATTTGGACTTTATGCAAGTACATGAAATTACACCCATGTCTTGGAATCCGCTGGGAAATGTATTTCGAGAAAAAAATGAGCAAACTGAACGGTTACAAGAACTTTTAAAGCAATTGAGTCAAAAATACCAAACCACAACAGATACCATTTTACTTGCCTGGATTTTACAACATCCTAGTGGTATTTTACCAGTAATCGGAACCACTACACCCGCGCGTCTAAAAAACGCATCCGAAGCCTGCACTTTGCAATTGAATTTGGAAGATTGGTTTGCCGTATGGACCGAAAGCATGGGTAACAAAGTCCCTTAAAATAAAAAGCACCAGCCCGAATGAGAGAAAGGCTGGTGCTTAGAACTAACTAAAATCAAGATTTTTATATACTCAGCGCACCGATATTGGTAACCTGACCGTTTACAACAACCACGTTATCAACTACTAGTGGCGCAAGACCCGAAGTAGGATCCGGTGTTAGTGTAACACTATATGTACCTGCTGGAACACCATTTATTTGGAATTTTCCTTCAGCGTCTGCAAATGCAGAAACAGCTACTCCATTCACCAGAACGGATGCCAATACTTGAACTCCCGCAGGTGTTGTGGTTACAGTACCTGCAATGCTTCCGGAATTCACAACCGAAGAAACTCTGATTACAGGATTCAAATTAAAATTACCAGAACTTCCTGCTTCCACTACAATAGACTTATCCACATCAAAATCCAACAAGAAATCATAAGTAAACCCTGGTTCCAACGTTTGATTCACCAAAAGTTTCAATCCCGATTGTTGTGCACTTGGTGTTTTTAAAGGATACGTTACGCCATCCTTTACCACTGTATTTTCGTCACCTAAAATCAATCGAATTTGTCCTAATTTCCCTGAAGGAATAACAGCTCCATCTGCTAATAAAGCATTTACGCCACCTGTCAAGTCTAACAAATTATAAACTTGCGGTGTTGCAGTTCCAATACTTATCCATCCACTGTCATCGGTCCCTGCGTCGGATTTTATCATAACGTCTAAGACTTCAACATTAACGGCTTCATAATCGCCTGGGGCGTCGGTCATTCTAACATTTACTTTTGATGTTTTTTCAGTATCATCGTTATCACTACAACTTACTACGGAAAACGTTGCAAAGACAATTAAAAGTAGGCCTAAAAATTTCAAATTATTGATTCTCATAGCTTGGGTTTTTGAATTAATAATATTGAATTAACGCTAAAAAATGTATTTTAGTATATCTATTCCCGGATAATGATTAATAAGAGACTACTTATCAAGAACTTATTGGCTCACAATGATGAGAATAGTTTTTATGATAAAAAACGACAATTGAATCTGCATACAAGAGAAGGAAAAGGCAAATTTTTGAAGCATATCTGCGCGTTATCCAATTCCAATCCAAACAATAATTCATATATCGTTGTTGGTGTTGAAGATGAGAGCAATGAAATTGTGGGCGACGATTTTTTTGACGACAGCCGTATCCAGAACCTCGTCAATGCCTTTTTAGAAAATCCTCCCAAAATACAGTATGAAAACGTTCCATTTCCGCATTTACCAAAAGACAAGGTAATCGGATTAGTTACGATCAAACCCAATCATAAAACTTCTTATTTCAAAAAAGGGATCCACACTATAGTAGCAAATACCACATTTGTAAGGATTGGCAGCAACACTATTCCAACGGAAGATAAGATTCCTTATTCCAAACAAAACATAGAAACGGTTATCAGTATCGAAAACAATTCCAGAAACAGCATTGCCCATACACTTGATGGTGTGCTGGATTTTATGAATGTGCGACATAAAGATATGGACACCAAACACAAAGTCTTTAAAGAACTTTTTGTGGTTTGCTGGGCAGGAAACAAAAAAAAGATACGGGACATCACTTATTTTTCCAGAGTTGACATTGAACTAATAAACGAACAAATAAAACTTTTTTATTCGGCACAAGACGAAGTAACTATAGAATACACTGACAGTACTTTTGTCATAACTGAATATATTCCGTTAGGATTAAATGACAAAACCAGTTATTATCCTTTGGAAAAAATGACCATTACTTTTTTTGACAACGGCTATTACAAAATGGAAACCCAAATGCTCTTTGAGCCGCCAGTGTTTAATAAAAAAGTACTACATCATATTTACAATTCGAACAAGGCTTTATTGGAAAAAATGGAAAAAGGATTGATTTTAAGCGAGAGAGAGGAAAAAGATCTTGAAAACTTACCCTCTACTTTTATGCTTTGCTATTTAAATGGATTTGAAGACGCAAAACAGCGATTGATTGATGCGAAATCGCTTCTCAAACCCTATCCAAACATTTATATAAGTTTCAAGGAAGCATTACGGGTTCTTCGAAAAATGAAATACGATTAAAGACGTGGATTATAAAAAATAAGTCATGAAGTTTCTATTCATTGCTCTCAGTGTGCTGTATATCATAATTAACCAAATCACGAAAAGCAACAACAAATTGATCAAAATAGACAAGCCTACTTTTTCGCCATTAATAAGCAAATAGCCATCCTTAAAAGTAAGTGTAAGGATATCAAAGAGAGGTTCGTTCATATTTTTAAGCGTATAAAATAGCACAAAAATAATGTTTAGCGCAATCACTATAAATGCCGCAACCATAAGAGTCGACATTAAAAGCGAAAAACGATTTTTTTTGCTTGTATATATGCTTTCAGCAATCATAAACCAATAGTGAAGATAATAGACAGTAAATTTCCGAATATTCCTTCAAACCTTTTTATGGTTTTCCCTCCGATTTTGTTAAAAGTACGTAAATTCTTATATTAATCCAGCCTCTTTAGCTTTTCGTATAATTTCTTCATCGCCGCCTTTATCAATTCCGAAATAATCTTTGATTTGTACTTTTCTTTTTTCTACAGCACTGATAGACAAATTCATATAATTAGGGATGTTTTTGGTTTTTATCCCTTCCGCAAGAAGCGAAATTATCTTGCGATTATAACTATCCAAGTAGATTTTTTTCGATAGCAATTCGCTAACATTTTGAGTAACGGTGGTACTGTGATAGTTTCCGCCCTCAATGATTAATTCAAAAGCTTTTAGTAACTCTTCGGCTGTAAAATCACTTTTAACTAGAATTCCTTCCGGTTCGGCTGTGATGATCAGGTCGTATAAAATTAAAGCTTCGGAATGTGAAGTCAATACAATAATTTTTGCACCTGTATTTAATTTTCTAGCAAGAACAGCTAAATCTTTTCCAGTATTAATTCCTTTTTCGGGGTAAGGTGGCAAACTGTAATCCAACAGAATGACATTGAATTTCTCATTCCCGTTTATCAAATCATAAGCTGATTTACAATTGAACGCGGAGGTCACTTCAATTTCATATCCTTTATTATTATAAGATAAAATAATTTTATACCCTTCGATCATGGAAGGATGATCTTCAACAATTAAAACTTTCAAATTCATGTTTTATCTTTTAAATTGGAATCATAATCTGGATGGTTGTTCCTTTATTAATTCCGGAAATTATTTTTAAATCACCGTTTAGGCTTTTAATTCTTGACTGCATATTTTTTAATCCAATTCCCTCTCTGACTTTCTTAGTATCAAAACCACGACCGTCATCTTTTATAATAACCAAGATTCCTTTTTCGGATTTCGTAATTTCCAACAATACATTCTTGGCTTGTGAATACTTATAAATATTTTGAAGTGACTCTTGAAAAATTCGATACAAATTAATTTTTATCGAGCTTTCAATATCTTTCCAGTCGATTTCATCACTAATTTCAATTACATAATCAATATCAGAGAATACCCTTTGACTTTCTACCAGCGATTCTACAATCGCATTGAAACTGTCATTTTCCAAAAAATTCTCTTTTGCCAAATCATGCGATATACTTCGAATCTCTTTTTCGATATCTTGTATTTGAGCGATATAATTTAAGCATTTTTGAATTGTTTCTTCATCATTTTTTTTACCCAGTATAAACAAATTGAGTCGTGTACTAGTCAATTTACTCATAATACCATCATGAAGCTCTTGGGATATCCTCTTTTTTTCATTTTGTCTGGCTTCATCAATTACACTTTGTTGGCTCAACATGAGCCTATATATTTCTTCATTGGCTTTCTGCTGTTCCCTTTCAAACTGTAAGGCTTTATTTTTAGAATGTTGCGATTTGGTAATGTAGGCCATTACGATCAACAAAAGTAAACCAACACTTAAAGTTACAATCACCCATAATTGGATGGAAATTTTCTTTTTTTCGGCTTCGATGTTATTCTTTTGACTTAAGATTTCGTCTGTTTCGAATTCAATTCTGGCGAATTTGTTTCGTGTAGATCGTTCTACGTCCTGTAAACTGTCGGATAATTTAATATATCTGGAGACATATTTTGCGTTTTTATGTGGTTCAATTTTCGCCAAAAGCTTCAAAGAAGACAACTCATCTTCAAAAATTTTACTTTCGTTTGCCATTTTCTTGGCAGAAAGTCCATAATACAATGCTTTAATAGTATCCTTTTTAAAAAGATAATATTTAGAGAGATTGATTCTGCTAGATACTATTCCAGGTATATTGTTGAATTTTTCCCTGATTTGTACTGCTTCGTTAAACATCGCAATTGAAGATTCGTCTTTCAATTCTAATTTTGCATACGCCCAATTATTAATTAAATTGGAATACATAATGGGATCAGAGTTCTTAAAATCGGCGAATTGAAGTGCGCTTTTGAAATAAAAAATCGCATTTTCATATTGTTCCTTTTTAAGATACAACCTACCAATAAAATTGTAAGCTTGAGCTTTTAGCAATAAATGTTGTGGGTCTTTTTTGAGATCAAGAGACGATTCGAAGGCTTTTTGATAATACTTCAAAGATTCGTCGAGATTATTCAATCCTTCCAAAGCATTACCTAGAGTGACATAGCAATCATAAACCAATCGGGCATCTTTACCTGTCATGGCTTCCTTGAGAATACTTATTGTAGCGGTTTCTGCGCCGGTAAAATCTTTCTCATGCAATAGAATATTGGCTTTCCAGAATTTTACGCGAAGTACCTCAGGATTTCCTTTAAGATGCGAATACGCTTTTTCAGTTTTAATGTAATAGTAATAAGCACTGTCGTTTTTGAATCGGCTGTAGTGGTAATCACCGATATAGTTCAAACTCCTTGCAATTCCGAGTGTATCCCCGGCTTGATCAGACATTTTATGCAGCTCTCTACAAACATACAAGTATTTGGCATAATCTTCTGCATTAAAAAAACGGCCAGCTAATTTAAAATAACGCGCACGGTTTAAAGAATCATTGGGTTGATTCTGCAACAACGTTAGTATTTGATTGGAAATTACTACTCGTTGTTTGTTCGATATTTCAAAATCATTTGCTTTCACTAACAGTGATTCTATTTCTTGATTGGACACAGAATCAGAGTTATTCTTTTCCTCGCGACAAGAAAAAAGACCAAAAAACAAAAGTATATAATATATTTTCTTCAATTTTGTTAGCTTGATATATCTATTTATCAAATCTACTACATTAAAAAAAAATATGGTATAAAAACAGACTTTAATTGTAGGTTTTTCTTTTCAATTAAAAAAAATAAGGGTTATTTAGCAGTAATGTGGGACTAATTTCTGCATTTTTTTTTCACACCAATACCAAAGTTCGTCATTCTGACATTGGTAATACTGAGTCTGCAACATTTTATTGACTCTCTTCAAAGCAAACGTAACCATTAAGACAAATAAAGGAAAGTGAACTATTTCATGGCACATTGTTCGTACCTAATTGTTGTTCCCTTAGCTATTTCCAAAACCATTGTTTTATTGACATTATGGATTTCAATCATTGCGTATTGTCAGAACATTGTTTCTTGCAACACCCTCTTAACCTATTTACGCTTAAACAATTAAACGAAATTGTTCTTGTATAAAACCAATAGCATTATACTTGAATTTACCCTGTAAAGGGAAATTACGGTTTTTTAGGCATCACAATAGGATCTATTTCCGCGCTTTGGAAATGATGCGAATTTTCGAGTGCATTTTGATTTATTTTTTCTTTATTTTCTTCCATCATTTCTGATGAACATGTATATGGTGACACAGTCAACACAAAAAAGCTAAGAGACAACACAATTGTTTTCATGATATTAATTTTAAAAGTTATTTACATCTAATATATTACAACTCATTGGGGGCGTCTATGGTTTTTTAGGCATTACAATAGGATCTATTTCAACATTTTCTTGAACAGCATCTAATGCAGCCGGGGCTTGTTCTTGATTTTCCGCAACTTCAATTACTTCTGAGGAACAAGTAAAAGGAGAAACTGTTAATATGAAAAAACTTATGGACAAAACTAAAATTTTCATAATGTTACATTATTTGGCGGTTAATTCTTTTTATTTTTGTATATCAATTGCAATGTTGAGGTTATGGTTTTTTAGGCATAACGATTGGATCAATCTCAACAGTTTCCTGAACATTCTCTTGAACAGAGGGTGTTTGTTCTTCTTCTCCTGTAAATGTCGAAATTTCAGACGAACAGGTTAAAGGCGATACTGTCAATACAAAAAAGCTGATAGATAGGACTAAAGTTTTCATAATTCAAAATTTTAAGGTTACTATTTGTTTTTGGAAATGCTTTTTTTTAATTCAAAAAGCGGTTCATTTATAATTTTCTAAATTATAAAGGATTTTCGACAAAGAATTGAGGAATTTCCGCATATTTTGTTAAATTACAATTAAATGGTTAAAAGGACTTTGGTAATTGGCGATATTCATGGTGGTTTAAAAGCTTTACAACAAGTTTTAAATCAGGTTAAGATAACGGCAAATGACACATTAATATTTTTGGGCGACTACCTAGACGGTTGGAGTGAATCACCTCAACTACTTGATTTTCTTATAGATTTAGAGAAAAAATATTTTTGCATTTTCATGAGAGGCAATCATGACGAACTGGTTTTGCACTGGTTACAAAATAATCATGACAACCCAATGTGGTACAATCATGGTGGCGAATCTACAGTGAAAGCCTATGAAAGTTGCTGCGAATCGTCTAAAGAAAAACACATTGATTTTTTATTAAAACTAAAAAACTACCATATTGACGAACAAAATCGGCTTTTTATCCACGCCGGATTTACGAACCTCAAAGGAGTAACTATAGAACATTTCCCTAGAATGCTTTACTGGGACCGTACTTTATGGGAATTAGCGTTATCACTCGATCCATCGATACCCAAAGATTCACCTTATTTTCCTAAAAGACTGAGTCTATACCATGAAATCTATATCGGACACACACCAGTAACTCAAATCGGACAAACCATTCCTGTTAATAAAGCCAATGTATGGAATGTAGACACAGGCGCCGCATTTAAAGGTCCATTAACTGTTTTGGATATCGATTCCAAGCAATTTTGGCAAAGCGATCCAGTATACAAATTGTACCCTAATGAAAATGGACGAAATTAAACGGAACTTATTATCTTTGCCCCTGAATTAATTTACAAAAAAATGAACAATAAAATTTTAACATTGGTATTCTTGTTCTCGGCATTTCTTGCAAATGCTCAACAAGCTTATACCGGTAAAGGAGATACAAAAATGCACATTGGTGCTAATTTTCAAGACGGCGGAACCGGTTTGAATGTAGGCTCTGATTTTGGTTTAGGTGAAAATATCTCAATCGGTTTCTCTGCCTCTTATTTATTGGATGTTAAAGAAGTAACTGTTGCAGACGAAACCATTAAACCTAAATTTAAAGATCGTATTGATGCTAAATTGAGATTCAATGCCAACATAGGTAACGTTATGACATTACCGGAACAAATAGACATTTACCCAGGTTTGGATTTAGGAGTAAAAAACTTTGGTGGTCATTTAGGCGTTCGTTATTTCTTTTCGGAAGGTTTCGGATTACAAACTGAATTCGGTGTTCCTTTTGCTAAATACGATACAAACGTTCAAGGTTTTGAAGAACTTAACAACCAATTTTACGCTAACTTTAGTATGGTATTCAACTTATAATGAGCGTAATAGAAAAAAAACTTAAAGACAGAAGCAATTCTTTGTGTGAATTGTGTGGCAATCCTCACGATTTGCAGGTATTTAATGTTGCGCCTAACACCATCGAAAGTCTAGAACAATCCATTTTGGCCTGTAAAACCTGTGTTTCTCAAATAGAGAACCCTGAAACGACAGATGCTAACCACTGGCATTGCTTATCAGATAGTATGTGGAATGAAAATCTACCGGTACAAATTGTGGCATGGCGAATGTTAACTCGACTGAAAAAGAACGATTTACTCGATATGATGTACCTGGATGAGGAAGCTTTGGAATGGGCTAAAGCTACAGGTGAAGGCGATGATGATGAAGGAAAAATCATTCACAAAGACAGTAATGGTAATATTTTGTCAGATGGTGATTCAATAGTATTGATTAAAGATTTGGATGTAAAAGGAGCAAATTTTACAGCAAAAAGAGGTGCTGCAGTGCACAACATCAAATTGGTCTGGGACAATGCCGATCAAATTGAAGGCAGAGTGGAAGGTCAACACATTGTAATTTTGACACAATACGTTAAGAAAACAAAATAAATCGTATCAATTTATACACTAAAAAGAGCTCTCCTATAAACAAGGAGAGCTCTTTCCATTTTAAAAATCAACTAACAACTATTATTCCAATACTATTTTTTTAGTTAGCTCACCATTATTGGAAATTACTTTTACAATATAAGTTCCTTGAGCAAACTGTTTGATTGGTATTTTGATACTTGCGTTCGAAGGATTTTCAATATCCGGTTGTACAACTAATTGTCCAAGAATATCAAAAACATACACTTCTTTCACAATCGACTTGTTTCCTGTAATGTTAAGCGAATAATCAACCGAGGTAAAATAGACATTCAATGCATCTGAAATCGTATTTAGTATTGGTTTGGCAAATCGCAATGAAAAACGGTTCAAGTATTCTCCTTTTTCCAAGTTAATTTCAAAATTAGAGGCTCTCAAATCATGGCTGATACCCGTAAGTTCATCATAAATATAAATTTCTTTATGGTTAGCG
Organism: Flavobacterium sp. MAHUQ-57; assembly: GCF_051908335.1. Taxonomy (NCBI): domain Bacteria; kingdom Pseudomonadati; phylum Bacteroidota; class Flavobacteriia; order Flavobacteriales; family Flavobacteriaceae; genus Flavobacterium; species Flavobacterium sp. MAHUQ-57. Next base: position 1,319,818 of record NZ_JBPZTE010000007.1, on the reverse strand, counting down.
ATATTTTCAAGATTATCAATCGCAATGGTACTAACACCTGGAGTTTCAATTTTGATTCCTAATGCTACCTTTTGTCCCGAATTAAAATCCGACAATGCTTGAATAATGAATTTACTATTACCCAATTGCCAATACATATCTTCCGGTTTAACATCAATCATTGGCGCATCGTATGCTAAATCATAATAACTACTAGCACTTGGATCAGCACCCAAAAGTAATTGTCTGTAGGTTCCTGATGGTGATTTAAAAGTAATTCGTATTTTTTCTCGCGCATCCGAATCTGATTCATCAATTGGTTCTCCCGGTCGAATAAACAATGAATTTCCACCAGATTCTCTTGCAAATTTTCGTTGGTTATTTTTGAAAACCAAAGTACCTCCAGTAATAGGCGAAATTAAATTCGGATTATTGGCAATCAATGAGTTGTCTGTAGAAGAACTAACAAAAAACCCTTGTGCCACCGGAATGTATTTTTTAGGTATTTTAGAACCTGTCTGACCGGTATTGGCTGTATTAGGATCATTAGATACAGCTACCACCCCACCCATCAGAGTATAGGTTGCATAACCGCCTACATAATCAGCCAAGTAATGTGAATATCCTCCAAAATGATCCCAAAAATAAAGTGCTCCATTGATAACGTTCGTTGTTGCTCTACCTCCATCTTTAATATTATCACGAATAAATTCATCGGCATCCAAAGCAGAAGCATAAGGATTCCCAACTAAATATTTTTGACCTGCTCCGAAAGGAAGGGTAATATCTCCATTATTCGGTTTTCCAGTAAAAACATAATTTTGGGAATTGGATGCTAAGGCAGTTCCATCAACACCTTTCATGGTAAAACCTTCTCCAGCTTTAATCGATCCGTTTTGTGCTATACTTATCCATCCATTATATCCTAAACTAGATGGAGAATATTTATAAATCCATCTCGTACTAATTTTAATTGGATTGGACACAGGACCATCTGCAAAGTCATATCCAATGCCAAATAAAATATTAGTAGTGCTAAACGGATTGGTAGTTACATCGGTTCCATCTTTTAAAATCGCTCCCAAACTATAATTAACATTGTCAGTACTCACTGGTGATGACCAATAATTATAATGGCGACTACTTTTAGTCCCTTGTTGATCTCTTAACAATTTACCCGTTCCTACTAAAGGATTTGAATCTTCACCTAATTGAACCAATTGCGCTTCACCAGTTAAACGTAAATCTCCACTTTCCAATGTTAGGTTATTCTCAACTGTTAATTCGAAGGCATCAGGCAAATTAACTCCTTTTGCTCCATTACTGTTTCTGAGTGTCAAATTATAAAATCCTTCATCAGTTTTGATACCAGTATTAATCAACTGAACCTGATTGAGTGTTGACCCAACGAATTCGACTGTCCCTGTTCCATAATTAAACACCCCGCTATTTCTCCAATTTCTACCAATCTGCAATATAGAACCACTATTCATCGTAAGTGACGCATTAGTATTAACTATTAAGTCTCTGGCTGTAGCAGGACCAACTGCCAATGCAGATCTGGCACCACCACCACTAATCACTGGCATATTCGGAACACCTGCAGGAATTACTGCGTCATCATTTATAGTTGGAACTCCACCTGCCCAATTCAAACAATCAAACCAGTCATCACTTACAGCTCCTGTCCACAATCCAACTGTACCATTCAACACTGTGACAACCGCACTTCCTAAAATATCTGCTGGAACAGCCACACAATTGGCATCACTTAATGCCGTAACAATATATGTTTTATTAGTGGTTAAAACGGGAGTCGTAATGATATAAGGATTCGTATTTACATTATTTACAGTAGTGCTAACAGTTCCATCATTATAGGTAATAGACCATGGCCCAGTTCCAGTCAGATTGATACTAAGTGTAGTTGATGTATTATTACAAATGGTATGAGATGTTCCAATAGCAGCTGTTGGTCTTGGATTAACGGTTACGGTTACATAAGTGGTTCCCTCTGGTCCGGTACTAGCACATCCACTCAATAATGAAGTAACAGCGTATGTAGTAGTTACAGTTGGTGATACTGTAGCGGTCGAAGTGGTACTAATGACCGTATTGGTACTCACATCAACCCATTCAGTAGTCAAACCAACTGGCGCTTGCGGAATCGTAATGTTATCCAGCACCCATAAACTGTCTGTATTGTTAGAGAAATAAGTAAACTTGATTCGCATATTCGGCTGACCGATATAAGCATCCAAATTCAAATTCAATAAAGTCGTGAAAATATTAAACGGTGTCTGTTCAACATAAGGAGCTGATCCCGTTTGTGTATAAAGTGTAATTGGATAAGATGTACCTCCATTTAACGAAAGTTCAATTTTTATATTGGCTCCCGGATACAATCGGTAAGCATGATTGAACTGTAAGTTTGCACTGCTTAACCCAAAAGTACTAAATGCCATGGTTTCCATATAAGAAGTCCCGTTATTTGGTGCTCCCCAAATATCACCATGCACTATGGCGAATTTTCCGGAAGAGCCACATAATATACCTGAATAGGTTCCATTGTTACTCGCACTCAACGCGAAAGGGTTTTCATTAGTATTACTTCCGCTGGAAGAAAGATAGTTTCCGGTAAATTGACCATCAGTTCCCCATCCTCCTGGATTGGCATCGTTAAAGGTACCTCCGGTAGCCAGATTCTGGCTCGTAGCAAATCCACTTTGAGAAGTAAGCACCGAACTTTGTCCGTTACAAATAATTGGCGGTGTTGCCACTACTGGATTCGGTTTTACGTTTGGAATAACATTTACCATCGAACTTGCCGAATAAGCAATACTACATAAACCGGTATTTTGGACAACAGCCCTAAAAACAGTACTTTGAGTCAGATTTACATAATCATAGGTATCTGAAGTATTGTCGACAGCTATCCATGACAACCCTCCATTTGAAGAATATTCCCAACGTAATACGGCACCCACATGGCCACTTAGATAAAGAGTACCACTTCCCGAATGACACAATGTAATGATGTTAACCACTGGCGTAACACCTGGTTGTGAAATAGTTACCGCTCCATCTATAGATTCTTGAATGGATGTAATCGTTCCTCCTAAAGAAGCTACCGGATTACAACCGCCACTGGTTGTCACGGTATAGTTAAATGTTCCGAATACTGTTGGTGATCCACTAATAGTAAATACACCAGCACTATAATTCCCAGTTACACCTGCTGGTAAACCACTTACCGAAGCCCCTGTTGCATTTCCTACCGAATAGGTAATAGTAACAATTGGTGTACGATTACAAACCGTTTGGGTATTATTCGCTGAAGTCAATGTCAATGTCATCGCCGGAGTCACGGTAATAGTACCTCCCAAAGCAGCTGCAGGATTACATCCACCTGTCGTAGTCACAGTATAATTGAATGTCCCCGAAACTGTTGGTGATCCACTAATAGTAAATATACCTCCACTATAATTCCCATTAACCCCTGAAGGCAATCCCACTACCGAAGCTCCTGTCGAATTACCAACAGAATACGTAATATTGGCAATCGCTACATTGATACAGCGGGTTTGATTATTATTAGCTGATGTTAAAGCCAATGTCATTGCTGGCGTAACCGTAATAGTACCTCCTAAAGAAGCTACAGGATTACAACCACCACTTGTTGTCACTGTATAGTTAAATGTTCCGGATGCTGTTGGAGTTCCGCTGATAGTGAATATTCCTCCGCTGTAAATCCCGGTTACACCTGCAGGCAAACCAGTTGCTGAAGCGCCAGTTGCATTACCCACATTATAACTAATATTGGCAATCGCTACATTGATACAACGAGTTTGATTATTATTCGCTGATGTTAAAGCTAACGTCATTGCTGGAGTAACTGTAATCGTTCCTCCCAAAGAAGCAACAGGATTACAACCACCGATGGTATTCACCGTATAATTAAATGTTCCGGATACTGTTGGTGTTCCGCTGATAGTAAATATCCCTCCGCTATAATTGCCGGTTATACCCGCAGGCAAACCACTTGCCGAAGCTCCGGTCGAATTGCCAACCGAATACGTAATATTGGCAATCGCTACATTGATACAACGGGTTTGATTGTTATTACCTGAAGTTAAGGCCAAAGTCATAGCCGGAGTAACCGTAATAGTACCTCCTAGAGTAGCTGCCGGATTACATCCACCACTGGTTGTCACTGTATAGTTAAATGTTCCGGATGCTGTTGGTGTCCCACTGATAGTGAATATTCCTCCGCTATAATTGCCGGTAACACCCGCAGGCAAACCACTTGCTGAAGCTCCTGTCGCATTACCCACATTATACGTAATATTGGCAATCGCTACATTGATACAACGGGTTTGAACATTGTTCGCAGAAGTCAAGGCCAAAGTCATCGCCGGAGTAACTGTAATAGTACCTCCCAAAGAAGCAACAGGATTACAACCGCCACTTGTAGTCACGCTATAATTAAAAGTTCCTGAAACTGTTGGTGTTCCACTGATAGTAAATGTTCCTCCGCTATAATTGCCGGTAACCCCCGCAGGCAAACCACTTGCCGAAGCTCCGGTCGAATTCCCTACAGTATACGTTATATTAGCAATCGCTACATTGATGCAACGGGTTTGAACATTGTTCGCAGAAGTCAAGGCCAAAGTCATCGCCGGAGTAACTGTAATAGTACCTCCCAAAGAAGCAACAGGATTACAACCGCCACTTGTAGTCACGCTATAATTAAAAGTTCCCGACACTGTTGGTACACCACTAATTGTAAAAACTCCTGCATTATAATTACCAACCACCCCAGATGGTAATCCGCTCGCCGAAGCTCCTGTAGCATTACCAACGTTATAATTAATATTTGCAAGTGCAGTAGAGATACAAACAGTTTGATTATTATTTGCCGATGTTAACGACAAAGTCATGGCTGGTGTTACTGTAATCGTTCCTCCTAAAGATGCAGCAGGATTACAACCGCCATTTGTAGTCACTGTGTAGTTAAATGTTCCCGAAGCAGTTGGAGTTCCACTAATTGTAAATAGACCCCCGCTATAACTTCCGGTCACCCCGCCAGGCAAACCGGTTACTGAAGCGCCTGTTGCATTGCTAACAGTGTAAGTAATACTTCCTATGGCAACATTAATACAACGGTTTTGAACATTATTGGCTGATGTTAAAGCCAATGACATGGCTGGTGTTACCGTTATCGTTCCACCTAATGTAGCTGGAGGATTATTACAACCACCCGTTGCACTTACGGTGTAGTTAAATGTGCCGGATACGGTTGGACTTCCGCTAATCGTATAGGTTCCAGGTCCTGGATTATAAGTTCCGGAAAGACCAGCAGGTAAACCCACCACTAATGCCCCAGTACCGTTTCCAATTGAATATCTAATATTCGTAATAGAAGAATTGATACAAACTGTCTGGTTGTTATTGGCTGTAGTCAAAGCAATTGTCATCGCTGGCGTTACCGTTATAGTTCCACCTAAAGATGCTGCTGGAGTACAACCTCCACTGGTAGTTACAGTATAATTGAACGTTCCTGAAACCGTTGGTGTTCCACTGATAGTGAATATTCCTCCGCTATAATTGCCGGAGACTCCTGCAGGTAAGCCACTTATCGAAGCTCCTGTCGCATTACCAACATTATAAGTTATATTAGCAATCGCTGCATTGATACAAACAGTTTGATTATTATTACTTGATGTCAAAGACAAACTCATTGCTGGAGGAACTGTTATTGTTCCGCCTAAAGATGCTGCCGGAGTACAACCTCCACTGGTAGTTACGGTATAATTAAATGATCCAGTAACAGTTGGAGCTCCACTTATAGTAAAAACACCCGTTCCTGAATTATAACTTCCGGTTACTCCCGCTGGTAAACCACTAGCAGAAGCCCCAGTTGCATTGCCTACAGCATAGGTGATATTTGCTATTGCCACATTAACACAACGGGTTTGATTGTTATTGGCCGAAGTTAAAGCCAAAGTCATTGCTGGGGTTACAGTAAATGTACCACCTAAAGTAGCAGATGGGTTACAACCACCATTGGTAGTCACGGTATAATTAAAAGCTCCTGAAACAGTTGGCGATCCACTAATCGTATACACACCTGTACCTGAATTATAACTTCCGGTTACTCCCGCTGGTAAACCACTAGCAGAAGCCCCAGTTGCATTGCCTACTGCATAGGTGATATTTGCAATTGCCGCATTAACACAACGGGTTTGATTGTTATTCGCCGAAGTTAAGGCCAAAGTCATCGCCGGGGTTACAGTAATTGTACCACCCAATGAATCTGATGGATTACAACCACCACTAGTAGTAACAGTATAATTAAAAGTTCCTGAAACAGTTGGCGATCCACTAATCGTATAAATTCCAGTTCCAGAATCATAATTCCCGGTTACGCCTGGAGGCAAATTACTTGCTGACGCTCCTGTGGCGTTGGTTACACTAAAGCTAATGTCAACTAATGGCGCATTGATACAAACCGTTTGATTTTCGCTTACTGAGGACAAAACCATATCAGGTAAAGAATAAACTGTAACCGATGTAGTAAATGCAGCATAATCACAAACCACTGGATTGCCTGCCGTTACTTTGTAAGTAGTGCTTGCAGAGGGAAAAACACCATTGAAAGTAATGGTACCTCCCGGAGAATTGGCAATGGTAGCAATTGTGCTGTTTGTACTGACGTCAACTAAGTTGTAGTCAATACCAGTCTCACTGTCAGACATAGTAATGTTTACTGATCCGTTGGGACATATATCGGTAGCATCGGCATTTAAAGTGAACGAAAAACCACAATCTTGCCCAAAGCTTCTGAACGTGCAAATACACAATAAGAATAAAAGTCGAGTTATCTTCATAATCGATTTTTTTTTAGTTAATAATAGTATTGAAAGCTGATTAACTGAACACTAAGAGGATAATAAAAGAATTGTTCAGCATTTGAAGTTGCCGAAACAGAAAGTTGAATTCTTAGTAATTCACAATAAAATGGGTGTGGTATTTGGAATAAAATTATACATTAAATTCCTTCTTAACACTTTTTGGTAAGAGTTTTCGATAAGATGTTTTGATAATCCGATTAACGACTGTAAGGAAAAATAATACTCCCTAAAATAAGGGATATAAAAAAAGCGCTACAAAATTGCAGCGCTTTAATTTATTAAAAATCAAAGAATTATAAATCAAATTTAATTCCTTGTGCCAACGGCAAATCTGTAGTATAATTGATTGTATTGGTTTGTCTTCTCATGTAAACTTTCCAAGCATCAGATCCAGACTCACGGCCTCCACCAGTTTCTTTTTCACCACCGAAAGCACCACCGATTTCAGCACCTGAAGTACCAATATTTACGTTAGCGATACCACAATCTGAACCAGCGTGAGATAAGAATGCTTCCGCCTCACGTAAGTTATTTGTCATAATTGCAGAAGACAATCCTTGTGCTACTCCGTTTTGTACTTCAATAGCATTGTGAACATCACCACTGTATTTCAATAAGTACAATACCGGCGCAAAGGTTTCATGCTGAACGATTTCGAAATGGTTTTGAGCTTCAGCAATAGCTGGTTTCACATAACAACCACTTTCGTAACCTTCACCAGAAAGAACTCCACCTTCTACAATAATGTTTCCACCTTCAGCTACTACTTTTTCCAATGCATTGTTATACGCTGCCACCGCATCTTTATCAATAAGTGGCCCTACGTGGTTATTTTGATCCAAAGGATTTCCAATACGTAACTGACCATAAGCCGCTACAACCGCATCTTTCACTTTATCATAAATACTTTCATGAATAATCAAACGACGAGTCGAAGTACAACGTTGTCCCGCTGTTCCCACAGCTCCGAATACGGCTCCGATAACTGTCATTTTGATATCGGCGTCTGGAGTTACGATAATCGCGTTGTTTCCACCTAATTCCAATAAAGAATTACCCAAACGAGCTGCACAAGCTTGAGCAACTAATTTACCCATACGTGTAGAACCTGTTGCAGATACCAATGGAACTCTCTTATCGTGCGTCATTAACTCTCCAATTTTGTAGTCTCCATTAATGATACAAGAGATACCCTCCGGTAAGTTATTTTCTTTTAGTACTTCAGCGATAATGTTTTGACAAGCAATAGAACACAAAGGTGTTTTTTCTGATGCTTTCCAAACACAAACGTCACCACAGATCCAAGCTAATGCTGTATTCCAAGCCCAAACTGCTACCGGGAAGTTGAACGCAGAAATAATTCCTACAACTCCAAGTGGGTGATATTGCTCATACATTCTGTGACCGAAACGCTCAGAGTGCATCGTTAAACCGTGCAACTGACGAGAAAGACCAACTGCGAAATCACAGATATCGATCATTTCCTGTACTTCACCTAAACCTTCTTGCAAAGATTTCCCCATCTCATAAGAAACCAATTTCCCTAATGCATCTTTGTGAATTCTTAGTTTTTCACCAAACTGACGAACGATTTCTCCTCTTTTTGGAGCTGGCATTACTTTGAACGTTTTGAACGCTTCAGTTGCTGCATGCATTACTTTTTCGTAATCTGCTGCAGTTGAAGCTTGTACTTTTCCGATCAATTTTCCGTCAACCGGAGAGAAGGATTCGATGATTTCGCCATTAGCAAACCAGTTGGAACCTGTAGAAGATCCCAAGTTTATTTCTTTAATACCTAATTGTTGTAAGGCCTCGGTAATTCCGAATTGTTGCGCTATTGTTGACATTGTAACTTTTTTAAGTTGATTTGTTATATTTCGTGCAAATGTATGCTTTTTTTTGAATATTTAGCCCTGATTAAAGTGATAGCTTTTTGAAGTGAAAAGCCTGGAAATTGAAACTTTGCAGAGCGACAGTAGGAGCTCCTGCACCGTTTACAATTTTGTGCTTTTTACAAAAAAACTAAAACGAAAAGCAGGAAATGGCTACTTGATAAATCGAGAATCGGCTTCCATTACAGTACCACATTCCGAACAAGTTCTTTTCTCCTCTGAGGTATAGAAATCCTTGAAATGCTGTAAAAAATCTTTCTCAATGTCTTCCAAACCGAAATAGACTTCATGCAGTTTATGATTACAGTTGTCGCAAAACCACAATAAACCGTCCTTCCCTTCGGTGCGTTTGCGTTCGATGACCAAACCAATGGAGCCCACTGTACGATTGGGTGAATGAGGTACTTTTGCCGGATGCAAATACATATCCCCGGCGGAAAGTTGCATTGCTTTTTTACGACCATTTTCTTGAATGTAAACGGTAATTTCACCTTCGAGTTGATAAAACAACTCCTCGGTTTCGTTATAATGATAATCTTTTCTGGCATTGGGTCCGCCAACAATCATTACGATATAATCTCCGGAATCCACATACAGATTTTTATTCGCTACAGGCGGTTTCAGGAGATGTCGGTTCTCATCTATCCACTTGTTTAAGTTGAAAGGTTTCGCTATTGACATGACTTATTTTTAGGGTAAAGTTAAGAAATAAAAAATCCCGAAGAATCGGGATTTAAGGTATTATTTGAATTCTTTAATCAAATAGATATACGACGGAAAGTGATCGGAAAAACCAGGTCCATCGTTTGAATTTCGTAATGGATATCCTTTGTATTGACCCGTTGGCTGAATCATAAATGGCTTATTGTAGACTCCAGCTTTCCAATATTTCCAAGTTGAAAAATCATTATTTTTAGGTAACAACGCTTCTGAAATAATAATTTGATCGAAGAAATCCCAAGCATCACGGTGTGCTAAAGTACCGATTCCTTTGCTCATCATTTTCTCAGCTGGATTGTACAAACCAAGTGGTTTTACCTCTTTTTCATCACCTTTGGCACCCAAAATAACTTTGATACTTCTATTGAAAGGACCGTCATTCAAATCACCCATAGTAAAAATCTTAGCTTTAGGATTGATCTTCTGTAGCGAATCGATTAATTTTTTGTTCAAAGCCGCAGCCGCTTCACGTAACGGACTACTTTTTGCTTCCCCACCTCTTCTTGAAGGCCAGTGGTTCACGATAAAACTCATTTCTTCACCATCTAGTTTTCCTGTCATTAAGATTTGGTCACGAGTATAAATTCTTTTTGTAGCACTATCAACAGCATTATCATCTGAATCTTCAACTTTATCCTTTTCTTTTTCCTTTACTTTCTTATCTGTCATATCATCAGAAATAATCAAAGGATAATTCTGATAGCTAGTCGGTTGAAAATATTTCTTTTGGTATAAAAACCCAGTATCGATACCTCTACGGTCTGGCGAATCGAAATGAACTATTCCGAAGCCTAATTGAATCAATAATGGATGTTTGATTAAATCTTCCAAAACGGTTCTATTCTCAATTTCGGAAACCCCTAACACTATAGGAGCATTTTTTTGGACATCACTAGTCCCTAAACCTGAGATTACCCTAGCTAAATTGTCAATCTTTTTCGCATAATTTTCCGGAGTATAGATAAAATCTTCATCATTTATCTTAGGATCATTAACGGTGTCAAAAAAGTTTTCAAGGTTATAAAAAGCAATGGTATGGACGCCCATTTTCTTGGACTGAGCTGCCATTCCAGAAGCTATCAACATGATTAACAGTAAAGTAAAATTCCTAATTTTCATATTCATCAATGTAAAATTTTCGTCAAATGTATAACAAAAGTTGCGCCAAAAGTAAATAATATTATTAAAAGATGTACATTTGTCGCCCTGCTTTCGAAAAAAGAGTGGGAAAACTCGAATTAATTTTAAACTTATTTATGAAAAAACTTGTTATTAGTACATTATTTGTATTACATGCATTTTTAGTTTTTGCTCAACAACCTACTGGAGTTTCGGGAGTTGTTCTTGACGCTAAAACTCAAAATCCTTTACAAAATGTAGTGACATCGATCGTAAACACTAATTTGACTCAAGTAACGGGCCAGGATGGTAAATTTACGTTCAAAAATGTCCCTTTGGGTGGTCAGATTCTTAAAGTGAAGAGCGACGGTTACAAAGAACAAATGCTTGCTATTGAAATCGTAGCAGGTCAGACTTTAGATTTAGGTGTTGTAGTTTTAGAAGAGGACACTCAGACTACAGAACAGCAAATTAGTTTAATTACGATTACCGAAAATGATTTAGGTGATGACAACAGTGGTTCTGAGAGTACTTCAGGATTATTGCAAGCATCACGCGACACCTACCAACAAGCAGCTGCTTTCAACTGGGGTGGTGCACGTTTCAGAATTCGTGGTTTAGACAATGAGTACGGTACCACTATGATTAACGGTATCGTAATGAATAAGTTATATGATAACAGACCACAATGGGGTAACTGGGGTGGTTTGAACGATGCAACTCGTAATCAGGAATTCACAATGGGTTCAGCGCCTTCTGATTATACTTTCGGTGGTATCTTAGGTACTCAAGAAATCAACACAAGAGCATCTATCTACAGAAAAGGAACAAGACTTTCTTATTCTGGAACCAACACTAACTACAACTGGAGAGCTATGGGTACTCATGCTTCTGGTTTGGATAAAGACGGATGGGCATTTGTAGTATCTGCTAGTAGAAGATGGGCACAAGAAGCACATTTCGAAGGAACAGATTACGCAGCTAATTCATTATTTGCAAGTGTTGAAAAAAGATTTGGAAAAAAACATGCATTAAACTTTACTTCAATTTACGCACAAAACAGCCGTGGAAAAACTTCACCTAATACTCAAGAAGTTATTGATCTTAAAGGATACAAATACAACTCGTACTGGGGATGGCAAGACGGAAGAAAACGCAATTCAAGAGACAGAAACATCGAAGAACCTATCATGATGTTAAGCCACTTCTGGAAATTCAATGACAGAACTACATTGAATACAAATGTAGCTTACCAAACAGGTTCTGTTGGAAATACACGTTTGGAATACCCTTACGGTAACAACCCAGATCCAACCTATTACAGAAACTTACCAAGTTATGCTTTGAATTACCACACAAGTGGAGGGCAATGGTATCCTGACTATGCTGAAGCAGATCGTTTGAAAGCTGCTTTCCTACAAGGTGGTCAAATCAACTGGACTGACATGTATTTAGGAAATACAAGAACAGCCGTTGACGAAAACGGACAAAACAAGGCAGCTTATTTCTTAAGCGAGCAAAGAAGTGATGACAAGCAAATTTCTGCGAACTCTATCATCAACTCTCAATTGTCTGACAACATCAGTATGAATGGTGGTGTTACTTTCAGAAAATTAAAATCACATAATTATGCTGCTGTAATCGATTTATTAGGTGCAGATTATGTATTGAACACAGATTCTTTCTACACTGGTGATAAAGCTCAGTTTGACATGAACAATCCAGATGCAAAAATTGGATTAGACGGAACTTTTGGTTACAACTATAACCTACACGCTATTGTTTTTGACGGATTTACACAATTCAAATTCAACTACAAAACAGCTGATTTCTACGTAGCACAATCATTCTCTCGTTCACAATACCAAAGAGAAGGTTTATTCAGAAATGGAAACTACATCAACAACTCTTTCGGAAAAGGTTCTAAAGAAATCTTCGAAAACTTCGGTTTCAAAGGGGGTTTAACTTACAAATTGTCAAGCCAACACTTATTGGATTTCAACGGAGCGTACATGACTAAAGCACCTAGCTTACGTAATGTATTTGCTAATGCTCGTGTGAACAACAATGTAACTTTAGACTTAAGAGACGAAAGAATTACAAGTGCTGATGCTAGTTATATCATCAGAACACCAAAATTCAAATCAAGAATTACTGGATTCTATTCTAAAATCCAAGATGCAACGAACGTAGCTTTCTTCTTTGGTGAAGGTGTAGCTGACGAAGACGACAACAACGGTAGTGAAGATGCTTTCGTAAGTGAAATCGTTACAGGTATGAACAAGAAAAACTTTGGTGGAGAATTAGGATTGGAGTACCAATTTACTTCTACATTGAAAGCAAGTGCTGCAGCTTCTTACGGTGAGTATATCTATGATAACAACCCTACTTTAAGAATTAACAATGATGCTGCTGCATCGGCTACTAACACTTACCCTATCGAAGATTTCGGTAAAACCTACTTAAAAGGATACAGAATCGGTGGTATGCCACAAAAAGCAGCTTCAGTTGGTTTAGAGTACAGAGACCCTCACTTCTGGTTCATCTCTGCGAACTACAACTATTTTGACGATGCTTATGTTGGAATTTCAAATGTATTAAGAACAAACAACTTCACAATTGACAGCAACACAGGCGTTTCTTACCCTGGTGCTAATGAAGCTTCAGTTAGAAAAATATTACAACAAGAAAAACTAGATGAATTATATTTATTAAATTTATCTGGTGGTAAATCATGGAGAGTGGACGGAACAACTTTCGGTTTCTTCGCTACCGTGAACAATGTATTGGACGAAGTTTTCAAAACTGGTGGTTTTGAGCAATCAAGAAAAGCAACATTCCCATCAGCTCAAGAAGATTTACAAAGTGGTGTAAGAACTTTTGGACCTAAGTATTTCTACGGATACGGAAGAACTTATTTTGTGAACTTATACATTAACTTCTAATGCAACTAATTATGAAAAGATACATAAAACAACTATTTCTTTTTACAGCTTTAACTGCAACAGTTGTCAGCTGTGATACAGAATCTGAATTCGATATCCCTGAAATCAAAGAAGTACTTTTGTTTGAAGGGTTTGAAGGCACTACTGCAGGAAGTGGAGCAACCGAAAACGCTATTGCTTTAAGCGGATGGTCTAACTTCAACGTAAATCCAGCCGGTACAAGAAAATGGCATAGCCGCTCTTTCAGCAACAATAAATATGCTGATTTTTCTTCTTTCTTCTCTACTGCTGGATCTTCAGATGAAGTATGGTTAGTAACTCCTAAAGTAAATCTTAATGCAAGTAAAGATTGGATTTTTAATTTCCAATCAAAAGCAAGAAGCTGGACTGGAAAAAATCTTACCGTTTATATTTCTGAAAATTATGATGGTACTCAAGCGGGTATTGCAACAGCAACATGGGTAGAATTGAACCCAATATTACCAACTGCTCAGGTAGATAATTTTGTTGAAAGTGGTGATATCGACTTGAATGCTTACAAAGGAAAAGACATCAGCATTGGATTCAAATATGTGGGTAACAAAAACGCCGGTACTACAACGACTTTTCAATTAGACAATATTAAAATTTTTGAAAATAAATAATATGAAAACATTAAACTTTAGAGGTTTTTTACTTTCATCTCTACTCTTAGCGGCAACCGTTAGTTGTGTTGAAGAACATTATGATGAGCCGAGTTTAGAAGGTGAGTGTGAAACCATTCCGGTAACAAAACAAGTTAGTGAAATCACTTCGACTTCGACTACTACTTATGCAAAATATACTGGTGATGACGTTATCGAAGCGTATGTAACTTCAAGCGACGAATCAGGTAATTTCTACAAGTCTGTGTCATTCACATCTGTTGACGGTAGCGTAGGATTTAGCATGCCAATTGACGCATACAACCTTTATACTTACTTTGAGCCAGGTAGAAAAGTATTTGTCAAAATGAAAGACTTATACTATGTAACCGAAAACAATTCAACTGTAATTGGTGCTTTGTATGACAATGACACTCCTGTTGCAACCGATGACGAAGTGGGTCGTATTGCAGGTGTAGATTTCAAAAACATCATCAAAGCTTCTTGTGTAAAAGTAAGTGAAGAAGATTTTGTTAAAAAACCAACAAATATCACAGCTGCTAAAAACAATAACTTGTTGAATATGTTAATCGAATTAGACGGTGTTCAGTTTACGGATGCATCTAATAACAAAAACTATTTCGATCCAACAGTAAACAACTTAGGAGGTGCAACTAACCACACTATTGTGGATGCTTCTGGAAACACATTAATTGTTAGAGTAAGTGAGTTCGCTAACTTTGCAGGTAACAAAGTAAACATGAAAAATGGTAAAATCAGAGGAGTTTTAACAAAATTCGGTTCTGACTTCCAATTCATGGTAAGAAATGAAAGTGATATCAAATTAACAAATGACAGAATAGACTTCTTCCCGGTAATCGGTGGTGCTGCAGCAACTTTCAGCGGTGCTTTTACAGAAAACTTTGAAACTGGTTATACAGTAAATCAAACGAACTTCCCGAAATATTACAATGATGCTTATGTTGGAACTAGATATTGGCAATTAAAAACATTCAGCAATAACGAGTACATTGAGTTAACTTCTTTTGGAAGTGGAGGAACTAGCGTAACAGCTAAAGGATATTTCTTTGTTCCTGTTGACTTTACAGCGGCTAACACATTTACTTTCAAAGAAGAAATGCGTTTTAACCAAGGAGTTGCATTACAGGTATATTATGTAACAGCAGCAAATTATACTCCTGGAAGCCCAATTAACACTAGCACTTTCACAAACATCACTTCTAGCTTCAATATCACTTATCCAGCTACAGGTGCATCAGAAAATGCATTCAACTCTGCAGGAACTTACAATATCCCTGCTGGTTTAACAGGAAACGGTTACTTTGTTTTTGAATATTCAGGAACACCAACGTTAACTACTACTGTTCAAATTGACGACATCATAGTAAACTAAGAGTACGTTATTATACCAAAACTCCCACAGTTGTGGGAGTTTTTTTTTGCTTGCTTTTTAACTTTGGCTATATTCTTCTAATTTTAGGTCAATAAACCTACGGCTATGCAACACTATCTCGAAAATTTCTGGCGAAGAACGATTGAAAAAGAAACTACGTTATCCACTACCTGGAATCAGGAAATCGAATGTTTGTACCATTACAACATCAGTCTGGAAGTTGCTCTTCAGTATTTGCATTTTGAAAACCCTGCCTTACCTACTTTTATTGGCTGGGTAGAAAGTTACGCAACAAAGAACAATGAAAATAGCCTCAAAATAACCGAAAACGTCTTAAGCGAAGCTGATATTCAGTTTTGGAACAAAAATGGCTATATCGTACTAAAAAATGCCATTTCGAAGGAAGATTGCCTTGCAACTCAAAAAGCCATCTGGGAATTTCTAGAAATGCATCCGGATTCACCCGAAAGTTGGTACCAACAACATCCGCAACAAAGCGGCATGATGGTCAACTTTTCCGACCATCCGGTTTTGAACCAAAACCGCGATTCACAAAAAATTCGAAAAGCCTACGAGCAATTGTACCAATCCGACGCCCTTTTCAAAACCATTGACAAAGTAAGTTTCAATCCGCCGGTCAATGATCAGCATACGTTTAAAGGTAGTAGTTTGCATTGGGATGTAAGTTTGCACCAACCCATTCCTTTGGGCTTGCAGGGTTTATTGTATTTAAGCGATTGTGAAGCACACGAAGGCGCTTTTCATTGCATACCTGGATTTCATCACCGCATGGAAGAATGGATCCATCAAGTCCCCAAAGACAGAACTCCGCGAGAATACGCTTTACAGAAACTCACCCAAGAACTTGTGCCCATTACCGGTGAAGCCGGTGACTTTATCATCTGGCATCAGGCGTTACCGCATTGTGCCACCGCCAATCACGGGCGTAACCCACGTATGGTACAATACCTGACTTACTTTCCTACGAATTACAAAGCGAATGAGGTTTGGTTGTAATACCTAAAAATTGCTTTGTAACCCGTCTTTACGCTGTGAGAATTTTTTTGTGATAATTTATTGTATCACAGCAATTTTATCACAACTTTGTGAGAATTTTTTTTAACACGAAAAATTATCACAGAATTAGTCCACTGGAGAAGCTGTCTAGGTTTACCTTCTAAAGTCTTGGCATCAAAGCCAGAAAGTTAGCTGCGCTATAAAACCAAAAACCACTCGTAATGAGTGGTTTCTAAATATAATTAAATCTGTGATCCTAACATTAAATAGCTTTATACAAAAATTCTTTATGTGAATGTTCTAGTTTACCATTTCTGTATAAAACTTTATACGTTATTTTACTAATTTTATTGTCTTCATACTCATAGCTGATTTTCAAAGCGCTTTGATCAAATTGAATAATCTCATAAACCAAATATCCTTCCTTATTAACAGCGTATTCAAAATAATGAATTACAGAATTCGTAGAGATGAATCGTCGAATGGTGCTTGAATCAAATTCAGCTTTTACGTTGATATCTTTAGCCCAGAATGCCGTTACCTTATCATCTGCACCCTTCGAAAAATACTGGATAGCATCGGCCAGCTTGCAAAAGTCATTCATTTCTTCTGCTACCAAAAAAGGGTGACCCACTTTAACACCGTTTTTAAGCAGGTACTCATGTAAAGCTAAGGTATTCTTGTAATAATCAGTTTCCCAGTCACCGCGCGTTTTATAATCGGATTCCGAACGAACACGATCCAAATTACCATTTACATAGTCAAAACTAAGTACATCATCAATATTTCCTTCCGAAAAATAAATATTCATGTGCGATACTTCTCCTGATTTTCTAAAGAAAAATTCAGAGTGTTTCACTCCATCGACCATAAGTCTCACTTCATTGTCATTCAAATCAATTTTATTACAGCTTACGATGACAAAAAAGATTAATAAATACAAAAAACGCATGCTCCTTAAATAAAATTGTTATTAGAATTTGATTGCAGATTAACGGTCAGAGTTGGGTAAAAATTAGGAGAACGAACTCATCAGAACTACACATTTTACAACATTAAAGTGCTTTACAAAGATAGAAAATTCAAAACATAACCCGAATAAAGTCAGATCGCGCGGATTTATAATCCGTGTCGGCAATCTTCTTCAAAACAAATCTAACAAAACAATGGCTAAAATCATTTTCATTACCATCAGTAAAAATAAAACTACAACTTTTTACGGCTGTAGTTTCTATTCTTTGTGGGCACGGATTGCAATCGAGGCTTTAGCCGAACTGACGAAGTAAATCCGCGCGATCCAGATTGCTCATTTTAAAACACCACCACTCGATTTTAAAGCATCTTTTAATAGTTTGTTTCCTAAATCAACATTTTTATCGTGATACTCTCCAGAAATGTAATACTTCCCGAGAATAAACTTCGCATTTGGATTATTTTCGTTGGCAGATTTTTCCAAATAAAAAAGAGCCATATTTCTAGTTTTTTTATCTAAAAAATTTAAATCTGGAATCCTTTTAAATTTATTGTCAGCATTTAAATTTGCTAGAGTATGAAAGATTTCAAATGAAGCTTCATTGTAATTGTATTTATTAGATACAACAATAGCATACATAAATGTTTTCTTTGGTCCATCATACATAAACAAACTATCGTATACTCGCTGATTAAGTTTTTTGAATACATTATCTTTAACGATATCTATATCGCTATTACTTTCATTCTGCAAACTTGATTTACATTCAGCAAAAGCCCGTTTGTATATATAATTGGTATAATACTTCAAACCTATCAAACACAATAAAACTAAGACTATATATCGCTTATTACTCCGAAATAAATTTTTTAATTTTTTCAAAAATTCCTTCATTTTTCTTAAGATTAATTTTCTCCTTTAGAGTAACTGTATCAACTTCGAGTGGTTGCCATCCATTTGTTCTTCCAATAACTTTTTTTGTAGAATCCGTTTCACATCCGTAAGCACCAAATGTTCAGACAACTTCCCGAGACTTGCAGAACAGGCCGAGAGCAAGCAACATAATAAAATAGCAATATACTTCATACTAAAGGCTAATTTAGAAGCTCATTAAATTAACATAATTTCTTAACTAGTAGACATAAAAAAACGAACCTTTTGGGTTCGTTTTTATCGTATTGTATACAAATAAGATTATTTTTTAACAATCATAAATTCGGAACGACGGTTTTGTGCATACTCCTCTTCAGTACATCCATCACCACAATTCACTTTCGGCTCTGTTTCTCCATATCCTTGTCCGCTAATTCTATCAGCTGCAATTCCTTTAGAGATAATATACTGCACCGTAGCTTTTGCTCTACGTTCTGACAAACTCATGTTGTATTTATCATTACCGCGCGAATCGGTGTGCGATTTTGCAAAAATAACCATGTTCGGGTATTCATTCATCACAGCAACCAATTTGTCTAACTCAGCTGCACCTTGAGGCGTTATATTGCTTTTGTTGTAGGCAAAATACACATCACCCAAAATCACTTCCTTCTCTGTGATTACCACCTCAACCGGATTCAGATTAGCAGCAACTTTTACTTTTCCTTTGATTTCCGATACTGGGAAAGTTTGAGTCAAATAACCTGCTCTACCTACAGAAACTTCGTATTTCTTTTCGCAATCTAATTGAAAATCGGCATCACCATTTTCGTTAGATGTGCCAGACATTACGGTATTCTTGTTCTCATCCAATACAATGATATTCGCATTCGGAATCGCCAAGCCGGTTTTTGAATCGCGAACTAATGCTACTAAATCCAAATGACAAATCGGCAATACCATATAAATATCGTCATCACCAGTACCACCATTTCGGTTACTTGAAAGAAAAGCCGTTTTTTTAGATTCATTGTAAGCAAAAGCAAAATCATCCTTTTCGCTATTTACAGGCGCACCTAAGTTTTTAGGTTGCTCTGTTCCATTCAAATCGGCTTCAAACACATCAAGACCACCTAATCCGTTGAATCCATTAGACGCAAAATAAAGAATATTGCTATCTGTTACCGAAGGGAATTGTTCGTTTCCTTCAGTATTGATTCTTTTTCCAAGATTTTCTGGAATTCCAAAAGTACCATCAGCATTTACAGCCACCTTCCAGATATCGGTTTTGCCAATTCCACCTGGTCTGTCGGATGTAAAATAAAGCACAGTACCATCTGCACTTAGCGAAGGAGAACTACAATTGAATTCTTTACCGTTGAAAGGAAGCGCTGTAACATTCGTCCATTTTCCATTGTCATTGGTAGCTTTGAATAGGTACATTTTACCAAATCTATTCTTCTTATCCGATGATTTCACAAATTGTTTTTCTGAAAAACTCTCTCTTGAAAAATAAATAGTATTCCCATCTGCCGAAATAGCTACGGGACCTTCATGAAATGAAGTATTTAACCCGGCAACTTCAACAGGAGATTGACCTAAAGTCCCCTCTGTAAAATCCACTTCGTACAAATCAAGAAAAGGCTGATCATTCCATTCATACGTTTTACGTGCCGTATTTCTGGCACTTGCGAAATACACCTTGTCACCTTTCAAATAAGCTCCGAAATCAGAATACTTAGAGTTGATTCCAACAGATTTCATTTCCCAGCTTTTGGAAACTTTTTGAAGTGCACTTATAGAAGTGGCATTGGATGCTTTAGCACGTTCATCGTTCGGTGCTAATGCCCCAAATTTATCCATCGCATTTTTAGCTTCATCATATTTCTTGTTCGCTTTTAACATTTGAGCGTATCGGAAATATGTTTCGGCATCTTGTTCTTTTGCAGCAATCGCTTTCGCGTACCATTTTTCAGCAGCCTCAGCATTGAAGATGTTATAATAACAATCCCCTAGTTGCTTGTAAACATAAGAGTCCGCTTTTCCTTTATCTTCAAGCTTTAAATATTCTTTGGATGCATTGATGTATTCGTAACTGTTAAAAAGTTTGTCCGCACTTTTGGTGTCTTTATTTTGTGCTATACCAGCTGATACAGCTAATAGTAAACTTATATTGAAGTATATCTTTCTCATTTTTAAACCTATTAGAAATAACGTGGTGAACTTGACACTTTTTTAGGGAAGTTCAAATCAAATAAAACCATAAACTCGTGCGATGAAGGAGTAGCCACATTCAAATCGGAAACGATATGATCGTAAGCATATCCCAAACGCATTCCGTCGGAAATTCTATAATTTACCATAGCACCGAAAGAATCATCAATTCTATAGCTTGCACCCAATTCAAACTTATCGAAGAATAAAAAGTTAGTAGACAAGTCTACCGATGTAGGCGCGTTAAATGCCGATTTCACCATAAAGAAAGGCTTGAACTTAGTATTTTCGGACAAGTTGAACACATAACCTCCAGTTAAGAAATAGTGTTGTACTTCAGAACCGTACTGTACACCGTTATAATCCAAATGAGCAGATTTAAGCATATTCGGAACGGAAAGCGCCAAATAGTACTTATCTGTATAATAAAACAATCCCGTTCCAATGTTCAGCTTAGCACTTGAAGTGTCTTCTGCGAAAGCACCATCGGATGGAGCGGGTAAAGTCGATGCAATTTCGCTATTGAGTCCGATGTTCAACAATGAAACACCCGCTTTAATACCCATAGCCAATCGATGCTCACCACCTAAATTCAAGGTATAGGAGAAATCACCGTAAATGTTATTCTCCTCTACAGGACCAATTCTATCACTTATAACAGACAAACCCAAACCTACATTCTTACCAACTGGTGAATGTCCTGATGCGGTGAATGTAGTGGGGGAATCTTCAATTTCAACCCATTGTTTTCTGAATAATAATCCTATCGAAAGGTTTTCTTTAGAACCTGCATAGGCAGGATTCATGACATTCATATTATACATATATTGGGTGTAGTGGGGATCTTGTTGTGCTTGCATTTCCGAGAAAAATGAAAATGCAATTATTGCAGTAAGAAATAGTTTCTTCATTTTAATTGTTTGTTTAATACAAAAGCAAGGCCCATTCTCATGGGCCTAAGCCTTATTTTTATCTATTAATGTAAACCCAACCTGATTTGGTTTCACCATTATCTTGATCAATAACGTAGTAATAAGTTCCATCTGGTAATTCATCGCCAGATTCAGATTGACCGCTCCATTGATTCGTATAATTTGTCTTACCATAGACTTTTTTACCATATCTGTTGAAGATAGATAATTTTTTAACTCCCAAACTAGTTAAGTCAAAAGTATCATTATTTCCATCTCCATTCGGTGACAATCCTCTTGGGATGACACATTGAGGGCTTTCAACTGTAAAACTTTGTGTATCAACACATCCATCAGGAGCTGTTGTGATTTTTACCGTGAAAGTCATTGGGAAACTAGCTAGCGGAACATTATAATCCAAAATATATTGAGATACATTAAGCGTATTTGCGTTTGTTCCTATTACCGTAGAGGATTCGTTTGTCCATTCATAAGTGGCAGTAGCACCATCAAAAGAACCATTTACAGGAGAAGCGGTAATTACATACTGCGCTCCTTGACATTCACCCACTGTAGTGATAGGAATATCGGTCATATCCATAACCACTTCAATTTGTTGAGAAGCGATACAGCCTTGGTTATTTACCGTTACTTCATACATACCATAATCAACAACACTGATTGTATTTGTTGTACCTGGAATTGGATTTCCATTTAACGTCCATGAATAAACTACTAATGGATCCGTAACCGAATAATTCACGGGCTGAACCGTTAACACCGCTGTTTCACCAGCACATTTGGTTAGATTCGTTCCGGATAATGTAAAGTTCGGTTGAAAATTAACCGTAAATGAAGTTGTAATAGGTGTCGTATTCGTACATCCATTCAATGTTACAACTACTTCATAAGTCCCACTCATTGTAGGTGTAATAGAACTTGTAGTACCCACAGGAATAGTACCGTTCAATGTCCATACATACGTTGCATCGGCAAGTAAGAAATTACCTGGAACCACTGTTAATTGCGCTGTATCATTAGAACAAATAGTATTGTCTGGATCGGTTGAACCTATTGTTGCAATAGGGTTAGTTCTAATTATGATAGTTGCATCCGCAGAATTTGCTTGGCATCCATTGGCTGCTGCAACTGTATTCGTAACTACATAAGTTCCTGGTGTACTGTTGGTCACATCAACAACTCCTGTCGAAGGATCAATAGTCAATCCTGTAGCAGGCACTGCTGTAAAAGTTCCCGCCGTTCCACCACCGATAAATGTTGGACTTGCTGTTCCTGTACTCTGACAGTAAGGACTGTCGGCATAGTTAAAGGTTACCACAGGAAGTGCTGTAATCGTGATTGTTGTAGAAGCAGTTACTTCGGCACAACCTCCTGCAGCTGCAATCGTGTTGGTAACGGTATACGTTCCAACAGTACTTGCTGACAAATCGATAACTCCCGTTGAAGGATTGATAACCAATCCGGTCGCACTAGCACTAAATACACCTGCAACTCCTCCACCGCTGAATGTAGGACTAACCGTTCCGGCATTTTGACAATATGGTGTACCCGTATAGGCAAAAGTAGCAACCGGTAAAGCCGTTATAGTAACCGTAGTCTCAAATGGTGTTGAAGAACATCCTGGTACCACTACATTATATCGTACGGTATACGTTCCCGCTAAACTCGTGCTTGGAGTAATTGCTCCCGTTGAAGCATTAATTGACAAACCTGCCGGAACAGCATAGTAGTAACCACCAACAGTACCTGTTTGAGTTACAGGCTGTGCCGCTGTTACTGATTTACAGAATTCAGGTGCACTATACGAAATTGTAGCATTCGCCGGGTTAGAAATCGTCATACTCCAAGTTGCAATTGACGTCTGACATCCGTTAGCTCCAATTATAGTACTGGTTATTGTATAAGTACCTATAGTACTTGCTGCCATATCAACCTCTCCAGTAGTAGCATTAATTACTAAACCAGCCGGTGAAGATGTATAGGTTCCGGCTGTAGAACCTGGACTTAATACTGGTATTGGGTTGGGACCACCAGATCCTTTGCAATAGAAACTTCCACCTGGGTAAGTAAAACTAGCAAATGGACAACAATCTATAGGAGTAGGTCCAACCATTCTTTTAAGACGGATATAACCTCTTTTTCCGGGAAGTGTATTCGCCGTAAAGTTGGTGATCATAACTACATAAACTTGTCCTGCTATAGCACCATTTATTTTTAAAGTTTCTGTGGCTGCTGCCGAATAACTACATCCATCTGGTGCAGGTCTTACATTGCTTACAGTTATAGCACCACAAGCAGCAGCTACACTAGGGTAAGGACCCCAACTCGCATAATCCACATCTAAATCGCGAATAGTAAACGTTGGATCTGTACTTTGCTCCATGAAATACTCATAGTTTCCGTCTGCTGGGATAGTCAAGTAATAGAAAGTTGGTGAAGGCGCATTCCCTAAACATCCAACTGCAGCCGTAGTTGTCCCACTAATTGGATTCGGTGTTGAAGGTACACCCACATCATTTCTTAAAATAATATCATTTACAGCACAAGCCGGAATTGAGTTATTACAATAAATCACTTTTGTTCCCACACAAACTTCAAAACGTTTGGTAGAAGCTGCTGTTCCTCTTGAATACACTCGTATTTTATAGGTTTCCCCTATTACTAATCCGGTTTCCATAGCTCCATTAGCTGCACTTCTACAACTAATCTGAGTTAGATTATTACAATCATTGCCTCTATACAAAGTATACCCAAGTCCACCTGGAGTAGCTGTAGGAAATCTTGGAGGAACCGCAGTATCGGTTACCGGTTCCAATAAAGAGATATAATGAGTTGTTGCGGTTGCCGTAAAATGGAACCAAACATCATCGTTATCATCGTTAGGTGCGCAAGTAGTTGCTTGCGTTGAAGCTGTGGCATTGGAAACTGTTCCAAAAACAGTTTGCTCACAGTGTGTATTTTGATTTACCGGTACTTGTTTCGAATTGATACATTCATCATTAACATCTGGGGTATTGAACGTTCCACTTACAGACCATGGGCTTTTATCAGTAGTTGAACAAATAGCTCTCACATAGAAGTCATAACAAGTAACTGGAGTTAAACCACTTACCGTAAAAGGTTTAACAGAAGTAACTGTCGCACCAGGATAAGGTGTAGGTGTTGTTTCTGTCGGTGCAGGTGAACCACAAGGCAATACAATTACTTCCCATGTCGTTGCTGTACCTCCACCAGGATTTGCCGGTTGGGTCCAGTTCAGATTCGCTGTATACGGTGTAATTCCAGATGAAGTTGGCACTGTTGGTCTTGAACACGTTGGTAACGTAGTAAAATCTCCCGCTACTGTCCAGTTACTCGCTTGAGTAGTAGAACAAACCGTTCTTATATAATACAAATAGGTTGTATTTGGATTGAGACCAGTTACTACAAAAGGTCTAGTTGTAACTCCTGCAAAAGTAGGAACGGTTGAAGCATTTGGTGCTGGTGAAGGTGGAGTTGCCGGAACCACATAAATATCCCATTGCGTTCCACCATTCGGCGTCCAGTTCAAAGTAGCCCCTTGTGTAGTTGGTGCAGTATCCGTTGGAGACAAAGGTAATAAACAGGCCGGTACATCACAATCAAATGCAGTAGCAAACAATGGAGTAGTAGTACTAGCAGCACCAGAATTGGCTGGTTTCGTAAACAATGTTTGTCCAAAGTTATTAATTACAGTAATTCCTACTTCTCCTGGCCAACTTCCTGCCACGTGCCAGTACAATTCGAAAGGATAATTCTCACAAAGAGCTACTGTTTGGTTAAAGGTTCCACCAGTGGTAAATGTAGTTCCTAAAGTAGCTACTACAATTCCGTTCTGTCTCACCTGCATTAAAGCACCGTCCCATCCATCAGCTACTGAGTCTGTCAATCTGAAAGTATAATTACATTTTTGAGCCGCATCACAAATTTCGGTACTAAAACGGAAAGGTCCAGCCCACGGGCTATATAATCCTCCTCCACAGTCAGAACGAACCCAATACTCATAGGCATGAGCTGAAGTCAACCCAGTTACTGTAAAATTGGTATTAACAAAGGCATCTGTACCTGATCCTGTTGGAATCGGCAAACCTGCATCCTGAACCACTACTTGCCAAGCCGTTGCTCCTGAAGGGTTCGCCCAAGACAAACTAGCGGTAGTCGTTGTCGCTGTAGCGGACAATGTTGTTGGGGGATCACAGAATTTTTGTTGAATAATTAAAGTATAAGGAATACCTGTTACTGGAGTAGAACTTGATGAAATTACAAATACATAGGTTTGTCCTGAAACAACAGGTATCGTTGCTATATTTCTTGGATTACCAGTTGCATCGGCTACACCAGCTAAACAAGACACCCCAACGTTAGCACACCCATCATAAACAAACAAACTCGAATTTGTTGCTCCAGGTGTCATTGATACAGTAATGTTACCAGTAAAATTGGCAGTATACGAATAAAATACTTCTGCTCCCTGCATATAGTTGGTGGCTCCACCAGCACAACCTGTACCCTGAGGTGTATCTACTTCATCACCATAGGTGTTGGTATTATCTGTGTGGCTATAAGGTAAACTTGTTACAATGATAGGTGAACTACAAATAGAACCTGATGGTGAGGTGGTAAAATTAAATGGCCCTACCCAATTACTATTCGATAGAGTACATATCGATCTCACATAATATTCATAATTGGTGCCCGGATTTAATCCAGTATAGGTAAATGGATTGGTAGGTGCTGGAGTACCAGCTCCTGTTGGTGTTCCAGTTCCACTTGGCTGCACTACCACTTCCCAATTCGTTGCAGATCCATTATTAGTCCATGATAACACTGCAGAAGTAGGTGTAATTGCACCTGTAGTTAAAATACTAGGATCCAAACATTGTTGAAGCACCTTAACTTGATCTATCAACCAACGGTCTCCCGAAGTAGTCCCAGTTGGCTGTGTATTTACTTTTACGAAAGCAACATAAACTTGTTGGCCTGCATAAGCCGCCAAACTGACTGCTTTTTCTTCATACACATTATAAGTAGTATTCAAATTGTTTTCGGTCCACGTTTGAATAGTTGTATAAGCTGCCTGATTGGTTTGACTAGCATCTGTGGACACTCGAATTTCATAAATTGACCCATTATTCCCCAATAAGGTTTGTCTGGTAAAAAAACGAAGTTGTCCGTTTGCTGGAACCGTAATTTGTGGGGTTACCAACCAATCTTGAGAGGTATTTCCGGCCCCAATGTTTTCCCGGTCTATGATTGCGGCCTTAAGCCCTGCATAAACCCTCGCTGGGTCGGTAGTTTCAATCCAACTTTCGCCAGTACCGATACCATTGTCCATGGTAATCCAGTTGCCTGGTGTTGTTGGAGGAAAAGTGGCTCCTTCAAATCCTTCATCGATTACTTGAGCAAAACCCAAATAAGGAAGAATCATCATGAAAAAACCAAAAGTAATTTTTTTCATGTTTTGCGTAATTTTTTGGTTAATCTTGTTTATTTAACTTCCAAAAGTAAATAATTTTAATAATCATTTAACATTTAATCATATAATATTTATTTTTTTAACACTTAACTTCCTATTAGAAGTGAGAAAATTTGACGCTTAAATTTATACCTTTGCACCACAATATGATATCATGCTAGAGAAAGAAAAAATAGATTTTGAAAAAACTATAGTCGTAGGGATTGTAACACAACAACAAAGTGAAGATAAGCTGAACGAATATTTAGACGAATTAGAGTTCTTAACCTATACTGCTGGTGGTGAGGTAGTAAAGCGTTTTACACAAAAGATGGATAAACCCAATCCTAAAACATTTGTAGGAACTGGAAAGCTTGAGGATATTAAGTACTATATAAAAGACAACGATATCAAAACTGTGATATTTGATGATGAGTTAACACCCGCTCAACAAAAAAATATCACTAGAGAATTGGACTGTAAAGTACTGGATAGAACCAACTTAATTTTGGATATTTTCGCGCAACGAGCAGAGACATCTTATGCGCGTACACAAGTCGAATTGGCACAATGTCAGTACCTACTTCCTCGTTTAACAGGTATGTGGACGCACTTGGAACGTCAGCGTGGAGGTATTGGTATGCGTGGTCCCGGTGAAACAGAAATTGAAACTGACCGTCGTATTGTTCGCGATCGTATTGCTTTATTGAAAGACAAGATTCGCATCATCGATAAACAAATGGCCATACAACGCAGCAACCGTGGCGCCATGGTTCGCGTTGCTTTGGTAGGTTATACCAATGTTGGCAAATCAACCTTAATGAACGCCATTGGAAAAAGTGAAGTGTTTGTAGAAAACAAATTATTTGCTACTTTGGATACCACGGTTAGAAAAGTAGTGATTAAAAATCTTCCTTTTCTGCTCTCTGACACGGTAGGGTTTATTAGAAAGTTACCTACTCAACTGGTTGAATCTTTCAAAAGTACATTGGATGAAGTGCGTGAAGCGGATTTATTGCTGCATGTAGTTGATATTTCTCATCCTGAATTCGAAGACCACATCGAATCGGTAAACCAGATTTTAAAGGATATCAAAAGTGATGACAAACCAACGATTATGGTCTTTAACAAAATTGATGCTTATCAACATCTGACTATTGAAGCCGATGACTTAATGACTGAAAAAACGACTAAGCATTATACTTTAGAGGAATGGAAACAAACCTGGATGAGTAAATTGGGTGAAAACAACACCTTGTTCATTTCAGCCACTGAAAAAGCAAACTTCGAAGAATTCAGAGAAAAAGCATATGAAGCAGTAAGACAAATTCACATTACCCGATTCCCTTACAATAACTTCTTGTATCCTGACTATAAAGACGCCGTCGAAAAAGAATAAAAAAAAGACCTCAAAATGAGGTCTTTTTTTTATTCTTTAAAAGGTACAATTCACGCCTAGACCAAACACTTCTCGAATCTGAAAGGCGCCCACCGCATTATCATCATAAATAGCCTGAAATGCAATATTGGTTGAAATGTATTTATTGATTTTCATTACTATATTAGACTGATAATCGATGTCTACATTTTTGGGTGTATCCAAATAATTCGTATACATCATCACAATATTTTCCCAAGAGATGTTTTCCATAAGGTTACATTTATAATAACCACTCAATGCAGCCCCGAACTCAAATCTTGAAGAATCGCCTTGCTCAACACCGAAAGAAGCACCAAGTTCTGTAAAATGGGGATGCACGAATATAACTCTAGAGGTTGCCGGAGCAATGTTCACTTTCAAATTATCACTCTTTTTCCATAACATACCAGGACCTGCCTGAAGATAAGCAGGTGAAAATAAATGAGATATTTTTGTCATAGTTGCTGGCTCAAAACCGGAATCCATCTGGGTTCTAAAATCAAGAAAACCTGAATAAAACCAATATCCTGAGGCTTTTTTACCCAATAAGGAAGTAAAAACAAAACGATCGTCCGATTTCTGAACATCCGCTCCTTTCAACTTGGTCAAACCATAAGAAACAATCAATTTATTATCCCAAATCAAGGCAGGCGTTTTATAGTTGAAATCATAATTCAACCCAATGTTTCCAGCCATATTGGATACACCTCCTCCACGCCAATCATTATTAAAAGCGGATTGATTGAATAAGAAAACCAAGTTGCCTGTTTTTTTCCAACCCATATTCAGAGTATCCCGGGCTTTGGTTTCGGCAGAAGATGTTTTACCAATTAATTCTTTCTCATTGCCTTGTGCGAATGAAAAGAAAGTCATCATCGACAATGACAATACGATAAATCTCTTTTTCATAAGTTTGTGTTTACTGATTTCCACAAACTT
The DNA here is from genome assembly GCF_051908335.1 of Flavobacterium sp. MAHUQ-57. Classification (NCBI taxonomy): domain Bacteria; kingdom Pseudomonadati; phylum Bacteroidota; class Flavobacteriia; order Flavobacteriales; family Flavobacteriaceae; genus Flavobacterium; species Flavobacterium sp. MAHUQ-57. The sequence goes on along the minus strand of NZ_JBPZTE010000007.1, from coordinate 1,290,371 downwards.
ATGAAATCTTTTTCTTATTTTTTAGATTTATAGAGCGGTACTGAAGAACAGGCTTCACCAAACATAATGCTTTTGGCAAAAGGCATAAGATGTTCTATCGCCAACACATATGCTTGCTGAGGAACCGGCTTATTGGAACAGCCTTTAAGGATTACCGGCTTGTCAATAAAATCAGAATAATCCAATTCACTTAAAATACCTTGATACAAAGAAAGCAACAGTTCGTTCTTAGTCCCGTTGACTACCTTAGGTGCAAAAGGCTGCAGATACACCGTTACGAGAGCATAAGTCCAAGCAGGTAGTATCGCTTCTTCCGAACAATACAGCGCAACATAACAATCCTTGTACTGTGTCCAATCATGTGCTTTCAAATGGTCACGAAATTCATTCTCTTTTAGAATAAAACCTCCAAAGAGCCATTGTGAAATGTCTAGTTCAACAATGCTTTGTTTTGGAAAATAATCTTCCAAATCAAAAACCTGTAGCGCACTATTCGCAACTCTGTTTACAATTTCTTCCATTTTTGAAGTTAAGGGTTATAAGTTTATGGTTTGCAGTTAATGAATCATAAACCACAAATTATAAACTTTAAAGCATTCCTAATTCCAATTTCGCTTCTTCACTCATCAAATCCTTACTCCATGGTGGATCAAATGTAATCTCCACTTCACACGATTTAACATCGCCGATTTTCTTGATTTTCTCTTCCACTTCTTGAGGCAAAGTTTCTGCCACAGGGCAATTCGGTGACGTTAATGTCATAAGGATTTTAACATCCATTGTTTCATTAACAAAAACATCGTAAATAAGTCCTAATTCATAAATATCAACTGGAATCTCAGGATCGTAAATCGTTTTCAAAACCTTTACAACTTCTTCTCCTAAGTTGATTGTATCGTTAAATTCTTCCATCATAGTAATTAATTTCTGGCCTGAAAAGCCAAAGCGTACATTTTTATTTGTTTGATCATTGATACCAATCCATTGGCTCTCGTAGGCGACAAATGTTCTTTCAAACCGATTTCATCAATAAAATCAGTAGTTGCATCCAATATGGCCTGAGGCGACTGATTCGAGAAAGTGCGTATTAATATACCTATAATTCCTTTGGTTAATATCGCATCACTGTCGGCAGTAAAAACCACATTACCATTTTGCTCTTCTGCATGAACCCAAACCTTAGACTGGCATCCTTTGATGATATTATCATCAGTTTTGTATTTTTCATCAATCAATGGTAAAGATTTACCTAATTCGATGATGTATTCGTACCGTTGCATCCAATCGTCAAACATGGAAAACTCATCAACGATTTCATTTTGTATTTCTGTAATTGTCATTCTATTCTATTCGTTATCTTTCACGTAAGAAAGTAATTTTTTTACCAATTTTTCTATTTGTGCCGGAGGAGTTCCATGATCAAAAGTTTCCGAGCTGTAGGTTTTACCGCTTTTCGTGATATGAATATTGGCCATTGCCGCACCATCATAAAATCGTTTTTCGGTTGGTGCTTTCAGTTCAGAAATTTTTGCCGCTTCCACTCCATTAAGCAAAGAATTCAACTCTTCAACCTGTGCTTTGGTCAATTGAACCGTTTGCAAGGCATCTGAATCTCTTTCTTTTGTATACGCCAGTTTTCCTTCTTGAAATTTAACTTTCAGATAAAAACCTCTTGAATTCGCTTCGTATTCGACACCAGCAACTGTTTCCTGACTTTTCAAACTATCTTCATTTTTAGGTTGCACAATAGCAGCCGCAGAATCCGCAACTGTTCCGTTATCAGTAACACCTTGTACAGCGGCAACTTCATTTTTAGGAACTTGATTTGAAACCACTGTATCTGTAGTTGCTTTTTTACATTTGCACGAAATTAGTAACGTGACTACAGAGAATCCAATTAATGCCAGGTTTTTCATAGTTTTTGGTTTTTTAAATTAAGAAAGCATCGTTTTTGCTTTTTTAACGGCTTCCACAAAGATATCAATTTCTTCTTTCGTATTATAAAACGAAAAACTCGCTCTAACCGTACCCGGAATTCCAAAATAATTCATGATGGGTTGAGCACAATGATGCCCTGTTCTAACCGCTATACCTAATTTATCTATAATCGTGCCAATATCATACGGATGAATTCCTTCAATATTAAAAGAAACTACCGAAGTCTTTTGAGCAGACGTCCCGTAAATTTTCAAACCTTCAATTTCGGATAATTTTTCGGTAGCATGAGCTAAAAGTGAGCGCTCTTGCTCTTGAATATTTTCAAAACCTACTTCATTCAAATAATCGATAGCGGTTCCCAACACAATCCCATCGGCAATGTTAGGCGTTCCCGCTTCAAATTTATGTGGTAATTCTGCATACGTGGTTTTCTCGAAAGTAACTTCTTTAATCATTTCTCCACCGCCCATATACGGAGGCAGTTTATTTAACCAAGCTTCTTTCCCATACAAAATACCAACTCCGGTCGGCCCACATATCTTGTGTCCTGAAAACACATAAAAATCACAATCCAAAGCCTGAACATCCGGTTTTAAGTGCGGCGTAGCCTGCGCCCCATCAATCAAAATAGCTGCTCCCACTTCATGCGCTTTCTGAATCATATATTCAATTGGATTGATCACACCTAATGCATTCGAAATATGATTGACCGCCACAATTTTGGTTTTGGCTGTAAGCAAACGATCGTATTCAGACATTACGAGTTCTCCCTCTTCATTCATTGGTATTACTACCAGTTTTGCGCCAGTTTTCTCACACAAAAACTGCCAAGGCACAATATTACTATGGTGTTCCAATGCCGAAACCATAACCTCATCGCCTTCTTTCACAAAAGCTGCCATGCCATTCGCCACCAAATTGATTCCTTGGGTTGTACCCGAAGTAAAAATCACCTCGTGAAGATGCTCCGCATTAATGTGCTTTTGAATTTTCTCTCTCGAGGCTTCATACGCATCTGTAGCCAACTGACTTAATGTATGTACTCCTCTGTGTATATTGGCATTGATCTCTTCATAATATTTGGTAATGGCATCGATAACCACCTTTGGTTTTTGTGACGTGGCACCGTTATCGAAGTATAGTAAGGGTTTCCCGTTAACTGTTTGATTCAGAATTGGGAAATCGGCTCTTATTTTTTGGATATTCAGCATTTTTATTTAGAATTTTTCTAAATACAAAAGTAAACATTTGCCCCCGAAATCAAGAATATTTTAGAAAAGTTTAATGAATCAACTAAAGCCTGAAAAAATTACTTCATTTCAATACAAATAATTAAATTGCAGTACAATAACATCACATTATGAGAAAATTTTTCCGCTTTCTAGGGTTGGTTGTAGTAGCTGCAATTATCTATTATAGTTTTAAAACTTATCCCAAACTGGATTTAATCTCGGGGTTTTCATCCAAAAGCGTTGCTTCCGGCTATTTTCTGGACAATCGACCGTTAGAGGTTATTGAAAATGGAGACAATGATATTGATATGATTGACTTGGCTGACAACCAAATCAACGATAAGGAAAAATTTGCAGAGGCTTCGGTATACGGACTGAAGTCGAGAAAAGCCATTTTCCGTGAAGGATTAGGTGCCGTTTTAGTTAATGATGAATACGACGCTTCTTTACCCTACTTAGTACCTAAAAGAGCAAAACCAGACAATTCAACTCCTTTCCCATACGGAAATGCAGCACCAAATGATACTGTATTCAGCACAGTAGATTATAAAAAACTCGAAGCAACGGTAAACAATGCTTTCGACAAAAAAGGACAACAAAAACTAAGAACGAGAGCAGTTGTAGTGATTTACAAAGACAAAATCATTGCAGAAAAATACGCTGATGGTTTTACCAAAAATTCAAGATTTTTAGGATGGTCCATGACCAAAAGTATCACCGCTACCTACTTTGGTATTCTGCAGCAACAAGGTAAATTCGACATTTACAAACCGGCTCCGTTTCCGGAATGGCAAAACGACGAACGCAAAAAAATTACCACGAGTGATTTATTACACATGAACTCTGGACTAGAATGGGAAGAAGATTACGGTAAAATATCGGATGTGACCAAAATGCTTTTCTTGGATGAGGACATGACACGCTCCCAATTGATAAAACCAGCGGCTTTCCAACCCAATACGCATTGGAACTATTCTTCCGGGACTACCAATTTGCTTTCGGGTATTTTACGAAAACAGTTCAAAACACATCAAGAGTATTTGGATTTTTGGTACAGTGCTTTGATTGACAAAATTGGTATGAATTCGATGGTGGTGGAAGCCGACATGAAAGGCAATTATGTAGGGTCTTCCTATGCTTGGGCCAATGCCAGAGATTGGGCTAAATTTGGCTTATTGTATTTGCACAAAGGCAATTGGAACGGACAACAGCTGTTCGATGAAAAATGGTTCAACTATGCCGCAACACCAACAAACACCTCCAACGGCCGTTATGGCGCACAATTCTGGCTCAACAAAGGAGGCTATTTCCCTGATGTAACCAAAGAAATGATATATTGCAGTGGCTACCAAGGACAAATGGTTGCCTTATTCCCATCCAAAAACCTTGTAATTGTTCGTTTAGGACTTACCGAAGAGCCTGAATTTGATTTTAATGGATTCTTAAGAGATATTACCAATAGTATCAAATAGTAACAAATAAAAAAACCGCTTCAAGAAGCGGTTTTTTTATTTTATATAGTTACACTATTTTTTATAAAAACGTAAGAGCTATGCCTAAATTAACTGTTGTTGCTCGAACTCCGTCAGGATACCTGAATCCATGATTGGCAACCTCAACGAAATAACTGAACATGTTTTCATCACCAATGGCATGTGCAATCGAATATTTACGCAAATAGCCGGCATATCTTTCGGTTCCAATCTGCATACTTCTACCATATCCAAAACCTAGAATGATTTTCCCATTCTCTGATACATCAAATGCAACTCGGCTATTAACATAAACCGGTATTATTCCAGTTCTATGTCTAAAATTACCTTCCACTCCGGAATGAACACCCAAAAATAGACTTCCTTCGTCATTATGAATTCCGACACCGCCTTTTAGTCCCAATCCGCCAAGCGTCAAAAATTGAACATCTCCGTTTTCATCTTCCATCAAAAAAGACGCAATTCCGGAAAGCTCTCCTTCATAATAAATATTTTCTTCAAAAAATTGTGCAGTAGCCGTTTGACTACCCATAAAAATCCACAATACGATTCCAAAAAGAACTTTACTAGTATTTTTCAAGGCAATTACAAGGTTTTATAGATCAAATCCCATTTTCACGCCTAATTTATCGGCAATGATTCGGGCAATTTTAGCTTTTAATTCAGGTATTTTGATACTCGCGGTTACTTCGCTGGTGAAGGCATACATTAATAACGCTTTGGCTTCTTTTTTAGGAATACCGCGTTGTTGCATGTAAAACATCGCACTGTCATCCAACTGACCTATAGTACAACCATGCGAACACTTCACATCATCTGCAAAAATTTCCAATTGTGGTTTTGCATTGATAGTCGCTTTATCACTTAATAAGATGTTGTTATTTTGTTGGAAAGCATCGGTTTTTTGCGCTTCCTTCTCCACATAAATTTTCCCATTGAAAACACCAGTCGATTGACCGTCTAAAATGGTTTTATAATTCTGGTGACTTTCGCAGTTCGGTTGTTCATGGTTAACCAAAGTATAATGATCCACGTGTTGTTTATCACCAATAATGGTAATTCCTTTCAACGTACTGTCAATTCGCTCACCGTGGTGGTAGAAATTCAGATTATTACGCGTGATATTACCCCCGAAAGAAAACGTGTGTACAGCCACTCGGCTTTCCTGTTTCTGTGAGATGTACGTATTATCAATTAGATTCGCTGTCTGCATATCATTCTGGATTTTGTAATAATCCACAATGGCACGCTTTTGCGCAAAAATTTCGGTTACTGAATTGGTCAATACAGGATTCGAATTCAAACTCTGATGACGCTCCACGATTTGCACGTGTGCATTTTCACCCACAATAATCAAATTACGCGGTTGTACCATCAGCGCAGCTTCATTACCCGTAGAAAAATAAATGATTTCGATAGGTTTATCAACCACTCTACTTTTCGGAATATTGACATACGCACCTTCAAATGCAAACGCCGTATTCAAAGAGGTCAAACTTTCTTCTTTATTGGCTATTTGATTGAAATACGTATCAATAATCATTTTGTATTTGGGCTTGGTCAATGCCGATGACATCAAACAAACATCCAAACCATCGTGTGTAGTAGAAGACAAGAAAGAACTGAATATTCCATCAATGAAAACTACTTTATAAGTATCTACGTCATTCAAGAAGTATTTTTTCACTTCCTTGAATTCGATCGCGTTCTCCTTCTTAGGGAAAATACTGAAGTCGTTCTTTAGAACTGAATTCAGTGAAGTATACTTCCAAGCTTCCTCTTTTTTTGTCGGAAACCCTTTTGATTCAAAGTTTTTTAAGGCTTCGGTACGGATATCGTGCAAATCGGTCACCACATCCACTTTCTCTTCGAAAGCCATAAAAGACGATATTAATTTTTCTTTTAAATCCATTTTCAATGTTTAGGGTTTATCGTTTACCGTTTAAATCACAAGACCTAAACTACAAACTAGTAAACCGTACCAATTATTTTAACCAATCGTATCCTTTTTCTTCTAACTCCAATGCCAATTCCTTGCCACCCGATTTGATGATTTTTCCATCCATCAAAACGTGAACAAAATCTGGAACAATATATTCCAATAATCTTTGATAGTGCGTAATGACAACTACTGCATTGTCTTCACTTTTCAATTTATTGACACCATTCGCCACGATACGTAAAGCATCGATATCCAAACCAGAATCGGTCTCATCAAGAATAGCCACTTTGGGTTCTAACATGGCCATTTGGAAAATTTCGTTACGTTTCTTTTCACCTCCAGAGAAACCTTCGTTCAACGAACGCGAAAGAAACTTTCTATCCATTTCCAATAATTCCGACTTCTCACGAATCATTTTCAACATTTCATTGGCTGGCATTTCTTCCAAACCATTCGCTTTACGCTTTTCGTTAATAGCGGTTTTGATAAAATTGGTTACCGAAACTCCTGGAATTTCAACAGGATATTGGAACGAAAGGAAAATACCTTTGTGTGCTCTTTCTTCTGGAGCCAACTCAGAAACATCTTCTCCATCCAACAGGATTTCTCCTTCAGATACTTCATAATTCTCATTTCCTGCAATGATTGAAGAAAGTGTAGACTTTCCGGCACCGTTAGGCCCCATAATCGCATGAATTTCTCCAGCTTTTACTTCAAGGTTAATTCCTTTTAATATTTCTTTATCCTCTACAGAGGCGTGCAAATTCTTTATCGTTAACATGATAGTACTATCTTAAAAATATATTTATAATGATTATCCTACTGATCCCTCCAATGAAATCTCTAATAATTTCTGGGCTTCCACTGCGAATTCCATCGGCAGCTTGTTCAATACTTCTTTACTGAAACCGTTCACAATCAAAGCGATTGCTTTTTCAGTCGGAATACCACGCTGGTTACAATAGAATACTTGGTCTTCTCCAATTTTTGAAGTAGTAGCTTCGTGCTCTATTTTAGCCGTTGAATTATTCGATTCGATATAAGGAAAAGTATGGGCACCACAATTGTTGCCCATTAATAACGAGTCACATTGTGAAAAGTTTCGCGCATTCTCTGCACGCGAGCTGATTTGCACCAATCCTCTATAACTATTTTGTGATTTTCCAGCAGAAATACCTTTGGAAATAATTGTAGACTTGGTGTTTTTACCCAAATGAATCATTTTAGTTCCCGTATCGGCTTGCTGGTAATTATTGGTAACTGCAATTGAATAGAACTCTCCTATTGAATTATCTCCTTTTAAGATACAAGATGGATACTTCCACGTTACTGCAGAACCGGTTTCTACCTGTGTCCAAGAAATTTTAGCATTCTTTTCGCATAAACCTCTTTTGGTTACGAAGTTGAAAACACCACCTTTTCCTTCTTTATTACCAGGATACCAGTTTTGTACCGTAGAATATTTGATTTCAGCATCATCCAAAGCAATTAGTTCTACTACTGCAGCATGCAACTGGTTTTCATCACGACTAGGTGCCGTACATCCTTCCAGATACGAAACATAACTGCCTTCATCAGCAATAACCAACGTTCTTTCAAACTGTCCAGTTCCACCTTGATTGATACGGAAATACGTAGACAATTCCATCGGGCATCGAACGCCTTTTGGAATATAACAGAACGATCCATCAGAGAATACAGCCGAATTCAAAGCCGCATAGAAATTGTCTTTTTGAGGAACAACACTTCCGATGTATTTTTGAACCAACTCCGGGTGCTCTTGAATGGCTTCCGAAATGGAACAGAAAATAATACCTTTTTCCGCTAATGTCTTTTTAAATGTTGTAGCAACCGAAACCGAATCCATTACGATATCTACCGCAACGCCAGCCAATTTCTTTTGCTCATCTATAGAAATACCTAACTTTTTGAAAGTTTCCAATAATTCTGGATCTACCTCATCAAGGCTCTCGTATTTGTCTTTTTTCTTGGGTGCCGAGTAATACGATACTGCCTGAAAATCAGGCTTCTCATAATGTACATTGGCCCATTCCGGCTCAATCATTTCTTCCCAAGCACGAAACGCTTCCAAACGCCAATCGGTCATCCATTCCGGTTCGTTTTTCTTTTTTGAAATCGCACGCACGATATCTTCGTTTAACCCTGGCGGAAACGTTTCTGATTCGATATCGGTATAAAAACCGTATTCGTATTCTTTATTTTCGAGTTCGACTTTTAAGTCGTCTTCTGTATACTTTGACATTTTTATTATTTAAAAAATTTTAAAAGCCAACTTTAGGCTTTCGACTAGAGCGAAAAACTCTCTCCACAACCGCACGTACGCTGTGCATTAGGATTATTGAAAACAAATCCCTTTCCGTTTAAACCGCCTGAATATTCTAAAATAGTTCCAGCTAAGTATAAAAATGATTTCTTTTCAACAGCAATTTTTACATTATTGTCTTCAAAAACCTTGTCACTTTCACCTATTTCCTTGTCAAATTTCAACTCATAAGACAAGCCTGAACAGCCTCCACTTTTAACTCCAACTCGCACATAGTCGTTTGTAGGGTCAAAACCATCGTCTTTCATCATGTCGACAATTTTCTTACTTGCTGATTCTGAAACTTTTATCATTGCTTATTTTGATTTTGTCTAAATTAAACTGTTTTAAACCGCAAAGATATAACATAAAAACCCTTTTTCATAATAAGTAACATTTTTATAACTAATTCCCTGATAAATAATCTTTATATTGAAAAATGTTTTGTGGGAAATTTCACGATTTATTATATTTGAGTGAAATCAAGCAAACAACTAAAAACCATGACTAAAAAACCACTATTAGTAATTGTAGCTTGTATGCTGCTAACCGGTTGTTCGACCGCTTTATTACTCGAAAAAAACCCAAAATCAAAAGCTGATTTTGACACCAAAAAACAACAAGCCATTGTGTTTTATAAACAAACAGAAGACACGTCCTTGGTAGCCAAACACGATGAAATACAAAAAAGATTTACGGCTCATTTTGCCAAAACGGAAGAACTCAAGGTGATCGTAACCAAAACAGACCAAGTGGTTAAATTTGCCAACACAAAAGAATACTACTTCCGAAATAAAAAAACCAGTCCGCCGATAGGTGTCTTATTATCCAACGGAAAAGACAAACCCATCCTAATCAAGAATCCATCACGGTACATCGAAGAATTCGAGAAATACTTCGAAATCCCTTTCAAAGATGCTGTCTATTACAAAGAACGAAAGGAAAAAATCAAAAAACTCAACAAACAGAAAGCGCAAGACATATTGGATGACAATTTCAGCATGAATGAAAAACTAGCCGCCAAAATCCAAAAACTCCCGTATTCTCTTTATGTACCAAAAGACAAATTCAATCCTAAAAAATGCAAAAGCGAAAAAGTGACCATTACAGTGTTCAAAGACGCTGCTAAAAAGAAAAAAACCGGCATTCAAATTATTGAACTCTACGACAAGAACAATCAAATCGTGAAACAGACCAAACTTGTCAACAAAGTCATAAAAGAAGAAACCAATTATTACCGCGATCAATTTAGCCTGATTGACAGTATCGTAAGTGTTGATGAAAAAGGAAATAAAACCAAAGAGATTTACAAATACACCAAAAATCAATTCGCTATAGTCTCAGTCGATAAAAAAGGAATCGTGTTATCCGCTCTTTACTATTTGGATTCCAAAACATCGCTTCCCAATAAAGGCGAACGGTATGATAGCGAAGGAGAAATGTCTGGTTTTCCAAAATCGTACAAATATGACGACAATGACCGCATCATCGAAGAAGACGAAGGTGTCTATAAAATTGTTTACGAATACAAAAATCCCACCGATCGTAAGTACTCCAACTACAAGAAAATTGAAAATAAATCAGTGGTACTAGAGCACATTATCACCACAAATAAAAAGAAACAAAAAGTTGAAATCCGAAGCGAAGGGAAAACCATCTCAAAAACCATTACCAAATCCCTCGCCTCGAAATGCAAAGAAACCAAAGCAGAATACAATAATGGCAAACTGACCAATTTTTACGAATACAGTTACCAGTAAAACAAAAAGCCCACAATAATTGTGGGCTTTTTAATTCAGAATACAACGAGTATCGCTGAATACTCTAAGGCTGGACAGCCAACTTAATGGTGCCAAGCAAAATCCTATTATCTTTCACTTTATACAAATCGCTACAAATCACCCATTTCCCATTGTTCTTAATCAATACCTTCGTATCACCTAGTTCAAACCAAGCTTCAAATTCAACATATTTAGCATTGATTGGACCCACTTTAACGAAATATTGATTGCCTTTATCAGTCTCTTCAATATGAACCTGACCATTAGACGTTATTAAATCAATGTCATTATGCCTAATCCTAGTCTTTTCAAACGCTTCGACAATAGTAAACAGAATTTTACTTTCTCCTATTTTAAGTTTTGGATTCGGTAGGTACTCAGGATACCAACTATGAAGTACCAATTTCGGTTTTTGGTATAATCGAATAGTTTCCTGTGCATAACTATTTACTACGCTCAAAAAAAGAGTAGCTGCTACTACAATGATGGTAGAAAAACTCCAATTACTATATGAAAATGTTCTCACAATCTAAACAGTTTAAATACCACTCAAAACTACAAAAAAATAAGTAGGACAGCCGAAATGGTTTTGTGCAACAGAAAATAAAAACAGTACTCAAATTGTAACAATTGTAGGGAATTTCATACCTACTTAGTAATCAATCAAAAATCATCATCATCATGAATCCATCAATCAAAAAAATCCTCCATTTTCCGCTCACGAAAATGGTACTCGGAATCGTTTTCTGTTTCGGAGTATTTGTAGTTGTCCAAAACTTCATTTCTAAACCTGTTTTGTATAGTATCTTCCCGGACAAGAACGTAGCCGATCCCATCATTCACACCATTTCCTTCTTTGTATTGCTGCTCTCCTACTATTATTTCTTCCGAATTATTGACAAAAGGGACATCACCGAATTATCGTTAAAAAATGTAACCCAGACAATAATAGGAAGTAGTATTCTGGGGTTTGGAGCCATTTCAATTACCATCTCAATTCTGTATCTATCTGGATACTATCAAGTATTCGGTATATCATTGGACTATTATTCCTGGAAATTGTTCGGAACATTGGTCATAGCCGCTCTAATCGAAGACCTCTTCCACAGAGCACTCATTGCCCGTATTATAGAAAACTGGTTGGGCACTAACATAGCAATTTTCGTCATAATGCTAATTGAAACCTCACACATGTTCAATCCCAATGCCAACATGTTCAGCCTCTTTGTTGATTTGGTATGGGGTTTCACCATGACAGTGTTGTTTGTCTATTCCAAAAAACTTTGGCTCCCTTTCTTTTTTCACTTCAGCTGGAATTTTGCACAAATCTTTTACGGCTCCAGTCTTACAGGACTAAATGATATGGGAAGAATAATCCTTTCCAAATTCACTGGTCCGGAAATCCTTAATGGTGGTGCAGTGGGTGTCGAAAATTCCATAGTTACCGCAACTACTCTACTGCTAATAGGCATCTATTTTTACCTTCGTGCTCAAAAAGAAGGGAAAATAATTCCGAGAAAACAAAAGAGTAGCGTAAAAGCGCAAACTGTTTAATTATATACTAAAAAAACAACCCGAGAAGTAGTAACTTCCCGGGTTTACAATCGGTATACACTAAAAAATAGTCAAAGTAATTCTCACTCAAAAAATTAGTGATTAAAACGCTCAAAAGCGGCTCGTTCCAACATTTCCCTATCTTCCGGATGAGATATTTCAATGAGTGCTTGAGCTCTTTGGCGCAAATTCTTACCATACAAATAAGCCGTCCCAAACTCGGTCACCACATAATGAATATGCCCACGGGTAGTTACAACTCCAGCGCCTTGCTTTAAAAACGGCACTATCCTTGGTAATCCTTTTTTTGTCCTAGAGGAGATTGCAATAATTGGTTTCCCTCCCTCCGAAAGTGCAGCACCTCGCATAAAATCCATCTGACCACCTATTCCACTGTATTGGTAACTTCCAATAGAATCTGCACAAACCTGACCCGTCAAATCAATCTCAATCGCCGAGTTGATAGCGACCATTTTTTTATTCATCATGATGTTAATCGGGTAATTCACCTGTTCCACATCCATAAAAGCAAAAGCTGGATTATCGTCAATGTAGTCGTATAGTTTTTGGGTGCCAAAAGCAAAACTGGTAATAGTTCTATTCAAATGAACGCCTTTGTACTTATTGTTCACTACGTCCTTTTGCATTAAATCTACAATCCCATTACTAATCATCTCCGTATGTACTCCAAGGTCTTTGTGATTTCCCAAACATTGCAACACCGCATCGGGTATAGTACCAATCCCCATCTGCAATGTCGAACGATCATCTATCAATTGAGCAACGTGACTTCCAATCAATAATTCTTCTTCTCCTACTTTGGCTCCATAATCAACTGTCAATAAGGGTTCGTCATGCCACACCATTTTGTCAATCCTACTGTAGTGTATCATTCCGTTACCATGTGTTCTTGGCATTTTGGGGTTTACCTGTGCAATGATTTTTTGAGCTGAATCAACCGCACTTCGTGCCACATCCACCGAAGTACCCAAAGTGCAGTACCCATGAGCATCTGGTGGTGAAACCGTAACCAAAGCAACGTCGATAGGAAGATGTCCATTCTTGAAAAGGATCGGTATTTCACTCAAAAATACTGGCACAAAATCACCACGTTCAGAATTCACCGCCTCACGCACTGGGGTAGAAACAAAAAGTGAATTGATATAAAAACTGTCCTTGTATTGTGGCTTGGCAATTTCAACGTTCCCTTGTTGTGTAATAGAAACAAACTCAACGTTCTTTAATCTACCCGATTGACGTGCCAGCTCATCCAAAAGCAAATTCGGCGTACAGGCACTACCATGTGAAAATATACGGTCGCCACTTTGAATAACACTGACGGCGTCTTCTACAGTTGTATAGTGGTTCATTTCAATGAATTTAAAAGTTAGTCTCTCAAATTTATGGATTTATACCCATACATTATATGACAAATGTTAACAAGGTCATTTTTTAATTGCATATGCCATATAACCCCATTTACAACTAATAAACAGTAAAATACCTCCATCAATAGTATTAAAATAAGTTAGAAATTTAGTTCAGATATAGAACTTTTTTTGCCCAACAACCTGCAATAATAGGGTTGAATTAATCTTTTATTAGAATTGAATGACCACTTGGTAACTATAAACCAAAAACGATAAACTCTTTAGATACTTAGAATATCAAAAACTTTACAACTTTCTAACTTTCAACTTACGCTTTCAACTTTCCAACTAATATCCTAAATTTGTGTACCATTATAAAAACTATGAAAATATATCCTATCGAAGCCGGTAACTTTAAATTGGACGGAGGTGCCATGTTTGGCGTTGTCCCAAAAACCATTTGGAGCAAAACCAATCCGGCCGACAACAACAACCTCATCGATATAGCCGCTCGCTGTATGCTTATCGAAGAAGGAAATCGCCTCATCCTGATCGATACTGGAATGGGCAACAAACAATCCGATAAATTCTTCGGCTATTATTCGCTTTGGGGAGATGACTCTCTAGACAAATCCCTTATTAAAAACGGTTTTCACCGCAATGATATCACCGATGTGTTCATGACGCACCTGCATTTCGACCATTGTGGTGGAAGTGTAGAATGGAACAAAGACCGCACGGGTTACCAAATCGCTTTTCCAAATGCAACTTTCTGGACTAATGATAACCATTGGGAATGGGCCACACAACCTAATGCGCGTGAAAAAGCCTCATTTCTTTCCGAAAATATTCTTCCCATGCAGGAAAGCGGCCAACTGAAGTTCATTGAACGCCCCAACAGTGATTTTGGAATTTCCAAAGAAATGGGTTTTGGAATTTTCTACGTTGATGGTCATACCGAAAAAATGATGATTCCGCATATCGAATACAAAGACAAAACGATTGTATTCATGGCCGATTTATTAGCCACAGCAGGACACTTACCATTGCCCTATGTTATGGGATACGATACCCGCCCCTTGTTGACAATGCCTGAAAAAGCTAAATTTCTTAATGCAGCGGCTGAAAACAATTACTATTTATGGCTCGAACATGATGCCCATAATCAAATCATTACCGTGGAACAAACCGAAAAAGGCGTGCGCCTAAAAGAAGTATTCCGCTGTGAGGATATATTAATCTAATGTTAAATTCATTACATTTACTCGAAAAATTCAGACTTTTATCAAAATTTTTAATTTCATATTATGAAAAACTTTAAACCTTTTTATATCTCCGGTTTATTTGCTTTAGCATTAGCAAGCTGTAGCGCTCCAAAAGCATTGGTTAGTATAGATCCTGCCAAGATTGATGCTATGCCATTGAAAACCACTAAAATGACCGAAAAACAAATGGAACGTTGGAGTCATTTGGACTTGGTTAAAGATACAGTGCCTGGTATGAGCGTAGATTTAGCCTATGATTTCTTAAAAGGTAAAAAAGCCAATAAAATTATCGTAGCAGTAGTAGACAGCGGTATCGATATCGAACATGAAGATTTAAAATCAAGCATCTGGGTAAATCCTAAAGAAATTGCAGGAAACAAAAAAGACGACGACAACAATGGTTATGTAGATGATATCAACGGATGGAACTTCCTTGGTGAGTCAGACAACGAACAATTGGAAATGACTCGTATCGTTAAAAAAGGAAATGATGGATCGGTACAGTATGAAAATGCTTTAGCGGAATTAAAATCCAAAGAAGCAGAGTTAGCACCTCAAAAACAACAATTGGATATGATACTTGCAGCAGAAGCCACTGTTGCAAAGCATTTAGGAAAAACCAATTTTACCCTAGCAGAAGTAAAGGCTATCAAAACTACGGATCAAGGTTTACTACAATCTCAAAATATTATAGCTCAGGTAATGGCTAACATAGGTGGTGATAAATCCAAATTTGACACCGAAATCAATAATTACAAAGAATACATCTACGACAATCTAAACTACAATTTGAATCTTGAATTCGACGGTAGAAAAGTGGTGGGTGACAACCCTAATGATATCAACGATACCAAATACGGAAACAACAACGTAATTGGCCCTAAAAAAGAAAGCGCAAAGCACGGTACACACGTAGCGGGTATCATTGCGCAAGTTCGCAATAACAATAAAGGTGGCGATGGAGTAGCAACCGATGTGGTAAAAATCATGTCATGCCGTGCCGTACCAAATGGTGACGAGTATGATAAAGACATTGCTTTAGCTATTCGCTATGCAGTAGATAACGGTGCTAAAGTAATCAACGGAAGTTTTGGAAAAAGCTACTCACCAAACAAACAATGGGTAATTGATGCCATCAAATATGCTGCTTCTAAAGACGTTTTATTTGTTCATGCCGCAGGAAATGACGCTAAAGACATTGATCTAGCGCCTAACTTCCCTAATGATGCAGAAGGTAAGAACCCGGAATACGCAGACAATGTTTTAACAATTGGTGCATTAAACTACGAATACGGTTCTTCTCAAATGGCCGATTTCTCTAACTACGGTAAAGAAAATGTAGACATTTTCGCACCAGGTGTTAAAATCTATGCTACAACGCCAAACAGTACTTATGAATATTTACAAGGAACTTCTATGGCTTCCCCGAATGTAGCTGGTGTAGCGGCTTTAATCCGTGCGTACTACCCTTCACTTACAGCTTCACAAGTGAAACATATCATCATGGATTCAGGAACGCCTTTGAACAATACTTTTACTCTGGCTGGCGAAAAAGGAGAACAAACTACTTTTCCTAAAATCAGTAAAACAGGTAAAATCGTAAATGCATTAAGCGCTTTACAAATGGCCGATAAAATGGCAAAAAAATAACAACAGATTTTTTAATATTTGGGAAGGGTCTAGTCCCTTCCTTTTTATTTCAATAGATATGAAACAATTCTTTTTATTACTACTTCCTTTAGGAGTTTTTGCCCAAAACAATCCCAATCCAGGTTATTGGCAACAAAATGCCGATTATAAAATGGAAGTCACTATGGATGTGAAAACTTACCAATACAAAGGAATACAATCTTTAGCGTACACTAACAATTCTCCGGATACTTTAAAAAGAGTGTACTTTCATCTTTACAACAATGCTTTTCAACCGAATAGCCCAATGGACGCGCGCTTAAAATCGATTAAAGATCCGGACGGCCGAATGGTGAACCGCGTAAAAGTGGGCGACAAAGAAACCAAAGAAAGCCGCATCGCTTCATTAAAACCAAACGAAATAGGTTATTTATATGTAACCAATTTAAAACAAGATGGTGTCGCTGTTGCCAATAAAAGAGTGAGTACCATCTTGGAGGTAACTTTAGCGCAACCCCTGTTGCCAAAAGCAACCACAACTTTTTCTATGGATTTTGAGGGACAAGTTCCAATTCAAATTCGCCGTTCAGGAAGAAACAATAAAGAAGGTATCGAATTATCAATGTCACAATGGTATCCCAAAATGGCAGAGTACGATATCGACGGATGGCAGGCCGACCCATACATCGCCCGTGAATTTCATGGTGTGTGGGGCAATTTTGATGTTAAAATCACTATTGACAAAAATTACATCTTAGGCGGAACCGGTTATCTTCAAAACGGAAATCAAATTGGTTACAACTACCAAGATGAAGGAGTTAAAGTGGCTATCCCTAAAAAGCAAAAGACCTTAACTTGGCATTTTTTAGCTCCTAAAGTACATGATTTTACTTGGGCAGCCGATAAAGACTACATCCATGATGTATACAAAACCAATTTTGGAACCACTCTTCATTTCTTGTACCAAAACGATTCGTCTATAATCGAAAACTGGAAAAAACTGCAACCAAAAACTGCCCAGTTAATGGAAATTTACAACAGAACTGTCGGAAAATATCCTTACCAGCAATATTCTGTAATTCAAGGCGGTGATGGCGGTATGGAATATGCCATGTGTACACTAATCTTAGGTACTGGCGAATTTGAAGGCTTACTAGGCGTTACCGCACACGAAATGGCACACTCATGGTTCCAACATGTATTGGCTACTAATGAAGCCAAACACAGCTGGATGGACGAAGGTTTTACTACTTGGCTGGAAAACTATGGATTGAATGAAATTGCCGATAAAAAAGTAGACAATCCTCATGCCGATTCGTATGCCAATTACCTCAACATGGTCAAATCAGGTAAAGAACAACCGCAAACTACGCATGCCGATCGTTACGATGAGAATCGCCCTTATAGCATTCAAGCTTATAGCAAAGGAAATTTATTCTTAACGCAGTTAGAATATTTAATCGGTACCGAAAACTTTAACAAAACATTGAAGCGTTACTTCCAAGAATACAAATTCACGCATCCAACGCCTAATGATATCAGGAATACTGCAGAAAGAGTTTCAGGTGCAAATTTAGACTGGTTTTTAACCGATTGGACCAAAACTACAAATACAATAGATTACGGCTTTAAAAGCGTCTATTCTGAAGCCAATACCACAAAAGTGATTTTGGAAAGAATCGGTCGAACACCTATGCCACTCGATATTGTAGTGGTATATACTGACGGCACAATGGAAAGTTTTTACGTTCCAAATACATTAATGCGATGGAGTAAAGACAATCCATTCCCAAAAATCAAACGAACTGTGCTAGAAGGATGGGATTGGGCTTATCCAACCTATGAACTTATCATCAATCAAAACAAGGAAAACATTAAAACCATTTTAATTGATCCTATAGAAATCATGGCCGATGTGAATCGAGCAAATAATACCTACAAAAAATAAAAAAAAGCGAACCAATTGGTTCGCTTTTTTTTATTAGATACTAAACAACGTATTTAGTTCATCGAATTTATTCTTATACTTGCTTTCACCAAAGCCAAAGCTCTAATCTTAGACATATGGACATCTTTATCTTGATGATGCTTGTTCTGGCTTACCAATTTCACATATCCGTCCTGTTCTGATTTTTGAATGTATTTTACTGTAACATACTCTTCACCTCCCATATCGATACTCAACAAGTACATTTCGCCCCAGAAAATCTCATTCTGCACATCATTTACTTGTTTGTACAAAACAATATCGCCACTTTTCAACAACGGATACATACTGTCACCAGTCACATAAACGGCTCCATCGCATTTTGGCAAATGCGGAATCGAAATATGATCCAAAGGTTCTTGTGCTTTGGAATCTTTAAACAATGGTACTAAACCAGCAACAGCCTCAATATCATACAATGGAATTTGTTGACTTTCCATGTCGTGATCAGTCTTTAGTCGGTACGTATCCATACTTGCAGTGGAGGTCGGAGCAGTATCCGAAACCAACATCTCACCTTCACCAGTCAATAACCAAGTAGGATTCAAATCAGTATACTTTGTAAGAATATTTTCCAACATATTGGAACCAATACTCTTCCCTTCTTTTACCGCTTTAGAAATACTTCCCCTACCAGCATCTAAACTGTTTTCAAAGGCATAATAGCTAATTCCTTTCGCATCTAAATATTGCCCTAAACGTTCTGAAACCATGATAATCAAATTTATAAGGCCAAAAGTATGAATATTTTCTTTATATACAAGCTTTATTTCTAACAAAATCAAAACATTGTGAAATAATTCATCTTTTAAAAGAATATTTTCTTCTTTTCATTTGCATATTAGATTATATTCTTATATATTTGCATTGTAATTATTCCGAAAGACATTTTTGCAAGAATATATTCTTCTATTGATGCAGATGCGCAACTCATCAATACCAAAAAATCATTTATACAAAAACATTTTTATGAGTACAAACAATTCACAAACATTATTCAGATTTACAAGCATTCGTAACCCACAGTTACCTGCATCTGACACACAAACCAATTTAGGCTTTATTTATAGACCATCCGGAATTTCTGGAATTTTCGATGACGCATTGGGCGATTGGAACGGGAAAAACGGTACAAAAATAGAATTCTTAGAAAAAGCCGCCAAAAGTATTCAAGCAGCTCCACCTTCAATTCTTGAATTCAAACAATTGAAAACCGTTGAGGAAATCAAAGCTATCTATGCTAATTATTTAGCAATCGGAGAAAGTCTTGCTCAAAACAAAACCATCAATCTAGAGGATGCATTGTTAGTTGATAATGCAATAGAACTAAGCAGAATACCGGCTCAAGTAGATCCTATTGAAAACTTATGGAGCAATCTAGTGTTCCAGATGCTCACTCAGGCTGATTTTTACGTAAAAGAAGCTATCATTCAGACACTAAAAGGAATTCATTATGCAGATAATCATACAGAATCCAATGAGGAGATTCTAAAAAACGCAAAAGTGGTATTACCTGCACATTTATTTCTAGATGATGTAAATCCAATTGCTTCAGGTGAAACGCTAAACAACACTTTGCAAATACTTCCTGAAAATTTGGAAGATTCTATCCCGGCATTAACGGAATACACAACTTTAGAAAAACCAACATCAAAGCAAGATAGAAAAATGATGGAGGTGGCTGCTGCTGAGTATACCAAAAAAAGATTAGAAGCACTAAAAAGTGAGATGGACAAACTTTCTAAAAACTATAAGGAAAGTTATGCGGCAGCTTATGAAACCGCACAAAGAGAACATCAAGCGGCCATCAAACCCATTCTAGATCTATATGAATCGAAACTCTTAGAATTAGAAGCCACTTTCACTGAAGATGTTAGTGAAGCAAAAAGGGACTTAGAGAGAAGTAGAATTGAGAAACCTGTTATTCCAGAATTCGTATTCAACTACCAACAGGAAATCGATCTTGCCGAATTACAAATACGATTATCTGAATCATCAAGAGAGTTATTCGAAACACTCTTCGTAGAAGGTCCTAGTATAAGACCTAGTGATGATATCATAACTGAAATGCGTTTTATCGACGAATTACCAACAGTAAGGACTGAATTTCAAACATATAGTGCCATTGAAAACTATCTAGGCGAAAAAATTACAGATTCAGCGAACAGCATTTTCACCAATAGCACAATGGAGAAAGAGGAATTCATGAGTCTAGGCGGTGTAATCGTTCCAGTAGTAAACAGTGGAAGCGCTTTACCCAATTTTACTTGTAAATTAACTCCAAGAAGAACCCTTTTACTAGCTGACATAGATAGAGCCGATGGGTTAACACAAAATTTAGTTGATTCGCCAATTTCAACTACAGCAAAATATAACTTTAGCTTGTCTATAGAAATCGCTGATCCAAATTATCAAATTGCCAGCATTGAGTATGAAGCAAAAGAATTAATAACAACTCATACCGGAACCAGCTATACTGAAATGATAAGTGGAACTACACATAACCTGAATAATTTATTCGGTCAAGGTTTCACTTCTGCTGAGTTACGTGCTTTGAAGACGGTTTCTGCTGTTATCCGTTTTGAAAATGGTCAAGTAGCAAGGGTGGCTTTCAACCCAACAAGCTTAAGCTTTCTGGTAGGAACTACTTATCAAAACACTTTGGTATTCGACATCTTAGATACGGGAGGAAATTCAACCCCAATTTTAGTTCCACTTCAATATACTTTGTGTCCTGTAAATGTATCGCAAGGCACGCATAAATTGGAATTGACGTTAAACATGCCTGATCCAAATTGGGAAGTAACATCTATGACCTATACCCTATCTAAACCCAACAGTATAGCTATGATAGATGATTATTATGTGTTGACTAAATCTGGTAACCAATTACTCTTCAAAGATTTATTTGGAACAGGACTACCGGACACATCACTTATCAATGGAATTGTAAATTTCTCTATTGTATTTAATAACGGTAAAAAAATTACTTTTAAAACGGCTACGATCAATTTAAATGCTTGTATTAACGGAAATTTTATAGTGATTGACAACCCTGGTAGCGGATCTTCAGGTTCCGGAACAACTTCGGGCACAGGTAACACTGCAACTACACCTAAAAGCTTCATTCCTAAAGGATTTGGAATAAAGAGATTGGGTATTGCTGATTATCTTAAAGTAGAACAAAGTATCCAAGGGTATGTTGAAGGTGAAGTAGCACATATTGAAAATGTCATGGCTAGGGAACGCAGAGAAAAATCAACGCGTAAAACTACAAAAAGCGAAATTTCATCATTAGAATCTACAGATACCGAAAAAGAACAATTACGAGATACGGCTTCTACAGACAGATTTGAAATGCAATCTGAAATTGCTAAAGCGATACAACAAACGAAAGACATGAATATTTCGGCTCATGTTGACGGTTCGTATGGCCCAATTAGCTTTGGTGTTGCCGGAAGTTATGCTACACATTCTTCTAAAGAAGAAAACACCAAACAAGCGCTAACGCAAGCGAAAGAAGTAACACAAAAAGCGTCTGATAAAATCGTAACTAAAGTTCACAAAGAGCGAACAGAAAAAATGATCGACGAATTTGAAGAGAATAATCTTCATGAATTCGACAACAGAAAAGGAGACAAACACGTCGTGGGTGTTTATCGATGGGTAGATAAAGTATTCAAAAACCAAATTTACAATTTCGGGAAACGCATGATGTTTGAATTCATGATTCCAGAACCCGCTAAATTACACAAACTGGGCATGGAGGTTTCACAAAAAGACAGTAAATCGTTCTTGGTTAAACCAGTCGATCCACGTACTGAAGGATTATTCCGCTTGAACGATTATACAGATGTTTCTGATCCGAACAAATTAAAACATTGGCTGAAAGAGTACAATGTTAAAATTGAAGATATGTTGGAAAATAACATTACTGTTGGTGCTTCAATGAAAATGAAGTACGAAGGGAAATCCATCGGTAATTATGAAGGAAACTCAGATAAAATTGAAGTCGAAATCCCAAAAGGGTATAAAGTAAAAAAAGCGGTAGGAAACGTATTTGCTGCAAAAGATTATGATGCTGCAGTTTTCAGTGGTGTGAATGTTACTCTGGGAGCCAAAAGTTATATGATTGCTCCGAAAAGTCACTATGCGGTTACGCAAACCACACACGGTTGGTGGATATTCAGTCATACGCACTATAATGTAATTTATTATACGGATGGAAATGTTCAAATGACATTTGAAAATGTTGATTCAACCAATTATAACACTACGTTCCCAGTATCGTATACAATGTCGAATTTCTTCGATGGAAATTTAAATATTGAATTGTACTGTGAATTAACACCAGAAGGAAAAATCCAAGAACAACAACGTATTTTCAATTTAATCATTGAAGGATATGAAAAAGCATTGGCAAAATACGAACAAAAAGTAGCCGCTGAAGAAGCTAAAGGAGTTCGAATTTCAGGCGAAAATCCAGGTTTTTACCGCCAAATTGAAAACATGGTTTTACGAAAAAACTGTATTTCTTACTTGATTTCTCAAAATCAAAATGACGATTTGACCTTTGGAAAAGACCATTATTACAACCAGAACAATCAATTGGTGGAAAGTTTTACCGGAACCGATATTAAAGTAACCGACAAATTGGATCAATATGCTGAATTGGTAAAATTCATGGAACAAGCCTTTGAGTGGAACATCATGAGCTACTTCTTCTATCCTTATTATTGGGGTAACAGAAACAATTGGTCCAAAATGTATCTAAATGACAACAATGATCCAATTTTCCGTTCCTTTTTACAAAGTGGAATGGCTAGAGTAATTGTAACCGTAAAACCTGGTTTCGAAAATGCTGTACAATTTTACTTAGCTACGGGTAAATTATGGAATGGTGGTGAAGTTCCGGTAATTGGCGATCCAATGTACTTGTCTATTGTTGATGAATTACGTGAACCGGAAGGACAAAAACAAGGAAAAGCGTGGCCAACGAGAATCCCAACTACGCTGACAATTTTACAAGCGGAAAGTATCGGATTGAAAGTGGATAAGGCATTGCCGTTCAATGAAGATTTATCTGATTTTGAGAACCCGGCAGCAGTACCTCAAGGTAGTAATTTCATTCTGAATGACGCTCAAATCGGTCAAAGCGAGGAAATGACCGGAAAGAAAATACAGTTTGCTTTCAAAGGATGGGATAGTTACCAGACCATAGAAGAATTCGACGCTGATGTGTCCTTCCCTATAGTTTATGAATGTATGGGTGAAACGATTGAAGTAGATCGCGATGCAGCCTGGTTATCAAGTAGCTCTTCTCAGGTAATTTATCAGGAATTGGCAGAACAGCTTTCCGGTATAGATGGTGTAAAGGCAGATGCCTTGCCGGAAAACCAAAACGGTATTTTATTCACTGTTGATACCGATAAAATCAAAACTTTCCAATTCCGAAAACCTGGAGGTAATGATGCTTTCGATTTCTTAAAGATTGTGACCGATGGCAAAAGCTATGTGAAATTAATCTCACCGAACGATACACAGTACATTAACGTGAGATTGACAGACAAATTCGGACAACATTTAGTGGCAAACGAAATCAACAAACCTTTGAACTTCAACCGTTTTGCAGTTTAATTCTAACAAAAATCCCTATGAGTACAATAAAAAGGGAGTTTATATGGCAGCACGATCAAGTGCTGCCGTATATTCTTCATGACTTAAAAGAAGAAATAGAAAAAATCACTCCAATAGAAAAAATTTACCTTTTTGGAAGCCGCGCCAGAAAACCATTCGAAGAATGGAATACACTGGAAGGCAAAGACTGGGACATCATCATACAAACAAAATACAAAATCATCAATACTGCAGTTTGGACTTCCGCAAGAAACTACCACATTGATTTGTTTGTGCTCAATGAAAATGATACAAACCGTCTTTTGAAAAGTTCCAAATGTTGCAAAGAACTTTATCCTAAATACGAATTGGAGGTAACCTTAAACACCGAGAAACATGGCAACAATTGATAGAATCGACTTATATACACTCAATTCCAATTCCCCATTAAATCATATCATCTATCCGGTTGTCAAAAAATTTGACGCCAACAAACACCGAATTCTTTTGCGAGTGGAAAATATAATTTATGATGTTTTGGATAATAATTCATCCAAAAAAATATACCTCCCAATGGATTCCAAAAAAGGATTCCAAAACGCCATGAGTTTTAGTAAGCCGGAATTGAAAACTGTCACCATTTATGCACAGTTGTACGATTATCAGAAGGATGTCATTTTAGACACCAAAAAACAGGATTTTACTGAAGCGTCCTTCTTCAAAATGTACAATAAGACTGGAGTAATCACATCCACCTTAGCCAACACTTTCAGCACCTACTGGAATAAAACACGCAGAGTCGAAAAAGTGGAAGGTCCTTTCACAACAGCTGAATGCACCACTTTGGCCACCGATATCAAAACGGATGTCAAATACTATTTTGCCGCAACTCCCAAACAGTTTTTAAGCCAAACGGAATTACTTCTTATGAAATGGCAATATCGTTATAACGACGGAGAGTTAACCGATTTCAATCATGACATTGAAAGCACATCAATAAATCAGAATGTGATGAGCTGTGTTTTTCACAAAAACCCTTTACACATTCAAGTTTATGCATTCTTTAAAGAACCAACTGATGCTGTATCGGTGGAATTTGATACGAACAATCAACAAACTGCTGCGCCAGTCAATGAAACACCAAATACACCAAATGCAAACAAGCCTGAAACAACAGTCGAATCACCTAAAGATTGCGTTTGCAAGGATTTGTATTGGGGAAATAAATTCACCTGCGAAGAGAGAAATAAAATTGTAGCAATTTCTAAAAGACTGAATTGTAATCCAAATTACCTGACTTCAGCAATGGCTCTAGAAACAGGGGGTACTTTTGACCCTTCGATTGTTAATAGTTTAGGTTATACTGGATTAATACAAATAGGTTCGGATGCTGCCAAAGACATAAACAGAAGGAAGGGCACTAAAGTAACAGCAGGAAAAACAGGTAATTTAAGGAAAATGTCAGTCCTTAAACAATTGACTTACGTCGAATATTACTTAGAACCCTTCAAAGGAAAATTAAACACCTTGGCCGATTTCTATTTAGCGATTCTAATGCCTGTAGATTGCGGGAAAGGAAATATACCGAATCATGTGGTTTTTGATAAATCCCTTACCTTGGATTACAAATCCAATGGAGAGGTTATAGAAAACACAAAATGGGTGAGAAAAAGAGGATACAAACAAAATCCTGCCTTTTTCAAAGAAGAAAGAGAGAAAGGAAAAACGTATGTTTGGGAAATCGCCAAAGTAATCCAAAAATGGTATGAAGAAGGTAAAAGTAATAAAGAAAATAAGTATGTTTGTAATGTTTTGAATGAAAATTCTGATACCGAAAACACAAAACCAGAAACAAAACCAGAAACAAAACCAGACACTAAAAGTGAAGCGTCTGAATCAGAAACAGTCAAAAATGGAAGTGTTTTAACTGAAATGAAAAAACTTGTCGACAAGCACATCCCTTACAGTCAAGATGGAATTAGGAATAAATTGAATGAAAAAGGACTTGCAGCATTGGATTGTTCCGAAACTGTAGCCATTTATCTGTATAAATTAGGTGTAATTAAAAAACCTATGGAACTATACACCGGAACTATGACAACTCAGAAAGATTTCAGAAACGCCATAGGAAACAATAATATTGATTTTGTTGAAAACAGCAATAAAAAAGATTTCAAACCTCAAAAAGGAGATATTTTTGTTTGGAGAAATTCAAAAGCAGGACACACTGGAATTGTTTATAATTATGACGAGAAAAAAGACCTGGTAACTATTTTGGAAGCCATTGGAAAAGTTGGGAGTGCTGATGAGTCAACTAATAAAAATAACGGAGGTTATTCCGGAAAAGGCTGCTCCAGAACCGCAGTCTATAAAAGATCTGGAAAGGCTTTAGCAAGTCACGATGGATGGAAAGGTTATTTCAGACCAAAAAACTATACTAATCAATTATAATTAACCATGAAAAGTAATTTCAGATGTTTACTTCTTTTGCTCTTTGTTTCACTCGCCAATTGTAAAGAAAATCAGGTGAAAGAAAACCAAGTTGACAATATTGCTGAGTCAAAAATTAATTTTGACGATTATTTAAAATGTTCAGAATATAGTCCGGATGATAAATATTTCTTAACGGCAGATTATGGCTGTTTATATGATCCAAAGGGAAAAAATCCAAAGGGAAATCTTGCCATTTATCTTATTCCAAAGGGAAATTTCAAAGCCAAAATTGACGATCAGTACCCTATAAACAAACTCAGCAATGACGAAATAAAGGGGAATTTCAAAATTCTATTGTTTCTTATCGAACCCAACCATTTGAATTACAACCCAAAAGGCGATCCCAATTATTACCAAAAGGATACTTACGAAGAAATTTGCTATACTTTTGATAATGATAAAAAAGAATGGATTAAACTGAGCTCATTTCACAAACAGAAAAATGATACTGAAGAAAAAAACATTCAATGGAGAGATCATTTGATTAATCAAAACCTTTCAATAACGGCTAAAGATACTGACAAAACAGATAAAAATCCTAAAAATTGGATCGGTAAGTATGAAGCTATTATTGAACTGGACAGGGCTGAAGGAACTTTTAAGCTCAACTACACTTTCTTATTTTCTAGTCCAGAAGAAATCAAATTACTTACAGTCATAAACGGAGAAAAAAGCGAGTATGAACTAAAAATTAAGGAAACAAAAGAAAGCGCTATCGTTCTTATTACTGAGGACGAATACGAGGACGAATACGAAATTGTTAAAGAAAATAATAAGTACTTCCTGACCGGAAAAGCCGCTTACCAAATAAATCCTCCCAATGAAAAATACGATCTTGAAAAAGTTAAATAGCTCCTGGGATAATTCTAAATTAACTCCCGATAGCGCGGATTTGCACTCGAGCGTAGCGACAGCCGAAGGAATCCGTGCTCATTAAAACAAAAAAACCTTGCAACTAACAATTGCAAGGTTTTTTTATCATGAAATCTGTTTCAATATCTCCCGTTCCGAATGCCGTACCAAAAGCTTGAATTTCTCATACCATTCCTTCCAGGCCTGCGCACTCATTTCCCGAGCTAAATCAGTCTCAAAAGCCGCCAATGACGCATAAGGCGATTCCAGTATAAATCGGTACCCTTCTCCCGTAAAATCGGTTAGAACTCTTCCTCCTGGAGGCAATGTAATCAAACCTGATTTAGTGGCTTCATCCACTAAGGCTTTGGCCTCTTTGAAACGGCCAAACTGCAAATAAAAAATTTCCCGGACTATAAACATGGTGCTAAAAATTAAGTGAACAAAAAAAGAATGGCAACCAAACGGCGCGAAATGTATCCGTAAATTTATGGATAAAAAACTTTAAATCAATGACTTAATTTAAATCAAGAAAAATAAAGTATTGCATCACGCAACCTTTTTCATTTTTATTTACTTAATCGTATAACCTTTAAACTATAAAAATGAAAAAAATCCTGACTTGTTTCATCACACTTATAATCGCTTCCTGTTCTTCCGAAGATTCCGGAAATCAAGAAAGTGAATTAATTTCCATATCCAGAAATTATTATTCTGGAAGAAGCCAACAGCCCTACTATTTCCATAAATTGAACTTTTGCAACAATAAACTAATGAACATTCAGGAAAAAAACGGTGACCACACTGATTTTGAATACAATGACCAAAACCTGGTTTCAAAATACCAGTCGTTCAACGCTAATCCCGATTTACAGGAAACCAGAACATACCAATATGATGAGCGGGGAAGAATAACAGCCATAGACCGGAAAACACAATATCAAAACCAACATTACACCACCAATTTTGAATTCATCTATGAGCCAAACCGAATAATGATATTCCAGGACGGTGAAGCGGTAAATGAACTGGGGCTAGACAAAAACTACAACATCATAACTAATAAATTACTATCAATAAACTTAAACTATCACACCGTTTTTTCATACACTAACGGTAACTTGATGCATTTTGAACCGAATACCGAAGTTTCTCCAAACCTGATTCCTTCAACATGTACCTATTCTTATACCAAACACAAAAACAATTTCAACTATCAAAAATACCTCTTCGGAAAGGAATGGAAAAAAAACGTTTGCCTTGATTATTTCACCGGAACCAATAACATTACACAACTCCTTGACACCACTTCTGATAATGCAATAGCTGAATCCCTTTTGACAATTGGACAAACTTGGCACAAAAATAAATACTCCTATTATTTTAAAAAAAACGGGGAAATACTGAAAGAAATAACCGAAACAACCTTAAGTTTTGGCCCGATTGTACGAACCGAACTGACCTACGAATACAAATAAATAAAATAATGTCTGTACAGCCAATTATAAAACGCTATTGGTCTGTATTGACGACTTGTTCATAAAACTTAGTTTTCAATAAGTTTAAAAGCTGCCTGAGGGTGGCTTTTTTTGTAATACCACTTACAACTTTGGCAACAAACAGTGAAAAGTAAATAGTAACTATTGCAAACCCTCTCAACCATAAAGAATCAATATAAATAAGATTATTTTCTTAATATATAATTGTAAATAAGATTATTTTCAATTATATTTGTATTGTAAATGCGAAGAACTGGTAAGAAAACCCAATATACTCTAAGAAAAAAATCACGTTATGAAAACATTATTTAAAATTACTGCCGTCTTTTTGATCCTTACCTCCTGCCAAATCACAAAAATAGCAGCATACGACAGTTACTCGCACCAAAAGACAGTGGCGTTAAAAGTCAGGACCTATCAACTAATTTCGAAATCACAGGAAAACTATGCAATCCATCAAACCGAAGCCACAGCTTTATTACTGGAACTGCAACAACAGTATGCCTACGAAAAAAGTAAACCCAACAATGCTATTACGGTTGCCATGTGGTCTAGAGTCATAGGAAGCGAAAAAACATTGCTGTCACAATTATTCGCGCTCTGGCATCAAAAAGAAAAACTCCATCCTGATTTTTCCAAAGAAGCCGCAAAACAAATCAACGAAACTTTCGATCAAATCATCACCCTTGAAACTCAAAAAATAAAATAAGCCATGCACACTCCTCCATTTATCGCCGAAATTAAAACAAATATTTTACTGTCATTTGACGAAAATCATCTAACTTTTCCTCCAAAAATTGAAAGGGAAATCAACCGCTATTTGGAACAGTCGGAAGATAAACTCAACAAATGGCAGGCGTTGTACCAAGAAGGTCTATTGTCTTTGGAAGAAATCGAATGGTTAATCATCAGCCAAAAGGAATTGATCAACCTCGAAGCCTTGAAAGAAGCAGGATTGAGCCAAATTAAAATCAATGCGATACAAAACAGTATCCTTAAAATTATTTTAAAATCGATTATTATTAGAATATAAACATGACTAAAAAAATCAGAATATTAAGTTTGGATGGCGGTGGTATCCGGGGAATTATCACCTGCGTCATCCTAAAATACATCGAGGAACAACTCCAGCGAATCGACAATCCCAATGCTAAAATTGGCGATTATTTCGATTTGGTGGCAGGTTCCAGCACGGGCGGACTCATCACTGCTCTTATACTCTTCCCGGACAATAATAAAAAAGCGAAATACTCCATCACCGAAGCGCTTGAATTGTATGCTAAAAAAGGGGATTCTATCTTCAATGTTTCGTTCTGGGAACGATTAATCAATCCTTTTGGTTTATTCAATGAAAAAATCTCCCAAAAGAACCTCGAAAAACAACTCGATGAGGTATTTGGTCAATTGGAGCTTAAAGACCTTATAAAACCCTGTTTAATTACGTCATACGACATTAGTTCGCGCAAAGCCAAGTTCTTCTGTAGCCATGAAGCAAACGCACCTTTGGAAAATTTCTACATCAAGGATGTTTGTCGAGCAACCAGCGCCGCGCCAACCTACTTTGAACCTGCCAAAATCAAATCGCTTTACGGCCAGGAATACACTTTCGTTGATGGCGGTGTCTACGCCAACAATCCTGCAATGTGTGCTTATGCTGAAGCTAGAAAAATTCCGTTTTCGAAAAAAATACAGGAAAGTGACAAACCCGACTACCCGAGTATCAAAGACATGATCATAGTTTCCATTGGAACCGGACAGGTATTAAAACCTTACTCTTTTAAAGAATTTGAAAATGCCGGAAAAATCAAATGGGTGTCTCCGTTAATTGATATCTTACTAACCGCCAATGCCGAAACCGTAGACTATTACCTCACCAAAATGGCACAGACTTTAGGGCCAAGAAACCGTAAAAACTATTACCGTATCATGCCAGATCTAAAAAATGCTTCTTCGGAAATGGATGATACTTCCAAAATGAATATTTACGAACTCATTCAAGCAGGCTTGTTTTATATCGATAACAACAGAGAACAACTCAATGAAATCGCAAAGAAACTGGTTAAAAACAAATAAGAGGCTCAATTGAGCCTCTTATTTTTAAAGTAATTTAATACCTCTGATCGTATAAAATACGCGGTACGTGTTTGTTTTGTTATCGAAGAAAGTCTCTTCAGCAAAAGAAATTTCAACTTTATCGCCTTTGGCCACTTTGTTTTTCAATAGTAAAGAATCTCCTTCAAACTGTGTCAACCAAATGAAATCTCTAGACATATTGCTTTCATCTTTCAATTTGATGGTTTTAAATTCATTCGCAACTACGTCTTCAATTACTCCTGAAGCAGTAAAAGTAGAAGCTCCTCCATCTTCAAAAAGAGGCTTTCCTTCATCATCTTTCATGTTTTTAAAAACTTGAGGACATGTTAATGCCATCTCGATACCCACACCTTCAGCAATTTTTTCAATGGATTCCATTTTTTTGTTAGGGTTGATTCCCATGATTTTTTGCTCTTTCTCATCCAAAGTACCTACCGCTTCGAAAATACAAAGCCCTAATTCCATATCACCGATATTAGGTCCTTTCTTAATGGAACAATCACACGTTTTCTCTGCTAATTTTTTATAGATAGCGTCTTTCTTTTGAGCTGAAACAGTTACAGATCCCATAACTGCTAATAAAAATAATATTTTTCTCATGTCAATTTTTTAGATGGTCGAAAGTAATTATAAATTCTAGAATAAAAAACTATTTTAAAGCTTTTCAAAAGATATGTTAATTGTTTTTGATTCTTTATCCATGTACATATATCTGAGTTCATTTTTCACAAAACCAAAAGAAAGTTTCTTTTTCCCTTGATCATCTTTATACTTATCAGTGTATTTTTCTCTTTTTATTTCTGGAAAAACCGTTTCTTCTGTAGCCGATTCCATAAGATTGAGATTGGGGTCAATTACAATTTGTATCGATTCGTCTTTTGTTTCTTCATTATAAAAATAACTGTCCTTTTCTTCATCATGTAAACCTGGACCAAATCCTCTGCCTGGCATCATATTCCTGTTCATGTCAATCATCTGCTGACGGAACATCTGTTGATGAAACATCTGTTGTTGAAAAAACCAATGGTGGAGCCACCAATTATTATAATAGGTATATGTATTGGCGTCTACATTATCCAGGCGCAATACATAATTCCCCTTTGCACCTTTATTTGCAGTAAGGGTTGATTTAAAATTTACTTTCGAAGATATTTTAAGAAATTGCTTTAGTTTGACAGCATCTACAAACTGCGAAAAGGAAAAGTGCTTTAAGGCTTTTAATGTGGTAATATCATAAACAGAAACGATGGCATCTTCTTTCAGAGTGCCCAATATTGCAATCTTATCATCGAAAACAAAATTCGAAAAATCCCTTATGGAAGTAGCCGCTTTGGCAATCGACAACTTGTTATGCGTAAGAGAAGCTGTTTTTAAATCAAACTTCAATAGCTCTATTTCTTTATTTTCGTCTTCATAAGTCACAATATAGTTTTCTCCAATAAGATAACTTTTTGCTTTGGCAATTGAACCATTTCTCACAAATTCATTCTGGTTCACGGCATCAGGCGATGCGTTAACAATTGTTTTAAATAACTTTAAATCTTCTGCCGGAACTTCTATTTTTTGGGTCGCAATGTTCGAAGAGTTTGTTATCTCTTTAACTGAAACTCCACTTTTCTTGTCAAGAAAAATTAAAGTTGTTTTATCGTTAGATCTAAAAACATTGTTGGGTCTCTCATCAGTTTTTAAATAAGATTTCACACTCTGCCCAGTTTTCAAATCAAAATCTAAAATACATAACAATTTTCCTTCTTCATCATAATTCACAAGAGTAACTAAATTATTATTCAGATGGTGTGATAATAATGCTAATTTCTGAACATATCCGAAAACTTCGCATTTCAAAACCTTACTGTCAGCATCCACCAAAAAAGGAGTATAAAAATACCTGTTGTCACCACTTTTCTTAGTGATGGCAATATGCATGGTCATATCAGAATGGAATTCAATGGTTTGGGTTGCTTCTAGTTTTTCATTCTTTTCCAATTTCAATTGAAATATTTCATTGGAAAAACTCAGCACAGAACTCAATAAAGCCAGTGTTGTAATAATTATTTTATTCATATGGGGTAATTTTTTTGTAAAACTACAACATAAACTTAGAATTTATATATTGATCAGATTATTTACCTTTGCGGTAATGAAAAACACTTACCCCAAACACGAAAAGCTGAAAAGCAAAAACACGATCGACTTACTTTTCTCGGAAGGAAAGTCGGTATCAAAATATCCTTTGCGTTTGGTGTATGCGGCAACTCCACTAGAAGACGGTGCCAAAATTAAGATGGGCGTATCCGTATCTAAAAAACATTTCAAAAAGGCAGTAGATCGAAATTATTACAAACGTGTCTTACGTGAAACGTATCGCTTGAATAAACAAATCATTATAGAGAATTTGGACCAATCGTATGCCGTCATGTTTTTTTATCAAACCAAAGACCGATTGACCTACCAGGAAATCAATGAAAAAACAATCCTCTTATTCGAAAAATTTATTGCGGAAATCAAAAAGGAATAACGTTGAGGTTCGCAATCGATTCCTTTATCCTAAAACTAAAGAAGTAGTATAAAAACAAAAAAGAGTTGCCTTATGAGCAACTCTTTTTCTAACAATAATAATAACCGTATTATAATTGCGGTCCAGCTTTAACTAAGCTTTGACCTTCTTCATTGTCAGTATATTGAACGAAGTTCTTAATAAATCTTCCAGCAAGATCTTCTGCTTTTGCATTCCATTCAGCAGCATCTGCATAGGTATTTCTCGGGTCTAGAATGTTAGTGTCTACGTTCGGTAATGCAGTCGGTACATTAAAATTGAATACCGGTACAATAGCTGATTCTGCATTTTCAATAGAACCATCCAAAATCGCATCGATAATCGCACGGGTATCTTTAATGGAAATACGTTTTCCAGTACCGTTCCAACCTGTATTTACCATATAGGCTTTTGCATTGTGCTCTTCCATTTTCTTCACTAACTCTTCACCATATTTGGTAGGGTGTAATGATAAAAACGCCTTACCGAAACATGCTGAGAAAGTAGGCTCTGGTTGCGTTACACCTCTTTCTGTTCCTGCTAATTTAGCTGTAAATCCAGACAAGAAATAGTATTTAGTTTGCTCTGGTGTCAATTTAGAAACCGGTGGCATTACACCAAAAGCATCTGCCGTTAGGAAGATTACTTTCGTAGCATGTCCCGCTTTCGATACCGGAGTCACAATATTATTAATGTGATGAATTGGGTAAGAAACTCGTGTATTTTGTGTTACCGAACCATCTTTGAAATCAATTTTACCATTCGCATCAACCGTTACGTTTTCTAGCAACGCATCTTTTTTAATGGCTCCGTAAATATCAGGCTCGTTTTCTTTACTTAAATCAATTGTTTTCGCATAACAACCACCTTCAAAGTTGAAGACACCATCATTGTCCCATCCGTGCTCATCGTCACCAATCAATTCACGTTTAGGATCTGTTGATAAAGTCGTTTTTCCTGTACCAGATAATCCGAAGAATACTGCTACATCACCATCTTTACCTTTATTTGCCGAACAGTGCATTGAAGCCATTCCTTGTAATGGCAAGTAATAGTTCATCATTGAGAACAATCCTTTTTTCATCTCACCACCGTACCAAGTACCACCAATCAATTGGATTTTTTCAGTAAGATTGAACGCAATATATACTTCCGAATTCAATCCGTGATTTTTAAAATCTGCAAACCCTTTTTTCGAAGCATTCATTACCACGAAATCAGGCTCACCATATGTTGCTAATTCAGCTTCTGTCGGACGGATGAACATGTTTTTAACGAAATGCGCCTGCCAAGCTACTTCAACAATAAAACGCACTTTCAAGCGGGTGTTTTCGTTAGCACCACAAAAAGTATCTACAACAAACAATCTCTTTTCAGACAATTGCGATACTGTGTTTTCTTTTAATGCATTCCACGTATCCGTAGAAATGGGTTTGTTATCGTTTACTGCTTTTTCAGAAGTCCACCAAATCGTGTTTTCTGTAACGGCATCTTTAACAATGTATTTGTCTTTAGGGGAACGACCAGTAAATTCTCCAGTCATTACATTTACAGCACCAAGCTCGGTTAACTGTCCTCTTTCAAATCCTTCTAAGTTAGGATTTAGTTCTTCCTGATATAATAGCTCGTATGAAGGATTATATACAATTTCTTTAACGCCTTTGATTCCGTACTTTTCCAACGAAATCGTTTTCGTAGTTGGGGTGTATGTTTCCATAAATTACTAGTTGTGTTGCACTATAATATTTGCGCAAAAGTATAAATTTATTTTTAATGCTTAACAGATTACGCTCTTTTTGTGATAATGTAATAGAAAAGCATTGACCATGAAAGGATTAACAATAATCCGCCAATAGGCGTAATCGGACCCAAGAACTTTAAATTCAAACCTGTTATTGCTGTTGTAGAAAGTAAGAAAATAGACACAGAGAAGAACAAAACGCCAAACAAGGTCAGTGTAAATACTATGTTTTTTTGTTCCGGTAAAATCAGTTGTGTGGTACCCAAAAACAACAAAAACAAAGCATGGTACATCATATAACGTACGCCTACTTCAAAAGAGTTCAATTGATCTGCATTCAATACTTTTTTTAAAGCATGCGCCCCAAAAGCACCCAATACAATCGAAACCATACCAAAAACCAAAGCGGTTAATACAATCTTCTTTTCCATTAAGATATTTTTCTTCAAAAATACGACAGGATCATTAATTTATTTGCTTTTCTAACAACAATACTTTCATAAATATAACATTTTGCTACTTTTGTGTGATTTTTTATAGCAACCAACCATGAGAAACGTATTAATTATTGGAGCAGGACGCTCGGCGTCGTCGCTTATTAAATATCTTTTAGAGAAGTCGGAAAGTGAAAACCTACATCTTACCATTGGCGATTTGTCACAAGAATTGGCCTTACGCAAAACAAACGGTCACAAAAATGCCACTGCCATTGCATTGGACATTAACAATGAATCACAACGTCAAGCCGAAATCCAAAAAGCCGATATCGTAATATCCATGCTTCCGGCTCATATGCATATTGAAGTAGCTAAAGATTGTATTACTTTCAAAAAACATATGGTCACTGCATCATACATCAGTGATGCCATGCAAAGTCTGGATGAAGCAGCCAAGGAAAACGGATTGGTTTTTATGAATGAAGTCGGTCTTGATCCAGGTATAGACCACATGAGCGCCATGAAAGTATTGGATGAAATCCGTGAACAAGGCGGAAAAATGATTTTATTCGAATCTTTCTGTGGCGGTTTAGTGGCTCCTGAATCTGACACTAACCTTTGGAATTATAAATTCACGTGGGCGCCACGAAATGTAGTACTGGCAGGACAAGGTGGTGCTGCGAAATTCATTCAGGAAGGTACTTACAAATACATCCCGTACAATAAATTATTCCGAAGAACAGAATTTCTTGAAGTGGATGGTTATGGCCGATTTGAAGGGTACGCCAATCGCGATTCGTTAAAATACAGAAGTGTGTATGGTTTAGACGATGCGTTAACCGTTTTCAGAGGAACCATTCGCCGTGTTGGCTATTCTAAAGCATGGGATATGTTCGTACAACTTGGAATGACTGATGATACGTATGTTATCGATGATTCTGAAAACATGAGCTACCGCGAATTCATCAACTTGTTCCTTCCCTATCATACCACGGATTCTGTGGAAATCAAATTACGCCACCAATTGAAAATCGATCAAGACGATGTAATGTGGGACAAATTAGTCGAATTGGACATCTTTAACCCGAATAAGACACTTGGCCTGAAGAATGCCACTCCAGCGCAAGCTCTCGAAAAAATCCTAACCGATTCGTGGACATTACAACCGAATGACAAAGATATGATTGTGATGTACCATAAATTTGGGTATGAAATCAATGGTCAAAGAAAACAAATAGATGCCACTATGGTGTGTATTGGCGATGATCAAACCTATACAGCCATGGCCAAAACAGTAGGTTTACCGGTAGCAATGGCAACTCTGCAAATCCTCAATGGAACAATTAAAACTCCGGGTGTACAACTGCCAATCAAAAAAGAAGTATACCAAACTATTCTGGATGAATTGGAAGACTATGGTGTCGTTTTCCACGAAAAAGAAGTACCATACAAAGGATACAATTAATAAAAAAGCCTATTTCATTTGAAATAGGCTTTTCTTTTATGAGGCATTCAATGCTTTGCTATTCTTTTGCTTATTAATCTCATCTTGTAACAACCGACTTATTTTCTGTTCTCTTTCAATCGATTTCTGCTTGTAGTTTTGGTATTCTTCTTCCAATTCGGCTAAAACACTTTTTGAGTGCGCGGTAACTGCATTCGATTTTTTGTACCGTAACGCAAAAAACAACACCAAGGCTACCGACCCGAAAAGCAACAGTGCAAATGTCGTGGCAAAAACTTTCTGATTGAATTCAATGCCCAAAAAGGTAACTGTAGGACCAGCATTCGTATAGGTCGAAAGTGCAGCATTCAAACTTGTCATTTTTGCTTGTAAACTTTGAATTTGACTTTGCTGTTCAGACAGCGTGGTTTTGGAACTATTCAATTCCGTTTCAATTTTTGAAAGAGATCCCAACACATCCCGTTGTAAACTCTCAATCAATTTTCGCTTGACAATTTTTAAATCCTGATAACTCTCCGATTTTTGCAAGATATAGTCAAACTGAGTAGCAATGCGATTAGATGTGGCATTCTCCTGTCCGTGTGCCATTGCAATTCCTATAAAGGAAACCGCAAAAAGCAATAGTTTTTTTAGTGTATTCATTTCTTTTTGATTTGAAGATTAAACATAGTAGGTTGATAATGAAACGTTAACCTATTTCGTTTTATTGCTTTATTGCCAATTTTAACACAATTCACAACTTTCAATACTACATTATCAATTCAAACAAAATTTGTACTTTTAACTATCAAATTTTAAGTCATGAAAATAAATCACTTACAGATTGAAATTGACGATTTGATATTAAGAGGAGAATGTCCAGTGGACATTCGGTAAATATTTAATCATAAAATTGCTTTTAATTTATTCCTATGAAAATAAATCATCTACAAATAGAAATTGACGGTATAGATAAAGAGATTCTTCGCTACCTGATGGATGATGCTCGAAAACCCATTTTACAAATCGCCAACAAGATTGGTATTTCGGGGGCAGCCATTC
Source organism: Flavobacterium sp. MAHUQ-57 (assembly GCF_051908335.1). NCBI lineage: Bacteria > Pseudomonadati > Bacteroidota > Flavobacteriia > Flavobacteriales > Flavobacteriaceae > Flavobacterium > Flavobacterium sp. MAHUQ-57. The sequence continues at coordinate 1,252,083 of NZ_JBPZTE010000007.1, read as the reverse complement.
ATCAAAGACTACGCAAACTGGAAGAAGCCAAAGTAATTTCCGGTTCAAAATTTACGGTAAACAATAAAGTTTTGGGTTACAGCACCATGGCTTTTGTGGGAATTTATCTTGACAAGGCCGCACGTAATCCTGAAGCGGTGCGTGAGTTGAAAAAAATTCCCGAAGTATTGGAATGTCACTACACCACTGGAAATTGGAGTATTCTAATTAAAATCATTTGTAAGGACAATGAACATTTAATGAACTTGCTCAATACAAAAATTCAGGCAATTGAAGGTGTTTCCAGAACCGAAACCTTTATTTCCCTTGACCAACAAATTGAGAGACAAATACAATTGTAAAGTGTCCAAAAAAATCCCAAACTCCATTCTTGGAATTTGGGATTTGTATTCATATTTGTATACGTTTAAAATTAATCGCGTCGGCCGAAAACTTGCATCGCCCAATACAACATCGAAGCCACAGCACCAATAGCCGCTACCAAATAAGTTCTCGCAGCCCATTTCAAAGCATCTTCAGCACCGGCATATTCTTCCTGACCTAACATATGTTTATTTTTCAACCAAGCCAAGGCACGATTACTAGCATCGTACTCAACAGGTAAAGTTATCAATGAAAAAGCCGTAGCTACACCCATTAAAACCAAACCGATAACGGCAACTATATAACCTAAATTCAAACCTTGAGAAGCGATTCCCAATATCAAACCACCCATAATCAACCATTGTGACAATGTTGATGATACATTCACCAAAGGTACCAATTTCGAACGCATCGTTAACCAGCTATAAGCAGTAGCATGTTGAACGGCGTGGCCACATTCATGTGCCGCAACCGCAGCCGCAGCCGCATTGCGTTGATTGTAAACCGCTTCCGACAAATTGACTGTCTTATCCACAGGATTATAATGGTCCGTCAATCTTCCTGGTGTCGAGATTACTTTAACATCACGAATCCCATGATCCGCGAGCATTTTTTCAGCTATCTCCGCTCCACTCATCCCATTGCGTAATGCTATTTTGGAATAATGATCAAATTTACGCTGTAAACGATTACTCACTAACCAACTTAACAAAGCAATTCCTCCGATTATAATATAATATCCTAACATAATAAAATTCAATTAATTAATACTAAAGCTACAAATTTTGAACCAATTTTAAAACATGTCATTATGACATTTTTACTGTCCTTTTTTAGATAATTTATAGATTTGCATTCAAAACAATAAAAAACCGACGTAGCCAAAAATGAGGAAACTATTATACCTTACACTTATACTACTTTTTTCAAACCAAACTCTTGCCAATACAATCTTCGTAAACAATGCAGCAACAGGAAGCAATAATGGTACTTCTTGGATCAATGCCTATACCGATTTGCAAAACGCAATAAACAATGCTGCTGACGGTGATGAAATTTGGGTTGCCAAAGGAACCTATTTCCCAACACGACCCGCCGATAATTTAAATACCGTAGATCCCAACAATAGAAAAAATTCATTTACTGTTTTAACGAATGTAAAATTATACGGAGGATTTATTGGTAATGAAACACTACTGAATCAAAGAGATTGGAATACAAATCAAACGATTTTAGATGGAAATATTGGTAATAGCTCTAATCTAGACAACTGCTACCATGTTGTAATATTGGGAAACACTTCTGCAACCCTCGATGGATTTATAGTACAAAACGGAAGGGCAGACGACTTTATCAATAGCTTTATTCTAATTCGTTCAACAGCATTATATGCTGATGAAGGTGCCGGAATAGCATCCTATGCAATTGTTAATTCGTTTAAAAATCTTATCGTTCGAAAAAACTATTGTGTTAAAAGAGGAGGTGGAATCTATTGCCATGGAGCAGCAGATAATAACTTTGATAACCTAGTGGTTGAGGAAAATATTTCCAACAGTGGAGATGCGGCCGGAATCTTTGATGATGCTTATTCTTCAAGCAATTATTCCAATCTTAAAATCATTAACAATACTTCCTACAGAGATCCTGGTGGAATCTATATTTTCCAAAGATTTTCTGGTAATCGGTATTTGAAAAACTTAATTGTGCAAGGAAATACAGGCGGGATTTATATTGATGCTCCAAGTGCCACGATTTCTAACTCACTATTTACAGGAAACATGGGTAGTGCAATCTATTCTGACAATGCCAATATTACCTTATCCCATATTACAGTCACTGGAAATAATAGCAATTCAATGGGAGCTGTCCATTTATTTGGAAATTCACACAAAGTATACAACTCGATACTTTGGGGAAATTCTTATCCTGATATTACTGTATATGTGACTTCGACTATAGATTATAAAAACAACACTATCAATTTTGGATTACCCATTACAGCGACCAATAGCAATCAAAATCCGTTATTTATCAATCCATTACCCATCGGATTAAATTCTGGAGGAGATTACCGTCTTTCTTGCGGAAGCCAATGTATTGATGCAGGTAATAATGCTTACATCATCAGTGGTACTGTAACTGATTTGGACAACACCAATAGAATTTTAGGTAGTGCTACTGATATGGGTGCTTATGAGTTCAATGGGACCAGCAAACCTATTATACCCAACCCTTTTCCTTTCTATTGTCAAAACGAAATTGCCTCGGCACTGTCTGTTTCGGGAACCAATGTTTTATGGTATACTACACCAACCGGTGGCATAGGATCTACAAGTGCACCAACACCCAACACTTCTATTACAGGAACAACCACCTATTATGTCACACAAACCGTAGCAGGTTGTGAAAGCCCGAGGACTGCAATATCCGTTGAGGTAAAAGCACCGTCTGCAATGCCAACAGTAACACCTAGCGTCAACTATTGCCAAAACCAAACGGCTTCAGCTTTATCGGCTACAGGAACTACACTTTTATGGTATACAACATCTGCCGGAGGAACGGGAACCGCAATTGCTCCAATACCTGATACATCCATTGCTGGAACTACAACATATTATGTAACCCAAAACAGCAATGGTTGTGAAAGCGCCAGAGCTCCTATCAACGTAATTGTTGACAACGCACCTGTAGCTCCTTCTGTTACGCCGCAAATCACTTATTGTCAAAATGAAACTCCTTCAACACTGACCGCTTCGGGAAACAGCTTGTTATGGTATTCAACACCTACTGGAGGATCAGGTAACACAACGGCTCCAATTCCTAATACATCAACTTCAGGAACCACCACCTATTACGTAACGCAAACCGTGGGTTGTGAAAGTCCAAGAAGTGCTATCACAGTTACTGTAAATGCTCAACCGCAATCACCGGCTGCAACATCTTCTTTAAGTTATTGCCTTAATGAAACGTCCAATATAGTAACTGCAACAGGAACGAACCTTTTATGGTACACTACACCAACCGGTGGCACAGGAAGCACTATAGCTCCAACTCCGTCTACTACGACTGCAGGAACTACCGTGTATTATGTTTCTCAAACTATTGCAGGTTGTGAAAGCCCGAGGACTGCAATATCCGTTGAGGTAAAAGCACCTTCAACAATGCCAACGGTAACACCTAGCGTCAACTATTGTCAAAATCAAGCAGCTTCGGCTTTATCGGCAACAGGAACTACACTTTTATGGTATACAACATCTACCGGAGGAACGGGAACTACAATTGCTCCAATACCTGATACTTCCAATGCCGGAACCACAACGTATTATGTAACCCAAAACACGAATGGTTGTGAAAGCGCCAGAGCAGCTATCTCCGTAATGGTTGGCAGTGCTCCATCAGCACCAGTAACTACTTCAACTGTAAGCTATTGTCAAAATCAATCTGCTTCTCCGCTAACCGCTACCGGATCCAACCTATTATGGTATTCGACACCTACCGGTGGAACAGGAAGTACAACAGCTCCAACACCCAATACTTCTAATCCAGGAGTGACTACGTACTACGTAACACAAACCGTGGGTTGTGAAAGCCAAAGAAGTCCAATTGCAGTAACCATTGTACCACTCCCAAAACCAATTTTGGCTGGCGGTAGTATCTGCAAAGACAAAAACAATGCTCTAGTTCCATTCGTTATCAATACCTATTTGGATCCTGCAACCTATTCCTTTCAATGGTATTCGATTCAATCGGGAATTGCGACAATTATTCCCAATGCAACGCAAAACAACCTTTCAGTAACACTTCCTGCCGAATACGGTGTAATTACAAAAGACAGGAGCACAACACTCGGATGTGAATCTGATATGAGCAAAACAATCGTGAACCTTGAAAACGAACCTATTGCCATAGCCGTAACACAATCCGATTATTTCGCTCAGCAAACTTCAATTAAAATTGAAGTGCTACCTGCAGGAAATTACAATTACCAACTAGACAATGGTGCACCACAGTCCAATAATGTATTTACCAATGTAAAACCAGGTGAACATATAATTACAGTAACCAATGCTTGTGGAAGTATAACGGAAAACGTTTTATTGGTTGACTACCCTAAATTTTTTACTCCCAACGGGGATGGTTTCACCGAAACTTGGAACATAAAAGCACTCCAAGACCAACCGGAAAGTAGAATCGAAATCTTTGATCGTATGGGTAAACTTTTAAAAGTGATCCAACCAAGTGGATTAGGCTGGGACGGTACCTACAATGGAAAAGAATTACCTTCGACCGATTACTGGTTCGTAGTACATTATTCCGACGCGAACGCAATCCCGAAAACCTTCAAAGCGCATTTCACCCTGAAACGCTAAAAAAAGAAATCCCAAATTCCCGATCTCTGATCTTGTCAGAATGGGAATTTGGGATTTTTATAGTAAATAGAAAACCTATCCTACTAAATTGATAATCTTTCCAGGAACGATAATCACTTTATTAGGAGTTCTTCCTTGTAACTGATTTTGAGTTCGTTCATCGGCCATAACGATTGCTTCAATTTGAGCCGCTGTCAAGTCCAATGGCAATTTAATCGTGAAACGCATCTTCCCATTGAAAGATACCGGATATTCTTTTTCAGATTCCACTAAGTATTTTTCTTCAAATTGAGGAAAAGCCACGGTCGAAATCGATCCTTCATGACCCAAAGCACTCCACAGTTCTTCAGCAATGTGCGGCGCATAAGGTGAAACTACAACAGCCAACGGTTCTAAAATAGCTCTGTGATTACACTTTTGCTGTGCCAGTTCGTTTACACAAATCATAAACTGTGATACTGAAGTATTGAAAGAGAAATTCTCGATATCTTCAGTTACCTTTTTGATGGTTTTGTGTAACGATTTGTACATGTCAGCAGTCGGTTCGTCGTTAATGACTATCAAACCATTATCATCGAAGTACAAACGCCATAGTTTTTTCAGGAATCCTGAAACTCCAGTAATACCAGCTGTATTCCATGGTTTCGCTTGTTCCAATGGTCCCAAAAACATTTCGTACAAACGCAACGTATCGGCTCCGTACTGTTCGCAGATATCATCAGGATTAACTACGTTGTATTTTGATTTGGACATTTTTTCTACCTCTCTATGAACAGAAAGGACTTCGATTTTATTACCATCTATTATTACATTTCCATCATAATATGAAGAATTCAAAATGTCATTTTTATATCTATTGTTATTATCTAATTCTCCAACTATAATTTCATTTTTTAGATTTACATAATTAACATCAATTGGAGTTTTGTAACAAATAAAATTAAATGGTAAACCTTTTAAATCTTGGTTAAACTCTAAATGTAAATTCATTCTTCCAACAAGAAAATCAGCCAATGTTTTAGGCAAAATATCAATAGAGCCTCCATTTATGATTTCAGAATATAATTCTTTTGTAATTATAACTTGAGTTTGTCCACTTTTCTCCCCAAACCTTGTCTGTAATATAAAAAGAAAAGCACTTTCACCCAAAATCATCCCCTGGTTGATCAGTTTTTTGAAAGGTTCTTCCGTAGGCGCAAAACCTTTGTCTTTTAAGAATTTATTCCAGAAACGCGAATACAACAAGTGGCCGGTTGCGTGCTCGCTTCCACCAATATATAAATCCACATTTTCCCAGTATTTCAAGGCATCTTGGCTTGCAAACTCATCTGCATTGTGTGCATCCATATAACGCATCCAATACCAAGACGATCCTGCCCAACCTGGCATAGTGTTCAATTCCAATGGAAATACAGTGACATGATCGATCAATTCATTACTCACGACTTGATTGTTCATCGTATCCCAAGCCCAAACCGTTGCATTTCCTAATGGTGGCTGCCCGTCTTCAGTTGGCAAATATTTCTCCACTTCCGGCAATACAACTGGAAGGTGTTCTTTGGCAATCATTTGAGGCATTCCGTTCACATAATATACTGGGAATGGTTCTCCCCAATAACGTTGACGCGAGAAAACAGCATCACGCAAACGGTAGTTCACTTTGGCCGTTCCTGCGCCTATCTTTTCCAATTCCTCAATAACTTTCTTCGTACCGGCCTTATAATCCAATCCGTTTAAGAAATCAGAATCGACCAACTCAAAACCGGCTTTTTCACCGTAAGCGGCTTCGGAAATATCCTGATTGAAAATATTTTTAATGACTGGCATGCCCTTCGTTCCTTTAAAGAAATTCGCAAACGCATAATCACGCTCATCACCACATGGTACAGCCATTACAGCTCCGGTCCCATATCCAGCCAATACATAATCTCCAATCCAAACCGGAATCGGTTCTTGGGTAAACGGGTGCACTGCATACGCTCCGGTAAACACTCCCGATATAGTTTTCACATCGGCCATACGCTCACGCTCAGAACGTTTAGCCGTAGCTTCAATGTAACCATCAACTGTTTCTCTTTGTTCTGGAGTGGTAATTTGAGCTACCAAGTCATGTTCCGGTGCTAACGTCATAAACGTGACACCAAAAATGGTATCAGGACGCGTGGTAAACACATCAATCACCGCATCGTGATCTTTCACTTGGAAAGTAACCGCAGCACCCACCGATTTTCCAATCCAGTTGCGTTGTGATTCTTTCAATGATTCGGTCCAATCAATTGCTTCTAATCCTTGTAACAAACGTTCTGCATAAGCTGAAATACGCATCGACCATTGGGTCATCTTTTTACGAATAACCGGATGTCCTCCACGTTCTGAAACGCCGTTTACGATTTCGTCATTCGCCAAAACCGTTCCTAATGCCGGACACCAGTTCACTTCGGTTTCCGCCAAATATGTTAAACGGTATTGTAACAGTATTTTTTGTTGTTGTTCTGTAGAAAAAGCATTCCATTCCGAAGCTGAAAAAAGAGCAATGTTGTCATCACAAACGGCATGCACATTTGCATTTCCTTCCGTTGCGAAAATAGCCGTCAAAGTTGAGATATCTTCAGCTTTGTCGGTATTTTTGTTATACCATGATTCAAATAACTGGATGAAAATCCACTGGGTATGTTTATAATACTCTGGATTTGAAGTACGTACTTCACGGCTCCAATCGAATGAAAAACCAATTTTATCCAATTGCTCACGGTAACGGGCAATATTCTCCTTAGTGGTTTTTTCAGGATGCTGACCAGTTTGAATAGCATATTGTTCTGCTGGCAAACCAAATGAATCATATCCTTGTGGATGCAACACATTGAATCCTTTGTGTCTTTTATATCGCGCTACGATATCCGAAGCGATATAACCCAGCGGATGCCCCACATGGAGCCCAGCCCCTGAAGGGTAAGGAAACATATCCAACACATAGTATTTCGGTTGATCAGAATTAGTTGCAGCAGCAAACGTTTGATGGTCTGCCCAGTACTTTTGCCATTTGGCTTCGATTTGTTCGTGAAAGTATTTCATCTTAAGAGTTACAAAGTTTCAAAGTGGAAAGTCGCAAAGTCCTTCCGCACTTAAAATTTAAGTCGCAAATTTACATTTATTATAAGAAACTGGAAATTTTGAAGGCTATTAAGTTCATTTAAAGCAATTCCTTAATTCACACCATGTCTTCGGGTTTGACCCATGCGTCAAAATCTTTGGCAGAAACATAACCGAGGCGGATGGCTTCTTCTTTTAGTGTTGTTCCGTTTTTATGGGCAGTTTGTGCAATTTCTGCGGCTTTATAATAACCTATTTTGGTATTCAAAGCCGTAACCAACATTAATGAATTATCAACCAATTCTTTGATTCGGGCATGATTGGGTTCTATTCCCTGTGCGCAATGTTCATCAAAAGACACACAGGCATCGCCCAACAATCTCGCCGACTGTAAGAAGTTTGCCGCCATAACCGGTTTGAAAACATTCAGCTCGTAATGTCCTTGCATTCCTCCCACAGTAATCGCCACATCATTCCCTAATACCTGCGCACATACCATTGTGAGTGCTTCACATTGGGTCGGATTGACTTTACCCGGCATGATAGAGGAACCCGGTTCATTCTCGGGAATAAGAATTTCACCAATACCCGATCGCGGACCTGAGGCCAACATTCGGATATCATTGGCTATTTTGTTCAAGGAAACAGCCAACTGCTTCAAAGCGCCATGTGTTTCAACAATGGCATCGTGCGAAGCCAAAGCTTCAAATTTATTGGGAGCGGTCACAAAAGGATGACCTGTAAATTGCGCAATGTACGATGCAACTTTCATGTCATACCCTTTCGGAGTATTTAATCCGGTACCAACGGCAGTTCCACCCAAAGCCACTTCCGAAAGATGAGGTAGGGTGTTTTTAAGAGCTTTCAATCCGTAATCCAACTGGGCCACATAACCGGAAATCTCCTGACCCAGAGTTAACGGAGTGGCATCCATCAAGTGGGTACGTCCTATTTTTACGATAGTGGTGAAGGCTTCTGCTTTGCTTCGCAGTGTGTCACGCAATTGCTCAATTCCTGGTATCGTAGTTGTTACAATCATTTTGTAGGCGGCAATGTGCATTGCTGTTGGAAAGGTATCGTTCGAGGATTGCGATTGATTCACATCGTCATTCGCCTTGATGATTGGATCTCCTTCCCCAATCTTATGTCCGGCCAAAACCTGAGCCCGATTGGCAATCACTTCATTCACATTCATATTGCTTTGTGTTCCGGATCCGGTTTGCCAAATTACCAAAGGAAATTGATCGTCTAATTTTCCAGCCAATAGTTCATCGCAAACCGCGCTTATAGCATCTCTTTTTGCTGAAGAAAGTACACCCAAATCACAATTGGCATACGCGGCCGCTTTTTTCAAATAAGCAAATCCTTCAATGATTTCTTTAGGCATAGATCCCGAAGGACCGATCTTAAAATTATTTCGAGAACGTTCGGTCTGCGCACCCCAATATCTATCCGCAGGAACCTTTACTTCACCCATGGTATCTTTTTCGATTCTGTATTCCATTTTTTGTCTGTTATGCTTTATTTTTAATTTTCCGAGGATAAAACGGCTTATAAATTTACATTTATTATAAGAAACATGAAACTTTGAGCGTTATTAACTTTATATAAAGAAATTCTTTGTTATTTTTACCCCAAATAATTTTATTGTATGAGTTCATCTTTTGAAAAATTTCAAAAACGCAGATTAATTACGTCGTATTTTTCTGTGGTATTGAGTGTGTTTTTAGTACTTTTTATGTTGGGTTTATTGGCACTTTTCGTCGTAAATTCTAGAAAACTGTCTAATGATTTCAAAGAAGGCATTGCGATGTCTATCTATTTCAAAGATGAAGCCCAAGACACTACATTACAAAAATTCGGCGATAGCATTAAAGCAACGAAATTTGCAAAAACCGTTGATTTTGTAACCAAAGAACAAGCCGCAAAAACCCATTCGGATATTATTGGTGAGGATTTCATGGAATTCTTAGGCGTAAACCCATTACAAAACTCTTTCGATATCCATATCAAAGCAGCCTATGTGGAAAGCGACAGTATTGCTAAAATCGAAGCCAAACTAAGAGAAAACAAATTGATTTCGGACATCATCTACGACAAACAGTTGGTAAAAATGGTGAACGAAAACGTGAAAAAAGCCAGTATGTGGATTTTAATCATAAGTGGATTTTTAACGGTAATTGCTGTTTTACTCATCAATAGTTCATTACGATTATCGATATATGCCAACCGCTTTATCATCAAAACAATGCAAATGGTGGGAGCTACAAAAGCTTTCATCAGAAAACCATTCATCTGGAGAAGCGTAAGACTGGGTATGATTGGTGCTGGTGTGGCCATCATCGCCTTACTGGGTGTATTGTTCTATGTTGATTCTAATTTTCCAAACTTAGGCATCATGGAAGACAAATTCTCCATCATCATGATTTTATTAGGTGTTTTCGGAGTTGGAGTACTAATAACGTGGATAAGCACCCATTTTGCTACACAACGTTTCTTGAATTTAAGAACAGACGATTTGTATTAAAATAAAACGTGACTTCGAGAACCTAAGCCAAAATGGTAAAAGGCAATTGTAAACAACACAAAATAGAGTTAGATGGAAGATAAAAAAAATGAATTTCTTTTCGAAAAGGTCAATTATAAATTTCTCTTAATTGGATTAGCGGTTATTACCATTGGTTTCATACTAATGACTGGAGGTGGAAGCGATGATCCGAAAGTGTTCAATCCTGATATCTTTAATTTCAGAAGAATCCGATTAGCGCCTACAATGGTTTTGGCTGGATTTGGAATTACAATATATTCGATCTTTAAAAAAACTAAATAACTACAGTAATTGGTTTGGTTTCTTGACCAAAATGCTCCACTGAAATTTAAGACGTGTCTATGGATATCCTACAAGCCATACTTATTGCTATCGTAGAAGGCCTAACCGAATATTTACCGGTTTCTTCTACTGCACACATGATATTTACCAGTTCGTACTTTGGTATACAAGAAGATGATTTTGTGAAATTATTCCAAGTATCCATTCAATTTGGGGCTATTTTGGCTGTTGTTGCTTTATACTGGAAAAAGTTCTTCGATTTTTCGAAATGGAATTTCTTTATCAAACTAGCATGTGCCGTGGTTCCAGCCCTGGTTTTAGGTAAATTATTCGATGATAAGATCGAAGCCGTTTTAGGCAATCCCATCCCTATTGCTATTGTTTTGATTGTAGGCGGAATTATCCTATTGTTCATTGATAAGTTCTTCCAAAACCCAACTGTAGCTACCGAAGAAGAAATTTCAATCAAAAAAGCGGTAACTATTGGTTTCTGGCAATGTTTAGCAATGATGCCGGGAACAAGCCGAAGTGCAGCCTCTATCATTGGCGGAATGCAACAAGGATTGAGCCGACATGCTGCCGCTGAATTTTCTTTCTTTTTAGCCGTTCCTACCATGTTGGCCGTTACGTGTTATTCGGTACTGATCAAAACTTACGAGCACAGCCAAATGAAAGGCTATGAATTAATTCTACAATCCAAAGAAACCATCACCATGTTTTTGGTGGGAAATCTGGTTGCTTTCATAGTAGCTGTTATCGCTATCAAATTTTTTATCGGTATTATCAAAAAATACGGATTCAAACCGTGGGGCTGGTATCGTATTATTGCAGGTACTCTACTCCTTTTCTATTTCACTTATTTTAAATAATTATTACTTTGTATTCGGCGGAAGATATATTAAACGGTCAGGTTTTACTGATTGACAAACCACTGACTTGGAGTTCGTTTCAAGCTGTCAACAAACTAAAGTACGCGCTAAAAAACCGATTAGGCTTACCAAAGAAATTTAAAATTGGTCATGCCGGTACCTTAGATCCTTTGGCGACCGGGCTATTGATCGTTTGTACCGGGAAATTCACCAAAAAAATTACCGAAATTCAAGCTCAAACCAAAGAATACACAGGAACAATAATGGTTGGTGCTACAACTCCTTCCTACGACCTAGAAACCGAAATTGATGCCACTTTCCCAACAGAACATATCACCGAAGCACTAATTCAGGAGACTGTACATCAGTTTCTAGGGGAAATCGATCAAAAACCACCGGTGTTTTCAGCCATAAAAAAAGACGGAAAACGCTTGTATGAACACGCCCGTGCCGGTGAAGAAGTGGAAATTGCATCACGAAAAACCACTATTTACGAATTTGAAATTACCCGTATTGCACTACCTGAAATCGATTTCAGAGTGCAATGCAGCAAAGGCACTTATATTCGTTCGTTAGCTTATGATTTTGGTTTATCTTTGCAATCTGGAGCGCATTTAACAGTATTACGCCGAACCAAAATTGGCGATTATTCGGTTGAAGAAGCGGTTACTCCTGAAGCATTTGATAAATTGATACCAAAAAATGAAAAATAAGTTTTTATTTCTTTTTTTACTTTTATCAACACTCGTCTTTTCCCAAGACACAATACCTTATGGTTTAAGCCTTAAAGACTCCATAAAACCGAAATACGAAAGAACCAAACCGATAAGTCCTGTTTTTAAACAGTTTGAGATAACAACATCTTTTAGTATTAATGATGAGGATGATAATCCAATGACAGAGGATGACGAGAGTAAGCCATTATTCATTCCAAATAGTTTGGGATTAAAATATGGTGTAGGGCTACAAAAAAACAAATGGCTTGGAATTAGCGTCAATACCGGCATCGACATTCGATTAAAACTTAAATTAGTGGCGGTACCTGTTTTTGGAAATTTACGTCTTAGTCCTTTTTTTAGGGATGAAAAAAGCAGAATAGCCCTTAATTTGGGTTATGGAAGAGGTTACGCCATAGGACGAGGCGATATGCAAGGCCGATATCGTAGGATAAACTTGTCTTTTGAAAGCTACGATGATGTTGGTCTTTTAATTGAACTGTCTGAATACAACTTTAATTTTAACAACAAAACATCAACTGTAATCTTTAGTATAGGTGGTTATGTACGGATATTTTAAAGCTTCTGATGCCCCAAATGCTCTAAATGCTCTAACAAATTGGCCAACTCCATTTGGGTACTCAAACCTTTATCTTTCAAATACCAAAGTTGTAATTCCGTCTTAGCCGTTTCATCCACCACACCATACTGCGCTTTGTAACTTTTGATAAGATGGGTGGCTCCCTCTGGTCGTGGTCCCCAACTCGATTTTACTTCTAAAGTCTCAGCATCCAAAATAATGACTTTAGGGATTGATTTACTGCCATTGGTAAGGAAATGGTTCATTAACGTCTCATTCTCGTCTCTAAAGACCAATTTCAACTGTATGCGGTCCGATACAGATGCCATTTTAAACAAGATAGGAACAATTTGTGCCGCATCACCACACCAGCCTTCTGTCAACGTCAACCAAATGTACTTTTTCTTCAGTAACTGGATTTTATGAACAACTTCATCAGGAACCTGAATCGTTTTGTCCAAGCGATTCATGCGAGTTTCATTCAATTGACTGTAATGCAACAATTCTTCCGTTTGTTCATTACCCGACGATTTTCCTTCCGCCAGTAAATTAGAAACTCTCTCACGATATTCGGGATACGAATAGCTATTCAAAAAACACTGCGCAATTTCCGTTTTCATTTCCATCATAATTTGATGTAAATTTACGATTAATTCAAAATTCAATTGGTAACCAAAGACACAAAATATGGAAAAAAAACGCTGCGGTTGGTGTGAAAAAGACGATTTATACCGCAACTATCATGATAATGAATGGGGTAAACCGGTGTATGATGATGCAACTATCTTCGAATTTCTGGTTCTGGAAACCTTTCAGGCTGGACTAAGCTGGTACACCATATTGGCCAAACGCGAAAACTTCCGAAAAGCTTTTGACAATTTCGATTATAAAAAAGTAGCTGCTTATAACGAAACCAAAATGGAGGCTTTAAAAGAAGACGCTGGTATTATTCGAAATGGACTCAAAATCAAAGCTACAGTAAGCAATGCGCAGGCTTTCATAAAGGTACAGGAGGAATTTGGAACTTTCTCCAACTACATCTGGGGCTTCGTAGGTGGCAAACCGATAGACAACAAACCCAAATCCTTACAAGATGTGGTGGCAACGAACGAAATCTCTGACAAACTAAGTAAAGACTTGAAAAAACGCGGATTCAAATTTGTGGGTTCCACAGTAGTTTATGCCCATATGCAAGCCACCGGAATGGTGAACGACCACGTGGAAGATTGCTGGTTACGAAACTAAAAAAGGAGGTCAAAATTATTGACCTCCTTTTTTATACTATTGTACCAATTACTCTTTTATCAATTGGATTGTTTTTACATTTCCAGTAGTGGTAACCGCTCGTAAAATGTAAATCCCTTTCGAGAAGCGACTTAAATCTATAGAATTTGATCCCATAGATAAATTAGATCTATAAATTGATTGACCAAGTACATCAAAAATTTCCACCTTCAATGCTTCGTTAAAATTCAATGTAAAACTATGCTTGGAAGGGTTCGGATAAACCAATAACTCTTTGGAAGTAAAATTATCGGTATTTAATGCAGTACATTCATCAGAAGAAAAAGTACTACTTGCATTCGTATCAGTAAAAACCCAGCCGTCACATGGTCCAAAAGGAAGAGTAGCCGAGTTCGTCCCATAATTATCTGGATCAAAATCGTCAACATCTACACAGGAAGTGAACAACCAAAAACAACCTACTGGTTTTAAAACCCATGTACTATTATCCCAAACTATTTCATACGACTCCGGTAAAGTACAGCTTGATTCAGCAGTAAAAAAACTACAGTCAAGGTCATTGTCTGTAGCATAACGAGGTTTACCGTTTACTTCTCCTGAATAATAGTATTTACCCGCATAATTTCCTGTTACAGTAATCGGTGGATGTGCAGGAGTTGTACTACAACCTGAGCCAGTAACAAAAGAAAAATTTCCATATCCAAAACCGTGCTTATAGGTTGAGTTTACCGCTCTATTGAGAATTACACCATTGTTGGAACCGTCAAAATTCACATCCAATTCCAATCCTTGTTCAGTGTTACTTACACAACTAGAATAATTGTCAAAGATCTCTGTACTGGTTCGTAAATCGTTCCAGATTCGTAAATTATCGAATTTACAATTATTAGTGCCACTAAATGAACCAAGATTTATTCTCGTATAATTAGAATTATTATCATAAAATTCAATAGGTTGTGTAAAAACAGCATCCAATACTTGAATTCCGTTGACATACATTTTTATACTTTTAGTAGCGGTATTGTTCACTACAAATGCAACGTGATACCATTGTCCAACAGCAAACGAAGGAGTGCCGGCAATGGTCTCGAAAGTAGTACCATTACCCAATTTTAAAACCGATACTCCTGAAGCATCAACATAAAATTCAATCGGTTTTGCAACTGAAGAAATACCTGGCGCGCATAGGAATCTACCGTTACCATCGCTCGCTGAATTCAAATAAAAGTCATACTCAAAGGTAAACGAAGTTATATTAAGTGGAAATTGCGGACATCCGTTACAACCGGAAATCGTAAATGCCGAATTGGTAGCTAAATTAATCGCATTATTTTGTGCATTAGAGCCCAAAAAAGTGAAGAAGAAAAGAATAAGGCTGAAAAAATAATGTTGCTTCATAGATTAAGATTTATATTCGGGTGTAAAAATAAGAAAATTGCAAGGAAAGAGATTACTTATTATAAATCAAATTGTTAACGATTAAAAAAGACGTAAGATTTCTCCTAAATACGACAAATCGGAATACGTTAAAACCCTTTCTTTCCTTCCTGAAAAAAAAACAATCCATTTTTAAAAAGTGGGAGATGTAGCACTGATGTAGCACTGATATAGCACTGATATAGCACTCTTTTAGCACATTACCCTTCAACAAGAGGGTTAGATTATTCGGTTATTGGGTTACTATAACTTTAAGATAACCTCAACAACCATAAACCATAAATAATAAACTCCTAAATTCTAAAAAGTCGAACCATCTTAAATAAAAAAAACATACATTTGTCTCGCTTTAGGGGTGTCTACTCTCGTTTTAGGGAATGTAGGCTGAGATTTTACCCTCTGAACCTGATCTGGTTAATACTAGCGTAGGGAAAAGTAAGATGACTTCATAATGTGCTTTTAGGCACCATTGTAGCCATTCCTAAAGTAGTACGCTATACTAAAACTAACAGGAATGGAACTAAAAATCAACAACAAACCCAAACATTTCGAAGCAGCAACGCTTTCTGTTCAGGCTTTGCTTGACCTCGAATTTCCCAACAAACAAAACGGAATCGCTTTTGCCATCAATAATTCGGTAATACCCAAAACCGACTGGGCAACTACGGTCCTATCTGAAACCGACGATATTCTAATCATCACAGCCACACAAGGCGGATAGTAAGGCTGCACGGGCGGGCTGTTCGCTGCAAGTCCGCAGTCAAAAGCCTCAAAACATAGCCTTGAAAGCCGCTTCCTCCGGTCGCCACTTTCAAAACCTGTTTCTTACGGCTTTTACCTTTACGGGCTATCCGCTTCCATCCCTGGCAGGAAATCAACGCTTTTAAGAACTCATAACATATCATTCATAACGCATAACAAACATGACCAACGAAGAAAAAATCTCCAGAAAACCCTTTCCCAACTCAACAAAAGTCTATATCGACGGTGAAATCCACCCGATAAAAGTCGCTATGCGCGAAATTCAGCTACACGATACGAAATTATCGAACGGTGGTATCGAAAAAAACCCGCCGGTTACCGTTTACGATACATCCGGCCCCTATACCGATCCCAATGCCGATATCGATGTGCGCAAAGGCTTACCACGCATCCGAGAGCAATGGATCTTAGACCGTAATGATGTGGAAGAATTATCCGAAATCTCTTCAGACTATGGTAAAATGCGTTTGAACGACGAAAGTCTGAATCATTTGCGTTTTGAATACCTACACAAACCGATGCGTGCTAAAAAGGGAGCCAATGTAACCCAACTATACTATGCCAAGCAGGGTATCATCACTCCGGAAATGGAATATATCGCCATTCGTGAAAACCAACGTATAGAACAACTGGAAACTGCACAAAAAGCAATGCAATGCCAACACGCCGGAAACAGTTTTGGCGCCAATACACCGAAAAGCAAAATCACACCCGAATTCGTGCGTAGTGAAGTAGCCGCCGGTCGTGCCATCATTCCCAACAATATCAACCACCCGGAAAGCGAACCCATGATTGTGGGAAGAAATTTTTTGGTGAAAATCAATGCCAACATCGGGAACAGTGCCGTAACCTCATCTATCGAAGAAGAAGTGGAAAAAGCAGTCTGGGCTTGCCGTTGGGGCGCCGATACCATCATGGATTTATCTACAGGTAAAAACATACACGAAACCCGCGAATGGATTATACGTAATTCTCCGGTGCCTATCGGAACTGTGCCTATTTACCAAGCGTTGGAGAAAGTAAAAGGAGTGGCCGAAGATTTAACCTGGGAAATCTTCCGTGATACACTGATTGAACAAGCTGAACAAGGAGTTTCCTACTTTACCATTCATGCCGGAGTTTTATTGCGCTTCATCCACTTAACAGCCAACCGTGTTACCGGAATCGTTTCTCGAGGTGGTTCTATCATGGCCAAATGGTGTTTGTTCCATCACAAAGAAAACTTCTTGTACACGCATTTCGAAGAAATATGTGAAATCATGAAGCAATACGATGTGGCTTTCTCATTGGGCGATGGATTACGCCCGGGATCTATAGCTGATGCCAATGATGCCGCTCAATTTGCCGAATTGGAAACCCTAGGAGAACTAACCAAAATAGCATGGAAGCACGATGTGCAAGTATTCATCGAAGGACCAGGTCACGTACCTATGCACATGATCAAAGAAAACATGGACAAACAATTGGAACATTGTGCCGAAGCACCGTTTTATACATTAGGTCCATTAACAACAGATATCGCTCCAGGTTATGATCATATTACCTCAGCCATCGGTGCAGCAATGATTGGTTGGTACGGATGCGCCATGTTATGTTATGTAACACCGAAAGAGCATCTGGGATTACCCAACAAAAAAGACGTAAAAGACGGGGTAATCACATATAAGATCGCAGCTCATGCTGCCGATTTAGCCAAAGGGCATCCCGGCGCACAATACCGCGACAATGCCTTAAGTAAAGCCCGATTCGAATTTAGATGGGAAGATCAGTTCAATTTGGCTTTGGATCCCGACACCGCAAGAGAATTTCATGATGAAACACTACCTGCCGATGGCGCTAAAGTTGCGCATTTCTGTTCGATGTGTGGACCGAAGTTCTGTTCGATGAAAATCTCTCAGGAAATCCGCGATGTAGCCGCCGCTGAAGAAGGCATGAAAGCAAAGTCAGAAGAATTCATAGAAACCGGTAAAGAAATTTACATCTAAGATGATTGTAATCACTAATCCAACGGCTGTTGACAACGAAATCAATCACATCCATTCACTTTTTGACAATGGATTGAGGTTGCTACATGTCCGAAAACCTGATTATTCAGAAACATCAATGATCGCGTTGCTGACAGCCATTGGAAATGATTACAGCAATCAATTGGTGTTGCATAGTCATCATCATTTGGCTGAAGCCTTCGGAATTACCCGATTGCATAACCCGAAAACAGGGACAGATGCGTCTGCATTTAGTTTCTCGATTGCAACACATTCTATCGAAGAATTCAATGCCTTGCACAACGATTATGACTATGCTTTTCTAAGCCCTGTCTATCCCAGTATTTCAAAGCCAAATTACCAATCACAAACCAATCTCTTGACTGATGTCAAACACCGAACCAATTGGAATACCAAACTAATAGCCTTGGGCGGAATAGCGCTTGAAAACATATCCGAAACCCTACAATCCGGTTTCGATGAGGTAGCCCTTTTAGGATACATTTGGAACAGTAGTAACCCTTTAGAAAGTTTTAAAAAATGTCAGCAAATCGCCCATTCGTTCTAACAATTGCAGGTTTTGATCCCTCTGGGGGCGCTGGTATCTTAGCCGATATCAAAACATTCGAACAACACCAAGTATACGGCTTAGGTATTATGAGCGGAAATACCCTTCAAACGGAAGAAGCATTCCACGCAATGCATTGGACCGATATCGATTTTGTGCTTCAATCCATTCAAACTCTTTTTAAAAAATACGAGATCAAAGTGGTCAAGATTGGCATCATGCCTTCTTTGGAGTACTTGCAATCTTGTATTGCTGAAATCCGAAAACAGTCAACCCAAGTCAAAATAATCTGGGATACGGTTTTGAAATCTACCACCAATTTCAACTTCATTACAGTTGAAAGTCAAGCAGTACTTCTCGGAATTTTAAAACAAATCGATCTAATTACACCCAATTATATCGAAATTCTGAAATTGACATCACAACAAAATACACCGGAAAATAATGCCCAAATGCTTTCAAACTACTGTGCTGTTTTACTCAAAGGAGGTCATAATTCAGCAGCCTTAGGAACCGATTATTTATACCGTCAAAACAACCGAATTACGTTATCTCCAAACGTTTCCAATGTAATAGAAAAACATGGCTCAGGCTGTGTATTATCTTCAGCTATTGCTGCTAATATGGCCTTAGGCTTTTCATTAGAAACTTCCTGTCAAAAATCAAAACAATATATAGAAAACTATTTAAACACCAACAACACATTATTAGGATACCATCATGCTAAGTAAACTACAATACATTTCTCAAGGAGATTCCTTCGAAGAGCAAACCTACAATATCAGGCAAGCACTAGACCACGGTTGCGACTGGATACAATTACGATTTAAAAAGGCACAGAAAGAAGAATTATTGGAACTTGCCGATACGGTAAAACTACTTTGTGACACTTACTCCGCGACATTTATCATCAATGATCATGTTGATATTGCTCATGAAATCAATGCTGATGGAATCCATTTAGGGTTAACCGACATGAAAATAGAAGCAGCCCGAGCAATTTTAGGAAAGGATAAAATAATCGGCGGAACCGCTAACACACTCGAAGAGGTCCTGCAAAGAGTAGAAGAAAAATGCGATTACATCGGTTTGGGGCCGTTCCAATTTACCACAACAAAAGAAAACCTTAGTCCGATTTTAGGGTTGGAAGGCTATAAAAAAGTGGCTTCAAAACTAGCGACGAAAAAAATCAAAACACCAATCTATGCCATCGGAGGAATCCAACTCGATGATGTGCGTCCTATACTAAAAGCGGGTATTTACGGCGTTGCCGTCTCCGGTTTACTCACTCAAAATCCTCAACTCGTTCCTCAACTCAACTCAAAATTATATGACAACATTAAAAATCGCCGATAAAGAATTTAGCTCCCGCTTGTTTTTAGGAACAGGAAAATTTGGTTCCAATACACAAATGGAGGGAGCGATTTTAGCTTCTGAAAGTGAATTAGTCACTGTGGCATTGAAACGTATCGATTTAGAAACCGAAACCGATGCTATTTTGTCCCATATCAAGCATCCGCATATCAATTTATTACCCAATACTTCGGGAGCACGAAATGCCAAGGAAGCCATTTTTGCAGCGCAATTGGCTCGAGAAGCATTAGAAACCAATTGGTTGAAACTGGAAATCCATCCCGATCCAAAATACCTGCTTCCCGACCCGATAGAAACTCTTAAGGCAACAGAAGAATTAGCCAAACTAGGATTTATTATATTACCCTATATTCATGCCGATCCTGTATTGTGTAAACGATTGGAAGATGCCGGAACAGCTGCGGTTATGCCTTTGGGTTCCCCCATTGGAAGTAATAAAGGAATAAAAACCGAAGACTTTCTAGAAATCATCATTGAACAAAGTAAAGTGCCTGTAATCGTTGATGCGGGAATTGGTGCGCCATCACACGCCTCCCGTGCCATGGAAATGGGCGCTGATGCTGTTTTAGTAAACACCGCAATTGCTGTTGCTGGTAATCCAAAATTAATGGCAGAGGCATTTAAAGAAGCTGTAATTGCAGGTCGTAAAGCGTATCAAGCACAATTGGCACAATCTATCAACCGAGCAGTTGCATCTAGTCCGTTAACTGCTTTTTTAAATGAATAATATGGCCCATTTTGCATCCATTTTTGAACTGTACGATTGGGATGAGGTACAAACTTTGATTTATCGAATGACTTCAAAAGAAGTTGAATCGGCATTGGCAAAAAACAAACGGAATCTCAATGATTTTATGGCATTGCTATCGCCTTCCGCACAACCCTATTTGGAACAAATGGCACAAATGAGTCATCAATTAACCCAAAAACGTTTCGGTAAAACCATTCAGATGTATGCGCCTATGTATTTGAGCAATGAATGTCAAAATATCTGTACCTATTGCGGATTCAGTCTCGATAACAAAATCAAAAGGAAAACCCTGACCGACAAGGAAATTAAATTAGAAGTAGCCGAACTGAAAAAAGCTGGATTTGAACATGTTTTATTAGTAACAGGAGAAGCCAACTATACCGTAAACATCCATTACTTTCTAAATGCAGTTGAACAAATTAAAAATGATTTTGCCAATATTTCGGTAGAGGTCCAACCGCTTTCACAAGAAGAGTATGTACAATTGCATGAAGCGGGCGTTCACAGTGTATTGGTCTATCAGGAAACCTATCATCGAGACGTTTATAAACAATATCATCCGAAAGGGAAAAAATCCAATTTTGATTACCGACTTGAAACTCCGGATAGAATTGGAAAAGCGGGTATCCACAAAATCGGTTTGGGTGTTTTATTGGGATTGGAAGACTGGCGCACCGATAGTTTTTTCAATGCATTACATTTAAATTATCTGCAGAAAACCTATTGGCAGAGTAAGTATTCGGTTTCATTCCCGCGTTTGCGTCCTGCCGAAGGCATTATCGAACCGAATTTCATTATGGACGACCGGGATTTACTCCAATTGATTTGTGCTTACCGTTTATGGAATGAAGATTTAGAGATTTCTATATCAACGAGAGAAAATGAAAAATTCCGTGACAATATAATTCCAATCGGAGTTACTGCAATGAGTGCCGGTTCCAAAACCAATCCGGGTGGTTATGCAGTCGATCTGCAGTCATTGGAACAATTTGAAACCAGTGATGAACGTTCCGCCAACCAAATTGCGCAAATTATAACTCAAAAAGGCTACGAGCCGGTTTGGAAAGATTGGGACAAAATGTACATGTAGTAATTTCAAACGCTTAATTAAAATTGACAATGCTTACAATCACTGATATTTTACGTTATGGAAAACCTATGCTTTTGCCGGAAGTAGGCGAAGCTGGACAATTACAAATAAAAAAAGCCAAAGTGCTGGTTATTGGTGCTGGCGGATTGGGCTGCCCCATACTACAATACTTAGCTGCGTCCGGAGTAGGCACCATCGGAATAGTTGATTTTGACAAGGTGGAGTTACACAATTTACATCGTCAGGTTTTATATACCGAAGAATCAGTGGGTTTATTAAAAACACAATGTGGAAAAGCAACATTAGAACGTTTGAATCCAAATGTGAATTACCTAGTGTACAATGAAAAACTAAACGTTGATAATGCAGATGAAATAGTATCTTCTTTCGATATCATTGTAGACGGTTGTGACAATTTTACAACCCGCTATCTGGTAAATGACACTTGTGTGAAACTAGACAAGCCTTTGGTATATGGTAGTATTTTAAGATTTGAAGGACAGATGGCTGTTTTTAATCATAGCGGCTCCAAAAATCTACGGGATCTATTTCCTATTCCACCCAACCCGGAAGATGTCCCAAATTGCAGTTTAAATGGTGTTTTGGGCACGTTCCCCGGCATTATAGGAACAATGATGGCACAGGAAACATTGAAATTGATTTTGGATTTACCTGTATTAGATAATGAACTGGTACTTATCAATACTCTAGACTGGCAATTCCATAAGTTGAAATTTTAATACCTTTGTCGTTAAAATTAAACCATTGCAATGAATAAAGACCCACTACATGGTGTTACTTTAAAAACAATCGTTGAAACCTTAGTCGATTTCTATGGTTTTGACACTTTGGAAGAACTGATTCCGATTAATTGTTTCAAAATAAACCCATCAGTAAAATCTAGTTTGACGTTTTTACGCAAAACCGATTGGGCCAGAAAAAAAGTGGAGGAATTATACATCAGAACCCTACCGAAATTAAATGCTTAAACGTGTTCTTTCAGTATATCTAAAAAATCTTCACGATCAATTTCTCGACATCCCAAACTAGCCAAATGATCATTATATACCTGACAATCCAATAGTTTATAATCATTGGCTTTTAGATATTGAACCAAGTAGGCAAAAGCAACTTTGGAAGCATTACTGACTTTCGAAAACATACTTTCTCCACAAAAAACATGATCCATATCTACTCCATACAAACCACCAACTAATTCATGATTCAACCAAACCTCAACCGATTTAGCGCGACCAATTTCATGTAGAAAAGTGTACGAATCAATCATTTCATCGGTAATCCAAGTTCCGTATTGATCCGGACGGTACACTTGTTGGCAATATTGCATCACCTGTTTAAAGCACTTGTTCATCGTTACTTTAAAAATTCCTTTATTGATAAGACTTCGCATACTTTTGGAAGGTTTGAATTCGTCTGGAAACAAAACCATACGATCAGCCGGACACCACCACATTATGGGATCACCGTCATCAAACCAAGGAAAAATACCACTTTTGTAAGCTAAAAGTAGTCTTTCAGGAGATAAATCACCACCTACAGCCAATACGCCTTCTTTGGACGTTTGCTCCACAGGTGGAAAGTACAATTCTTTATCGATTAAATACATTCTAATAAATTTTCAAATCCCAATATATGAAAAACTTAAAATAAAAAATCCCAAACCTTTTAGAATAGAATTTGGGATTTGAAATGATTTTTGTTCTTTTTCAATCAATGATTAGAATGGAAGATCATCATGCTCTTCTTCGTTAAAAGAAGTTGCCGGTTCAAAAGCCTGAGCTGCAGGCATTGGAGGCATTTGTTGTGCCGATGGAGCTTCCTGTTGTAAACGTTCAATTCTCCAACCTTGGATTGAATTGAAATATTTGGTTTCACCTTGAGGGTTTGTCCACTCACGGCCTCTTAAGTTGATCGAAACTTTCACTTGCTCACCCACTTGGAAGTTATTCAAATCATCCACTTTTGCTTGAGTGAATTCAATCATAATGTGTTGTGGATACTGCTCTTCGGTGGTAACCACCAACTCTCTTTTCTTGAATGATGCGCTAACGTCCTGTGTAGGGTTAATCACTTTAATTCTTCCTGTTACTTCCATTTTCTCTAAATTTATTGCTTTGCCAATAATACTTTCCATGCCGAAAGTATGTCTTGTTTGTCTAAATATTCTTTCGCTAACTGATTGACCTTCTGACGATCATCTGCACTCAAAACCGCTTTTACGGTAAAATTTTCTTGGACAAAGATAGCAATTTCTTCTTCAGTTGGCAATGCTTCTATATTTCCAAGCATGCCCAAATCATTACCCGAAAAATCGCTACTTTTCTTAATGAAATTAGGAATAGCATCTACACCAACTCCTAATGTTACCAAGGGTTTTGGCACTTCAAACAAACCTTGGTTCGAACGCGAATACCAATTGCCACCTAAACGGGATACCAAGTCAATTTTGTATTGATCAATCACGCCGTTTTCGTCCAAAACGTCTTCATTCACATGCACACGCACCACTTCACAAATGATTAGGTTTCCAGCACCACCTTCGGTTCCCAGATGAATAATTTCATTTACTTTACACTCAAATTGAACTGGTGATTCAGCTACACGAAATGGTTTTACTTCATCCGAAGGAATAGGCGTTAATCCTGCTTTTTCAAATTCATTAACACCTTCAGCATATTCCGTACTCGATAAAGACATTTGCTGTACAATATCATAGTTTACCACGTTGATCACCACTTCTTTCGTTCCCATTGCATTTTCCAATGTATGCTTTGTTGTATTCCCTCTTACTCTTCTGGCTGGAGAAAAGACTAAAATGGGAGGATTGGCACTAAACACATTGAAAAAACTAAATGGGGATAAATTCGGTCGTCCTTGTTCATCGATTGTACTAGCAAAAGCAATGGGTCTTGGCGCAATAGCACCTTGTAAATAGCCTTGTAATTGTGGTGTTGGAATATCTTTTGGAGAAAAACTTTTCATTTTGTATTGGTTTGGAACAAAAGTACTAAACGATTTTGTTATCAGAAAGATTATTAATTATAGGTTTTTCTGAATTTCTTAAATTTTTGGGTCTTGGTTAATGTTGCTTTTTTTCCATCCCATGTATACGTTTCTTTTGATTTTGTTATATCATAGACTTCAAAAGTAGATTCGACACCTTCCACTACCTCGCCTTCTTCAATATTTTTAAAGATCGAATTGGGTTTGCCTCCGGGTTCATTTGGAAAAACAAAAGTTTCAGAATGATAAAATACACCGGCGTCACTTACTCCCATCTTTTCGGGCAATATCAAAAATTCGATTCCTGTCCATCCAAAATAAAAGTAGTAACTGGGAACGCCACAAGCCTCACCGCTAAAACTGATTCGGTAAATATCTTTCAGATTATCCATCCCCAAACTTCCTATAGCTTTATTCTCAAAGTAACGACTTTCAAGTATCGGTTTTTCTATTGCCTTTTCTGCAACAATCCTCCTTTCCTTATCAAGAAGAAAAACATTTATTGATAAAACCTGTTCTGTGTAATTATCTTTGTCCTTCTTTTGTCTAATTTTAGTGATGTTGGTCAAAAAAGTCCCTTCCTTTCCAGATACAAATCCCAAGGCTATAAATCCTTTCCAGACATACCCAATTTTCGAATCACCTCTTGGTGTTTTGTATTGAATTTCAGCCCAATTCGTAGTAATTCCTTTTATTTTTAACAGATTTTCTGTACTCCTTATTACTTTAACTTTGTTGCCAATTTGAAGCGAATCCAAAAGCAATCCAGATGTACTAGGCTCACTTCGGATGTAACAATTTTTAACTCCTATTAAAGCTTCTTCCGAATCGTTTGGCCAATAACCACTGTGATCGAAATCTTCCTGCCCATAGCTTATTAATTGACACAAACCAAAAAATAGAATAAGTTTTATTTTCATTACCGTTGGTTTTTAACAAAGATAACAATTGCATTTTTACTATATTTAACCACTCAATAAATTCTATGAATTTCTCAGACAGAAGTAATACTACACGCTGGATTTTAATAATCGCTTCGTTCCTAATCACGGTGCTGATTTTGTGGAACACGTACACCTTTTTTCAAATCTTTAAGAACGAAGAACGCAACAAAATGGAGCTTTGGGCTACAGCGCAAAAAACGCTTCAAAATGCCAGCGACAACACAGACGTTGACTTACCGTTGCAGATTATTACGAACAATAGTACCATTCCCAATATTCTAACTGATGCCAATGATAGTATACTAGGCGCCAGCAACATTGATGAAGAAATCATTAGTAATCCGAAGAAAATAAGAGACTTACTGAATGTCTATAAAAATTCGAACAATAAAATTGCCATTGAATACGACAAAGGAAAGTTCAGGTATTTGTATTATGCCAATTCACCGTTATTGACCAAATTAAAATACTACCCAATCGCTTTGTTACTCATCATTTTGCTATTTGGTGGATTGGTATACAATTATTACCGCGCAAGTAAAGTATCTACCGAAAATAAACTTTGGGCAGGTATGGCAAAAGAAACGGCACACCAAATTGGCACACCATTGTCTTCATTGATTGGTTGGTTGGAAATTATGAAAGCCGACAACATTGATCCGGTCATGATAGAGGAAATTGAAAAAGACATTGACCGACTTCAGAATATCACCGACAGATTTTCTAAAATTGGTTCGGAACCCATATTGGAAAGCCGAGATTTAGTTGAGGAAACTCGAAAATCGTTTGATTATTTACAAACCCGATTTGCCGGTCAGGTCGAATTTACCTTTAAGGCACCAGAGTACGAAATCCCAATCAAAATGAATCATACACTTCATGGCTGGACGATTGAAAACTTGGTAAAAAACGCCATCGATGCCATGAAAGGAAGAGGTAATATTGATATACAAATCGATGACGATGGAAAAGTAGCGAAAATCAAAGTTAGAGACAATGGAAAAGGGATTCCAAAAAACCAATTCCGAACAATTTTTGAACCGGGTTTCACTACCAAAAAAAGAGGTTGGGGATTGGGACTTTCTTTAACCAAACGTATTGTAGAAGAATACCACAAAGGAAAAATCAGAGTTTTGCATTCGGATATTGGAAAAGGCACAACATTTCAAATTAGTTTTAAGCGATGAATTTAAGTTATTGGGAATTAAAAAATTGGTTTACAAATGTCGACTATACAATTGTGGGTAGCGGCATTGTTGGTCTTCATGCTGCTATTGCCTTGAAAGAACGATTTCCACAATCGAAAGTTTTGGTACTGGAAAAAGGAACTTTACCAGAAGGTGCCAGCACAAAAAACGCAGGTTTTGCATGTTTCGGAAGTTTATCGGAAATCATTGACGACTTAAAATCACATACAGAAGAAGAAGTGATAGAACTCGTTAAAAAAAGATGGACCGGCCTTCAGTTGTTACGCAAAAACTTAGGCGATGAAGCGATCGATTTGAAACCACATGGCGGATATGAATTGTTTTTAGAAAACGACGACAGTACTTACAATGAGTGTTTGCAAAAATTACCATTCATCAATACTATTTTGCGTCCATTATTTAAAAGCGATGTATTCGAAAAAAATGTTGATCGCTTTGGATTTAAAAACATTAAAGAATATACCATTTTCAATCCGTTTGAAGCCCAAATTGATACCGGAAACATGATGCAGTCTTTACTGAAAAAGGCGCAAATAAATGGTGTACAGATTTTAAACCATCAGAATGTAACGAATTTTACTGATTCTGGAAATGGAGTAACAATAGAAATCAACAACTTCGAGTTCAAAACCAAAAAATTGTTATTTGCTACCAATGGTTTTGCAGGAGATTTGACGCAAGGAGAAGTAAAACCAGCCAGAGCTCAAGTCTTGATTACCGATCCGATTCCGAATTTAGATATCAAAGGTACATTCCATTTGGACAAAGGATATTATTATTTCCGAAATATTAATGACCGTATTTTGTTTGGAGGAGGCAGAAATCTGGATTTTGAAGGTGAAACTACTACTAGTCTTGCACAAACAGAATTAATACAAAACAAATTGGAGGAATTATTAAAAACTGTAATTTTGCCCACCACCGAATTTACTATTGCTCACCGTTGGAGCGGTATCATGGGCGTTGGTTCGCATAAAAAACCTATCGTAAAACCGCTTTCTGAAAATGTGTACTGTGGTGTACGAATGGGCGGAATGGGTGTCGCAATCGGAAGTTTAACCGGACAAGAATTAGCAGATTTAGTATAAAGTAATGGCAACAAAAAAAACAACCAAGTCAAATTCAAAACCAAAAGCAAAAGCAAAAATAGCTCCAACGACTTTCTGGGGTAAAGTAAAACGCTTTCTTTATAAGGCTTTCATATGGTTTAATATTATTTCTGTGGCATTGGTTTTGTTGTTCAAATTTGTACCCGTACCCATTACGCCATTAATGATTACCCGTGCCATTGAACACAAATTAGCGGGTAAAGAAATGGTTTGCAACCATGATTGGGTTCCGTTAGAAAATATATCCATGAATTTACAAAAAGCGGTTGTGGCCAGTGAAGACGGAATGTTTTTAAAACACAGCGGTTTTGATTTTGGTGCTATGAACAAAGCCATGAAAGGGAATTTAAAAGGAAAAAAATTGAAAGGCGGAAGCACCATATCGCAACAAACGGCTAAAAATGTTTTCCTGTGGCAAGGTAGAAGTTACATCCGTAAAGCTTTTGAAGCCTATTTCACCATGCTTATCGAATTGATTTGGGGTAAAGAACGTATCATGGAAGTCTACCTAAACAGTATTGAAATGGGAGATGGTGTTTACGGTGCCGAGGCAGCGAGTAAATACTGGTTTCACAAAAGTGCCGATAATTTGACCAAATATGAAGCAGCTTCTATTGCTGCAATTCTACCCAACCCTAGAAAATATAAAGCGATTAATTCTTCGTCTTATGTGGAACGCCGCAAAAACAAAACATTACGTGTAATGCGCCACGTGGGGAAACTGAACTATTAGAAATCAAATTCGGGATTCACTCCTTTTTTTTGGCTAAGTTTTTGATATAGACATTTGTAACTTAAACCTTATAAATTCTATATCTTATGCGTATTCCATTTTTATTCCTAACAATGGCCGTAGTTGCCATTTCTTGTCAAGAGAAAGCTGAAAGTTATGATGAAGCTGTTATGGTTTCTGAAGTGAGTCTTATGAAACCAGATGCTAAAGCCAAAAACTACGAAGCGGCGGCTGACTATGAAATTGCTGTGGATTCTGCTGCTGCAGCTGTTGAGGCCTCTCCACAAAAAGCATCAGTTAAAATCATCAAGACGGCCAATTTAAGTTTTGAATCTTCAGATTTGAATGCTTCCTATGAAAACCTTCAGAAAGGCATATCGAAATACAATGCCATTGTTCAAAATGACGAATCGGGCAAAAATGATGCTTCGGTTTATCGTAATTTAACCATCCGCATACCGAATCAACATTTTGATGCTTTTATTGCTGATATTAGTAAAGGCGTACAACATTTCGATCGTAAAGAAATTTCACAACAAGACGTTACAGAAGAATACATCGATGTGGAATCAAGAATGAAGTCAAAAAAGAAGCTCGAAGAACGTTATTTGCAATTGCTTTCAAAAGCCAATAAAGTATCTGAAATGTTGGAAATAGAAAAAAAATTAGCAGAAATCAGAGAAGAAGTGGAAGCAAAAGAAGGCCAATTAAAATACATGCAAAATCGAATTTCAATGAGTACAATACAAATTGAAATGTATACTAAAAATGCTTCCGAAAGTGGTGCAACCGTTTCCTACGGAAGTAAAATTTGGAATTCTATCAAAGAGGGTTTCAATGGTTTATCCAATTTTATGTTAAGTATCATCAGTATTTGGCCGTTTATTCTTATTTTCGTAGGAATGTTTGTGTTCATTAAACGAAGATTCTTCAAGAAAAAAGAGTAGTTATGTTAGCTTCAATCAAAAAAAGATATATACTTCCTGTTATTGCGGGAGGATTTTTATTTGTGGGTGTAAGTTTTAAAGAAGATTTCTTCGAAATCGCCAAACAAATAGAAATCTTTACGACACTTTTTAAAACGGTCAACATGAATTATGTGGATCA
This sequence comes from Flavobacterium sp. MAHUQ-57, assembly GCF_051908335.1. Lineage (NCBI taxonomy): Bacteria > Pseudomonadati > Bacteroidota > Flavobacteriia > Flavobacteriales > Flavobacteriaceae > Flavobacterium > Flavobacterium sp. MAHUQ-57. The sequence goes on along the minus strand of NZ_JBPZTE010000007.1, from coordinate 1,221,928 downwards.
GACCAATCCGGCCGATTTAATGGATAAAGCCATTAAAAGCATGCTGAATGATTTGGATCCGTACACCGTATATTTCAATGAAGCCGATGTGGCGCGTTTTAAAATCAACAATACGGGAGAATATACTGGTATTGGAGCAATGACCACACGCAAAGATGGTAAATTAATTTTACGCGAAATCTATAAAAGTTACCCAGCTGACAAGGCAGGACTTAAAGCCGGTGATGAAATCATTCAAATTGGAGATGTTTTATTATCTGATTTCAAGGAAGACGCTTCACAGCTCTTGAAAGGAAGTCGAAATACAAAAATTGATATTAAATTCAAGCGCAACAATGAAACGAAACAGGCGCAAATTATTTTGGATGAAGTAGATATCAAAGCTGTGCCTTATTTTGGGAAAGTAGATGACAAAACAGGATATATTGTACTTACACAATTCAATGCCAAAGCATCAACCGAAACCAAAGATGCGTTGGAGAAACTAAAAGATCAGGGCGCAACACAAATCATTCTAGATTTGCGTGGTAACCCAGGCGGATTATTGGGCGAAGCCGTGAATATTTGTAATTTATTTGTACCCAGTGGTGAAGTGATTGTTACTACAAAATCGAAAATTCAAAAACACAATAATACCTATAAAACCAACAGAAGTCCGGTGGATACCAATATCCCATTGGCCATATTGGTTGATGGTAAAAGTGCTTCAGCCAGTGAAATTGTTGCGGGTGCACTTCAGGATTTGGACAGAGCGGTTGTAATTGGTTCACGAAGTTTTGGAAAAGGATTGGTACAACGTCCTTTGGAATTAACTTACGGAACTCAGCTAAAGGTAACCATTTCGCGATATTATACCCCATCGGGCAGATGTATTCAGGCCTTGAATTATTCTAAAAAAGACGCCAACGGCAAGGCCATCAAAACCGATTCGAAAAATTACAATGCTTTCAAAACCCGTGCTGGACGAACTGTTTATGATGGTGGAGGAATTCAACCGGATGTCGAACTGGAAGAAAGTAAAAAAAGTGCAGTTATAGAGGCGTTACAGAGAAATGATGCCATATTTGATTTTGCGACGCAATGGGTGAACAAAAATTCAGCTTTCAGAGAATTGACAGAAACCGATTTTAATCAATTTAAAGCCTATTTAAAAGCGAAAAACTTCAGTTTTGACACCAAGACCGAAAAATTATTGAAAGAAACCTTAGAGCAGGCTAAAAAGGATAAATTGGATGGCGCTATCAAATTACAATACGAACAATTATTAGCCGCAATTCAAAAAGCGGAAGAAATCGAATTGGACAAAAATAAAACCGAAATTTTAAATCAACTTCGAGATGAATTGATATTAAGATACCAATACAAAGAAGGATTATATCAGTATTATTTGAAAAGCAATTCGGAAATTAAAAAAGCAACGCAGTTGTTAACTAATTCAGCCGAATACAACAAAATACTAGTAAAATAAGAAGTTAATCATTTTACTATCTAATAAAAAAAGCCACACTAATACGTGGCTTTTTTTATTGTTCAAAATTCATATTAATTCTTGATAATTCTTTTTACCATTTTTGAAGTGTCTGAGGAAACTTCAATTAAATAAATTCCTGATGATAGGCTTTCCAAACCAACTATTGTTTCCAGTGAAGTGATGGCATTGGATTGTAATTCACGTCCATTCAAATCGTATACTTTGTATTTCATGTTTTCTTTAAAATCTTGTTGATTTAAAGCAATAGTCAATTTATCAGAAGCGGGATTAGGGAATAATCTGGCATTAAATTTTTCCGAAAAATCATCAGTTGACAATAAAGACTCCTTGTAAGCATAAATATCATCAATAGCCACACCTGCCAATTGAACTGTAGTATCTGTTATCAAATTAAACTTTAAAACAAATTTAGAACCATTGAAAATGGATACATCAGCATAGTTCACACTCCATGCATTCGAAAGTTGTATCGTTCCACCAGCAGTTCCTAAAGTAGTCGTTTGTGTTGCTCCATACCAATTGAACAATTCAACTACACGGTTTAAACCGCCAACCTCTTCAGCTGTGATTTTAAAAAAGTCAAAAGAAGCACTTTCAATCTGTGACTTCATAGCCCATTTTACATAACTAGTCCCAGTTGAAACTCCTGTTAAGTCAATTTCAGGAGTCACTAATGTATTTGTAGAGGAAGCAGGATAGGTGCCGGTTAAATTCGTTTTCCAACATTTCGTTCCGCTGAAAGCGGTTGTTAATGGAGCCGAAGTTGGAGTTCCATAAGCCCAAGAATCCGCAGTTCCAGAATGTGTCATTCCTCCATCGTTGGCTTCAAAATCATTCCCATACACAAGGGTTCCACCAAATAAGTTATCCGGTTCGGTTAATATATCGATACTCCAACTATTCAAAGTACCAGTACTAGTATTATTAGTATCATCATGAATTGTTAGTGTCCAAGTGCCTTGGCTATTGCTGTTTTTAAAACCACTTAACCAGGAGTTATTTTCCGGTGTAAAGACAACGCCATCCAATAATGTAAACACTGGAGGTACTGCGGCATTATCATTGAATCTTGCTCTCATCGTTGGGAAAGTCGCTGAACAAATATCCGTCATCAGTGACATTACTGTTCCATCAGGCCCAGTAAGTAAGATGTCCAAATCCCCCATTGCTGAACTCGTCAAATCAATATTAATAGAAATATCTTTAATACGTCCACTTGTTGGAATTGTTATACTTGAAGAAACATTGGAATTGGCTGCATTTGGAATAGTCAAAGGAAGATTGGTTGCACCAGCATAATTGGAATAACCTGGAGTAGCAGCAAATCTAGCTACCGCCAATTGATACGTTCCAACAGTCGTCACGCCAGATGGTGCATTCACAACGAAATAATAGGTTCCGCTATTCAAAACTGTAAAAGGTAAAGCTTCTGAATTGGGTGAAGTCGTGCTTGCATCATTGACAACAAAAGAGGTATTTCCACTACCAAAAACACCAAACAATACTTGTCCGTTCCAGGTTGTTGCATCTCTTTCTGGATCCAAATCCAAACTAATGAAAACGGTTTCACCCGCAGTTAAAGACATACTGTAAATATCTGCATCCGTAGGAGAAGATAAACTTCCACTTACCAACATATTACCACTCATAGGTGTTGCAGATCCTGCAACATCATTAGGTTCAACTTCTGGTGTTGCTGCTCCTCTTACAGCATTCAAATACAAAATATAAGGTCGAATACCCGCTGATGTTGAATTACCGGTAACTCTAATGTAATACGTTCCTGAACTGGGTATTACAGCACCAGCTATACTTGGTGAGAGAGTAGATATTGAACCATCATCATTGTCTGTTTCAATAACTGTTACTCCATCTGATGCAAATAAAGTCAAAATAGCATCCTGATTTCCTGGAGAAAAGGATGTCATACAATTAGCAAAAATTTTATCACCAGCCTGAGCGGAAAAAGAATAATAATCAACATCAGTAAACGGATTATAGATTGATCCTTTTACTTTTGCAGGTAGCGTAGTAATGGCTACCGCTAATGCTGGTGAATCATTGGAAACACCATCTACTTCAGTCACAGTTGGTAACGTCTGACCAAAAACTGAAATAACACTAAAGAAGCTGATTAAAAAAAAAGAAGTAGTTTTAAATCTCATAGAATATGGTTTTAGTTTATTTCCTACAAAGAAATACTTCGTAGGTCATTAAAAAAAAAATATCCTAATCTAACGTTGAAGTGTTCGAAATAATCGGCAAAAAACACAAACCACTTATTTCAAAGAAGATACGTTATTTATTGTCTTTTCATTTCGATATGTGGTATATCATCTTCAAGATACATTTCTGAGGTTTTCACAAAACCATGGCCTTCATAAAACTTTTGCAAATACAGCTGCGCTGAAATCGTAATTGCATTTGTATTAAATTCTTTGTTGATGACTTCAATGGCGACTTTCATCAGTTCGTGTCCCAACTTCTTATCGCGATGTTTTGGTGAAACAATTACTCTCCCGATAGAACTTTCATCAAAATAATCACCTGCTGTAAACAAACGACAATAAGTAGCTAAATCTTCCCCAAGATATCCTAATACATGAATAGCCTTTTGATCTTTACCATCAATATCTTGATATACGCAGTTTTGCTCCACTACAAAGACCTCACTTCTCAGTTGAAGTATCTCATATAGCTCATGTATTGAAAGTTCGTTAAAACGCTTTATTTTAAATTGCAATCCCATTCTTTTACTTTTGGACAAAATTATAATAAAAAAGGGAATCATACGATTCCCTTTTTTTTAGATTTTTAACTTCATGCCAGGTTGAAGATCATTATCCTGTATGTTATTTTTCTTTTTAATTTCTGCAACGGTTGTGTTGTGCTTTTGAGAAATCTTAAACAAAGAATCTCCTTTTTGTACAACATACAATACTTGCTCTTCGTATTTACCAACTTTCTTCTTAGTAGTTTCAGCAATAGCGTTTTGTTCTTTATTAATTTTCAGCTCATCACCCACATTGATATTGGTAGTAGTCAAATTGTTCCATTTCAAAACATCATCAACCGTAACTTTATAGGTTTTAGCGATAAGAAAAATACTTTCTCCTTTTTTTACTGTGTGAGTTATATCTGCAGCAGCAATGGACTCTTCTTTAACATCTGTAAAAACTTCAGTTGATGCTTTTAACTTCAACTTCTCACCCACTTTAATATTTCCGTCTTTCAGATTGTTAAATTTCTTCAAATCGGCTACATACATGCGGTGCTTTTTTGCGATAGTTACCAAAGTTTCACCTTCGGCAACAACGTGTTCAGGAACGATATTCGATTCAGCATCCGAAATCTTCGGCAATTTCTTATCTGCCGGTTTTTCAACTGTCGCGATTCCATCAGATTTGATTGGCAAGTCCGCTTTTTTAACTTTTTCGGCTACTACATCTTGATCGTCTACTTTTATTTTAAGTTTTCTACCTGCCTGCAATGAACTCGATTTGATATTGTTCCAATCTTTTACTTCTCTGATAGTAACACCATACTTATTAGCAATTGAAGCTAAATTATCTCCTCTTTTAACAGTATGGATTTTTGTTCTACTGAAAGATTTGGCCTTCTGGTTTGATGCTGCAATAGCTTCTTCTGAAGATGCACCTGTTACCAAAGTATCGCGAATAATTTTTGACTTCACTTTAGGAGTAGGTACAAAACGCTTTTCGCGTTTGCTTTCTTCATAATCAACATACGCATACAATTTGCTTTCATTCGATGCAAATACAGCGATTTTTTTCTTTGGTAATGTTACAAAATTAGTTTTTCCAGTTACATAAGGAATCACTTTCATTTTGTAAGATGGATTCAAAAACTCGATGTCTGAAGTGGGAATATCCAACAAATCAGACAATTGTTTGAAAGAAATTTTTCGTTTCACAGCAATAGTATCCACTTCCAAATGGTTTGCTACTGGCTTTTGTGGAACGATTCCGTGCTCTTTATGGTATTCGAAAATATACATTGTTGCTAGGAAAGCAGGAACATAACCTTGTGTTTCTCTAGGCAATTTATTTTTAATATTCCAGAAGTTTTGGTGACCACCCGATCTACGAATGGCTTTTGAAACGTTTCCAGCACCCGAATTGTACGAAGCCAAAACCAATTCCCAATCACCAAATATTTTGTACATCCCAGCCATATAACGTGCAGCTGCATCTGAAGCTTTATACGCATCGCTTCTTTCATCAACATATGAATCGATTTTCAGACCATATTGTTTACCTGTTTCATACATAAATTGCCAAAGACCTGTAGCACCGACGCGTGAAACCGCTTTTGAATTTAGAGCCGATTCAACAATTGCAAGATATTTGATTTCCAAAGGGACATCATATCGCGCCATAGCCTCTTCAAACATAGGGAAATAATATTGTGATAAACCCATCAAACGCTCGTACGAACGCTTACGGTTTTTAAGAAAACTCTTTACTAAATTTTCCAATTGAGGATTATAATCGATGTTAAAAGGTGATTTCTCATCCAATAAACGCAATCTTTCTTTGAATACATCAGTCGGTAATTCAAAATCTACTGGAGTATTTAAATCCAGTGTTTTAATATCAGTTAATAGTCCATCAAAAATTTCTTGTGTTGAGGTTAGTTCCTTGATATATTGATTTTCGATACAATCTGTAGTAGCATCTACCACGAATGTTTTCTTAATCGAATCCAAATAGGAAATCTTTATAACTGGCTTAACAATAGAATCTTTCTGAATTGTTTCTTGTGAAAATGCACTATAAACTGGCAATAGAAATAGCAGCGTTAGGGCAAAACCTTTTTTAATCATAAGCTTATTTATTGTAAGTGATTATGAATCAATTAATTGTGTTACGTTTGCAAACATAAGAAGTTAAAACGTAAAAAATCGATAAAAAGTGTTAAAAATCGGATAATTAACACATTATCGCGGAAATTCCAGGTAAATTCTTACCTTCTAGCATTTCCAACATGGCACCTCCACCGGTTGAAACATAACTCATTTTTGCTTCAAAACCGAACTGTTTTACCGCAGCTACACTATCGCCACCTCCTACAAGAGAAAATGCGCCTTTTGACGTAGCCTCAGCGATAAAATTACCCAATTCAATTGTTCCGTTAGCAAAAGAATCCATTTCAAAAACACCCAATGGGCCGTTCCAAAGAATAGTTTGAGATTCAAGGATAACCTCTTTAATAGCAGTTAAAGATTTTGGGCCTGCATCCAGACCCTGCCATCCATCAGGAATGGCATTTACGTCAACGATTTGAGTTTGAGCATCGTTGGCAAAAGCGTTAGCAGCAACAACATCAACAGGAAGAAGAATTTTTACATTTTTCTCTTTGGCTTTTGACAAAATATCCAATGCCAATTCTAATTTATCATCTTCACAAATGGAGTTTCCAATTTTACCGCCTAAAGCCTTAATAAAAGTGAACGTCATTCCACCACCGATAATCATGTTATCGATTTTATCCAAGATGTTTTCGATAACTGTAATTTTGGAAGAAACTTTACTTCCACCTAAAACTGCGGTAACCGGCTTAACGCTATTATTAAGTACTTTATTTAAACTTTCAATCTCTTTAGCCAACAAAGTACCAAAACATTTATTATCGTTGAAAAATTGCGCTATAATTGTTGTTGAAGCGTGTGCTCTATGCGCCGTACCAAAAGCATCGTTCACATAAATGTCTCCCAAAGAAGCCAATTGCTTTGCGAAATCTACATCTCCAGCTTCTTCTTCTTTGTAAAAACGGAGGTTTTCCAACAAAAGGATTTCACCAGGTTTTAAATTCTGTGCAGCATTTTGAGCAATATGCCCGATACAATCTGAAGCAAAAGTAACAGGTCTGCCGAAAATCTCGGCAGTTCTGTCAACTATATGTCGTAATGAAAATTCATCCTGAACCCCTTTAGGACGGCCTAAATGCGAAATTAAAATTACGCTTCCACCATCGGCTAGAATTTTGTCTATGGTTGGTTTTGCAGCATCGATACGAGTAGTATCGGTTACTTCAAAGTTTTCATTAAGCGGAACATTAAAATCTACACGAATAATGGCTTTTTTGTCTCTAAAGTTGAAGTCTGATAAAGTTTTCATTTTGGCATTTAAATTTATTTGAATTAATCTTCTGCAACAGCAGTTTGAGTACATGGACAGTTACTAATTCCTTGGAAGAAATCCCATCCTAAAGTTAACATATGAGTACCTGATGAATAAGCTTGAATTTCACCAGTGAAAATCTGGTAAGAATACCCTACATAGAAGCCTCCTTTTTTCAAACCTAGCATTGGACCAATAGATAACGGTTTTAATGGTTGATCATTCAACATACGGTAGGTAACACCTCCCCAAAAATAACCGGTACGTTGATAATCCAACCAACGCGCTTTTAAGTTGATATCCGTAGAAGAACGTCCGTCACTTTCAAACAATTGAAAATAAGCCGAAGGTTCAAACTCCATTTTACTGCTGCGATTTCCTCTGAATGTATATCCAGTGTAAATTTGATAATTTCTTAAAAGATTCGGTTCATTAAGACTTGTTGCAAACTTCTTGATGTCTTTGTTAACTAAGTTACTTGCATTGAAAGCTGCAAAGAAACCACCTCTTCGGTAAAGAATACTGGCATCAAAGTTCGTATTCGAAGTATAACGGTCATTGGTTACACTTGGATCAACAGTCGTGAAATTCGGGTCAATTCTAAAGTTGTTCAAATTTACCGACATACCAAACGAAAGGTATTGTTTCGTTGGATAATCCAAAATGATATGGTGAGCAAACGAGATTTTACCTCCCGTTTGCTGCGTATTACCATTCTTATCGTTATATAAGTTAAGTCCAACTCCAGATTGATCAAATATCCTAAAATCAGCATATAATGCTTGATTGGCTGGAGCATCATCAATTCCTACCCATTGGAAGAAACCGTTCAATCGCAATCTAAAATTATCACCAATACCTGCATAAGTAGGAGAAATCACATAGGGATTATCAGCTAAATATTGTGTAGCTGCAGGTAAGTTTAACTCTTGAGCATAACCATTAGAAAAAGAAGCGATCAAAACTGCTAAAAAGAGTCTTTTCATGTTGCCTGTTATATTATTAAAATTCATAGCTCTGAGTTAAATTATCTATACAATGTGAAATGTCCAACAAATTCGTCGTCATCATTACCATTAATTTTGATTACATACCAGTAATCTCCAGATGGTAATTCTTTTCCTTCATATTTACCATCCCAAGACTGACCTTGTTTCAATTCAGCAACCTGACGTCCGTAACGGTCGTAGATGCGTGTTTTCAAATTCGGATAAATATCGGCACATCCTGGTTCCCATGTATCGTTGTTTCCGTTACCGTCAGGTGTAAATACATCTGGAATACAGATAGGAACAAATGTTACTGGAATATTCGCCGTAGCATTACAGCCTGAACTATCGGTTACTTCAACAGTTACAGTGCCTGACTCACGGTAAACGAATACATTCTCAGATCCTGACTGACCAACATTGCCATTCAGATAGAAAACATACGTGTAATTTCCAGATCCACCAACCGCTGTCGCTGTTACAGTATTTAAAGCAGTTTGTGCTAAAGTAACCTGTAACGGAAGTACTGGAGTAATAGTAAATTGTGGAGTGTCTTTCTGACAAGCATTTGGTCCAGTAACCGTAATGGTAAAGTTTCCACCTGCAAGCAATGTAGCTCCATAAACCGGATTAGTCGACTCAAATACTGGGCTTGATTGTGCAGGGAAAGCACCCAAAGCGAAAGTATATCCAGGACCGAATGTATTATTAGTGGTTAATGTATTCAATACAGTCACTTTAACACCTGGAGTGTTATTGTAACATTCTTCCTCAACAAGTGCAACAGCATCAAAACTATCACCACTTCCGATGATTTGATCGAAGTTAGTAGCACATCCGTTGGCATCGTTTACGTAAATCACATAGATACCACCATTCAAATTCGCAAACTGATACGTTGAAGTACCTAAAGGTAAATTCACAGTTGAACCAATCACCGGTGTAGAAGAACCAGGATACAACACTTCATAATGTAATGAATAAGGACCTGTACCACCTGTTATTGCAACATCAATACTTCCTAAGTCTTGTTCAGAACATTCTTCGTCCATGAAACCAGTAGCACTAGCATTTAATGGTGCCAATGGCTGACCAACAGTCACTATCGATTGAACACTACAACCGAAATCTTGATCGATAACATTCACTACATAAGTTACCCCACCGTATAAACCAGTTATTACATATGGTTGTGCAGGATTTGTTACTGTAAATGTTTCCACAGGATCTGTTGTTCCTTGAGGACGAATATTGAATTGAACTGTTCCTCTATATCCAGAGAATGTCATCGTAATCGTTCCATTTGGTTCACCGAAACATTTAGCATCACTAGGTGTAAATACAACAGCGAATGGCTGAGTTGGTTCAGTAATTGTTATATTTCTAGTAACCGGAGTACAGTTCCCACTAATTACGCTCACCACATAGTTACCAGCAGTTAAGTTAAGGAAATCACCGTTCGTTTGAGGACCAACAGTTCCGCTAGGACCAGTCAATGTATATTGGTAACCACCAATTCCACCACTTGCTAAAACGTGAATGTTTGCATCATTATCACCAAAACAGTTGATTACAGTATCAGTATTTGCTGATATACTCAATGTTAATGGCTCTAATTGATCAATTTTCACTTCATTAGTTACAAAACTGATACATCCGTTAGCATCTTGAACATAATAACTGTGAGTACCTACAGGAACGTTAGTCAACGTAATTGATGGGTTGAATGAACCAGTAAATGGACCAGTAGCCGAAGTACTGTAGCTGTAAGGTGCAACACCTCCAGAAGCAGTAATTGTTAACGAAGCTGAGCTATCAGCACATTGCTGTGAATTTGCAACCATAGCAACTGTAGCTTGTACTTGTGTTCTTGGTAAAATGGTTACCGGGATAGGATTAGAAGCACAGTTGTAACCATCGTTGATGATAACTTCATATGTTCCAGCACCTAAATTACTGAATACATTTGATGATTGTGGTCCAGATGATGAAACCACAGGAGTCAATGTATTCAATGTATACGTATAATTAGATCCTTGACCACCTGTTACACCAGTTACAGTGATCGTCATATTTTGATCTCCAAAACAATTTACAGTTTGAGTTGCAATTGCATTTGCTGTAATTTGAGTTGGTCTCACTAATGTGATTGTAACATTATCTGTACAACCATTAGCGTCAGTTACAGTTATTGTATATGTACCTGCCGGCATGCCTGAGAACACATTGTTTGTTTGTGTAGCACCCGCTGGTAAAGTATTAATTGTATAAATATAGTTAGTGTCCCAACCACCTATAGCTGTTGCTACAATTACACCTTGATTATTATCACAAGTTACGTTAGCCGTTTCTTGTGCCGTGATATCAAGTGGTAAAGATGGTGTTGCCACTGTTACACTATTTGACGTTGCAGAACAGAATGGAGTAGCTGACTCAGTTACTAGTACAGTATAACTTCCACCAGTCAATCCAGTAATTGTCAATGGATTTGCTGAAGTATTTCCTGTACCGCTCAACACAGCTGTGTTAGTGCTGTCTAAAACTTGATAGCTGTATGCACCTGTATAACCAGTAACATTGATAGAAATTGAACCGTTAGTTCCTCCAAAACAAGTTACAGGACTAACTGCAGTAGCATCAACTACAATCGTATTAAATGGAGTGATTCCATAAACTGGTAAGTCTAAATAACATCCCGTTACAGCATCTGTAACTCTTAAGTAATATGAACCTGGAGCTGTAATAGTGAAAACATTATCGTTAGGAGCAATACCTTGAGTAATATTTGCAGCGCTAGCAGGTAAATAAGAATAAGTATAACTTCCAGAACCTCCTGACGCAGTAACAGTAACTGTTTCTGGTCTTGTACAGTCGATTGTTACAGTCGAAGTTGTAGCAGTCAATGGTACAATTGGGTTAACTGTAGCCGTACTTGTTTCGATACATGCATTGAAATCTTTAACATAAACAGTGAAGTTTTGAACCGAACCGTTATCTGCGATTTGGAATACATTCGATGCTGTATAGTTAGTTCCATCAATACTGTAAGTGTATGGTGTTGTACCTCCACTCGCGGTTACAGTAATGGTAGCCACATTTGTAGTATTGTTCATTGCACAAGTAAATGGCGCAACTACCACACTATCAATAACTAAATCTGTTGGTTGATTTACAGTAATAGTTTGAGTAGCAGAACATCCTCTTCCAGAATTCACCTGAACTGTATATAAACCAGTAACTAAGTCTGTAAATACATTTGACGTTTGTGGAACAGCTGGTATTGGAGCACCAGGTCCCGCAATAATCTGATAAGTATAAACAGGATTATCATTACTAGCGTCTAAAGCAACAGTTATTGTACCGTTGTTACCACCAAAACAACTAACCGGAGTACTTGCTAAAGTAAAGGTTACCGGAGTTGGAGCACCTAAAGTGAATGTTGTAGTAGCAGTACAAGATGTTGTTGTATCTGTTACAGTAACAGTATAAGTACCCGCAGCTAATCCTGTAATAGTATTTCCAGCAATGATACCAACAACTGGAGTGATTGAGTACGAATAATTTCCTGATCCTCCATTTGCATTGATTGTAATGCTACCATCATTGTTCGCACAACTTGGTAATGCAGTAATCGAAGTTGTAACTCCAAGAGCTGGGTAAATCAAAATAGTATCTGTTGCTGTACAACCGTTTGCATCTCTAACAGTCACAGTATATGGTGTTGCAGAAGCTACCACGGTAAATGTTGGACTGCTTTGGAAAGCACCTCCAATACTGTAAGTCAATGGAGCTACACCAGTACCAACAACAGTGAAAGTATAACTTGCACCAGTTGACGTACATTGGTCAGCCGCGAAATTTGGTGCAGTTACTGTTGGCGAAGGATCTGTTGTGATTGTTACATCCAACATTGCTCTACAACCATTCGCGTCTTGTACCCAAACATCCCATTGCGTATTCGTTAATGGATTTAATGATGCGCTATTTGCAGCAGCAAAATCAGCTGGAGTTGGAGCAACACCATTTTGCATGAATGCATAGGTGTAACCCGGAGTTCCACCTGTACCAATAACGGTAACTTGTGCATTAGCGTTACAATTCGCGTTAATATTAGAAACTAATTGAATACCAACTGCTGTACCCGGTGTTGTTACATTGATTACACCAGTAGTATCTTGACAGAATGGCGTCGCAGTTTCTGTAATTTGAACCGTATAATTTCCTGCAGGTAAACCTGTTGGAATAGTAAATGGATTCGTAGCTGTATTACCAGCACCTCCTGCTACAGGAGTACCAACAGCATCGAAAACTGTATAGTTATAAGCACCTGAGTAACCCGTCACATTAATTGAAATAGCACCATTAGTACCACCTAAACATGACACTCCATTTACAAGTGTTCCAGTTACATCAAGTGTATTGAAAGGGCTTACTGTATAAGTAGCTTGAATAGTACATCCCGTTGTAACGTCATTGACTTGGATTGTATATGTACCAGGAGCTGGCAAGTTGAAAATATTCGAAGCTTGCGGAGTTCCAGATGGTAATAATTGATACGTGAATGTACCAGAACCTCCAACAACTGTAACATTTACTACCTCAGGGTTAGTACATGTAATCGCTGTTACTTGGTTAATTGTAGCAGATACTAATCTTGGTAAACGATTAACGGTAATAGTATTAGTTGCAATACATCCATTGTTATCTTTAACATAAACAGTAAATGTTTGATTTACGTTCGTGTTGACAACTTGGAAAGTATTACCTGTAAAATAGTTAGTACCATCAATACTGTAAGTGTATGGAGTTGTTCCACCACCACCTACTACAGTTATTGTTGCTGTATTTTCAGAATTATCAGGAGCACAAGTAAACGCAGTCGCCGAAGCAGATGCAGTTACCGCTGTAGGTTCATTCACCACAACATTTTGTTGTAATGAACATCCTCTTCCTGAGTTAACCTGAACTGTATAGGTTCCTACTGGTAATCCTGTGAAAACATTAGATGTTTGAGGACCAATAGCAGGTGAAATAATTTGATAGGTATAAACTGGGTTGTCATTACCCGGATTTAATGTCACTGTAATAGTACCGTCACTTCCACCATTACAACTAACATCTGTAGAAGTAGCTGAGAATGATACCGGAGTTGGAGCTCCTAAAGTAACTGGAATATTAAACGTACATGATGTTGTAGTATCAGTAATTGTTACAGTGTAATTTCCTGCAGGTAATCCCGAAATAGTTGCAGGATTTGTACCAGTGATTGATCCAGCAACAGGAGTAATTGAATAACTATAATTACCCGAACCACCATTTGGCGTGATTACAATAACACCATCGTTATTTGCACAAGTTGGTAATGCGCTGATTACACTTGCACCAGATAAAGGAGTTAAAATGTTTATAGTAACAGTTTCACCACAACCATTTGAGTCCTGAACAATAACAGTGTGAGAACCAGACGACAATCCATTAATCATATAAGGGAAAGTAACCGTTTGGAAAGCACCGCCATCAAGACTTAAAGAATATGGAGCAACACCTACTGTGTTCAAAGTAACGTTTAGTGAGAAGTTACCTTCAGCCGCACAAGCGTTGATTAAAGTAACATCGATATTTGGCGTAGCATCAAGATTCACAGTAACTGTCGTGCTTACTGTACATCCATAAGCATCTCTTACATATACTGTGTAAGTACCTGATTCTACATTAAATGTATTAGGGGTATTGAAAGTAACACCATCTAAACTGTAAGTATAAGGAGCTGTACCACCTTGTCCTGATGCAGTAATTACACCAGCATCTGGATTACAATTGTCGTTTTTAATAGCACTAGCCACAATAGTTAACGGAGTTAACGATTCAACAACATTGAATACAGGCGTTGAAACTGAACATCCGTTATTCGGGCCACTAGTCTCAGTTAGTAATACAAAGTAAGATCCTGGTGCTAATGGACCTATATTATTAATTGTAAATGCACCTCCAGGTAAACCTACAACGTTTGTAGGACCTACAACAGGAGCTAATGTTACAGAATTGTAAACTGTCCATGATACTGAAGTACCACTGTAATTGTTAATTGTTACACTCACATTTGCGTCAGCACTTCCTCTACAAGTAACATTATTGACAACTAAAGTTGAAGTGGTCATGTTGGAATTTGAAGCTGTAGAAGTATCCGCTTGCGCATAATAGTAACAGTTGCTCGATTGATCCCAAACTACAAATGAATACGTAACACCTGTTAATAAACCTGTGAAAGTAGATGTTCCGGAACCAAGTGGCGATTCTGGTTGCCAACCTGCACCTGCTGGTGGCAATGTAGAAGTTGGATACAATGAGAAATAGTATGGACCACCAGCTCCGAAAGTTGAAACTGCATTCACTACAACTGATGCACCAGACAAACAGTCACCTGGTGGTAAAACTGTAGTAGTAATATCTAAACCTGATACAGGTGATGCAATCGCAATGTTGCTATTTGTAATCTGACATCCATTGGCATCTGTAACGGTAACATCATAGAAACCGAAATCTAAGTTGGTGAAACAATGGTTAATACCCGCTGTTGCAGCATTGAATGTTTGAGGTGGATTACCGTTTGAAAGATCTGTTAAAGTATATACATAAGGTGCTACACCTCCAGATACACCTTGAACGCAAATCTGACCTAATACTGTACCACCAGCCGTACACTGAATCGGTACAGTAGTTATCGTATAGTTAATTTGAGGGTTTTGAGTAATCGTAACTGAACCAGAAACTGTACACATTTTGGTGTCTCGAACTACATAGGTATAAGTACCAGCTGCTAAGTTAGAGTAAGTGAAGTTAGACGTAAATCCACCTCCGTTGAAATTGATTTGGTATGGACCTATTCCACCACCAGGTGTGAATGTTACCGAACCAGTAGCATCTCCGAAACATAATACATTTACTTGAGTAGTAGAAACTGTTACCGGTAGCAAAGGTGGTATAGTAATTACACCAGATTGTACCACACAACCTCTACTGTCAGTAACTCTTATCACATATGTTCCAGGATTTGCTGTAGATACTGTATATGTAATGTTTGATCCTGCTACTGCAACTGGAGCACTGAATGCACCAGCATTGTAACTCACTTGATAGGTATAACCTGGATAACCACCTGTAATGTTTGCAGTAATCACCGCGTTTGGTGAAGCAGTACAGTCGAAATCTTTAGTCAATACTGTATTAAGAGTTAACTGAGGATTAATTGTTTGTGTAAATGGTACAGCATTAATACAGCCAAAAGAATCTCTTACTGCAATGGTATATGTACCTGGTGTCAAGTTAGAGAAAGTATGACTGTTAACCGGAGTATTACTCGGATTGAATGCGCCTCCATTAATACTGAAAGAATATGGTGCCACACCTCCTGAACCAACTACTACAAGTGATGCTCCGTTAGTTGTATCATAACAAAAATCTGAAGTAGCACTTAAAGCAATATTCGGTTGTACAGGAGCTGTTAATGTAAATGGTCTAGTAATAGAACAACCATTTGCATCAACAATTGTAATATTATATGAACCCGCAGGAATATTGGTAAAGGTATTACCGGCCTGAGTACCTGCAATAGGAGAAATTGCATAAGTATAACTTCCCCAACCACCTGAAGCATTAACTGTTACAGTTCCATTTATAGCACACGTAACCGGAGTCGTTGTTAAAGTAGCTGTTAACGGAGAAGCAGGACCACTTATCGTTACAGTAGTACTAGCGGTACATCCGGTTGTTGGATTGACAACATTAATAGTATATGTATTTGCAGTTAAATTATTAACTGTAACTGATGATGTACCAATATTGGTTCCTGAATCACCAGGGAAACCATTTGGAGTTATTGTATAGTTGTAAGTTGGACTGAATCCAGAAACCGTGAATCGAATAGATCCTGTTGCACTTCCTGCACATTGAATATTACTATTCACTACAGCACTAACAGTTAAAGCAGGTAGTGGGCTAATTGTAAATGACTCTTGATAGTTACAATTTCTACTATCAGTCACTAAGAAAGTATAAGTGCCAGGCGCTAAATTGTTAAATACATTTGATGCTTGAGGAGCAACAACTGTTGGTGCAATAATTTGATAAGTTAACGGAGCAGATCCACCAGTAACGGTCAAAGTAACATTTGAAGTATTACCTGAAGTACATGTAACTGCAGTAGCAGAGAATGTAATGTCTGTTGGTGGAGTCAATGGGGAAACAATAACTGAAGTAGTTGCTGTACATCCATTAGTATCTCTCACTGTAATGGTATAAGTCCCAGCGCTTGTAACTGTGAAAGTGTTTCCTGCTTGGAAAGTGGTACCATTTATGCTATAAGAAAGAGTTCCCGTACCTCCAGAAGCAGTTACAGTTATAATACCATTTGAACTACATGTATATGGAGTAGTCAATGCAGCTGAAACAGTAATTGCTGTTGGCTGTGTGATAGTTACTGAACCATTAAATGTACATTGTTTCGCATCACGTACAATATAGTTATAGGTGCCCGCAGCCAAACCGCTATAAGTAGTTGTTGCTGTAAAAGCGCTTCCGTTGAAACTGATTACGTAGGGAGCTGTACCAGATGAAGGTGTAATAGTAACACTTCCGTTAGAAAGACCATTACAAGTAACATTTGTAGCAACATGAGTTGCAGTTGGTAAAGTAAGTGCTGGGATTGTGATAACTCCCGATTGTGCAATACAACCTCTTGTATCTGTCACTTGGAATTGGTAGGTGCCTGGATTAGCCACAGGAACTGTATAGGTAAAAGGGTTTCCAACTGGAGCAGGAGTAATAGCGGTATAACCAGTATTATTAATGTTCACTTGGAATGTATAACCAGGATATCCATTTGCAGCGGTTACTGAAATAGTTCCGTTAGGTGAAGCCGAACAGTCGAAGTCTTTCGTTAAAGAGGCATTGATTGTCAGCTGTGGATTGATAGTTTGTGTAAACGCAGCAGCATTAGTACATCCATAAGCGTCTCTTACAACGATAGTATAGGTACCTGGAGTAAGATTAGCATAAGTATGGCTGTTAGCAGGTGAACTTGTATTACCAGCTACAAAAGCGCCACCATTGATGCTAAATTCATACGGAGCAACGCCACCTGAAGCGGTAACAATTAATGTTGCTCCATTGGTAGTGTCATAACAGAAATCTGAAGTCGCATTCAATGTCAATGTTGGTCTTACTGGTGTAGTAAACGTAACCGTATCTACATCTTGACAACCATTCGCATCTGTAGTTGTTATTGTATAAGTACCTGCCGGAACATTTGTGAACACATTTCCTGATTGGCTTCCTGCTACTGGTGAAATCGTGTAGGTATAAGCTCCCCAACCTCCTGTAGCGTTTACAGTGATTGAACCATTAGATGAACAAGTCACCGGAGTCGTCACTAAATTGGCTACCAATGCCGAAGCAGGTCCACCAATAGTTACTGTATTAGTAATTGTACATGTTTCATAAATAAGAGTTAACGTGTACGTTCCTGCAGGATAATTGTTCAACGGAATTGTTAAAGTTGTTGAACCACTATTCGGAGTAGTACCACTTCCTGAAGTTCCTGGTGAAGGAGTGATTGTATAAGAATAGTCTGCTCTATTTGGTAAACCTGTGATTGTAAATGAAGCGTTACCAGTACTTGTACCGAAACATCTCACATCATTAATCAATTGTGGAGTGATAACAGGTGGAGCAACAGATTCAAGAATAAATACTTCTTGGTATTTACATCCGTTTCTATCCGTTACTTCGAAAGTATATGCTCCTGGTGATAATCCTGAGAAATTACCATCCGCTTGAACTGTACTTGTAATAGGTGCAATAATTTGGAAACGCAAAGGAGGTTGTCCTCCAAAACCTGGAACTACGTCTACATTTAATTGACCCGTTACATTTTCACAACTTACTTTCACTTGATCTTTTAAGTACAAATCACTTGGACCAACTGGAGTTACCGCAGTAACAGTTGTTGTTCTAGTACAGTTATTGATATCTCGAACTGTAACAGTATAGGTTCCTCCCACAGTAATATTAAACACATTACTAGATTGGAAGTTAATTCCATCGATGCTATATTGTAAAGCACCTGTACCACCTGAAGCTGTAACAGTAATAACTCCTGGAGCCACACATGTAATTTGTGGATCTAGTACTGCAGCAATAGTTAGTGGACTTGGATTAGTTATTGTAATAGTTTGTGGAGTAGTTGTACATACTGCAGTTCCTGTAGTATATTGAACTACCGCAGTATATGTACCAGCAGCTAATCCTGTAAATACATTTGAGTTAGACCAAGTGGTACCATTATTGATACTGTACTGAAGTGCATTGCCATTAGCATTAGTAACATTGAAAGTAATGGTTCCGTTGTTTGCACCATTACATAAAATATTGGTTGAGGCTACTGTATAAACAGGAGGCTGTACTTGATTTACCACAATTGTCGTAACTGCCTGACAGTTGTTAGCATCTACAACTGTGGTTGTATAGGTACCCGGAGTGTTTACCGTTATCACATTGGAAGTTTGGAAAGCTCCAGCTGGTGGTGTAGTATTTACATAATATGCATATGGAGGTGTGCCTCCAGTAGCGGTAATAGTAACTTCACCTGGATTACAAGACAATGGTCTTGTTAAAGCAGATGTTGCCACTAATTGAGCAGGATTATTGATAGTGAATGTTGCGTTTTGAGTACATCCATTATCTGTTCTAACTACCCAAGTATAGGTTTGACCCGGTGTTAAATTCGGGAAAGTATAAGTATTAGAAGCTTGAGGACCTGCACTAGCCACTAATGGACCTGCTGGACTTGCTCCAGAATGTAATTCGAAATAATATTGTGGGTTCACGTCATTAACACCTAAAGTAATGCTTCCTCTGTCACCAAAACATAGTGGTTGGGTAACATTAGCAGTAACTGTAAAGTTTCGTAAACGAACTTGAACATTTGGCACAGAGAATAAACATCCGTTAGTAAATCCTGTTTGTCTAATGAATACAGTATAATTACCCGCCGTCATTATATTACAGAAAACATTACTTGTTTGCCATACACCTGTTTGAGCACCTGCTGGTGTCGATAAACTGAATTCGTATCCAGAAGATGGCACATTGTTTACGGTGATACATCCAGGAGTTGTACATATAATATCTGTAGCTACAGCTTGTGGGTCCAACAAGTTTTTGAATACATTAAAATAGAAAACACTTTGACAGTTATTTCCAGGATATGTAATCACAATCTTATATTGTCCAGCATCTGTTACTGTAAAATTGGGTCCTGTACCAACAGTTGGCCATGTACATGCTCCTGTATTAGCACACGTTGGCGGTAAAGTGGTAGCACAAGGCTCATTCAATTTCATCCAAGTTATGGAAGTAGCATCTGCAATATTTGTCAAAATCGTTTCGGAATCTGTAGCACCACATAAATAAATATAAGGTAACTGCTCCCCATCATTCGGACAAATTACAATCTCATCGGCATAAGGCAAAACAGGATTCGTAACGCCGGCTCCGAAAGTAATTACATTAAATGTTACAGGAATATCAATACAAGGATCTGGGGCATTACACATAACCGTGTATGTTCCAGGTTGAGTTACCGTAACCACTTGGCCTCCAACCGGAGTTACCGGAGCAGGACCGCTCCATGTATAAGTGGTATATCCATTAGGTGCGGTTAACTGAACACTAGCTCCACAAAGAATTACATTTTGAGAATATACACAATCGTCTATGTTTCCAATGAAATTCGTTGGAGATGGTGTTCCCAAATTACATGCAGTGAATGATGACAAACTCGGGTCATCTGTAATTGGTGTAGTATTAATTACCCCTTGGTAACTTGCAAATGCTTGATTGATAATTCTATTTTCACAAGCATCCACTAATTCATAACAATTTTCAACAACACGAACCCTAATTCTGATAACACTTCTTGGATCGCCTACATTAACAATAGACGGATCAACATTAAAACGAATCTCTCTTGTTGTTGGATTGTAAGAAGCAACTGTTACGCCTGGTGGTAAAATCAAATCAGCAGGGTGATTGTAAATAACGTTGACCGGTAATACGTCTCGGATGATTACATTAGTCGCATCATCATTACCGATATTTTGGAAACCGATAACATAAGTTAGGTATTGTCCTAAATTAACAGCCGATCCATCTGCAACAGGATTACCTGCGCTATCTTCTACAGTTTTAGTCAATACAATTTGTGGTTCGATGATATCAACTGCAAAAGCATTGAAGAAGTAAAAAAACACGTCTTGTGTACTTCCCAAACGTATCGTTGCAGAAGTTGCATTATTTGCTAAAACTGAATTACTGGGATTAAAATTGGTAATAATTCCGGCATCATATCCCAAAGTATTATCACTCGCTGGATTTCTTGCAGCCGCTATACCATTTAAATCGGTTATCGTACTATTGAAAAAGTTATTAGTTGCTCTCGGTCTTGTTCCAGCTGTAGTGGAAATCGTTGTACCGTTTATTCTAAGGTAATCCCCTGTAATATCATAATCTCCTTCCAAACAAGAAAAAGCAAACTTTGCCCTAACCGGCCCTGCTGGGATAGTTCTAAATCCTGTGATAGGAATATCTAAAGTTGTTGCTCCACCAATACCACTAAATCCATCAAAAGTCACAATTGACTTTGAAGGTAAAAGTGGATCTTCATAAACGATAAAAATGGACCAACCAGCACTTAATCCGGTTCCTCCATTACTACCTGTACTTGACAATACATTTGCAACTGTATACGTCCCTTGTGGATTTGTTAGCCCTGTCACAAGAGAGGTGATATCGTAATAACATGCGTATGCTTTATTTTGATCCGTTCCGATAGGTGCATTCGGATCATCATGAACAATTGTTCCAGTAATATCTGTATAAGTAGAAGAACCCGGTAGTTTTAATTTAACCTGATTAATCCCTGTTCGTGTATTGCTTTGCAATATTCCTGCCCAATACAATCCAGCATATCGAATTCGATAACAGCTTGCACTTGTTGGTGGAATAACTAAATTAGCACTACTGGAACTAAAAGTAGACGCATCGGAATCGACATCAATAAAACCCATATTGATACTTCCGTTTTGTCCTGTTCCATTGTATGGGACATTCGGACCGTTACTTCCGGTACTTCTATTAATGGTATTGTTACCAATCAACAAAATATCACCTTTCAAATCCTGATCAAATCGCGGCGTGAACGGCTTCAAATTTTGTGCAAGTGCTATACTGTTGAAGAGCAACAGTATGGCAAACAGTGAGTAGATCTTTAACTTCATAGGGCTAGGGTTTTCTTTATTTAATAAAGGTATTCATTTTTAATCAGTTAACTTTTTTTTAAGAATATAAAATCGATATCCTGCATAATTGTTAACGAATTTTCTTGTTATTTTTCCACTTTTACAACTACCATTTTACCATTGTACGGTTTAGTACCTTTCGTTTCCATTGCTGTGTTGGCATCACCAATTTCTTCGAATTTTTGATAGTAAATATAGTACGAGCTTGTCGCTACATTATAGAAGAAATCTATATTGGTTTGACCTGCCTGAATTGCCTTTTTCAAGAACTCATCACGTTTTGCTGGATCTTTATGAACCGCCAATACCAGATAGAAACCAGGCTCTATATTTTCTACATTTTTAACAATCTGCATGTTTGCCTGATCTTCATCGCCATAGTTGAAATCTTCTGGTTTGAACGTTTGTCCTGTTGGTGATGTTGTTTCTTTAATTTGTTTTAACGATGCTCTATCTTTCAGATATTTATCTTGGTTGCTATCGAATTGAGCACGTTTAATTCTACGTTTTTTCTCAATCTCGATATCCGCCTTAATTTGATCCAATTGTGATAATAAAGCAGCATTTTGTCTATCTGAAACTGCCTTTTCCGCTTTCAATTTAGCCAAAGCTTCTGCATAGTTTTTATTCACTAAATCATTTTTATTCGGCACTGTTTTCAACCTTGCTGCAGCTAAAGTTTCAAATTCTTTAATAAATCTGTCCTGTTCTTGCGTACTTTGCGCAATTTCTGCTTTCAAGTTCTCGATAGCTCTGTTTGCTGCCGCTGAACTTTGGAACTCAATTTCTTTAGGTTGTGTAACGACACCTTGCTCAGACAAGTCGTTTTCCTTTCTCAAATCCAACAACTCTCTTTGTTTCGCATCAACCATAGATTTGAATTTATCCACATTTTCGTTTTGGATTTTCTTCGAATCGTCAATTACTTGAGTTAAGTTATCTATCTCTTTATCCTCTGCTGTTTTTGCAGCATCTGCTAATTCTTTTTCTTTACGTATACGTTCTTCTTCTTTCGCTTTCGCTTCCGCTGCCAATCTTTCTTGTTCAGCTTTTAAGCGTGCTGCTTCGTCTGCTTTCGCTTTCGCATCTGCAGCTTCTTTTTCTTTACGTAAACGTTCAGCCTCTGAAGCTTCTTTTGCTTTCGCTTCCGCTTCCGCTTTCAAGCGTGCTGCTTCCTCTGCTTTTGCCTTAGCATCAGCCGCTTCTTTTTCTTTGCGTAAACGTTCTGCTTCTGCTGCTTCTCTTGCTTTCGCTTCTGCTTCTGCTTTCAAGCGTGCTGCTTCGTCTGCTTTTGCCTTAGCCTCTGCAGCTAAACGAGCATCATTTTCAGCTTTTAAGCGAGCTGCTTCTTCTTTTGCTCTAGCATCTGCTTCCGCTTTCAAACGTGCTGCTTCATCCGCTTTCGCTTTCGCTTCTGCTGCTAAACGAGCATCATTTTCAGCTTTTAAACGTGCCGCTTCGTCTGCTCTTGCTTTAGCATCTGCAGCTTCTTTTTCTTTGCGTAAACGTTCTGCTTCTGCAGCTTCTCTTGCTTTAGCATCTGCTTCTGCTTTCAAGCGTGCTGCTTCGTCTGCTTTAGCCTTAGCCTCTGCAGCTAAACGAGCATCATTTTCAGCTTTTAAACGAGCTGCCTCATCGGCTTTGGCTTTGGCATCAGCCGCTTCTTTTTCTTTGCGTAAACGTTCTGCTTCTGCAGCTTCTCTTGCTTTAGCATCTGCTTCTGCTTTCAAGCGTGCTGCTTCATCTGCTTTTGCTTTCGCTTCTGCCGCTAAACGAGCATCATTTTCAGCTTTTAAGCGAGCTGCTTCGTCTGCTTTTGCTTTCGCATCTGCTGTTGCTTTTTCTCTACGTAAACGCTCGGCTTCAGCCGCTTCTTTTGCTTTTGCATCAGCTTCTGCTTTTAAACGCGCCTGAGCTGCAAGACGATCTTGTTCCGCTTTACGTGCAGCTTCCGCTTTAGCACGTGCATCAGCTTCCAATCTTGCTTTTTCAGCCGCTTCTTTTTCACGACGTAAACGTTCTGCTTCCGTAATTGCTTTATTTTTATCCGCTTCCGCTTTTGCTCTTGCATCGGCTTCTGCTTTTGCACGTGCTTCTGCCAATGCTTTTTCTTGTTCTGCTTTAATTCGAGCTGCTTCTTCAGCTTTTGCTTTGGCTTCCGCCAATTCTTTTTCACGACGTAAACGTTCGTTTTCAAGGCGTTCCTTATCTTGTTGTGCCTTAAGCGCCAATGCTGCTTCACGTTCTTTTTGAAGTTCAGCCAACGATTTTTTCTTAACTGGTGTAGCTTTTACACCTGGATTAGTTTTCTTGGTAGCTTTAACGATAGGTTTAGATTCTTCATAATCGCCATATCCTCTTAATTTATAAGCCAAAGTAACTTCATGAGACAAGCCAAAATCGGTGAAATTGCCCAATCCTTTTTCAACATTATAACCAACAAAGAATTTTTTGGCCAACACGAATCCGACACCACCAGATACACCATTAACCGAATTGTATCCGGCTTGAGCCCAAAGACCTTTGGGTGCATAAAAAGAAACCAATCCAGAAACAATCGTTTTTTCTTTGGCCATTTCACCTTTAACCAAAGTAGAAAATCTTCCGTTTTCGAAGAAGCCATTATTGTATAAATAACCGGTATACATTAAGTGAGCACTGATGCTTTTCATTGGATCATCAGTCACTAGCCCGGAATTATTAAAATTGTAGTAAAAAATATTGTTTGCCGTTAATCCTAAATCAATCATTCCTGTACTGTAATTAATACCCGGATTGACAGAAACTAATGAATTCTTGGCGATATTTTGTAAAGAAGGATCTGGTTCATTGGTAATAATCTTACCTTCATTCAGTCCGCTATTGATGTATGCTAAGTTCAAACCAAAAGTAAAATTATTGTCACGATTGATTTCAACATTACGGGCAAAGTTCCCAACTACACCAAAAGAAGTTAATACGCCTACATTTCTCTGAAACGCACCAAAAGCCAAACCATTTTGGTCTCTGAATTTACCAGAGTAACTGAAAAAATAAGAAGTAGGTGCGTCCTCAAAACTAGCCCATTGTCGTCGATTCATAAACGTAATGAAAGATTCATCCTCTCGAATAAAACTGAAAGTTGGGCTAATTAAGAATTTATTGAACATTAATGAATTTCTTCCTGTTACGTCAAAAGAAGTCACGCCATCACCCGTTTGGGCATTAACAATGCCAAACGAATTAAAAATCAATAAAACACCTAATAATCTTCTTTTCATGCTACTTTATAACTGTAATAGATCCTTTTTTAACGGGGCTTCCTCCTTTAGAAATTACATAGTAGAAAATGGGATTTACTGACTTGAATTCTATACTATTTTGGGGCCAATCGTTTTGATAATTTGTCGTTTTTAAGATTTCTTTTCCAAAAGCATCAACGATAAAAATTTCGTGTTCTGCTGTTTGATAATCTTGTGGAATTTCCCATAGATCGTTAATCGAATCACCATTTGGGCTAATTGTATTTGGAATCTGAGTAGGATTAATTCCGAATTTTACTCTGAATAATATTTCTTTTGAAAAAATACAACCCGTTGTTTGCGTCACTACCAAACGATAGTCACCATCAATCGGTGTGCTGGTACTGAAAGTATCGGTTGTATTTATCGGTGATGATGAACCGGGATTATACCACTCATAGGTTGCATTTGCAGCAGTTGTCGTAACTGTTACTGAAAAAGTTCCCCCTTCAGGTATTTTATTGATACTAGGGGATTGCAATGCAGGGAAAGTGACATCAAAATCGAAACCATTCACCTGAATTGTATTCGTAAATACTTTTGGAACACAAGAACCTTGGTCCACCTGAACTTTATAATTACCCGTAATTGCTGTAACGTAACTATTGGTCGTAACATTAGGAATCTCCACATCGTTTCTGAACCATTTATACACATAACCCGGAGACGTACTTAAAGTAGTTGGATTAGATGGACAGATATTATTTGGTGGATCTATACTTGATGTTAACGTAAAAGTGGCAGAAGGTGATGCAATGATAACATTTACCTTTTGTGATTTTTCAATTTGATCGTCTAGAAAAGTAGAACATGGTCCATAATCAATGAATGCTTGATAAACACCTGTACTGTTTACTACCAAACTTGACCCTGTTTCTCCAACAATTGGGTTACCATTTTTAAACCATCTATAGGTAATATTTGGTATACCTAAAGGAGAGAGGTTTCCTGGTGTACTTGGATCAACGGATAATGTAGCTGAACCGCCGCTACAAATTCTAACATCGGTAGCATTATTATTCAATGTAAAATCTTCAAGGAATGCCTGATAATAGGCAGATATACCTGTTCTACCAGGTAATTTTGGATCAGGATTTGGTATTGCCCCTGTCGCAGGACCATTTACATCCGGTTCTGGAGCTGTATTTTTTATTCTGAATTTGTATTTATCACTTCCTTTTAAATCACTAGGTAATCTAAAAGTAAAATACCCTGGACTAGTAACTGTCTGTGACGCTAGAATAGTCAACGTTGGCATTGGAGAAACAAAAAAACCGTCTTTATTGGACATTTCCAATACGTAAGTTCCAGGCCCTGCAAATGAAAAATTTACAGTAAACTCGTTAAAATTTGATTCGGCTGGGTCATAAGGAAAAGTATATGGAGGCGGCTCTGCACACATTTTAGTAAAAGTGAACGTAGGCGCGCTCATCTGAGCATATACTCCGTCATGTATAAAAAACGGAATTAGCAGAGCCAAAAATAACCTGAATTTAAATGGTATAGTTCTCTTCATATTAACTTTTACTTAACACAAGATTGTTATAACGAGAAAGTGAAAATATTATTGTATAAAAATCTAGAAATCCATTAAAAGTTTTACCCTTTAATGGATTGTATTCTAGCTTATACTTATTAACTTATTTAGAAGCGGTAATTTTACCGATTTTAACTCTGTAGTCAGGTGTTTTTGCATCCCATGCAATAAACATTTCTGCGT
This sequence comes from Flavobacterium sp. MAHUQ-57, assembly GCF_051908335.1. Classification (NCBI taxonomy): domain Bacteria; kingdom Pseudomonadati; phylum Bacteroidota; class Flavobacteriia; order Flavobacteriales; family Flavobacteriaceae; genus Flavobacterium; species Flavobacterium sp. MAHUQ-57. The sequence continues at coordinate 1,194,948 of NZ_JBPZTE010000007.1, read as the reverse complement.
TTGGAGTAGTTTCGTAAAGATTTGCGAATTGTGGATTTCCGTAATAATCTTCTAAGTCTTCGTTATTTGTAGTATTTTCAACAAAAATATTCCCCTTACAATTATTGAAATACATCTCCTCTAACTTAATTTTTTTAAGACCACCAGCTTCTGGTTTGATGTCATCATCCAAAACCACTGCTGGGCTGAATCCAGAAATAACACTTTTCTTAAGAGTTAACCCTGTGCTTTCTGCAACGAAAACCGATTCTTTTACTAAACCACTAGCTGAGTCTCTGTTAAGATCATCAGTTGAATTTACTAAAGTACAGTTAGTAGCAACTACATTCGTTAATGCTTTTGAAAAATCAGCCTCTTCTTTTTTCTCGTAAGAATTAACATTTAAACATCTAGCTCTAGTTGAACCAGAAGAGAATGAATGTCTAACTGCTAAAGAGTTTTCTAATCTAGTTTGAGAACCTTGAGTAAATCTGAAATCATCACCATTTGAGCGTAAAGTAACAGCATTTTTCATTGTAAGATCACCTCCTAAAATTTCAAAAGCATTACCTGCTGAAAAACTTGACATTACGTTTTCAATAACTGTTTTGTTACCAACTGCTGCCAAAGAGATTGCATTGTAATCTTTGTATCCTTTGATTTTCTTACCTGCAAATTCAACTCTCAAGAAACGTAATACTCCTGAGCTTGCTGTTGGGTTAGTTCCACCATAGATTGTTTGAGAAGGATCTCCTTCAAAATTTAAAGAAGCAGTTCCACCAAATTTATTGATTGGCGCATCACCAAGGATTACTAATCCTCCCCAGTCACCTGGTTTTCTTTGAGCTCCATTTGATGTAAATACAATAGGATCTGTTTCAGTACCTTCGGCCATTATCTTAGAGCCTTTAGTAATGATTAACGCACCATTTGTACCTGTGTCCCCTTTGATAACTGTACCTGCTTCAATGGTTAAGGTTGCTCCATTCGTTACGTATACCGGCCCTTGAAGTAAATAGGTATTTCTCTTCAATAACGTTGTATTCGTAGTAATCTTTCCGTACAAAATCTGATTGGTTTCGTTATATTCTACCTTCTTCGGGTTGAATTCTGTCCAGTTGTTTAACCAGTTACTAGCACCAATTATACCTTTTTCTTGTTGAGCATTTGCAGCGAAAGCTACAAATAGCGCAATCCATTTTAAGTTAGATAAGTTTTTCATGGGGATTTGGTTTTAGAAATTATTAACTAAAATTAAAAAATTAATTTATATTATTCACTAAAATTATATAATTCTTTTAACATCGCCTCGTAATATAGTATTGACGAAACTAAGTTCCCTTTGTCTGCATATGGTGTCATCAATCTTTGGAATTCAACAGTTGCAGTTAAGAACGTTCTTGTATTTTCCTGCTGAGCATCAAGAGCTTTGATGTTCTCAGAGTTATCAGGTATACCTACATCTTGCATGGTAATACCCGGTTTGTGTGTCAATGCAATATACGGAAGTGTATTTACTAACGAATTGATTCTTTCGATATATAACTCAAGTAATTGTCCTTTAGTCATCCCTTCCAATTCACTTTTTTCGTGAAATTTACGGATAGCAGAGTTAGTGCTGATGATGCTTTTGGGCTTTCCTTTAGCTTGAGCATTAATATTACCTACTGCGAAAAGCATAAATAGGCCTAAAAAGATAATTTTTTTCATGGTTGATTCAAAATTTTAGTTTAACTCTAATTATTCAAAAATATGTTTTTAAATTTAATTGACAAGTTTTTGAAAACATTTTTACGATATTTTGTAAAAACCTGTCTTTTTAGTTTAAAAACTTTAACAAAAAATTAATGCATTCATTTTTTATCATTCATACCAAAAGCGTGCCAAAATTTTGTTGCCTGTTAATTTTTTGTGAAATTTATTTGAAAAACCCTTATAAATAAAGCTTTTATAAAATTTCATTCGTGAGCAAAAATATTAAAATTTTTCTAATAAAAAATATTTATCAACAATATTTGGTTAAAAACTTATTGTTTTTCAAGTTTTAGAGAATCAAAAAACCAATTAAGGCATAGAAATTTTATATTTGCAACATGCTTTTTAAACAAATTGTAGGTCACGAACATTTAAAAAATCACTTGATTCAGAGTGCTTCTTCAGGTAGAATTCCTCATGCTCAATTATTTGTGGGACCTGAGGGGAGTGGAGTACTGCCAATGGCAATTGCGTATGCACAATATGTTTTGTGTGGTAATTCGGACAAAGAAAATACCGGAGGCAATGAAGCTTGTAATCTGAAATTTGATCATTTTGCGCATCCCGATTTGCATTTTATATATCCTACAGTAACGACTGAGGAAGTAAAATCCAAACCAAAAAGTCTCGATTTTTTAAATGATTGGCGTCAGTTTTTACAGGAACAACCGTATGGCTCTCTTTTTGATTGGTACACACTCCTTAATGTTCAAAACAAACAAGGAGAGATTAGAGTAGAGGATGCTCAGGAAATTTTAAAATCGCTTTCTTTAAAATCGTATGAAGGTGGCTATAAGATTATGATTATTTGGATGGCGGATAAATTGAATATAGCCGCATCCAATAAATTACTTAAACTTTTAGAAGAACCCACCGATAAAACCGTCTTCATATTAATAACTGAAAATGAAGAAGATATTATCCAGACTATCCGTTCGCGTTGCCAAGTTTTGCATTTTTCTCCATTGAGTGAAAATGCTATTACGTCTCATTTGACGGCATACCAGAACGTAGACGAGAAGAAAGCTAACTTAATTGCACATAAAGCACAAGGTAATTATAACAAGGCTTTACGATTATGTGAAGATAAAAACGACAATCAATCGTTCGAAGAATGGTTTGTCATCTGGGTAAGAGCTGCATTTAGAGCAAAAGGGAATGCTTCGGCAATCAATGATTTAATTTCCTGGAGTGAACAAATTGCAGGATTAGGGCGAGAGACTCAAAAGAAATTTTTACATTTTTGTATCGAAATGTTCCGTCAAGCTTTATTACTCAATTATCAAGCCGATAAATTGGTATATTTGGAAACATCTGTCGATAATTTCAATTTGAATAAATTTGCTCCTTTTGTGACCGGAAATAACATTACTACTATATATAAAGAAATACAAGATGCAATCTATCACATTGAACGTAATGGAAATGCTAAAATTATTTTAACCGATTTATCAATCAAATTAACCCGTTTAATACACAAAAACTAAACTTATGCACAATTTAGCTGGCTTACTGGTATTGCTGTTTTTAGCGATTACATTTTTACAATCTGGTTACGACAAATTCACAGATTATCAAGGAAATTTAGGATGGTTAAAAGAACATTTCGCCCAAACCTTTCTAAATGGAAAGGTCGATTTTGCCTTAAAAATATTATTGGTTTTTGAATTAATAGCCGGTTTACTTTGCGTGGTGGGTAGTGTTGAAATGTGTGTCAACGGTGATACTACTTTTGGAAAATATGGAGCCGTTGTTTCATGTATCACATTATTGATGCTATTGTTCGGTCAACGCATTGCCAAAGATTATGATGGTGCAAGAACTATTGCCATTTACTTTATAACTGCTGTTTTTGGTGTGTTTTTATTGCAATAATTTGGTTTACTTATAGTTATACTAAAAATGAAAGTTCGAAACTGTTAAAGTAAAAAAAAACTTATTAAATCCTCTTTTTTTTTAATCCAAATATATATATATTCGTTTTCCAATCGGGTATTAACAAACATATACTTATTGTTTTTTGGGGGGAAATAAGTCGAACAGGTACCTTACGATAGTAGACAAATCTAAATTATTACTTATGAAAAAGTTGGAGTTAAAAAACTTGACAGTTAAAAAATTAACAAACGAAGAAAAAGAAAACATTAACGGTGGATACTTGGCAAAAACAAATCCATCATCTAAAGCTAGTAACGATTCATCTTGTTATCCAATCGCTTGTATAACTACACCTTCTAACTGGTAATCAACCTAGTTTTTAAATTCTTTAAAAGAGTAATTTCCAAAATTTGGAAATTACTCTTTTTTACTAAATACAATAAAACCAATTAGTTAGGCTTTTAAATATGGAGAATGTTCTACTGACGATTGAAAAAAAAATATGGGAATCTATTGATAATGAAGAAAGGATTGGTTTATTTAACGGATTATCTGGCGTTGCACTTTTCTATGATAATTTGTTTCTCCATGATAACAGGGAAGAATACAAAGAAAAATTAATAACCTTACTTGACAAAATAAATACAATTATAGCGGAAGAACTCAGTTCAGTTAGCTTAAATAGTGGTCTTGCAGGTTTTGGATTGACGTTATTAAAGTTAAAAAATGATTTTGTTTCAATAGATGATTCCTACTATACAGATATAGATGCTATTCTTGAAGAGGAACTTGAAGAAGAAGCAACCAATAGCAATTATGATTATTTGAATGGATCACTAGGTATAGCGATGTATTTCCTTGAAAGATATAAAAAGGATAAAAATAGCGGAACTACAGCCATTTTAAACAATTACATAGGTAAATTTATCTCAAAAATAAATACCGATTTACTACTAATCTTAAGAAAACCAACACTAAACGAAGGCCATTGCTATTATTTTGGGATGGCTCATGGTGTAGCAAGTTTCATCAATTTTTTACTTTATGCTAAACTTCATTTCACCGATCTCTCACATCAAATTGATGAACCTTTAAAGAATTGTATCGCATTTTTACACTTCCATAAATACAAGAATGACAACAGTAAACAATTGTATCCTAATGTGTTCTTGATAGAGGAGAATAAATTCATAAATCCTTTACTATCCTGGTGTCAGGGTGATTTAGGAATTGCAAATGCACTATACAATGCCGGAGTATTTCTAAATGAAGATCGCATAATAAAAGAAGCGCAAGAGTTGATTGAAAATACCTGTACGATTTCTTTAGAAGAGTCGGGGATAGCCGATTATTCCTTTTGCCATGGTACAATTGGAATACTGATTCAGTACCATTTGGCTTCGATTAAATTTAAGAATGATTATTCTGAAGTATCCGAAAAATGGATGGAAATACTTGTAAAACAAACCAATAACTTCTTGACTTTTGAAAATTTTGAACAAAAAGAGAAAACTCAGGAAACAAACCTTTTATATGGCTTGACCGGATTAGGGTTAGGGCTATTGTCAATTGATAAAAAAATAAATACAGACTGGTTAGAAATAGTAAACTTGCACTAGTTTTGTACTCCAAATAAATAATAAATACCCAATATAAATGACTTTTTTTGATATTATAGTTAAAAGAGTAACCAATTTTCCTGTGCAATCGTATGAGAAAAACAGAGAGGATTTACACCGTTTTTTTAAAGAAAATAAACTTTTTAAACTTTCTGTCCTTTTATCTTCCATAAGCTTATACAATGATATTGAAAAGGATAAAACCGATAAAATCAAAAATGCGCTGAAAAAATATTTTATCAGGGCTCATTTTAATCCCACTCCATTTGGCACTTTTAATTCTGTTGGTACTTTACAATGGAATGATAAAACCCACATAATCAAGAAATCAACTATTCATTTGAATGTAAAGTACGACAATACTTTTCTTACATCGGTTTATGTGAAAGATTCAACTAAAGACTTATTATCAAGAACTTACACTTTAAATCCGACGATTCATTTCTTACAAAAAGGGAAAATATGCTTTTATAAATCAGAAATTCTAACCAACGACAAAGTAGAAATTAAATTTGTTGAAATTGATTACGATGAGGACTTGCAATGGTTGATGGATCAGTTTAAAAAAAATACTACTATTGATGAATTGGTAAAGCAAATAATGCTGGATGGATTTGAAGAATCCGATATTAGGGATTACTTACTAACTGTTATTGATAGTGGTTTGATAATTGATCAATTCATATTCAATTCATTTACCAAAAAGTTAAGCAATCATAATCCTTTATACCCTTCTTCAATAGTTGAAAAGAACAATCACCTTTTAACTACAACAGAAGCTTTAGAACACTTTACGAATCAATACATTAGCAATCAGGAATCTTTATTAAAAGACAATCCAGATCAGAAAAATTTCTTTGCCATCAACGCATTTGATGAAGAACAAGGAACAATGGATGCTGCGCTTCAAGAAAAAATAAGGAAATTTATTGATTTCACCATTACTTATAATTCCCATACTACATACATTAATGAAAGCCTTACGAAATTCATTACCAAAGTTTCGGAAAAATATAATGATGGTTTAATACCTCTAGTAAAGGTATTTAACCCAAACTCTGGTTTGAATTACACCTCAAATATTTCAGAATACAAGCTAAAACTTGCTGATGAAATTGTTCTAAAAATAGTAAATGCGAAAGATAATAATCTGTATCTGAATTTACCGATCACCGATGATAAAGAAAGGAAAAGAAATAATCTTCCTAATACTTTTACCGTGGTTGTAGAATTATTAACCTGCAAATCAACAGGTAATAAGATAACTTACATACGAAATTTAGGTGCAAATTCCGCATTGAATTTAGTGGCAAGATTCAGTAAAGTAACGAATCCTTTATGCCAAGATATTATCAATTATGAAAAGAAAGTACACGATGGTAAAATCATAGCCGATATAAGCTGCATCGGTTTGTTCAGAAGTGTAAATATTAATGCTGTAGAACAATTATACGACTACAGCTTACCCATAAATACTTCATATACTGATGAATCTAAAACCCTTTTATTATCTGATATCTATATACATCTCTCTAATGGGAAATTAAATTTAGTTTCTAAAAAACATAAAAAGCAAATACTTCCAAAATTAACAACAGCAATTAACACAAAATTGTCAGATTCGGAAATGTATAGATTCTTAAGTGATTTAGAGTTTTACAATCAGGAGCTTTATGATATCAATTTTAATTTTAATAGTTACGATTACTTAAAAAGCTATGTGCCAAGAATTTACTTGGATAAAGAAACATTGCTTCATCCGGCTCAGTTACTTTTGGCTTACGACAATTATACTTTGGAAGAATTTACCGTGTATTTAAATCAACGAATCAAGGAATCCGATTTTTCTACAATAGTAAATTTGAATACGCCTGAAGGTAACTTAACTCTTGACACAACCGATAATGAAGATGTTTTAGTGTTGTTCCAACAATTAAAAACCACTAAAAAACTGTATATCAACGAGTTTATCTATCAAAGTTTTAGTCCGGCAATTGTAGATAATGACGGGAACAATTATCCACATGAATTGGTTGTAAGCGTAAAAAACACCGACTATTTTAGAGACAGTTACCAATACGATGAAATCATTGAAGATACCACAAACCTGTCTGAAAATGTACCCATTGTATCGGACTGGTTGTATTTGGATTTATACCGAAATACCTACTCAAATAATGATATTCTAAAGCATATTCATGAAACTATCATTTCGAAAAATATCGTAAATAAATTCTTTTTCGTAAATTATAAAAACACCGAAGATCATATTAGAGTTCGATTCCAGACAACTTCAATTGAAGTGAAGGAATTAATAATTCAAAGCATTAATCAATTAAAAATAAACAGTATCATCAGTAAATATCATATTGTTCCTTATGAGCAAGAAATTCACCGATACGGAGGTTTAGAATTAATGGAATATGCTGAAAGTATTTTTGATTTGGATAGTCGTGACTTCATCGAAAAAATAGTTCTAGACGAATGTGATGATGAGACCAGACGTATACTATCTATTTTAAAAATCAAAAATTACTTGGAGTTCTTTGGTTTTACGCCTGATGAGATGATAAATCATTGTGAAAGATCTATCGAATCTTTTTCAAGAGAATTTGAACTTACACCTCAATTAAGAAAGACTTTTAATAAAGATTACGCCGACATCAAAGCAAAAATCGACAACTTAGACTATTCAAATTTTTTAAATAACAACAGTCTGAAAGGAAGGTTAGGTGAAAACTTACCAAAAATGAGACCAACTGCTTCCCATTATGCTTGGATTCTAATCCATATGAGTATGAATAGGCATTTCAATGAAAATCAAAGATTTAATGAATTCAAATCCTATTACATGACTAAATCCTATTTGAATCAGATAAAATATTCGAAAAAGAATATTGAGATAGCATTGGTATCGTAATTCTACAATAAATACGTTTTATCTTAATCTATTTCAATAAGATAACGATAAAAAAAGCCTCTTATTTTGAGGCTTTTTTATCATTATCCAATGTATTTCTTTCTTTGAAAGCTTTATAGATTTTTAATTCATTCCAAGTAAATTGATCTCCATATTTTTCTTTTAACGGAGTAAGAGTTGCATCAGTAAAACCTTCAAATGCTTTTGCTAATTCGTCTAAAATATCCTTAGGAAGTACTTCTGTAATGGCAATAGTTCCATTTTCAATTAATTTAGCAATATGACTACCAATGGTTTGAACGGATAGCTTTCGCACACCAGCTATCTCTTCTATAGAATGATTGGACTTCCAAAGTTCCAACGTTTCTTCATAAGTAGATTTTTTGGCAACCTTTTCCTTTTTTGATTTTTTTAAACTTGAATCATGATCGAAATCCTCATCCATTAAGCTTGAATTACTAGTTTTAAATTCTTTTTTTACAAGTGCTACTACATTCGCTTTATAGTTTTTCATTTCTTCAGATGACATATTCTCTTTTGAAATAGTTACGCCTGAAGTAATGTGTTGGATCATCAATCTTGCTTTCATCATCCCGAATACTGCTTTAATTTGTAATTCTTCCAAAAGCTGTAACTCTTCTAAAATACCTTTCGTTTTCTTTTTTCTTTTGAATTCTTCTTGTTTCCAAAAGATTTCGAAAACCAATCCGTCTAGAATCTTAAAAAAATAATCATAGGCTGCTGAAATTCGTTGTTGAATGTACTGGTAATCCTTTGTTTCACGTGAAAAAAGAAAATCCAATTGATTTCTAAATTTTTTAGCCGACTCCTGGATTCCTTCTAAAACTTCGGTTTGCTTCTTAGCCCATTGAAAATGCACAGATTGCTTCTTATTATCTCGAACGCCATATTGATGATTGCGCCATTCTTGTGTTAAATTCTGCCAATCAAAACTAGCTTTAAGGTATTCCAATAGGAATTTTTGAGTTTGTAAAGCCAAAGATTCAGCTAAAATGGTATTGTTTGCTTTATGATTTGAATAACCAACCACATCAGCGTCATTCAAAACTCCATTCAAATTAAGCGGAGAAAGCAAAATAAGGCCATTTAAGGAACGCAAACGCGATAAAGCAACATAGGCCTGCCCGGGTAAAAAAATATGCGACATATCCAACGCTGCTTTGTCAAACGTTAATCCCTGACTCTTATGGATCGTTATCGCCCAAGCCAATTTAATTGGGTAGTGCACATAAGTTCCCATTATTTCCTCTACAATCTCTTTAGTATCAGGATGTAATGAGTATCGAATATTTTGCCATTCGTAGCGTTCAACTGTAACAATTTTTCTTTCATCTGGAAAATCAACAACAATTTCTTCTTCAGACAAAGCTTTGATAATTCCCATTTTACCATTATAAAACCTCTTTTCAGGAGACAAATCGTTCTTAATGAACATAACTTGAGCGCCTTCTTTGAGTTCTAACTCGCTATCAATGGGATAAATTTTTTCGGGAAAATCACCCACTATTTCAGGAAGGTATTTGAAAACTTTAGCTGGTAATTCGGCCAATGCTTTCGAATTCATTGCATCAGCTTTAGTGTTATGTGTTGTTAGTGTTATATAACCAGGATGCTCTTGCAAATTAAACTCCCGATTTACATACTGGTTCAGAAGTTGAATATTTTCATCTGTAATCTGATTTTGACGTAAATTATTGAGTAACGAAACGAATAGGCTGTCGGTTTGTCTAAAAATTTTAGACAATTCAATGTATAACGGAGGGTTTTGACGAATAACCTGAGAATGAAAAAAATACCTACCATTGTAATGATTTCGCAATACTTTCCACTCTTCTTCTTTGATTACTGGAGGCAACTGAAGTAAATCCCCAATAAAAAGGAGTTGTACACCACCGAAAACGCGATCCGATTTTCGAACAATACGCAGCATAAAGTCCATAGCATCCAATAAATCGGCACGAAGCATACTGACTTCATCGATAATCAGTAATTCCATGTTTCTGATAACCGATTTCTTTAGGTTGTTCATTTTGAAATGCCTAGAAAGCGTACTTTTGGTTTCAAAACGAACGAATTCAGAGAATTGCGGCGAACTGTAGTCAGGAATAAAGGCTGAAAAGGGGAGTTGAAACAACGAGTGAATTGTTACCCCGCCAGCATTTAGTGCTGCAATACCTGTGGGTGCAACAACGACAACATTTTTATGAGTCGTTTGAATGATTTCGTGGAGTAGGGTAGTCTTTCCTGTTCCCGCTTTTCCGGTAAGAAAGATGTTTTGTTGTGTTTGATTGATGAATTGTAAAGTGAATTTGGCTTCTTCTGAAATTGTGTGCATATGGCTTATATTAAAAGAACTAAAGTATTGAATTTTAGTAAATAAGTTTTGAAAACTAGTGACCAATCCAAAAAAAAAGCCTTCAATACAATTGAAGGCTCTATATTTTTCGAAGCAATTATTTTTTTACTTCCTCTTTCTTTTCTTCTTTCTTCTCTTCTGTTTTTCCTTTAGCGGCATGACGATCGTTCAAAGCTTTGATAACATCTTTTGTGATATCATACGAATCTTTCGCATAAAGCACTGTAGCTGCATCACCCGTTCCATAGATATAATCGTAACCTTTCTCTTTCCCATAGCCTTTGATAAAATCTCTTACATCTTTCACGATTGAATCTCTCTCAGTTCCACCTTCCATTTGCAATTGTTGTGCAATCGCTTGTTCAGCATATGCTAATTGTTGGCTTCTTTGTTGTAACTCTCCGTATTTTTGTTGTGCCCAAGCCTGACCTTTAAGTTGCGCATTTTTTTGAAAGCTTTGCTTTTCTGCTTCCAATTTTTTGGCTTCAATTTGGATTTCTCTAGCTTTTACTTGGCTTTTGGTTTTAAATTTTTCCTCCAACTCTTTGTACTGAGTATATTCTTCCATTAATTTAACGGTATCAATATAGGCAGTTTTGAATTCTTTCACTTCGGGAGCTTTGTTACATGCAAAAACAGAAACAACGATAGCTGCTACAACAACAATTTTTTTCATTTTATTCTTTTCGGTTAATTTTTAAATTTTGGTAAAAATAACATTTTTTTAGAATGTTCGTTTGATTCGCATTTTAATTCTTTTTTGGATAAAAAAACGATCATAAATTTTATCTATTAAAATCAAATTTTAATTATTTTCAACAATAAAAAACGGCGCAAATGCCTTTTATTTCTGCTTAAAACTAAAATTAGAAAGGTATTTTCCTTACAAACACCTTAAAACCCTTTTAAAAGGGCTTAAAATGCGTTTTACTGGTTTTTTAGAAGATAAATGTGCGAAGAATATTCCTTCGAAACATTTGCTTTCCAATTGGAACGAAATCCAACCCAAAAAGCTCTCAAAAAATTCATTTTTCCATTTTTGTATTTTTCAGAGAGAAGAGCAACATAAAAACTATCAAAAACCATAGGAAGCACTTTTACCAGTTTCAGGTTTTCTTTAGCAAATAATTTTTCAATGCTTGTTTTGGAAAAATGCCAAAGATGTCTCGGAACATCATAAGCAGCCCAAAATTCTCCATAATACGTTGCATCATAAGACTTGAAGTTGGGAACAGCAATAATGATGGTTCCGTTAGGCTTTAGTAATCTCTTTAATTGTTGAATTTGGTGTTCCACGTTGGGCACATGTTCCAAGACATGCCACATAGTAATAACATCAAACTGCTGATTTTCAATACTTTCTATGCTATTTTCAAAGCTAACACCTTTAGAAACAGCTAATTTTTTTGCATTTTCATTAGGCTCAATACCCGTAATTTGCCAACCGTTTGCCTTGGCTGTCACTAAAAAGTCACCTGTTCCTGCGCCAATATCCAATAAACTTCCTTTTTCATGGTGTAAAGAGTTAAGTAAACTCACTTTTTTATTCAAGGAATAAATTTTTACCCAATGATACATTTTTTCAAACAAAGAGCGTTTAGCATCTGTATGTGAAATGTAATCTTCACTTTCGTAATATTTCCCTAAGTTTTCCAATTCGGGTTGTGGATGCGTTTTTAACAATTGTAACTCTTCGTCCAAGAGTAATTCAAATTTTTCTCCCGATACGGAGTGATCTTTAACTTTGATGTAAACGTTTTGATTTGAAAAATTCATTATATCTGTAACTGTTTTTATTTTATTTATAGCGCTATGCATTCTGATGGAATCCAGCCTTCATCTTGGGATACATTATTTTTAACCCAAGACCATCCATTCAATGATTCCAATAACTCGACTTGCTCATCTTTCTGCACTGTTAATTCCTGCGCCGAATATTTCTTTACTATGATTCCAGTTTTTTTATTTTCTGAAAATTGAATTATTTGATTGGGAATCCAGCCTGCATTACTTCGGTCTGACAATTCGGCCCAAATCCAACCTTTCCATTTTTCTTCAGTTTCTTCCATTCCCAAAAAAACAACATCTCCAACATTCAAAAGAATAGGGTTGGTGTACTGTTTTGTATAGGCTTGAGTAATTCTAAAAATTTTCATTGTATCCGTTCCACGTGAAACATTTTAATAAAATAAAATACGAAGTAAAAAGAAAATCTTTATACTTCGTAATTAATTTGTAATTTATCTACCCATGAAAACCAATAATACAGAAATATCATTTGGAGATACTCCACTAATTCGTGATGCCTGAGATATAGTCACTGGACGGATTTTTTTTAATTTTTCACGCGCTTCATACGAAAGCGATTTCAAAGCATCATAATCAAAATTATCCGGGATGCGAATATTCTCCAAACGATGCAACTTTTCAGCATTAGTTCGTTCCTTTTCAATATAACCAGAATATTTAACTTGTATTTCTGCTTGTTCTAAAATTTCAGTGTCCAATTGATTTTCATTAGCATATTCTCTCACTTTTTCAAACTTCATCATATCATCCATATCAATTTGCGGGCGTGAAAATAATTTAAACATTTTATCGCCCTGTGAGATTGGCGAACTTTCTTTGGCTTCCAAAACCGGATTCGCTTCACCGATAGAAACCGAAGTTTCTTTAAAGAAGGAAACCATTTTTTCAGCTTCATTAAATTTATACTCCATGCGACGCATTCTTTCATCTGAAGCCAAACCAATTGCATTCGACATTGGCGTTAAACGATAATCGGCATTATCCTGACGCAACAAAGTTCTATATTCGGCACGAGAAGTAAACATGCGATACGGTTCTTCTGTACCTTTTGTAATTAAATCGTCAATTAACACTCCAATATATGCTTCATCACGTTTTAAAGTAAATTCATCACGTTCTTGTGATTTTAAAGCTGCATTAATACCAGCCATCAAACCTTGTGAAGCAGCTTCTTCATAACCCGTCGTTCCATTGATCTGTCCTGCGAAATACAAACCTTCCACCAATTTAGTTTCTAATGTATGCTTTAATTGGGTAGGAGGGAAGTAGTCGTACTCGATGGCATAACCCGCACGGAAAAATTTTACGTTTTCAAAACCTTCAACCGAACGTAATGCTTTGAATTGAACATCCTCAGGAAGTGAAGTAGAAAAACCATTTACATACACTTCAACCGTATTCCAACCCTCAGGCTCAACAAACAATTGATGTCTGTCTTTATCTGCAAATCGATTGATCTTATCTTCGATAGATGGACAGTATCTTGGTCCTAGTGATTTGATTCTTCCGTTAAACATAGGAGAACGTTCAAAGCCTTCGCGCAACAAATCGTGCACTAAAGGCGAAGTATAAGTCATATGACAATCACGTTGAACCGTCAAAGGTTTTGTTATATCTGAATAGGAAAATTTTGCAGGAGTAACATCACCTGGTTCAACACGCATTTTAGAATAATCCAACGATCGTCCATCCACACGGGGAGGAGTTCCAGTTTTCATTCTACCGGCTTGAAAACCTAATTGAATCAAATCTTCTGTAATACCATACGAAGCACTTTCTCCCGCACGGCCACCTCCGAATTGCTTGTCTCCAATATGAATCAAACCATTCAAAAAAGTACCATTAGTCAAAACAACCGTTTTAGCATAAATAGACAAACCCAAGGCAGTTTTGATCCCAATTACCTTACCGTTTTCTGCAATAATTCCAGAAGCCATTTCTTGGTAGAAATCCAAATTAGGAGTTTGTTCTAACATCAAACGCCACTCTTCAGAGAAACGCATACGATCACTTTGAACACGTGGAGACCACATGGCAGGACCTTTCGATTTATTCAACATCTTGAATTGAATCGCTGTTTTATCTGAAACGATTCCTGAGTAACCACCCAACGCATCAATTTCACGAACAATTTGTCCTTTTGCAATTCCACCCATTGCGGGATTACAAGACATTTGCGCAATATTCTGCAAACTCATCGTAACCAACAATGTTTTACTTCCTAAATTGGCGGCAGCGGCAGCAGCTTCACAACCTGCATGTCCAGCACCAACAACTATTACATCATACTTATCTAAAAACATTTTCTTATCTCTTTATTGTTTCACGTGAAACAAAATATTCAATTAAATTAAAAAGTTTAAAATTGTTTCACGTGAAACAATTTTAAAAACCCACCATCAATTTGTTTCACGTGAAACAAATTGATGGTGTAATAGAATCTTAATGTTTCACGTGAAACATTTGTAATTTTTCATCTTCCTTTAAACGCATTAAATTCGCTTCTTCTTCCGATTTGTCTTTATATCCGCAGTAATGTAAAACACCGTGGATAACAACACGCTTTAATTCTTCTTCAAAAGCAATAGCTAAATCATTAGCATTATCCAGAACACGCTCAATAGATATAAATATATCTCCACTTATTACATTGTCTTCAGAATAGTCGAAACTAATAATATCCGTTAAATCATCATGGTTTAAGTACTGTTGATTGATTTCTAAAAGATATTCATCATCACAAAAGATATACGTGAGTTCACCTAGAATCTTCCCTTCAGAAACAACAACATTTTCAATCCATTCTGTAAAAACAATTTCATCTTCTAAAGTAAAATCTATTTCGTAATTATAATCTATCATTCTCTTTAAAGTATTCTTGTACGCGTTTATTAAATTGAGAGCGCAAAGGTAATGTTTGTCTATTTAAAATTTCTATACTCTTTAAATATTCTTGTAATTTTAAAGGTAGGGCAGGAGCAATGTTTTGAAAATCTTTTTTATTGGTTGTAGCCTCTCTTTTATTGTCTTGCTTCTGTTCTTGAACGGCTTGTTCTAATTTGAGCAATTCGTATTTTAAATTCAATGCTTTTTGGATCACATCTTGTGTAAAACCTTTGTTAATTAATTGGCGTTCGATCTGTTTCATTTTATCCAAAGTTCCCTGACCTGCACCTGTTAAACCATGTTTTTTTAATTCGTTTTCCAAAGCTTCTCGCAGTTGACGTTGTTCTTTAAGTATATCTAAAACTGCTTTTGCGTCACCCTCACCATCGCTTCCTTCGCCTTCATTACCTTTTCCATTATTGCCTTTGCTTCCAGATTGACCACCTGATTTGCCTCCCGGCTTTTCACCTGGTTTATCACTTGGCTTTGCTCCAGGTTGTTCTCCTCCCTCTTTTTGTCCTTCTTGCATTTTTTTTCCTAAACCCTCTTGCTTCTTAATAATATCTGGTAATTGCATACCACTACCTTGTCCTTTTCCTGGTTTAGGCGCTCCTTGTCCAGACCCAGACATCGCCATCTGCATGTTGTTCAAAGCGTCTGCAAGAAGGTTGGCTAATGTATTGGCACTAGTTAAACTATACTGTTGACTTGCCGTGCCACGGCCCAATTGATTTTCGGTAAAATAATCAATACTCTTGTCGATGTTATAATATACATTTCCAATTTCATTAGTAATTTTTTCTCCAATTTTCGGGTTACGAAGTGACATGGCAAATAAACTATCATCAACATGTTTGAATTGAAATTTTAAATCTTGTTGTTCTTTCAAATACTTTGTAAAGGTTGAATTACCTCTAGATGCTTTAAAATTATTCATCAATTTTTCTTGTGAAAAAGAGAATTCTAAAAGATTATCCAAAATTTGACGGAGCATTTTTACATCTTCTTCCATTTGTTCTTGCTCACCACTTTGCATTTCCTGCTGCATACTTTGGCTCATTTGTTGCATTTTTTTGGCAGCACTCTTTTGTTTAGGCGACGCCTTAGATGGTGAATTTTTCTTTAATTCATCGGAAGCATTTTTTAAATCATTATCAATACTTTGTTCCTTTTCTTTATCATTAGGTATATCCAAAGGGGATTTTAATTCTTTATTCTCCTTCTGTAATTCCTCTAAATCTTTTTGAATTTTATCAAACTCCTGGTTGATTTGATTTTGCTTTTGTTCTAAATTCCCTTCTTTTTCTTCAGAAAGCTTTTCTTGTTTTTCAGCTAACTGATTTAATTTATCGGCAATTTGTTCCGCCTTCTTTTCTACATAATAACGCTTCGTTAGTTCAACCAATTGTTCTAAACTTTTAGTTTGGTTCTTGCTTTTTTGCTGGAACTTTTCTATCTTATCCAACAAATCTTCTTGTTCTAACTTATTGTTTAAATCTTTTAACTCATCCAAAAGTTTCTGATTCTTTTCAGCATCTTTATCCACTTTTTCCAAACGTTCTTTTAATAATTCCTTTTCAGGATCTACTTCATTAGGGTTAAACTTTTCCAAATTCTCTTTCATTTTTTCTGAGAATTCTTTCATCATTTCTTCCTGCTGTTTTTGACGCTTAATAAAATCATTTATCTTTTGTTGATCCTTATAATCCAATTCTTTTTTCTCTTTATTGGTATTTTGGATCTTATCCAATTCATTCAATTGTTTGTCTTGTGCCTTGAGTGCCTTCTCCAAACCTTGAATACTTTGGTTTTGATTTTCTAAATACTGATCTTGCTTTTCACTTTCTGTATCTTCACGGTGTGAGAAAACTACCGATTTTGAACTCTTAAAATTATGAATAGCATCATTATCGAAAACCTCAAAATAGTATTCATAATTAACCCCAGATTCAATTGGTAAATTACTAGGGAAAGCAAAAACAAATTGATCATAAATATCTTTTTTGATACCAATCGTACCACGTTTGGCAGCCAGTGGATTGTTCTTAGGATAATAAATAATTGAAAGTTTAGATAAACCATAATCATCAGATATCTGACCTAAAACAAAATTAGTTTTACTCTTCAAACTGTCTGGTGCCATCTCAACTTTAATTGTTGGATACTGATCTTTGACAACATTAATAGCATAGCTTAGCTTTTCATAGTTTTTTACCAACTTATTCGAAGTAACTATTTGATATTCTGAATTTTGATATAAATTTCTTGCTAAAACAAACGAATTTTCAACATTTCGAAAAGAAAAGTGTTGTTTACCTTCCAACATAGACACAAAATCAGTTGCAATTGTATTCATTTTCCAAGTAATAAAAGTTCCTTCAGGAACAATAGCATTACCCGTACCTTTAATAATTTCTGATTTCTTATTGAGATACTTTGGATAATTCAGCACCATCTCGAAATTAGCAATCGATGGTACAGTCGTTACTTTTAAAGTAAAATCCTCAGAAACTACATCATTGGCTTCGATATGAAAAGAAACATTATTGCTTGGTTTTTCGAAAACGTATTGGAAAACACCTGGCTGGATACTTTCCATAAAATAACTCTCATCATTAATAAAAATCATTGCTTTATCGGGAACAACATTGCCAACAGTTGTGATACGTAATGTGAAATCTTTATTCTGTTCGGTAATCAAATTTCCAGAAACAAGAAAGTTAAATGGGGCAGGTGGGGTGTAATGATTTTGATAATGCAAGACACGCCCCATACCATCAGTAATTAATTCTTGTCGTCCTGAAATCATTAAAAAGAATATAATCAACAAAGGAATCAGGGCCAATGGCAAAAACTTTTTGTTTTTTTTAAAGTCAATGGCATTTGAAAACGGAATGGGTTGTAATGAATTCGCTTTTTGTTCGATGGAAGCTAAAAGTAATTCCGATTGATTGACATCATTACTAAGCTGTAAAAAATTGGTCAACTTATCATTAACAGTCGAAAAGTGATTACCGATAATAGCCGAAGCTTCATTATAATCGATACCTTTTTGCAACTTAAATAATTTAAGAACCGGAAAAACGATAAACCTTCCTAGTAAAAAAAGTTCAACCAAAATAAACAACCAAAAAAGAATGGTTCTTCCAGAAGGTTGTAACCAGAGGAAATATTCCACAAAACTCGTAAAAAGAAAATACAACAAACCCAACCCGACGAAAAACAAAGTTCCACGTAAAAGCTCATTGGTGTAGAATTTCTTTATGAACTCTTCTAATTTAGTAAATATGATTGCTTTAGAATCCAAGGTAAATTATTTAAATATAACCTATAAAGTTACGATTTTTGCTGAATATCAAAACAATTAGTAATTTTAGTAGAAACTAAAACTAAAATTATGAAGTACTTATTGGCATATACGATACCACTTGCAGCATTTTTAGGAATTTACTATCAAGGTATTTGGGCCTATTCAGCTTGGGCATACGCATTTCTATTGCTGCCAATTTTAGAAATACTGATGCCATTAAATGAAAAAAATTATTCAGAATCAGAAATACAAAGCAAACTTTCCAATCGATTTTATGATATTCTATTGTATTTGAATGTACCGATTGTTTATGGAATGTTATGGTTTACTTTAAATAAAGTCACTACGACTGAATTAACAGTAATAGAATTTATAGGAACAATTTTAAGTTTAGGAATTGTTTTAGGTTCAAACGGTATTAATGTAGGACATGAATTAGGACACAGAGAGCAACGCTATGAAAGAATTTTAGGTAAACTATTACTCATTCCTTCACATTATACTCACTTTTTTATTGAACATAATCATGGACATCATTTACATGTGTCAACACCGGAAGATCCTTCTACAGCAAAATTGAATCAAAATTTGTATGCTTTTTGGATCCAAACAGTTACAGGAACATATACCAAAGCATGGAAGATTCAGAAAAAATTAAATGAAGTAAACCAAATCAACTTTTTAAATATAAAAAATGATATGTTTTGGTTTACCCTAATTCAAATAGGCTATCTAGTAACGATAATTTCAATTTTTGGAACCAAAGGATTTCTAGTCGCATTATTTTCAGGCATTGTTGGCTTGCTATTATTAGAAACAATCAATTACATTGAACACTATGGTTTAATGCGCAAACAGACACCATCTGGAAGATATGAAAGAGTTACAGAAAAACATTCATGGAATTCAAATCATATTTTAGGTCGAATCATATTATATGAACTAACAAGACATTCGGACCATCATTACAAATCACAAAAAAAATATCAAATCTTAGAGTATCACGATGTTTCTCCACAAATGCCCTATGGCTATCCTACGAGTATGGTTTTGTCATTTTTTCCACCGATTTGGTTCAACATTATGAACAAAAGAATTCCAAAAGAATAAATTACAAAACTAGAGAAGAACATCACAGAAAGTTAAAGTCTAAAATAAGTCTATTGTAGGTAACTCTTTTTATCTTTGTAATCTAATTTTTAGTAACATGTCGAAGCCAGTTAGAGTGCGTTTTGCACCAAGTCCAACAGGACCTTTACATATAGGCGGTGTACGAACAGCCTTATTCAATTATTTATTTGCCAAAAAACACAATGGTGTTTTCTATTTACGTGTGGAAGATACAGATCAAACTCGTTTTGTTCCAGGTGCAGAAGCCTATATTATGGAAGCATTAGAATGGTTAGGAATTGCTCCTGATGAAACTGTGGGTAAAAATGAGAAGTTTGGTCCATACCGTCAAAGTGAAAGAAAAGAGTTATACAAGCAATATGCAGACCAGCTGATAGAAAATGGTTGGGCTTATTTCGCTTTTGATACCGCAGAAAAATTAGATGACTTGCGTAAAGCAGCAGAAGCAGAAGGTAAAACATTTATATATAATCATTCTGTTCGTGAAACTTTGGATAATTCATTAACTGTTTCACGTGAAGAAGTAGAAAAAAGAATAGCAAACGGTGATGCTTATGTTGTACGTTTCAAAACTCCGGTCAATGAAACTTTGCATTTACAAGATATCATTCGTGGGGATATAAAATTTGAAACCAATTTATTAGACGATAAAGTATTGTTTAAGAGTGATGGTATGCCAACCTACCATTTAGCAAATATTGTAGACGATCATCTGATGGAAACATCTCACGTTATCCGTGGAGAAGAATGGTTACCTTCGATGCCATTACATGTCTTATTGTACAAAGCTTTTGAATGGGAAGCTCCTGAATTTGCCCATTTACCATTGATACTGAAACCTATTGGAAATGGAAAATTATCCAAACGAGATGGAGACAAAATGGGATTCCCAGTATTTCCATTAGAATGGAAAACCGAGGAAGGCACTTCTATGGGCTATCGTGAAAATGGTTTCTTTCCTGAAGCAGTAGTTAACTTTTTAGCATTACTAGGTTGGAATGACGGAACAGAACAAGAAATTTTTTCTCTAAACGAATTGATTCAAAAGTTTGATCTAAACCGTGTTAATAAGTCGGGTGCGAAGTTTGATCCTGAAAAGAACAAATGGTTCAATCATCAGTATCTGCAAAAAGAAAGTGATGCCAATTTAGCTAAATCATTTGAAGCTATTCTTACTGAAAAAGGGATTTCAACTTCATCAGATATTACAAGAATTGTTTCTTTGAACAAAGAAAGAGCCAACTTTGTAACTGATTTATGGGATTTAACCGATTATTTCTTCGTAGCACCAACGTCTTATGACGAAAAGGCGGCTAAAAACTGGAAAGAAGAAACTCCTGCGTTGATGAAGCAATTAATCACAGTATTAGAAGCCATAACAGACTTTACTAGTGTAACTATTGAAAACGAAGTAAAAGAGTGGTTAACATCAAACGAAATTGGAATGGGTAAAGTAATGCAACCTTTCCGTTTAAGCTTGGTAGGGAAGATGATGGGACCCCATTTATTTGATATTGTAGAAATTCTTGGTAAACAAGAATCTATTGCACGAATAGAAAAAGCGATTGCAACATTATAAAAAGAAACCCCCGGATAACCGGGGTTTTTTATTATTTGGAGGTACAGTTGTAATAAATAGGCGTTTTAAAAAACAAAACAATTCTACTATGACTCATATCTGTCGAATACTGATCGTACAATTCCAATCGTTGAATCATATCTGTACAATCGGCAAAATAATAACGGATTTTTAAGAAAATTTCTGAACGTTGTGTTATACTCTTTTTACTTGTACCATTATCAAAAGAATGATAATCTAGAATCTTATTATTATTGTCAATTACATAAAAAACATACTTAATTAAACTGGAATCTTCGTCCTGAGTCGTTCTAAAAATTAGTTTCTTCGTCGCAGTTTCTGATAAAACAAAATAACCTTCGGAAACTGATGAACCTTCTAAGATAAAGGATTGAAATTTATTAACACCAACTGTTACCCAATCAAAATCCTTAAAATGTAGGGTTACCTCTTTATTGCTATTGGTTTGATAACTGATTTTTCTTTCGTTATAATCCACTTTAAATGTGTTGGTTTTAATAGTTTCCTTAATACCGGATTTTAAAAGAATTTCATCTTCGTCTAAAGCAGATAAAGACAATAAGTAACAAAAAATAAGTAATAGTTGTTTCATAGTTTTTAGCAATTGATTCTGATTCAAAACTACTTCTTACGTGTTAAATCAGCTTTACTATAAAACTATGAATGGTTTAAAAAACCAGTATAGTAAGGTTGTATTTGTAAACTAAATAAAAAGAAAAACTCCCAAAATTGGGAGTTTGTTTACTATAAGTTAATTAGAATCTGACCGGATAACATTCCTATGTGACCTTTAAAATCATCATTATTATTTTTAATTCTAAGATCGTCAAATTTATTTAAGTTGTTGAATATATTGTTTAAACCGTACTGATAAAAGATAAAAGCACGAATATGTTTACCACCTGCAGAGGCACCAATGTAGAAATTTCCATTAACTTTTGTAATATCTACAATGTCTTCGGCCAACAAGGCAGTTCCTTTAATCACATTATTTTTTTCGCCTTGATTGATTTTAAGTTTGCCATTTACCTGTAATACAGGACCAAAGTCAATTGAAACATGATTCTCAACTAAGTTAGCACTTAATAACAATCGGATTTGAGCTCCGGATAATTTGTAACAAACATTTTCGTTTTGCAATAAACCATTCAATGTTTCCACAGAAAAATTACTTTCAGTGAACTCCATTCCAAAAACCATACTCCAGTCATTGTAAAAGTTACCTCTAACAGAAAGACCACCAATCCATCCAATTTCCGGTTTGGTATTAAAATTAGATGTATAAAGCGAAGTATGAGTTACACCACCTGAAAAACCGATATGATTTCCATCATTCTTACGGTATTGTGAAAACGAAAGGGTAGTGCTCAAAACGAAGACAATCAATAGGATGCGTTTCATATATTTAAAAATTTCGGCGAAAGTAAACATTATAATTGTAAAACGGTTTGTAACATTTAAAATTATTTAGCGTATAACTTATATAACAAACTAATCTTTATAAATCATGAACCCATTTACAATTGCTATTCTCCTTTTCGGATTTATCCTTCTGATGTCTAGTTTTTTTACTGTTAAACAACAAACGGCAGCTGTTATTGAACGTTTTGGTAAATTTCAAAGTATCAGAAATTCCGGTTTACAACTTAAAATTCCTATTATTGATCGCATAGCAGGAAAAGTAAATCTTAGAATTCAACAATTAGATGTAATCATCGAAACACAAACGAAAGACAATGTGTTCATTAAAATGAAAGTTTCAGTACAATTTAAAGTAATACAAGAAAATGTATATGATGCTTTTTACAAATTAGAATATCCTCACGATCAGATTACTGCGTATGTATTTGATGTGGTTCGTGCTGAAGTACCGAAATTAATTTTAGATGATGTTTTTGTACGTAAAGATGATATTGCTATTGCTGTAAAACGAGAGTTGAACGAAGCAATGACTACTTATGGTTATGATATTATCAACACTTTAGTAACTGATATTGATCCGGATATCCAGGTAAAAAATGCCATGAACCGAATCAATGCTGCTGAAAGAGAAAAAACTGCTGCCATGTTTGAGTCTGAAGCACAACGTATTCGAATTGTAGCCAAAGCCAAAGCAGAAGCAGAAAGTAAAAAATTACAAGGACAAGGTATTGCTGATCAACGTCGAGAAATTGCTAAAGGATTAGTTGAAAGTGTTGAAGTGCTAAATAATGTGGGAATCAATTCGCAAGAAGCTTCGGCACTTATTGTAATTACTCAGCATTATGACACATTACAAGCAATTGGTGCTGATACCAATTCAAATTTAATTTTATTACCAAATTCTCCACAAGCAGCAACCGATATGTTAAATACAATGGTTGCAAGTTTTGCAGCATCAAATCAAATTGGAGAGTCGATGAAAAATCAAAAGAAAATTAGTAAAAAATCAAACGATACTACTTCGACAGATTTTAATCCATCTGATACTTCAAATCCAACTGACCTTTCGTAAGATTTTAAAAATACAATTTAAAAGAGTTCATTTCATGAGCTCTTTTTTTTTGTGATTAAAATGGTAACTAAAAAAAGTAAAATTTAAGCTTTCTGAATGTAAAATTAAAATAAAGTGATTTAAGCAATTTTTAGAGTTATAAACAATAAAATACCTTACCACATTTTTTTATACGCTTACAATAAAAATATGAAAGTCAACTATAATAAATAAAATCTATTCAATTTTATAAAAACATAGATTATTTCTAAATAAACTATTTTAAAGTAACTAAAAAAGTAGAAAATTCAAATAAGCTTATTAAAGCGATTTTTAGGTGTTTAAAAGTAAAATCACCTTGCTTAAAAAATAAAATCCCTTAGAATTAAAATATGAAAGTCAATGTTAATAGATATAAACTATTATTTTAAAAATAAAATAAATTTAACATATAATAATAAAATTCATTCTATATTTTTTTTTCTATTAATAAAAACTATATTATCAATTAGCTCTAAAATTTTTAAGCAAAATAAATTTGATTGGATATTCATTAGTATCATTTTGTGGCTGATGAAAATTTAGAAATACTAATTTCTCTACATAAACTTTTTCCAATTGTACTTGTATGGAATTTCTCTTCGAAAATATACAAGTTTCAATGTTTCAAACCTGAATAAGTAAAAGCGCTTACTAATTTTAGTAGTTAACTAGTTGATTAATGATCCATAGTGTTGATAAACCAATTTTAAACCTTAGTTGTTAACATCTTTAACGTTAACTTGGTTATCCTTTTACTTCAAGTAACAGAACAAAACTAGCAGTAACATAGAACAATTAATAGTGAGAAAAGCCTATATTTTAAGAGGAAATACAATCAATTTATAAGAACTTTTTTTTATCAAAAAAAACAAAAAACCCTCTCAGTACTTTTACTAAAAGGGTTTTTAATCTATTGAAAATAAAATAGTTATTCTTTATTTTCCACTTTTGCCCAAGTATCTCTTAAACCAACCGTTTTATTAAATACCAGTTTTTGAGCAGAGGAATCACGATCTACACAGAAATAACCTAAACGTTGAAATTGAAATTGATCCAACTCTTTAGCTGATTGCAAACTTGGTTCAACAAATCCTGTAATTACTTTTAAAGAGTCAGGATTAATAAATTCTTTAAAGTCAACTTCTTTATTTCCATCAGGACTTTCATGCGAAAATAAACGGTCATAAATGCGTACTTCAGCTGGTAGAGCATGTTGTGTAGAAACCCAATGAATCGTTCCTTTAACCTTACGTTTACTAGCTTCTGTACCACTTCCAGAACGAGAATCTGAGTCATATGTAGCATGAATTTCAATGATATTTCCATCGGCATCTTTAACTACAGATTCACCTTTTATGATATATGCATTCTTTAAACGAACCTCTGTACCAAGTGTTAAACGGAAGAATTTTTTATCAGCTTCTTCTTTAAAATCTTCTCTTTCAATATAAATCTCTTTAGAAAAAGGTACTTTTCTATAGGTTAATACCTCTTCTTCAGGGTTATTTTCAGCTTCTAACCATTCATCCTGACCTTCTGGATAATTAGTAATTACCAATTTTATCGGATCTAAAACAGCCATTACACGTGGTGCAGTCTTATTCAAATCTTCACGTACACAGAATTCTAAAAGCGAAACATCAATCAAATTGGTTCGTTTGGCAATACCAATTGTATAGGCAAAATTACGAATCGAAGCCGGTGTATATCCTCTTCTTCGCATACCTGAAATAGTACTCATTCGAGGATCATCCCAACCAGTAACATGCTTTTCTTCAACTAATTGCAATAATTTTCGTTTAGAAACGACTGTATGCGATAAATTTCTTCTGGCAAATTCACGTTGTTTTGGACGTACCTTATTTTCATCATAAATATTATCTAAAAACCAATCGTATAACTCTCTATGCGGTAGGAATTCTAAAGTACAAAATGAGTGCGAAATTTGCTCTAAATAATCACTTTCACCGTGTGCCCAGTCGTACATTGGATAAATACACCAATCATCACCAGTTCTGTGGTGATGTTTGTGTAAAATACGATACATAATAGGATCACGCATTAACATATTAGAAGAAGCCATATCGATTTTAGCACGTAAAATATGCGTACCTTCTTCGAATTCTCCATTTTTCATACGTTCAAAAAGATCTAGATTCTCTTCAATCGAACGATCTCTGTAAGGACTATTTGTTCCAGCTTGTGTTGGAGTTCCTTTTTGTTTTGCCATTTCTTCAGAAGATTGGCTGTCTACATAGGCTTTTCCTTTTTTGATTAATTCTACTGACCAATCGTAAAGTTGTTGAAAATAATCCGATGCATAACATTCTTCCGCCCATTTGAAACCCAACCATTCTACATCACGTTTAATAGCATCAACATATTCCTGCTCTTCTTTAGCTGGATTGGTATCATCAAAACGTAAATTTACAGGTGCTTGATAATCAATACCTAAACCAAAATTTAAACAAATTGCACTGGCATGACCCACATGCAAATAGCCATTAGGTTCTGGTGGAAAACGAAAACGTAATTTAGCGGGAGACAAACCATTTTTTAAATCTTCTTCAATGATTTGTTCTATAAAGTTCAATGATTTTTCTTTTGTAGACATTGTATATTTTTATCTTTTGAACAAAGATAAAAAAAGTTTAAGGTTTAAGGTTTAAAGTTGTTTAATAAACCTTGAACTTGTACCTTTAACGTTCAATTTTTTACAGATAAATGGGAATAATTAGATTACAAAACATACGTACGTTTTCATACCATGGGTGTTTAGTGGAAGAAAGTAAAATAGGTAGCGATTACCGAGTTGATTTAGAAATACATGCCGATTTAACAAAATCATCAGAAAGCGATAAGCTTTCAGATACTGTAGATTATGTCCATTTGAATAAAATTGTAGTGGAAGAGATGGCGATTCGTTCCGAATTATTGGAGCACGTAGCGCAACGAATTATCAATAGAACACTTCAAGGGTTGCAAATGGTAACCCAAGTTACGGTAGAAGTTTCTAAAATTAACCCTCCAATTGGTGGTGACGTTCAACAAGTTACTATAGTGATCACAAAAAATAGGTAAAAGAAGAAAGAAAATAGACAAACTTTTAACTTTTGACTTTTAAAATTTAAACTTTTTACTATATTTGCAATCCACAATGGCGTCGTGGCCGAGCGGCTAGGCACCGGTCTGCAAAACCGTCTACCCCGGTTCGAATCCGGGCGATGCCTCAAAAAGAGTTACAGTAATGTAGCTCTTTTTTTTATGTTCTTTTTTTAGAAAAACTTAAGTTAAAGAGAACTAAACTAAATGGTATTATAATAAAAAAGAGCAACAAATGTTGCTCCTTATATAATTTATTTTAAACCTTCTTAATCTTGATCACCGGTGTTTTGGCAACCGATAAATTCAAGTCGGAGGTAAAGGTAATTTTATGAATGATAATCAAGTTTGCTTTGTCATTCTTAATAATTTCATCATACACATCTTGTGGAATTTTATTTCCAGTAATTTCGTAACTGGCCAAAGTATCGCCATTAGTATTCGTTAAATACAAACGAAAACCTGTTATTGAAATCGTGTAATCCAAAAAGAAATCAATCATTTTAATAGAAACTTCCGCATTTAAAAGTTCTTTGGTAGGTATTTCAACCACACAATCCGTATTAAGACAGCCTTTTTGATTTACTAACAATGCAGCTGTAGGTAATGGTTTTACTTTAAAAACATGTTCTTCAACAACCTTAGTACTGTCTAAACTTTCAATTTCTAAAGTAATTTTAGTCTCGTTTCCTGATCTAGGTTTGATACTATAAGTTCCGTCTTCATTCTTTGTTATTTCCTGACCTTTTATTTTAAATGATTTTGCGTTGTTTACAGCAATCGAAATAGGATTGGGGATACCACGGTAAAGAATATTCATTTTATCCGCGGAAATAACCGAAATTTTAGGTTTGATAGCAACTACAGAATCTTGTTGCGCATAAAAGGTAGAAGTAAACAGAAGTAGGAATAGTAGTTTTTTCATAGGGTTTTAAATTAAAAAAGACACTCGTTTTGGAGTGCCTTAATATAGTAAATTATTTGTTTTCAATCTTCTCAATCGTATCTTTTACAAACTGCTTATCGGAAGGGAACCAACCTTGACTTAATAAAATAGCTCCGAATATGATTAAAAGAATGCTACTTACTTTTTTGATTTTGATAATGTTGGGAGGTGTTAATTTGTTTCTCAACTGTTTTGCTAAAAGTATTTTACACACATCGGTAGCCAAATAAGAAAGTATTACCGTAGTAAAAAACCAAACAATATTCGAGGTTTCCATATGTAGTCTCGGTCCGAAAGTAATAATAATCAATAACCAGAAACCTAACACACCAATGTTAATAAAGTTCAATAAAAATCCTTTAATGAATAAGCTGAAATAATCCTTTTTTATCAATTCAACCACTTCCTGATCCTCTTCGATGTTTTTACTTGCTTTACGTAGCTTAAAATACGAAATAAGGCCATAAGTTAACATAATAATCCCACCGAAAATAAATAAAGCAGGGTCGTCTTTTAAACTTTGGATTAATCGGTAACTTCCTAAATAAGATACACCAATAAAGAAAATATCACCAAGGACAACACCAAGGTCAAAAACAAAAGCAGCTCTGAATCCTTTGGTAATACTGGTTTCTAACAATACAAAAAAAACGGGTCCGATCATAAAACTCAAAAAAATACCTAGCGGAATTCCGTTACTTAAAATGTATTGTATCATAGAAATAATTTAGATACCGCAAGTTACTCTATATTCTTTAAAAATCTAATTTTTGTTCGCATCTATTTTATTTCATAATGATGTCGCCTCCTAGAATCATTTGTTTGTTGACTTTTTTGGGTTTTCCGTGGATAAAAATACTACCACCGGCACGTACTTTAGCATCAACCAATTGTGAAGCATTTACATAAATTTCTCCTCCAGCATTCGCATTTACATTGGCTTGTTTCACCAAACAGTCTTTTGCAAAAACCTGTGAAGCATTATTAGCCACCACTTCTAGATTTTCGGTACTACCCAATAAATCCAATTTAGAACCCTGAGAAATTCGGGCAGTAACCTTGTCTGATTTTAAATTCAATTTAATTTTAGAACTCTCTTTACCAATGATTTCAAAGCTAGGTGCAGTAATTAAACCACTAGCTCCAAAACTTGAACCATCATTCGCTTCTACCGCTATTAATTTCGTAAAATACACTTTGGCAAGAATATCATTGCTTTCCGATTCATTTTCAGAAGGAAATTTAATTTTGAGTTCGTTATTTTCAATAGTTACTTCCACCTTTTCAGCGTTAAAACCTGAAACTTCTACTTTATTTTCAGAAGAAGGAATTAAAAAAACAGCAATTTGATTGTATGCGGTTACTTTGGAAAAATCACCCACTTTTTGAGTAATTTGACCAAATCCCACCATTGGAAATCCTATCACAAAAAGTATAAAAAATAGTATATTTTTCATTTTTACATGGTTTTAAAAATTAGTAAAAGAAAAAAAAGAAATAGGCTAAAACCTTTTATACCATTAAGTTAGGGTTTATCTAGTGAGAATGGATAAAAAATCGATGAAGTGTATAAATACTATGTAAGAGGACAAAAAAAAAGATTCCCAACTCATTTTCAAAAGAAATGAATTGGGAATCGTGCTATTCAAATAGTAAATTCTATGCTTAACTAAAAGACTTAATTAGTATCTTTTTTAATTACAATAGTACCACCTAAAATGGTTTTTTGATTCACTTGTTTCGGTTTTCCATAAACCGTAATATTTCCTCCGGCACGCGCTTTGGCTTCTACCACATCATACGCTGAAATTGCGATAGTTCCACCTGCGTTAACAGTAACAGTTGCTTGTTGTGTTTTACAATTTTCGGCTTCCAAAATACCACCAGCAGTGGCAACGGCATCTATATTTTGTGTAGTACCTGATAAATTAACAACAGCGCCACTAGAAGTTTTTACCGAAATTTTAGAAGCCTCTACAGTAATTCGAACAGCTCCACCTTCTTTAGCAATGATATCGAAAAGATTGGATTTGAATGATTTTTCGCTACGAATAAAACTTCCTTCATTTGCTTCTACAGCTTCCAATTGCTTACAATACAAAACTGCAACCACATCGTCACCTTTCAACATTTTCCCTAAAGGCATTCGTACTTTTAGTTCATCGTCTTTAGTAACTAATTCCACCTGATCCGAATTCGTACCTGATAATTCTATTTTATTTTCATTGGAAGGAATCACATGCACTTCTATTTTATCAAAAGAAGTGACTTTCGTGAAACTCCCTAATTCTCTTTTCGTTTGCGAATATCCCGATATTGATAATGCAGCAAAAAGGGATACCGCTAAAAATTTGATTCTCATGATGATCTATTTAATTGATGATTAAAAAATTACTCATTTCTACGGATGAAATGATAATCCAATTGTTTCTTAACCAAATCGGCATTTTTCACTTTAACAATCACTTCATCTCCTAATTGCAGTAAACTTTTGGTCATTTCTCCTACCAATGCATACTGTTTTTCATCAAACGTATAATAATCATCTTTTATTTCACGAATGCGAATCATTCCTTCACATTTGTTTTCAATAATCTCAACATAAATACCCCATTCGGTAACACCTGAAATCACACCTAAAAACTCCTGGTCTTTATGATCCTGCATGTATTTTACTTGCATGTATTTGATGGAATCGCGTTCAGCATTAGAAGCCAAACCTTCCATATTCGATGTATGGACACATTTTTCTTCATACACTTCTTCGTCTACGCTTTTTCCTCCATCCAAATAATACTGTAATAAACGGTGCACCATTACATCCGGGTAACGACGTATAGGCGAAGTAAAATGAGAATAATAATCGAAAGCCAATCCGTAATGACCAATATTGTCGGTAGAATATTTTGCTTTACTCATGGTTCGAATGGCTAAAGTATCAACCATATTTTGTTCTTTCTTCCCCACAACTCCTACTAATAACTCATTCAAGGATTTAGAAATAGATTGTTTGCTTTTGAAATTGATACTGTAACCGAATTTAGAAATGACACCTTGAAGGTTCATCAATTTATTCTCGTCCGGTTCATCATGAATACGGTAAACAAAAGTTTTTTGTTGTTTTCCTATATATTCCGCTACTTTACGATTCGCTAAAAGCATGAATTCTTCAATCAAATGATTGGCATCTTTTGCAATTTTAAAATACACACCAACGGGTTCGGCATCTTGATTCAAATTGAATTTAACTTCCACTTTATCAAAAGATATCGCACCATTATTCATACGATTTCTTCGGAAAATTTTAGCCAATTCATCCAATTTTAAAGTAGCATTGACAATAGCATCATCAACTACATATTCGTTTCCTGTAATTGAAATTTCGGAAGGAATCGTATTCGATCGAGTTTCTATAATGTGTTGCGCTTCTTCGTAAGCAAAACGTTGATCCGAATAAATCACTGTTCTTCCAAACCATTGATTTGTAACTTGTGCTTTTTCGTTGATTTCAAATACTGCAGAAAATGTATATTTCTCTTCATTTGGGCGAAGTGAACATGCAAAATTGGACAAAACTTCGGGTAACATTGGAACAACTCTATCTACCAAATACACCGATGTTGCTCTTTGAAAAGCTTCATCATCCAAAATAGTTCCTTCTTGCACATAATGCGAAACATCGGCAATATGAATTCCAATTTCATAATGACCGTTTTCTAACTTTTTGAAAGACAAAGCATCATCAAAATCTTTAGCATCTTTCGGGTCGATTGTAAACGTCAGCGTGTCGCGCATATCACGACGTTTTGCGATTTCACTTTCTTGAATTGAAGTGTCTAACTTTTGAGCATAGGCTTCTACTTCTACTGGAAATTCATAGGGTAATCCGTACTCAGCCAAAATCGCATGAATTTCCGTATTGTGTTCTCCAGGTCTTCCTAATACTTTGATTACTGAACCGAATGGTGAATCTGCTTTTTTTGGCCAATCTTCGATTTTAACTAAAACCACATCACCATTTAAGGCATTACCAATTTTATCTTTAGGAATAAAAATATCCGTATACATTTTTGCATTGGCCGTGGTAACAAAAGCAAAATTCTTTTGAATGTCAATTACACCCACAAATTCGACTTTTTTACGTTCCAATACTTCAATCACTTCAGCTTCAGGTCGTTTTCCTTTTCTCCGGTTATAGACATATACTTTTACCGTGTCGCCATCCAATGCATGATTCAAATTGTTCGTTGGAATAAATACATCTTCTTCAAATTCTTCGCTAATAAAATAAGCCGTTTTACGAGAAGTCATATCAATTACACCTTCGTAATAATCTTGACTTTGTGCTTTGATTACATATTTACCCGGTTCAATCTCAACAATCTTCTTTTTAGACGCTAGTATTTTTAAATCTTTGATTATTTCGTTTCTGCTTTTAGTGTCATCAACTTCAAGTTTAGCGGCAATCTGTTTGTAGTTAAAAGGCTTATTAGGGTCTTTCGAAAGAATTTTCAAAATCTTTCCAGAAAAATCTTTTACACCTTTACTAAACTTTTTAGGTTTCTTGTTCATTATCTCTTTTCTAAATTATTCCTGAAAATTACAAAATACTTTACAGTAATTTCTATTCTGATAAAACAATTAAGTAAAAGATAACTTTTAATTTTTTTTTATTTTTTAAAAACCAGAGTTTTCAACAATTACTAAAAACAACAAAAAAATCTTTTTTTAAAAATTTAATTTATGATGGTTATGATAGGGTGTTAATAATGGGAATAACTTTTATGTGTTTTCTTTTTTTTGGAAGTTATACGGAGTTATACAACGATATTAACATACTTATACAAGGTTAAAGTATTGTAAATGAATTGTAAGAATATGGTTATTAACAATTGTTAACTACTGAATTTTACTTTCTTTTTTTGAAAACTTCCTTTGTGAATAACTGTTGAAAAGTCTGTTTTTTTGTTGAATAATTTTACAACAAATCGACGAAACTTTTCTTGTATAATCCAAATCAATTTTGGATTACACATTTTATCAATACAACCAAAAAATAGTTCTTATTTTCTTTACGAAGTTGTTAACAAAAGTTGTTAAACGCTAACAAGCTGATTTTAAACAGCTGTATGATTTTTATTAACAACGGTTAATAATTCACAAGAAAAGATTACAAATTATTGATTTATAATGAATTAAATTAATTTAACTGCTTTTGCACTATTCAAAAATAGTTGAGTAAATGTTACATAAATTAAAATAGAATTGTAATTAAATACCTAGACATCTTTTTTGCGCTTTATATAATTCTGTATTTTTGTAGAATACAAACACAACACAATCTTTATATTATGATTATCTCAATAGGTAACGATCACGCAGGTCCAGACTACAAAAATGCTATTGTAAAATACTTAGAAGCAAACGGGCATACTGTTATTAACCACGGAACAGACACTTTTGAAAGTGTGGATTATCCAGATTTAGGCCATCCTGTTGCCTATGATGTAGAAAGTAAAAAAGCTGATTTCGGAATTGTAATCTGCGGTAGTGGTAACGGAATTGCCATGACAGCCAATAAACACCAAGATATTCGTTGTGCCTTATGTTGGACAGTAGAGATTGCAGAATTGGCACGTCAACATAATAATGCCAATGTAATCAGTATTCCAGCCCGATATACATCGATCCAACAAGCGGTTGAAATGGTTGAAGTTTTCCTTATAACAGAATTTGAAGGAGGAAGACACGCTAACCGTGTTGATAAGATTGCTTGTAAGTAAATCGACTATGAAAAAACTATTATTCACATTCTTAACTATTTCTACTTCTCTTTTTTCTCAATCGGATTCTCAAAAAAGAATAATAGAAGAGAATTTACCAAGTAATAAATATTATAAGAAGGAATTTGGTCTAAAAGAAAATGTAAAAGATCTTAAAATAATAGTTTCTATTCTTTCAGATAACAAAGAATTGTACGAATATAAAAAGAACAAACTTTTTTATCATGATTTTCATTTTGATAAAAAGGGAAAGTTAATTACTAAAGGCATTATTGAAACCCCACCATTTATGCCAATTGAATACATTTCTAAAGATACTTTGATTTATTGGGAAAATAATAAACTAAAAAGTATTTACACTTATGGATCAGAAAAGCATAATAGGAGGTTTGATCAAGAAGGGAATGAAATAGAATTTAAAGAAATAAGTAATGAGGATGCTATGACTTACACCAAAAAGTATGTTTATAACAATCTAAAACAAATTACCAAAAAAATTGAATATTCTCCATTTGAGACGAAATCTTTAGATAAAAATATTGATAATGAGACACTTTATTTTTATGACAAAAATAAAAACGTTATCAAAACGGTTGAAAAAAATCCAGCAGAAGAATTATTCTATACATTTCCTCTTAAAAACAGACAATATGAACAACCTTTGGTAACAGTGTATTCCTATAATGTTACTAAATTAAAAAAAGTAATAGCAAGTATTGGGGATTGGCAAATTCATAGTACCAATTATAATTATGATAGTAATAACGCATTAAGTTCTATAGAATTTGAATCAGCGCAGATTACAACGAAAAGTTTTTTTAAAGATGATTTAATTACAGAAATTATCATAGCAACCAAAAATAAAGAAGAAAAGATAAAAATTCAGTATGAGTTCGATAGTAAATCGAACTGGATTAAAATGATTTGTAATTCTAGTTTATTGCCTCAAGAGACTTTATTAATTGAAAGAACCATTTCTTACTATGAATAAACTATTTATTGTATTTTTTTTTTGGCAAATCAGTCAAGCGCAGAATGACTTAAGTAAGTCTAATACCAAAGGTAATATAGTTTCTATAGATTACTCTATTGAAGTATTGTTTAAAAATGATAATCCCAACGCCTATTTTTACAAACAGATAATCAAACAATGTAATCCTTTTTACTCAAGTTGTAATTCTTCTATAGTTAGGTTAGATTTAGAAGCAAGTAATAGTTTTGAATCAATCCCTCATTATTTTCATGAATTTGATAAAAGTGGTCATCTTATAAAGTTTAGAAATAAATCGGAAAATAATTTCACAGCAGTCTTCTTTAAAGAAATAAAAGAAATAGATAAGTTACCTTTTCCAAAGTATCCCAACTATTTGGTCAATAGTCCAATTGCTAAACCTACTAAAAGGTTTTATAAATCTGAATATGGAGAACAAAATTTTTATTCGGATTTTACTAGTTATGAAATCAAAAATCAACAATTATTAAAAATGATAGAGTTTGATACGTTGATATATCATGACAAAAAAATAGGCAAATTGAATATAGTACAAACAGGATATGTATATGATTCCAATGGAAATGTTGTAAAAAGAACATTGACAAAAAAAGATGATGAGAATGACAAGGGTATTGCTAAAAATGAATTTTATCAAGAGCAATCCTTTGATGATATAAAAGAAGAAAAATCAATTTTTTACTACGATAAACAAAACCGAATACAAAAAGTACAATCCTTCAGAAATAGAAAGTTCAATTATCAAGAATTTTATTTTTTTAATTCAGAAGGTAAAATTGCTTCAATTGAAAGACATGGGGTATTTGATTCGGGTTATGAAAAAATTTGTAAAAAAAGAATGATCTATACTTTTGATGATAAAGGAAATATCAATAAAATAGAATTTTATGACAATGATTTTGGTATACAACTGATGAATACCTATGTATTTGAATATGTATATGATGATAAAGAAAATTGGTCATCTGCAAAATTAATTGCTGATGGAAATGAAATCGCTGTATTTAAACGAGTATTGAACTATTATAATTAGTATCTAAATGTCCCACAATCACAATCACATCCACATCCATAAACATGAGGTAGAAGGTAAAAATTTGGTAATCTCTATCATTTTAAACATGTTGATAACCGCAGCACAGGTAGTGGGCGGAATCATTTCAGGAAGTTTAGCTTTGATTTCGGATGCTTTGCATAATTTTTCAGATGTAATTTCCTTAGTTTTTAGTTATGTTGCACACAAGTTGTCAAGAAGAAAAGCTTCAATTAACAACACATTTGGTTACAAAAGAGCGGAACTTATAGCCGCCTTTGTGAATGCGTTTACACTTATTTTAGTTGCCGTTTATTTAGGCTATGAAGCGGTTGATCGTTTTTTAAACCCGCAACCAATTAAATCAGGAATGGTGATATGGTTAGCACTATTAGGAATTGTTGCGAATGGATTATCGGTTCTTATGCTTAAAAAAGATGCTGATCATAACTTGAATATGAAATCGGCTTATTTGCATTTATTGACCGATATGATGGCTTCGGTAGCCGTATTGGTTGGTGGTTTGTTAATGAAATTTTATGGATGGTTTTGGGTAGATAGTGTAATGACATTACTAATCTCAGTTTATTTGATTTATGTTGGTTATGATTTGTTAATCCGTTCCACTAAAATGCTGATGTTGTTTACGCCTGAGGAAATTGATATTAAAGAAATTGTTCGAGAAGTGCACAAAATCCCTGGAGTTGGAAAATTGCATCACATTCACGTTTGGCATTTGAATGAAGAAGAACTGCATTTGGAGGCCCATTTGGATTGTGCAGAAAATATTTTAATGAGCGAATTCAATGATTTACTCCATGAATTGGAGATTGTGTTGTTTACTAAATTTGGTATCAACCATATTAATATTCAACCAGAATTCAAAAAAGAAGATCCGAAAGATTTTATCGTACAGGATTAAATTCTAGGTAATTGTAGTTTTTTTCGAATGGCAAAAATCCGAATGGAAGCAATGATTACTATTCCGATCAACATGCTCATTTCCGATTGAAAATTATACGTCAGCATTAATAAATATAAACTTCCTCCAATCAAACAAGCTGTGGCGTACAATTCGCCCGGTTTCAAAATACTTGGCACTTTATTGCACAAAACATCAGCTAATAGTCCTCCAAATGTTGCGGTTATAATTCCCATGACCAAAGCATAACCACTCGAAATCCCATACCGTAAGGCTACTTGGATTCCAACTATTGTGAACAAACCAATACCAAAGGCATCAACCCAAAAAATTAGTTTTTTGATAATATTAGTATTCATTTTGAAAAAAAAGGCAACAACTGTTGAGGCAAGGACAATAAAAATGGCCACATTATCATTAACCCAATTGACAGGTCTGATTCCAATCAGTAAATCGCGTATAGTACCACCCCCGTAAGCGGTCACGAATGCCAATACCGAAGCTCCAAAAATATCAAAGCGTTTGGTTCGGGCTTTCAATACTCCGGTTACGGCAAACACAAAAACCCCAGTATAAGTTATGATTTGTAATGCATCCATGGAATCGATTATTGATACAAAAGTAATACGTATTTCTTTTGATGAACCTAAAATAATTGAAGTAACTTTACTTTTCACAAATTTGTTTGAAACTGTCACTTATTTATGAACGAAGACGCACCATTGTTTAAAAAGCAATACTATCCAATATCTGAAAACTTATTTCAGTATCTTGAAAAATACAAAAGAGTTACCAAAACCAATGTGTTTTACGATGATCTGCTTCGTTTTCAAGGATCAGTGGCTGTGTACGATTTAAAAGGAGAAGATACTTTGTGGCTTCGGGTGTTTTATAATGAATTCGACCAAAAAGAAATCGATTTGAGTCTGAAGAAAATTTACACCTTACTACATTCTGATGGCGACGAACGAGTACTGAATCATCTTACAGTCGACTATATCGACTTCTGTGCCTTTGGGAACTCGAAACCGTTCCGAGTAAAAGTCAGAAATATTTTAAATGACAACTACACCCATTTTTATGTCAAAAAAGCCGACGCTTCGCGTATTTTCGGACTGGAATTGGAGCATATTTTATCGCCCAACCGGATCAACTTTTTGGTCTATGGAAATACATTAATTGAAGAACATATTATTGGTATTCCAGGTGATATGTTCTTAAAAAACCACCTCGAAAAATGTACCGAAGCCGAAAAATCGCAAATAGCGAAAGAGTTTGTCAAGTTCAATGAACGCTGTATGATTGGACTGTTGGGCGATATGCGTTCCTATAATTTTGTGGTGATTCCTATTTATGATTATGATCATATAGTTTATAAAATCAGAGCGATAGATTTTGATCAACAGTGCTATGAAGGGAGTTTTAAACTCTATAAACCGCATTTATTCAAAGAAAACTTCCAGTTCACCCAATTGGTGAAAGACAAACTGGAACCGGATTCGATCGATCAGTATCAAAATGAAGAACGGTCATTGTTGGTCAAACGTTTGGCCGATTCCGAAGAAAGACTAACCGATTTGTTACAAGTCATGAAGTCAATGAGTCTGTCACCATCCTTCCATATGGAACAACTGCGTAAAGAAACCTATGAGTTTACCAAAGACAAGAATTTCAAGAACGCGAAATCAATGGGTGAAATTATGGAAGCGGCGTTACTATTTATGAAGCGCAATTACAAGACACATTAAAAACGCATGAAGTAGAAAAGCAAAATCTGACAGACTAAAATAAAGACAAAACGCAACAGAAATGAAGGTTTTGCTGTTTTGTGACGGAAGATAAACATTCCCAATAGACCACCGATGGCACCGCCTACAATACAGAAAGCCAATAAATCCTTTTCAGGTATCCGCCTTTTATTTTTTATAGCGAAAAACTTATCGGTACCAAACAAACCGATAGTCAAAATATTAATACAGAGAATGTAAAGTAATATGATTTTCATTTCTTATAATTGCGCCAAAGATACTATTTTAGCATCCTTATTTTATTTTACAAAATGACAAATTTAGAATACATTTTAAAAGTAGTACCTACTGCTCCCAAAAATATAGAAGCAACATTACAATTGCTTTCAGAAGATTGCACTATTCCTTTCATCGCACGTTACCGTAAAGATAAAACAGGTAATTTAGATGAGGTTGTAATTGAGCAAATTGCCAAACTGAATAAGCAATTCGACGAAATTGTGAAACGTAAGGAAAGCATTTTAAAATCGATCGAAGAACAAAATGCTTTATCACCTGAACTGAAATCAAAAATTGAAAACAGTTTTGACTTACAGGAAATAGAAGATTTATACCTTCCGTACAAAAAGAAAAAGAAAACCAAAGCGGATACCGCCCGCGAAAACGGATTGGAACCTTTGGCTAAAATCATCATGTTGCAACGCAATGATGATATCGAATTTTTAGCTTCAAAATATCTTAATGATAAAGTCGGCAATGAAGACGAAGCATTGCAAGGTGCACGCGATATTATTGCCGAATGGATTAATGAAAACATATATATCCGTAAAAATCTGCGTCGTATGTTTCAACGCAAAGCGGAAATCACAACCAAAGTGGTTAAAACGAAAAAAGACGATGAAGCCGCTCAAAAATTTTCACAGTATTTTGACTGGGCCGAGCCTATAAGTAAAGCGCCATCTCATCGTTTATTGGCAATGTTGAGAGCAGAAGCGGAAGGTTTTGTCAAACTGAATGTAGAAATTGAAAAAGAAGAAGCTATTTCATTTATTGAAGATAACATCATCAAATCGAATAATGATACTACTGAACATTTAGAATTGGCTATTAAAGACAGTTACAAGCGTTTATTGGAACCAGCTATTTCAAATGAAACTTTACAGGAAGCTAAAGAAAAAGCAGATATCAAAGCGATTGATGTTTTTGCAGGAAACTTGAGTCAGTTGTTATTAGCACCGCCTTTAGGTGAAAAACGAATTTTAGCGATCGACCCTGGTTTTAGAACAGGTTGTAAAGTGGTATGTCTGGATGAGAAAGGCGATTTGTTGTATAATGAAACTATTTTTCCACACGCACCGCAAAACGAAACGACTATGGCGATGAAAAAGGTAAAATCGATGGTGAATGCGTATAATATTGAAGCGATTTCCATCGGTAACGGAACGGCGAGTCGTGAAACCGAATTTTTTATCAAGAAAATTGCTTTTGACAAACCGGTGCAGGTTTTTGTGGTATCCGAAGCCGGCGCATCAGTATATTCAGCTTCTAAAATTGCAAGGGAAGAATTTGGAAGTTATGATGTAACAGTTCGTGGCGCCGTTTCCATCGGTCGTCGTTTATCTGATCCATTGGCCGAATTGGTTAAAATCGACCCTAAATCAATCGGTGTAGGACAGTATCAACATGATGTAGATCAAACGAAATTGAAAGAAGAATTAGACACTACAGTAGTACGTTGTGTGAACTCAGTCGGAATCAACATCAATACAGCCAGCAAATCATTATTGAGTTATGTTTCGGGTATTGGTGAAAAAATGGCCGAAAATATCGTCGCATACCGAAGTGAGAATGGTGCTTTTGAAGAACGAAGTCAATTGAAAAAAGTACCGCGATTAGGAGATAAAGCGTTCCAACAAGCGGCAGCTTTCATCCGAATCAAAGACGGAAAAAATCCATTGGATAATTCGGCTGTGCATCCTGAATCGTATAAAATGGTCGAAAAAATGGCTAAAGATTTGGGTGTTAAAGTCAATGAATTAATCGGTAACAAAGAAAAAATAAGTCAAATTAAACCGGAGAATTATATTACTGAAAACGTGGGTATTTTGGGTATCAAAGATATCTTGAAAGAATTGGAAAAACCGGGATTGGATCCTCGTAAAGCCGCTAAAATTTTCGAATTCGACCCGAATGTAAAAACCATTGCCGATGTGCGCAGCGGAATGATTGTACCCGGAATTGTGAATAATATAACAGCTTTCGGTTGTTTTGTCGACATCGGAATCAAGGAAAGTGGATTGGTTCACATTTCGCAACTCAAAGACGGTTATGTAAGCGATGTAAACGAAGTAGTAAAACTGCATCAACACGTACAAGTCAAAGTCGTTGAAGTGGATGAAAGTAGAAAAAGAATTCAATTGACAATGATTTTATAATAGGTTTCATTATTTATAAAAGCCCTGATTTCAAATCGAAATCAGGGCTTTTTATTTGGATAAAATATCTGATAATCAGAAATAAACAGGTTAAACGAGTTGTTATATTTATTTATAAAGATAAAACATCTGTTAAATTTTATTAAAAAAAGATATTATATCTATTTGTTTGTATATTTGCGCAAAAATTAATCTATGTTTAGTATTCAAATTGCAAATAATAACCACATTCACTTCGCCCAGACGATATGCGACGAGATGGAAGCGTCCGCGAAAGTGAGAGGAACGGGAATTGCAAAGCGATCGGCAGAATATATTATTGAAAAAATTCAAGAAGGAAAAGCGGTAATTGCTTTGACAGAAAATAACGAATGGGCAGGGTTTTGTTACATCGAAACTTGGCAAAACGAAAAGTATGTGGCCAACTCGGGTTTGATTGTTTCACCTGAATTCCGTCAAAGTGGATTGGCTCGGCAGATCAAGGCAAAAATTTTTGAATTGTCACGAACCAAATACCCGAATTCCAAAATCTTTGGATTAACCACAGGTTTAGCCGTGATGCGCATCAATTCGGAATTGGGTTATGCACCAGTAACGTATTCAGAGCTAACCACTGATGAAAAATTCTGGAATGGATGTCAGAGTTGTGTGAATTTCGAAATTCTGCAAAGTAAAAATTATAAAAATTGTTTGTGTACAGCCATGCTGTATGATAGTAATATAAAAGAACAGAAAAATGCAAAAGAAGAAAATAGTATTAGCGTATAGTGGTGGTTTAGACACGACGTATTGTGCAGTGTATCTGAGTAAAGTTGAAAATTACGAAGTGCATGCGGTGACCATTAATACAGGAGCTTTTGATCAGAAAGAGATTGAAGTCTTAGAAGAAAAAGCATTGCAGTGTGGTGCTGCTTCTTATACCTGTATTGATGTACGCAAGGAATATTATGACGATTGCATTAAGTATCTGATCTTCGGAAATGTATTAAAAAACGGAACTTATCCACTAAGTGTCAGTGCGGAAAGAGCGGTTCAGGCAAAAAGCATCGCTGAATATGCTATCCAATTGGGAATTAATACAATTGCTCACGGAAGCACCGGTGCCGGAAACGATCAAGTACGTTTTGATATGATTTTTAATCATTTGTTACCCAATGTGGAAATAATCACTCCAATCAGAGATCAAAAATTAAGCAGAGAAGCCGAAATCGAATTCTTGAAGTTGCATGGTGTAAACTTCAATTTCGAAAAAGCAGTGTACAGTATCAATAAAGGATTGTGGGGAACTTCTGTGGGAGGCAAGGAAACCTTGACTTCACATCAAAATTTACCCGAAGAAGCTTGGCCTACACCAGTTTCGTCAACAGAATCAATAGATATTATATTGGGTTTTGAAGCTGGAGAACTGATTTTAATTAATGGGGAATCCTTCGAACATCCATCAATCGCTATTGAATATTTACAACAATTGGCACAACCTTTCGGAATTGGAAGACACATCCATGTGGGGGATACGATAATAGGAATCAAAGGAAGAGTAGGTTTTGAAGCAGCTGCTCCGGAATTGATTATCAAAGCACACCATTTGTTGGAAAAACACACGCTGACCAAATGGCAATTGTTTTGGAAAGAACAATTATCAAGCTGGTACGGCAATTGGCTGCATGAAGGGCAAATGATGGATCCAACTATGAGAGATATTGAAGCCTTTTTAACCAATACTCAAAAAACAGTAAGCGGAGAAGTTCACATTACACTTCATCCGTACAGATATGAATTGAATGGGATTGAAAGTCCTTATGATTTAATGTCGGCTGAATTTGGATCGTATGGCGAAATGAATAATGGTTGGAGTGGAGAAGATGTAAAAGGATTTACCAAAATATTCGGGAACCAAACCTCGATTTACCATCAGGTTACAAAAGATTTGACACATGCAGACAATTAAAGCCGGAATTATTGGTGGCGCAGGGTATACAGCAGGGGAATTATTAAGACTCCTGATCAACCATCCGCAGGTAGAAATTGGGTTTGTACACAGTAAAAGTAATGCTGGCAAGTTCATTTATGAAGTACACGATGATTTGTTCGGAGATACCGATTTGAAATTTTCTGAAACTTATAATTCAAGTGTTGATGTGGTTTTTTTATGTGTCGCTCATGGTGAAGCTAAAAAAATAGTAAGCGAGTTTTCGTCTTCAGTGAAAATAATCGATTTAAGTCAAGACCACAGAATTAAAGGAGAGCATTCTTTTGTTTACGGTTTACCGGAATTAAACAAAGAAGCGATTCAAAATGCGGATTATGTAGCAAATCCGGGTTGTTTCGCAACAACAATCCAGTTGGCTATTTTGCCTCTGGCTGAAGCCGGATTATTGAACGGTGAAGTGTATGCTTCGTGTACAACGGGTTCAACTGGAGCCGGACAATCTTTGGCTGAGACTACGCATTTCAGTTGGAGACAGAACAATTTGTCGGTGTACAAAGCCTTTACACACCAGCATTTGGCAGAGATTAATCAAAGTCTAATGCAAGTTCAGAAAAACGATTTGGGCAACCTACATATTTTACCACAAAGAGGTTCTTTTACCAGAGGTATTTTGGCGTGTATTACATTAAAATCTGATTACTCTTTGGAGCAATTGATTGCCTTATTTGAAGAAAAATACAAAGACGAACCTTTTGTGTTTTTGTCACCCAAGAATTGTCATTTAAAACAAGTCGTGAATACCAATAAATGCTTGTTATATATCGAA
Organism: Flavobacterium sp. MAHUQ-57; assembly: GCF_051908335.1. Classification (NCBI taxonomy): domain Bacteria; kingdom Pseudomonadati; phylum Bacteroidota; class Flavobacteriia; order Flavobacteriales; family Flavobacteriaceae; genus Flavobacterium; species Flavobacterium sp. MAHUQ-57. The sequence continues at coordinate 1,151,432 of NZ_JBPZTE010000007.1, read as the reverse complement.
AAAAATGAAGAGGACGTAATGATTGTAAGCGTAATTGATAATTTATTAAAAGGAGCTTCGGGACAGGCAGTACAAAATATGAATCTAATGTTTGGTTTACCCGAAGCAACCGGATTAAAATTAAAACCAAGTGCATTTTAAGTATGAAATCGCCACTAAATTTCAGTTTGCGTAAGCAAACACTAATGACAAAAAGGCGATAGTATATGTTACCGCTGAAAAATAAAATCAGAACATATGAAAACAAAAATTATAGATAGTTCAACAGGAATGAATTTGTTCGATGTGTATTCGGTTTCAGATATTGAAATCGTTAAAGCATCAGGATCTGATTTGTGGGATAAAAACGGAAAACACTATTTGGATTTATACGGTGGGCATGCCGTGATTTCCATTGGTCACACACATCCTCATTATGTTTCTAGCCTTACGAAACAATTGCAGAAAATTGGTTTTTATTCCAATTCGATTGTGATTGATCAACAGAAGCAATTAGCAGCAAAATTAGGCCAACTTTCGGGTTATACCGATTATCAGTTGTTCCTGTGTAATTCAGGCGCCGAAGCAAACGAAAATGCCTTCAAACTGGCATCTTTCCATAACGGAAGAAAAAAAATTATCGCTTTTAGTAAAGCTTTTCATGGTAGAACATCATTGGCTGTTGCCTGCACGGATAATCCTGCAATTGTGGCGCCAGTGAATGAAAACAACAACACAACTTTTTTACCATTAAATGATAGTAATGCTTTTGATCAGGCTGTAAACGATGAGATATGTTGCGTGATTATTGAAGGAATTCAAGGTGTAGCCGGAATCCAGGTTCCAGAGAAACAATTCTTAAAGTATGTTTCCAAAAAATGCAATGACTTGGGAATTGTTCTGATTCTGGATGAGGTACAGTCCGGCTACGGAAGAACGGGTAAATTCTTCGCGCATCAACATGCCGATATTCAACCGGATATCATCACTGTGGCCAAAGGAATGGGTAACGGTTTTCCAATTGCCGGAGTTTTGATTGCTCCCCACATTCAACCTAAAAAGGAAATACTTGGAACTACTTTCGGAGGAAACTATCTGGCTTGCACTGCCGGTTTAGCAGTTTTGGAAGTGATTGAAAAAGAGAACCTGATGGAGAATGCCCAAAAATTAGGAGATTACCTAAAAGAACAATTGCATACCATTACGAATATTAAGGAAATAAGAGGAAAAGGATTGATGATTGCCATCGAATTGTATGAGCCTTGCGCCGATGTCCGAAAAAGATTATTGGAGGAATTCGGAATTTTTACTGGAACCGCGAGCAATAAAAATACCCTAAGAATTTTGCCTTCATTGGCAGTAACCAAAAAAGAACTAGATGCCTTGTTAAAAGCTTTAAAGATTATTTTAAAGTAAACATCAGGATTTGAAACGATTAATGAAAGAGAAATGAAACATTTTACATCTGTAAACGATATAGAAAACCCTAAAACTTTGGTTAAAGAAGCTATAGCATTAAAAAATACTGAAAAGCAATCGGAGATTGGTAAAGGCAAAACTATCGGATTATTGTTTTTTAATTCAAGTCTTAGAACCAGAATGAGTACGCAAAAAGCAGCTCAAAATCTGGGAATGGAAGTCATGATTCTCAATGTGAACAACGATGGTTGGGCATTGGAATTTGAAGAAGGAGCCGTAATGAATGGTAAAACAGTGGAACACATTAAAGATGCAGCAGCTGTAATGGGTTTGTATTGTGATATTTTAGCCATTCGTTGTTTCCCGAATCTGGAAAATAAAGAAGAGGATTACGCTGATAAAATTATCAATCAGTTTGTTCAATACGCGAAAGTTCCGGTAGTGAGTCTGGAATCGGCAACGAGACATCCTTTGCAGAGTTTGGCTGATATGATCACAATTGAGGAGCACAAAACCAAAGAAAAGCCCAAAGTGGTGCTGACTTGGGCGCCACATATCAAACCGATTCCGCAAGTGGTTGCGAATTCGTTTGCTGAATGGACTTTGGCTAGCGGTTATGATTTAACCATTACACATCCTGAAGGATATGAATTGAGCGAGGAGTTTACAAAAGGCGCAACAATCGAATTCGATCAGGAAAAAGCATTACAGGATGCCGATTTTGTCTATGTGAAAAACTGGTCTTCGTATACCGATTATGGAAAGGTTTTACCAGTTACGGAAGATTGGATGTTAACTAATAAAAAATTAGAAGTTACTAATTCAGCTAAAGTAATGCACTGTTTACCGGTGAGAAGAAATGTGGAATTGTCGGATGAGGTTTTGGACAGCGAAAACTCTTTGATTCTGCAGCAAGCCGAAAACAGAGTCTATGCAGCACAGACAGTTTTGAAAAATATACTGGAAACTAATTTTTAAAGCTATGGTACATGTAATAAAGATTGGTGGAAATATTATTGATGATGCAACAAAATTGGATGATTTCCTCAACAGATTTGCCAAACTGAAAGGTTCAAAAATATTGATTCACGGTGGCGGAAAATTGGCTACCAGTTTAGCAAAAGATTTGAATATTGAACAGCAAATCATTGATGGTAGACGTGTTACTGATGCCGAAACTTTAAAAATTACAGCGATGGTTTACGCTGGATTGGTGAATAAAACCATTGTCGCCAAGTTACAGTCAAAAGCATGTAATGCCATTGGATTAAGTGGTGTGGACGGAAATATCATCCAATCGGCAAAAAGAAATCATTCGACTATTGATTACGGTTGGGTAGGTGATGTGGAAAGTGTTAACGCCGGGTTTTTGCAAAGTTTGATAGACAACGGAATTGTACCTGTTATCAGTCCGATTACCCACGATGGAAAAGGAAATTTATTAAATACCAACGCCGATACTATAGCAACAGAGGTGGCTATGGCACTTTCTGAAACCAACGAAGTGAATCTTAGATTTTGCTTTGAAAAATTAGGCGTGTTGACAAATCCTGAATTGGACGGTTCATGGTTAAGAGTTTTGGATAAAAACGAATACGATTATTTAAAAGAAGGAAAAATCATTTCAAAAGGTATGCTTCCGAAATTAGAAAATGCGTTTAGAGCCAGCGAATCAAATGTAGCAAAGGTGGAAATCTGTCATGCGGATTATGCGAGCGAGCAAGGCGAATCTTTTATCGGAACATTAATACTGTAAAAAATGGAACAATTACAAATAGAAGTGTTGGAACTTTTGCGAAAACTGATTGCCACACCTTCTTTCAGTAAAGAAGAAGGTAGAACAGCAGAAATTCTGAATGATTTCTTTATTCAGAAAGGAATTCCAACAACGAGATTGTTGCATAATGTTTGGGTAAAGAATAAGTATTTTGACGATTCAAAACCAACAATCTTACTGAATTCGCATCACGACACCGTAAAACCGAACAAACAATACACAAGAGATCCTTTTAGCCCGGATATCGAAGATGGAATTTTGTATGGTTTGGGAAGTAACGACGCTGGCGGACCGCTTGTTTCTCTAGCTGCCTGTTTTTTGCATTTTTATGACAGACAGGATTTGCAGTTCAACTTGGTTTATGCTGCGACTGCCGAAGAAGAAATATCCGGGAATAACGGAGTGGAAATCGTCTTACCGGAATTAGGAAAGATTTATTTCGGAATTGTGGGCGAACCAACAAAAATGGATATCGCCATCGCCGAAAAAGGACTTTTTGTGATTGACTGTATTGCACACGGAAAATCAGGACATGCCGCTAGAGAAGAAGGAGAAAACGCAATTTACAAAGCGTTGAAGGATATTGAATGGTTTCGAACGTTTGAATTTCCCGAAGAATCCGAGATGCTGGGCAAAGTGAAAATGTCGGTAACCATTATCAACGCAGGTGTACAGCATAATGTGGTTCCGGAAAGTTGTCAGTTTACGGTCGATATCAGAACGACGGATAAATACAATAACGAACAAGCTTTGGAAATCATTAAACAACATGTGGATTGTGAAGTGATTCCACGCTCGACTCGATTGAACCCTTCTTTCGCACCGAAAGAGCATCCGATTGTACAAAGTGGTATTGCATTGGGAAGAGCTGTTTATGCTTCACCAACCACTTCAGATCAGGCTTTAATGAACGGTTTTCCAACATTTAAAATGGGACCGGGCGACTCGGCAAGATCACATACGGCGAATGAATATATTTATGTTGAAGAGATCAACAAAGGCATTGAAATTTATATCAAAATGCTCGAAAAATTTAATACGATAGACTATGAAGTTGTGGCAAAATACATCAGGTAACGTAAAAACTTCCATCGAAGAAATGGTGGAACAATTTACGATAGGTCAGGATACAATTTGGGATTTATATTTGGCAGAAGCAGATATTAAAGGTTCCATCGCACATACTTCCATGTTGCACGAAATAGGATTATTAACGACTGAAGAATTAAAGGAAGCCCACGACGGGTTACAAGCCATTCTAAAAACAGTATATGATAAGACTTTTGTTATTGAAGATGGAGTAGAAGATGTACATTCTCAAGTGGAACTTTTGCTCACTCAAATGAAAGGGGAAGTCGGAAAAAAAATCCATGCCGGACGTTCCAGAAACGATCAATCATTGTTGGATATTAAATTATTCATAAAATCAGAATTGAAACAAATTGTTGAAAAAACAGAGAACGTGTTCAATAGTCTGATAGATTTGAGCGAGAAGCATAAAAACGATTTATTACCAGGGTATACGCATTTCCAATTGGCCATGCCTTCATCATTTGGTTTATGGTTTGGTGCCTATGCAGAAAGTCTTTGTGATGATCTGGAATTGATTCTTGCTGCATATCATATGGCAAACAAAAACCCATTGGGATCAGGCGCTGGCTATGGCTCTTCTTTTCCCTTGAACAGAACATTCACAACGTTGCTTCTTAATTTTGAATCGATGAATCATAACGTGGTCTACGCCCAAATGACAAGAGGTAAAATTGAAAAAGTGACAGCCATGGCTTTGTCCGGAATTGCTGCTACTTTGACAAAAATTTCAATGGATGTGTGTTTGTACATGAACCAAAATTTCGGATTCATTAGTTTTCCGAAAGAATTGACAACAGGAAGCAGTATCATGCCACACAAAAAAAATCCGGATATTTTTGAATTAATCAGAGCCAAATGCAATAGAATTCAGTCATTACCAAATGAGTTGACGCTACTGACCAACAATTTGCCTTCGGGTTATCACAGAGACATGCAATTAACCAAGGAATGTTTATTTCCAGCCATTATAACTCTTAAAGAATGTTTGGACATGCTTGAAGTGATGTTGGAAAATATGACTATTAAAAAGGATATTTTATCAGACGAAAAGTATTTGAATCTATTTACTGTTGAAGCTGTTAATGAATTGGTGTTATCAGGAATTCCATTCCGTGAAGCTTATAAAATAGTTTCAAAACAAGTGGAGGAAAATCAGTTTTTGTATAATAGCAAAACGATTCATCATACCCACGAAGGAAGTATTGGTAATTTGCAAAATGATAAAATCATTGCAGAATTTATTCAAAAGAAAAAGCAATTGGTTTAATCTTCCGGTAAGTAGTAGGAAGTTTCGTTTTTCACCATGCTCATCACAATATTACTGTGATATTGACCAATGTTAGGAATATTGGCTAATTTATTCACTACAAAGTCATTGTATGCTTCTATATCTGTAGTGGCAATTTTCAATACATAATCATAAACGCCTGAAAGACTGGTTACTTCCAGAATTTCAGGCATTTTCATTACTTCTTCTTCGAAGCATTGTAAATTTTCCTTGGATTGTTGTTTTAAGGTTACATTGCAGTAGGCAAACAGCTTGATTCCCACTTTTGAAGGATTCAAAATCACCGCACTTTTTTTAATAACTCCAGATTCTTCAAGATGTTTAATTCTTTCGTACGTTGGAGTATAAGATAACCCTACCATAGCCGCCACATCTTTCACAGAAAGCGTACAATCTTTTTGTAAAATATTCAGAATTTTTGCGTCTATTTTATCCATAAGAGAAAAGTAAACAGTTATGCTTACTCTTTAGTTTCGTCTTTTTTTGCAGCAGTATCTTCGCCTTTAGAAGCTTTTTTGAATTCATTCAATCCACTTCCTAAACCTTTCATTAATTCCGGTATTTTTTTACCTCCAAAAAGTAATAAAACAACAACTAATATTACAATAATTTCAGTAGTTCCAAATCTTCCCATGATAAATAAAAATTATGCTTCCGCATCTTAAATTATTCAACAAAGATATTAAAGAAAAGAACAACACTTTCATTTTTTAACGATTTATTATTTATTGTCTTCAGAAAATTCGAAATTGCTATATTTGTAGATTAAGTTGCCCTCTTATGACTAAAAAAAGATTAAAAAGAAAAGCTTTTTTTGATGCGATCAAAGCCAGACGACGCTTGGTTATTATCAATGAAGAAACTTTTGAAGAGCAGTTTTCTTTGAAATTAAGTATACTTAATGTGTTCATTTTAGGAAGTATTGGAGCAATTTTCCTGATTTCTGTTACTAGTTATCTTATCGCTTTTACACCACTCCGCGAGTACATTCCGGGGTATTCTTCAACACAATTGAAACAAGACGCTTTGTTATTAGGGATTAAAGCCGATTCATTGGAATTTCAACTGAATAAAAATGATGAATACATCAAATCGGTAAAAAAAGTATTGACAGGCGACCTAGAATATGCCAAAGTCAATAAAGATTCTATTCTAGCTTCTGATTATGTCGATCCATCCGAATATGAAATGGAAGCAAGCAAAGCCGAATTAGAACTTAGAAAACAAGTACAACAGGAGGCACAGAAGAGTAAATAATTCATCAGAATACATCCTATGAAAGTTTCTAGGAAAATAATACGTATCGACAATGTCTGTTAAATCAATAATTGCCAAGCAATTTGCCAAATACATTTATCGTAAAACCCAACGCTGGGCTAATAATCCGGTAAAAACTCAAAATAAGGTTTTTCAAAAATTAATCGCACAAGCAAAAGAAACGCAATTTGGTCAAGAGCATCATTTTCGTGAAATTCGATCATTTGAAGATTTTGCAAATCGGGTTCCTGTTAGAGATTACGAACAATTACGACCGTACGTTGATCGTGTGGTACAGGGTGAAGAAAATATCCTGTGGACAGGAAAACCGCTATATTTCGCCAAGACTTCAGGAACCACTTCGGGTGCAAAATATATCCCATTAACAAAAGAATCCATGCCATATCATATTGAAGCGGCACGAAATGCAATTTTAAGTTATGTTCATGAAACTGGTAAAGCCAATTTTGTCGATGGGAAGATGATTTTTTTGCAAGGTAGTCCAATTCTCGACGAAAAAAACGGAATTAAATTGGGTCGTCTTTCTGGGATTGTTGCACATTACGTTCCTAAATATTTACAGAAAAACCGTATGCCTTCTTGGGAAACGAATTGCATTGACGATTGGGAAACCAAAGTAAGTGCCATTGTAGAAGAAACTTTCCACGAAGATATGGCGGTGATTTCGGGTATTCCTTCTTGGGTGCAAATGTATTTTGAAAAATTAGCTGCAAAAGGAAAAAAACCAGTTGGAGAGATTTTCAAAAATTTCAACTTATTTATTTATGGCGGAGTGAATTATGAACCGTACCGCGCCAAATTTGAAAGTTTGATAGGTAGAAAAGTTGACTCAATAGAACTTTTTCCGGCTTCTGAAGGGTTTTTCGCGTATCAGGATTCCCAAAAAGAAAAAGGAATGCTGCTATTATTGAACTCAGGGATTTTTTACGAATTCATCAAAGTAGAGGAATTTTTTACCGAAAACCCTCGTCGTTATACCATAGGAGAAGTGGCATTGGGCGTAAATTATGTTATGATTATTTCCACTAATGCAGGTCTTTGGGCCTACAATATAGGTGATACTGTTCAATTTACCAGTTTGAAACCTTACCGAGTACTAGTTTCTGGACGAATCAAACATTATATTTCAGCCTTCGGAGAACATGTTATTGGAAAAGAAGTCGAAGAAGCACTCCGCTTGGCAATGGATGGGACAGAGGTTCGTATAAGTGAGTTTACTGTTGCACCACAAATCAATCCAGAATCTGGGTTGCCGTACCACGAGTGGTTGATCGAATTTGAAAACGAACCTAAGGATATCGACCAATTCGCTCTAAACATCGATCAGGCTATGCGTAAACAAAATGTGTATTATGATGATTTGATTACAGGTCATGTACTGCGAACAGTTGTAATTACCAAGGTTCCCAAAAACGGATTCCAAGAGTATATGAAATCTATCGGTAAACTAGGTGGACAAAATAAATTACCAAGGTTGTCTAATGACAGAAAGATTGCCGATTATTTCAAATAAATAAAAAATGCAATGAGGATAAAAGACGTATTGTTAGTTGGGTTTGGTTTTCTGAATGTACTGGTGAATGCTCAAATTAAGGGTAAAGTTATTGATGAAAACAATCAACCTATTCCTTATGTGAATATCTTGGTGGAAAACGAAAATATTGGAACAACCTCCGATCTTGACGGAAGTTTTGCATTAGGAATTAAAGAAGAAAAAACATTGATTTTTTCGATTTTAGGATACGAGAAATTAAAGTTAAAATCGACTCAAGCTACTGTAGTAAAAATGCGTTCTACTACATATCAGTTAGGAGAAATTTCCATTGTAAACAAGAAAGAAACCAAGCAACTTGAAATAGGTAAAACCGAAAATAGCATACGCCAAGCTTTTGAAAACGGCCCTAGATTTGACGCAAAGTTTTTCCCTTTTTTACCAAAATACACTAAAACCAAGTACGTAAAAAAAGTAATCATTTATACCGAGAGTAGTATTGAAAAGGCTACAGTGAAAATTCATTTTTATCAAATTGGAGATGACGGTTTGCCAGGAGAAGAACTATTAGAAAAGGATTATATCGCAACAGTGAAAAAAGGATCAAGGATGACACAATTTGATCTTTCAAGTTTGAATATTATTTTTCCTAAAAAGGGTTTGTTTGTAGCAATCGAACGATTATTTGTAGAAAGTAATAAATTGGAAAAAACAGTTGCTGCTTCCGATCCTTCAAAAACCAAAACACAGCGAATGTATTATCCTTTACCCTTTTACAACTTCGTGGAAAATGAATATACCTATACTTTTTTAGGCGGTAAATGGACCAAGGAATTCAAGAAAGATGAAAACGATAAACCCGTAAAATCAAGAGTTTTTGAGCCCGCTATCAATCTTATCCTTACAAACTAAAAATAAAATCGTACCTTTGCAGGTTAGAAAATATAAAATTTAATGAAAGAGATTAAAAACATTTCGCGCTCAAGAGCGCAAGAGTCTTCGGGAGCTATCGAAAGACTGTACATTACCATGAGACATTTATTTAACAGAGGTTTCTACAAACCAATGGGTGTTTCGGGTGAAACTTTAAGAGAAGCTTTATTGGAGCTTCGACCAGAAATTTACGGTTCAATTGCCGAAGAAAAAGTTGAATTGAACGGATTGTTGTATGTAATCGAACGTCTTCCCGTTGGAATAGAAGAATGTCGCTACATCAATTTAACCTCAGACGAAGGCTATTCAAAATCCCATTTCCAACCTATTGTTCCTCCAAAACGCCGCAGAAACTGTTATCGTATTGACGACGAACAAATGAATGTGGAAATCACCAGAGGACGTTCGGATATCTATGATATCTTAACTCACTTGACTTTTATCTTTATTGAATCACACAAAATCAAGGACAGGGTTTTGGTTGACGAAGAAGGAAAAGTATCACGCGATTGGGAAAAACTAGAACAAGCGGCACTTCAATCTAAAAAACTGACTTTAATTGAAAGAGAAAAAGCAATTTCTCATGCGGCTAACGTATTAGGAAGAACTTTTGCTGAAGTAAGTGATATTTACGATGATTTTGGAAATAGTGCTTCACCAGACCGCTTCTTACATATTGTATACTGGTTGGGTAAAATTGCTATTGAAGAAGTGGTTGACAATAACAAAAGAACCATCACATTCAGTCCCATTTTAAGAGAACGTTTAGGACACCACATCTACGGTGATATCTGGGCAACTAACATAAAAAAGACTTTGGCTGACAACGGCTTGTTGGAAAGACCTATTCATATTATCAGTGCCAATATGCACAGTGTAATGAACTCGGTTTTTGCACCTAGTGTTCTGGCTTCAAAATACAAAGGAAAAGGTGAGTATCAGATTTACGAAGATTTATCGGCTTCAGGAAGTAAAGAGCTACGTAAAAAAGTAGAAGACTTTGCTTTACAACATGGTATGATTTCGCAACCGGATGAATCAGGAACGAATATCGATGTTCAGATTTTTGATACAGCTAAATTCGATTGGAAGAAAACAGCATTCCCTAATGCAAAAATTAATGGGGAAGCTCCAGTATTAATCGTTATGGATTATGCATTTGGAGAGCAAGCTTTTGAGACTATCGATGAGCTTTTGAAACCTTATAAAGTAGATAAAAAGAAAACATTACTCAATGTAGAATCAGTTTCAATCATGGGTAAAGCTGGAATTCTAGAAGGTGGAAAAGGAGATATTATGATTCCGAATGCACACGTAAACGAAGGTACAGCAGATAACTATCCTTTTGAAAACGAATTAACAGCTGAAATGTTTGAAGGTAACGATATTCCAGTGTATGCTGGTCCAATGATTACTGTTTTAGGAACATCACTTCAAAATAGAGATTTATTGAAATTCTTCCACGAGTCAACTTGGGCAGCCATAGGACTTGAAATGGAAGGGGCATATTACCAAAAAGCGATTCAATCAGCCTCTAGAATTCGTAAAAGCATCAATCCAGATGTTAAAGTACGTTATGCGTATTATGCTTCCGATAACCCTCTAGAAACAGGTAGTACTCTTGCATCGGGAGGTTTAGGAACAACAGGAGTAAAACCAACGTACTTGATTACAATAAAAATTTTAGAGCAAATATTTAACTGTTAATGAATTTTATTGAAACCAATCTTCCAGGTTGTTTTATTATAGAACCTAAAGTTTTCCATGATGACCGCGGTTATTTCATGGAAAGCTTTAATCAAAATACATTTGAGAAGGGAATAGGACAAAAAATTAATTTTGTTCAAGACAATCAGTCTTTTTCTAGCAAAGGTGTTTTGCGCGGTTTGCATTACCAATGCGGAGAACACGCTCAAGCAAAATTAGTACGTGTTTTAGAAGGAGAAGTTTTGGATGTAGCTGTTGATTTAAGACAAGGTTCTCCAACATATGGTCAGTCGTATTCCATTTTACTATCTGCTGAAAATAAAAAACAGTTTTTTATTCCAAGAGGTTTTGCTCATGGATTTTTAGTACTGAGTGATACAGCAACTTTCTTTTACAAGTGTGATAATTTTTACAATAAGGAAAGCGAAGGCGGATTGATCTATAATGACGCAACGGTAAATGTGGATTGGGGATTTCCTACCAATGAGTTGATTATTTCCGATAAGGATCAAGTGTTACCAACTTTGGAAAACGCAAAAAAAGTATGGTAGTTTTAGTAACCGGTGCGTCCGGACAATTAGGACAGTCACTTCAATTTATCCAAAAAAAACATGCTGAAATTCGTTTTGTATTTGCGTCATCAGCAGATTTGGATATTACGAATGAAAAAAAGGTAACAGAATTTTTTGCATCTAATACATTTGATTTTTGTATCAATACAGCAGCATATACTGCTGTCGATAAGGCAGAATCGGAATCAGAAAGAGCACAATTGGTTAATGTTACAGGGCCGGAAAATCTGGCGAAAGCGTGTAGAAATGCTGGAACAACGTTGATTCATATTTCTACCGATTTTGTTTTTGACGGAACTTCATCAAAACCATATTTAGAAACAGATACAACAAATCCTATCGGGGTTTATGGGCAAACTAAATTGGACGGTGAGAAGAAAGTGATGGAAAATTGTGAAAACTACTTTATTATCAGAACTTCCTGGGTGTATTCTCAATTTGGGAATAATTTTATGAAAACCATGCTCCGTTTAGCACAAGACAGGAATGTTTTGAATGTTGTAAATGATCAAATTGGTACACCAACGAATTCGGTTGATCTAGCAGAGGCAATTGTAACATTGATTAAGCATCCCAATTCCAAGAAACTGCAATACTCGGGAATTTATAATTTCAGCAACGAAGGTATTTGTTCTTGGTTTGATTTTGCCAAAGAAATTTTTAGAATCAATACGATTCCAATAACCGTAAACCCAATACCTACAAGTGCTTATCCAACTCCGGCAAAAAGACCGGCTTACAGTGTTTTGGATAAGAATAAAATAAAAGCGATATTTGATATCAATATAAAATCGTGGCAGGAAAGCCTGTTACAAACCCTATAGAATGAAGAGAGTTTTAATTACCGGAGCAGCTGGCTTTTTAGGTTCACATTTATGTGACCGTTTTATTAAAGAAGGATACCATGTTATTGGTATGGATAATTTAATTACGGGCGACTTAAAAAATATTGAACATTTATTCAAATTGGAGCATTTTGAGTTTTATCACCACGATGTTTCTAAATTTGTACATGTTCCCGGCGAATTGGATTATATCCTTCATTTTGCTTCACCGGCAAGCCCGATTGATTATTTGAAAATTCCAATTCAGACCTTGAAAGTAGGTTCTTTGGGAACTCACAATTTATTAGGTTTGGCTCGTGTTAAAAAAGCACGAATTTTGATTGCTTCTACTTCTGAAGTATATGGAGATCCATTAATTCACCCGCAAACGGAAGAGTATTTCGGTAATGTAAATACAATTGGCCCCCGCGGAGTGTATGACGAGGCAAAACGTTTTCAGGAATCCATTACCATGGCTTATCACCGTTTTCACGGATTGGAAACACGCATCGTACGTATTTTTAACACGTACGGACCAAGAATGCGTCTCAATGATGGTCGTGTAATTCCAGCCTTTATCGGACAAGCATTGCGTGGTGAAGATTTGACCATTTTTGGTGATGGAATGCAAACCCGCTCGTTTTGTTACGTAGATGATCAAGTGGAAGGAATTTACAGGTTATTGCTTTCAGATTATGCATATCCGGTAAATATTGGTAATCCTGATGAAATAACCATCAAGGATTTTGCGGAAGAAATCATTAAATTAACTGGAACCAATCAAAAAATTGTATACCATCCGTTACCAGAAAACGATCCATTGCAACGTCAGCCAGATACTACTTTAGCCAAAGATATTTTAGGATGGGAAGCAAAAGTGAGTCGTTCTGAGGGTATGAAAATTACCTATGAGTATTTCAAATCATTACCCAAAGAAGAACTATTGAAAGAAGCACATAAAGATTTCAAAGATTATATCAAATAATAAGTGACTAAAGGAAGGTATTCAAAATACATTAGACCTATTAGCGTTTTGACCGATTTTTTTCTGTTGATTATTTTAGCAGAAATATTTCTGAAAAACTTCGCTATTTATTTACCGTATTTCTTTTTTTTTCAATTGCTTGCCTGGATTGTTATTGCTTATTTTACGGAATTCTACGAAGTTTACCGTTTTACAAAACCAGCCGAAATTTTAGCTAAACTAGCTAAACAGTTTACATTATTTACCTTAGTAGTTATTGCCTATTTCTCGGTAGCAAGAGAAATTATTTCAAGTTTTAGTAAATTATTAATTTTCATTGGTTTTGCTTTCCTTTATATTACCCTTTTTAAAGGTTTGCTTTTTTATTACTTAAAAAAATACCGTATTGTTTTAGGAGGTAATTATCGAAGAGCCATCATTATTGGCCATACAGAAAGCGCCATTAATCTTAAGGAGTTATTTGTTTCTAGACCTGATTATGGTTACCGGTTTTTTGGTTTTTTTTCGGATAAGGTAGTAGATAAAGATGTAATTGGACCAATCAAAGAAGTTCAAGATTACGTATTAGCAAATAAAATAGATGATATCTATTGTGCTCTTAAGGAATTATCAGAAGATGAACTGAAAGAGCTTGTAGAGTTTTCCGACTATAACCGAAAAACCATCAAATTTATTCCCGAAGGGAGCGAAATTTATTCTAAGAATCTTCAAATTGATTACTATGAGTTTTTCCCCGTATTGTCATTAAAAAGAACTCCATTAAATGATTTACCTAATAAGATAATCAAGCGATTATTCGACATAGTCTTTTCTCTTTTTATAGTCCTTTTTGTATTCTCATGGTTGATTCCTATTGTAGCCTTTCTCATTAAATTGGAATCCAAAGGACCGGTTTTCTTCAAACAAGGCCGTCCCGGTTTGGATCAAAATGAGTTTTTCTGCTATAAATTTCGTTCGATGAAAATGAATGAGAAAACGGAAGAAATGACTACCAAAAATGACCCACGTGTTACTAAAATAGGATCTTTTTTACGTCGGACCAGTTTAGATGAAATGCCTCAATTTTTGAATGTTTTATTGGGTGACATGTCTATTGTAGGTCCAAGGCCACATCTGTGGATCCACAACAATGAATACCAGAAAAAAATAAAAAAATACAATGTCAGGCTACATGTCAGACCTGGAATTACTGGATTAGCCCAGGTAAAAGGATATCGTGGAGAAATTGAGACCGATGATGAAATGGTAAACCGAATTAAATATGATGTTTTTTATATAGAAAACTGGTCACTGTTTCTCGATATTAAGATTATCATGCTTACCGTCATCAATATTTTCAAAGGTCAGGAAAAAGCATATTAGATGAATGAATTGGTTTCTATAATTACCCCAACTTATAATTCTGAAAAATTCATTTCAGAGACCATCCAATCTGTACAGAAACAATCTTACACGAATTGGGAAATGATTATTGTTGATGATTGCTCGTCAGATAAAACGGTTGAAGTAATTCAAAACATGATGGAGGAGGATACAAGAATCCATCTTATCCGATTAAATAAAAATTCAGGTGCTTCCAAAGCTAGAAATGAAGCCATTAAGCAAGTTCAGGGCAGGTATATGACATTTTTGGATGCAGATGATATTTGGTTTTCGGATTTCCTTAAGAACAGCATCAAAACAATACATGACACAGGAATACCATTTGTGTTCTCTTCGTATAGACGTTCCAATGAGATTTTAGAATTTGTGTATTCAGATTTTATTGTACCACAAAAGGTTACTTATACCGACATTTTAAAAACCAATTCGATTAGTTGTCTTACAGCCTTTTTAGATGTCGAAAGATTAGGTGTGAAATTTATGCCAGATATTCGAAAACGACAGGATATGGGATTATGGCTAAAATATTTAAAGGAAATTCCTTTTGCTTATGGAATTCAAGAACCACAGGCGATTTATCGTATCCGAGAAAATTCGTTATCGAGAAATAAAAAGAATCTGATCAAATACCAATGGCAGTTTTACAGAGAAGTAGAAAAATTGGGATTTTTCGAATCTGTTTATTACATGTTACATTGGATGTATCGTGGCTTTATGAAATATAGAAATTAAAGTATCGATTGAAATTGTTTCAGTTTTCCTCTGGCAGACCGCTGTAAAAATTCTTTTCGGTTGAAAGTAAAATGCAATCCTTTTTCTAAATACAAAGCAATTGCTTCTTCAATTTTTGAGATTTGTACAGTAGTTAATTCCACATCACTAACATAATCAATTTCGAAAGTATCCTTTTGTATTTGTCGAATGATGAATTCTTTGACATTTCCATCATCTTCAATAATGCTTTTGGTGACATAATAAAACGTTAGTCCCGGCGCTTTTTTTCCACTCGGTAGTAATGCTATATCACTAGTTCGGCCTATTAATGTCTTGAGCAATGGTTTTTGAGTTGTGCTTTTTTCGTCTACAATTCCAATATCACCAATATCATAGCGAATGAACGGATGTGCTTTGTTGAACAACGAAGTGATAACAATTTTTCCTTCCTGTCCGTTTGGTAACGGCTGGTTATTTTCATCCAAGACTTCAACAAACAAAGTTTCTGCATTCAACTGCCAATCGCCTGCACGATTTTGAAAAGCAATTAAATCCAGTTCAGAAGCACCGTATTCATTTACAACAGGAACACCTAAGTATTTCTCTAACAAGATTTTGTCTTCTTCAAAAAGCATCTCTGATGTGACCATGCAGACTTTCAATGTTGGACAAATAGTGGTTAAAATGATATTCTTTTGTTGGAGGAATTTGGCAAATAATACAATTGAGCTGGTGTAGCCATTGATATAGTCAAACTCCTTCTGTTGGAATTTTTTCAGTACGTTTTCTAAAACTTTATCCGATAAATCAAAAATGGTAAAACGATACCTTTTTCCTAAAAAATCTTTAATCCGTTCTTTGGTATAACCAAAAAAATCTAATGGAATACCGTAAAATCGTGCTTGAAAGGATTGATTAAAATCGATACCGTACCAGCCAAATCGGTAAATAATAGACGCCCACGTAATGGCATGCGCATATTTGTCCTTCGCAAAAACGAACGGATCACCGCTAGAACCGGACGTTTTATTTTTAAAGACACTTTTCTCAGAATAACCTCGGGATAACCTTTCTACTAAGGGTTTCTGAAAATCTTTTTTGGTCATGACAGGGATGTTGTTCCAGTCTTCAGTTTTAGTATTGCCAACAAAATTTTTGTAGTAGGGATTGTGCTCCAAATGAAAAGCGACAATTTCCTTTTTTTTGTTTTCAATAAATTGTTGGTGTTCAGTTTCTGACAAGGAAATAATGGCATCGAATTCTGCTGTGGCTTTCTTCATCGGAAAACCATTTATTCGTAACGACCAATCAAAAAACCGGATCATAATGTAAGATTTGCTCAAAAATAACAAATATGACACACAAAGCCATTGTCAATTGTTTTTTTTCTGTTGAAAACAAGCTATTTTTGCACCACAAAACAACAACACAACAACGATGACAATTTTACTTTTAGGTTCAGGAGGAAGAGAACATGCTTTAGCATGGAAAATGCTGCAAAGCGACAAATGCCAACAACTTTTTGTAGCACCGGGTAATGCCGGCACTTCACAAATCGCAACTAACATTAACCTTAATCCATTAGATTTTACTTCAGTTAAAGAGTTTGTTCTTCAAAATAAAGTGACAATGGTAGTCGTTGGTCCCGAAGATCCATTGGTTCATGGTATCTACGATTTCTTTAAAAACGACGCACAAATCAATCATATTCCCGTTATTGGCCCATCTAAAATCGGGGCTCAATTGGAAGGAAGTAAAGAATTTGCTAAAGAATTTTTGGTAAAACACAACATTCCAACAGCACGTTATGAAAGTTTTACCAAAGAAACGGTAGAAGCAGGAAGTGCGTTTTTGACCACATTAGACTCGCCTTATGTTTTGAAAGCCGATGGCTTAGCAGCAGGAAAAGGAGTTTTGATTCTGAATGATTTAGCCGAAGCACAACAGGAATTGCGTAACATGTTAGTAGATGCAAAATTTGGTGAAGCATCTTCTAAAGTAGTAATCGAAGAATTCTTGGATGGAATCGAATTGAGTTGTTTCGTTTTAACAGACGGAAAGTCCTATAAAATTTTGCCAACTGCAAAGGATTACAAGCGAATTGGTGAAGGCGACACAGGATTGAACACAGGAGGAATGGGAGCAGTGTCTCCAGTGCCTTTTGCTGATTCGGTTTTGATGGAGAAAATTGAAACCCGAATTGTAAAACCTACAGTGGAAGGTTTACAAAAAGACGGCATTGAGTATAAAGGATTTGTCTTTATCGGTTTAATTAATGTGAAAGGAGAACCAATGGTTATTGAATACAATGTTCGTATGGGTGATCCTGAAACAGAAGTGGTGATGCCAAGAGTGAAATCAGATTTAGTTGAATTGTTTGAAGCTGTTGGTGCTCAAAAACTTGATGAGGTTTCCTTAGAAATTGATGAAAGAAGCGCTACTACCATCATTATCGCTTCAGGCGGATATCCAGAAGATTATGAAAAAGGAAAAGTGATTTCAGGTATTGAAACAATTGAAGATTCTATTGTTTTTCATGCAGGAACTAAAGAAGATAATGGTCAAATAGTAACCAATGGCGGTCGCGTACTCGCGATTACTTCCTACGGTAATGATTTCCAAGAAGCCATAAAAAAATCTTACCAAAATATAGAGAAACTACATTTTGATAAGATGTATTTTAGAAAAGATATCGGTCGCGACTTACTTTAAGAAAGAGTGAGCGGTAGTATCTTGTTCGTCTTCGTTATTGTCTTTGAAAATCTGTAATTGCTTTGTCCAGTATACGATGTAGTAACTGATGATTCCCCAAAGAACCCAGTTTACTAGATTTGCGATCCACCAGTTGCTTAATTCCATTGAGCGCATTAGATCGTGTGGAGCAAAAAGGATTTGTTCAAATAACCAAGCAATTGCTTCAAAAAATGATTTCATCTTTTTTATGTATTATATTTACAAAGCAAAAATATAAAATATACTTATGATTACAAGCATTTTTAGTAAATCTAGACCAATAAATTATATTTTGACAACTCTACTGATGGTTGTCTGTTTTACAATTTATCAGTTTAGTACCAACTACAATACTATTTCCAGCTTTGAAATAGGCAAGAAAATAGTTTTTTTATTGTTGTTGATTGGTTCTTTGTTTGTGTCAAATTTTATCACTAAAAAGAATGGACTAACGAAAGACAACAGTTATACATTTTTATTGTTTTGTATATTTTTTATCCTTTTTCCTTCGACTTTGTCTAATGGGTATTTGATTGTCTCCAATGGGTTGATTTTGTTGGCTTTACGAAGATTGATATCCATGCAATCCTTAATCACTCCGAAAGAGAAAATCTTCGATGCGTCTTTGTGGATTTTTATAGCCAGTTTATTTCATTTTTGGAGCATACTTTTTATGCTTTTGGTTTTTATTTCCATTATTTTCCACGTTTCAAGAGATTACAGGAATTGGATTATTCCTTTCATTTCTCTGGTGACAGTAGTAGTAATTACTCTGTTGCTTGCGTTGATTTTTGATCCGACTTTTATCAATAGATTTATTGCTACGATTCAAGTTGATTTTGATATCAGGTATATCGAAAATGTATTCCAAAGTTTTTCATTGGGGATTTACATCTTAACAGCGTTGGTGGCTTTTCTAACCATGCTTTTTATTCTTTCGAATAAATCATTGAACATGCAAGCATCGTATAAAAAAGTGATTTTTGCCTTTATCATTGGATTAGTGATATTTTTTATTTCTCCAAATAAAGACAATAGCTACCTGATTTTTACTTTCGTACCTGTAGCAATTATGCTGACCAATTACTTGGAGACCATCGAAAAATACTGGATCAAAGAAACCATTTTGGGAGTTATCCTATTTGCAAGTTTACTAAATTATGCGCTGAGATTATTATAATTTACTGCCGTAAGCTAAATCTCCAGCATCGCCTAAACCAGGAACGATGTAATTTTTCTCATTCAATTTTTCATCCAAAGCTGCTACCCATAAATGGCAGTTTTCTGGAAGATTTTCTTGAAGATAAGCTACTCCTTCTGGTGCAGCAATAACTACAGCAATGTGAATTTCTTTTGGTTTTTGTTCTAAATGTAATTTCTGTAAAACCGCAACAATAGATTGACCTGTAGCCAACATTGGATCGATTAGAATCAGATTTTTTCCTTCGAAAGAAGGAGCAGCTTGGTATTCTACCAGAATATCAAATGCATCATCGTTATTATAGTGATGACGATAAGCAGAAACGAAACCATTCTCTGCATCGTCAAAAAAGTTCATAAAACCTTGGTGCAAGGCTAAACCAGCTCTCAAAATAGAACATAATACAACCGGTTCAGCAATAGTAGTAGTATGTTTTATGCCCAGTGGTGTTTGCACATCAATATTTTTATAATCCAAGGTCTTACTCAATTCATAGGCCATAATTTCTCCAATACGTTCGATATTTTTACGAAAACGCATGCTGTCTTTTTGAATATGAATATCGCGCAGTTGCGTAAGAAAATGATTCAGAATACTGTTTTGTTCCGAAATGTAATGGATGTGCATCTTGATAAATTTTACAAATTCAGGATAAAAGTACAAAAAAACGCTACTTTTGTAAAAAATAAAGAGTCAAAACTATGTTTGCAGAATTTGCTTTTCCAATATTTGAGCGTTGTATTAACGATTATCATGTTATTGATGATGTATATCAACCTGCTTTGAATCCTTATGAAAAAGGATCAATTGAATATTTATTATATGCTAAAAACTGGGTTGATACCGTTCAATGGCATTACGAAGATATTATTCGTGATCCGCAAATCGATCCGGTAGCTGCCTTGGATTTAAAACGAAAAATTGATGCTTCAAATCAGGTTCGTACTGATATGGTGGAATATATCGATAGTTATTTTTTACAAAAATACAGTAATGTTGAGGTTAAAGCAGCTGCAAAAATCAACACAGAGAGCCCTGCATGGGCTATTGACCGTTTGTCAATTTTAGCATTGAAAATATACCACATGAGCGAAGAGGCAAATCGTGCTGAAGCTACTGCGGAACATAGAGCAAAATGTCAGGAAAAACTAAATGTTTTATTGGATCAGAAAAATGATATGTTCGTTTCGATTAGTCAGTTAATTGAAGATATCGAAAATGGCGACAAATACATGAAGGTATACAAGCAAATGAAAATGTACAACGATGAGGAGTTAAATCCAGTGTTGTACCAGAACAAAAAATAAAAGGTTTCGATGTCAAACATCAAACACATTTTAGTTATAAGGCTCTCAGCTATGGGTGACGTTGCAATGACGGTTCCTGTTTTGAGAGCTTTTTCTTTGGAATATCCTGAAGTAAAAATCACAATAGTTTCAAGACCTTTTTTCCAACCTTTTTTTAATGGTTTACCTAACGTTACTTTTTTTCCAGTCGATTTGAATTATAGGCATAAAGGAATGATCGGTTTGGTGAGATTGTATAACGATCTTAAAAAACTCGATATTGATGCTGTTGCCGATTTACACAATGTGCTCCGTTCCAAAGTGATTAGGGGATTATTTGCTGTAAATGGAAAAAAAGTGGCTTTTACGGATAAAGGTAGAACGGATAAAAAAGCATTAACTCGAGCCAAAAATAAAGTTTTTGTTCCAGTAAAATCAATGTTCGACAGACACGCTGCAACTTTTGAAAGTTTAGGTTTTCCATTGAATTTTAATTCACAACATTTTCCTGCCAAAGCAATATTATCACAAGAAGTTACTTCTATCACCGGAACTAAAAATGAAAACTGGATTGGTATTGCGCCTTTTGCTCAATACGAATCAAAAATTTATCCTTTGGATTTAATGCAGATTGTAATTGATGGGTTAGCAGTTTCAAAATGTAAGTTATTCTTATTTGGTGGAGGAGAAAAAGAAATTCAACTTTTGAATCAATTAAGTGCCAAACATGAAAATGTTATCGTGGTGGCTGGAAAAATAAAATTACAACAAGAGATGGATTTGATATCTAATTTGGATATCATGCTTTCGATGGATTCGGGCAATGCTCACATTGCTGCCATGTTAGGGATTAAAGTTGTAACCCTTTGGGGTGCTACACATCCCTATGCGGGTTTCAAACCATTTAACCAACCTTGGGAATTTTGTATTACTGCAGATCGTGAACTTTTTCCTTTACTTCCAACATCCGTCTATGGAAATAAAAAAGTGGAGGGCTATGAAAACGCTATGCGAAGCATCACTCCCGAGACGATACTAAATACAATAAAAAAGGAGCTGTAAAGCTCCTTTTTTTATCTTCCGATATAGGTAACATTCACTTCACAAAAATTTCCTAAAGCCGTAGATCTACCTACGACATGGGCATTATTTTCTGTGATATTATCATCAGCCACACCATTGTAAGAACAATTGATAGTACAGGTTTGTCCAGCTGTTAAATAGACATTTACATTGATGTTGGTTTCATTAAATAATTCATAATATTCAGTTGCCGTATCACTATTGTAAAAACTTGAAGAATGAGAATACTTTCTGTAATCAGTTCCATTAATAGTCATTTTAAAATTTCCTTCCACAAAACCAACTTTAGAAGAATTATTGTCTACTGTGCCAGCTCCTAAATATCCAGAAAATAGTAATGTATATCTTCCTGTATAGGGAGCAGTGAACGATTTGGAATTTAGTCCTGGTATATTCGTATATGAGGCTGAAGTAGCCACTGTAAGGTCTGATGTTTGTGTGAATTTAGTTTCGTAATAACGATGTACTTGTGATACCCAATTGGTTCCATCCCAGTAGTATATTCCAGGAATTACTCCATAAGTTCCACCAGTTGTTGCGGTATTGAAAACGGCTGTGCCTATTTCTAACGCACTAGTTCCAGTAGCTGGATTTATTACCGGGGAAGCTACATTTGAAGCGGTGAGAGCAATTCGAGGCATTAAGAAACCATTGGTAGTACTTGTAATGTCTAAGGCACCTTTGGGTGTAGTTGTGCCAATTCCAACTTGAGCCCAACTTGCAGAGGTGAAAAACACCAATAGCAAAGCAAGCGAATTTATTGATAAATTCTTCATTTTTTGGTTTTTAGTTAGTTTGTTTTTGAAAAAGTTTCGGCGAAACTAACTAAAAACCAATTATTTATTAAAAGAGATAGTGTTTATTCGATAAAGTAATTAAAAAAATCGATTAAATGTAAGACAATCAACTAATTAAGAAAAAACTTACACATTTATACATCGTCATAATCGACAACAATTTCATTTGAGGTTGGATGCGCTTGACAAGTTAAAACCAACCCGTCTGCAATTTCTTTGTCTGTTAAAATTGAGTTTTTCTTCATTACAGCAGATCCTTTTGTAACTCGAGCAATACAACTACTACAAACGCCACCCTGACATGAATAAGGAGCATCTAAACCTTGTTTTAATGCAGCTTCTAAGAGTGTTTGTTTAGCCGACATTTCGAAAGTGGTTTCATCGGCATCTACGATAACGGTGATGTTGGCATGATCCGTTGCGCCCAAGTCAACTTTATTTTCAGAAGGTGATGCCGAAAACAGTTCGAATTTGATGGCTGATTCCGGAATGTTTTTTTCTTTCAATGTACTACTAACTATGTTGATCATTTCTTCAGGACCACATAGATAGAATTTTGAAAATTCCTTTCCAATATGTTTCGTATTCAGTACATTACTTATAACAGATTTATCGACTCTTCCAAAAAATGCATCAGAAACATTTGCTTGACTGTATACAAAATGAATAAAGAAACGTCCTAAATATTTTTGCTGTAAAGCTTGTAGTTGATCGTGGAAGATAGTTTCTTCAGGTGATTTGTTTCCATACACCAAAACAAATGTACTTTGTGGTTCACCAATTAATACAGACTGAATAATAGACATAATGGGAGTGATTCCACTTCCAGCCGCGAAAGCCATGTAATTGCGTTGTCTTTCAGCATTCGGTTCAAAAGTAAATTTTCCCTCAGGAAGTCCTACTTCAATCACATTTCCAACAGCCAATTGTTCATTAGCAAATTTTGAGAAATTACCATTTTTTACCGCTTTGATAGCGATGCGTAAATCACCACTAGTTGGTGCTGAACAAATTGAATACGCTCTACGTAATTCTTGCCCATCTAGCGTTAGCTTTAAGTTAACGTATTGACCAGCAGTAAACTTGTAAAATTCTTTGAATTCTAAGGGCATATTGAATAACACCGAAATGGTTTGCGGAGTTTCTTTAATGATTTCTTTTATAGCTAATTTGTAGAATGTTGACATAGCGATTTCTTTTTAGCAAAATTACTAAACAACATTGATAATATGACTTTACTGATTAAAATTAAACACATTTAAATAGTTGGAATTTCAAAAAGAAGCGTACATTTACGGGTTATAATACTAAAAAACAGATTTTGAAGTTTATATTTTAAAATTTTTTTATGTTGAAAATTAAGCACTTAAAATATTTCCCCCCATTTCTTTTACTTTTATTTATTGTAGCCTGTTCTACTAAAAAAAATTCGTTCGTAAACAGGAACTGGCATGCTATAAATACCGAATACAATACTTTGTACAATGGAGACATTGCGCTTCAGTCAGGTATAAACGAATTGAAATCAGGTTATTCGGACAATTTTTGGGAAATTTTACCAGTAGAACGTATGCAAATTGAAGAGGATGCAATGTTACCGGGTGAAAAGGGGAAAAATAAAAATTTTGAACGTGCTGAAGAAAAAGCCACGAAAGCGATTCAAAAGCATTCCATGAATATTGGAGGTAAAGAAAAAAACATGCAGATGGACGAAGCTCATCTGTTGTTAGGAAAATCGCGTTATTACGATAAAAGATACGTGCCTGCTTTGGAGGCGTTCAATTATATCTTGTATAAGTATTCCAATTCTGATAAAATTTATGAAGCTAAAGTTTGGCGTGAAAAAACGAATATCCGCCTCGAAAACGATGCTTTGGCAATAAAAAACCTCAAATTGTTACTGAAAAGAGATCAATTAAAAACGCAGGTTAAAGCGGATGCTAATGCAATTTTAGCTCAAGCGTTTATCAATTTGGAACAAAAAGACAGCGCCATCGCACCTTTAAAAATTGCGATCGAGTCTACCAAATTGAAAGAAGAAAGAGCGAGATATCATTTTATCCTTGGACAAGTTTATCAATCATTGCAATATAACGACAGTGCTTACGCTCAGTTTCAGGAAATCATCGAGATGAAGCGAAAATCACCGCGTCATTATGTAATTAGAGCACATGCGAAACAAGGACAACTTGTTGATGCGACAAAAGATACCGTAGCTTTTTTAGAAAAATATGAAAAATTACTGAAAGACAGAGAAAACCGTCCGTATCTAGACGTGCTGAATTATGAAGTTGGTTTATTTTATGATCATCTGAATAAGAAGCAACAAGCAGTTAAATTCTACAACAAATCGTTACGCTCTACTTCTACAGATTCCTATCTACAGGCGCAAACGTATAAAAATCTGGCGACTATTTATTTTGACAGAACAGAGTATGTTACTGCGGGTAAGTATTATGACAGTACTTTAATTCGTTTGGTTAAGAAGAATAAAGAATACTTCGCAATTGCGAAAAAACGTGAAAATTTAAATGATGTCATAAAGTATGAAGGAATTGTAAAGCACAATGATAGCATTTTAAATATAGTTTCGCTTTCTCAAGCAGATAGGCTAAGCTTTTTTGAAAAACACATTGCGGATTTAAAAGCAAAGGATGATGCCAAAAAAGAGTTTGAAAAAAAACAGCGAGAAGCTGAAGAAAATGCTCGTGGCGTTCAGGATATCAAACCTAACCTAGACATTAGCACAGGAAGAAAAACACTTTCACAAGATCCATCTTTGAGTCCACCGGGATTTAATACTGGTCAAGACAAAGGTTTGTTTTATTTCTACACACCGACTACAGTAGCTTATGGTAAAGTAGAGTTCCAAAAGCGATGGGGAAAAAGAGCTTTAAAGGACAATTGGCGCTGGTCTGTTCTAACAGAGAATGAGACAACAGATGGCGAAGTCAAAACGAATGAAGTCAAAAAAGACGAACCTGTTTCTGAATTGTATACTACGGAATATTATCTAAAAAAATTACCTACGTCTCAAGTTGTATTGGATAGTTTGGCTAGAGACAGAAATTTTGCCAATTACCAGTTGGGTGTTATATACAAGGAAAAATTTTTGGAACAAGAATTAGCATCATCAAAGTTTGAAAAGGTATTGGCAAGTAATCCTGAAGAGCGATTGATCCTGCCGTCAAAATACAATTTGTATCAAATTTATCAGAGCAAAAACCCGGCAAAAGCGGATGAAATAAAAAACAGTATCATTGCAGATTATCCAAATACGCGTTATGCGCAAATTTTGAGCGGTCAGATTGTTGATGAACCCGCTTTGAACCAGACACCTAGTGAAGTATACAATACTAACTTTAAATTATTCGGAAATCAAGAATATGTTCAGGTACTTCAGAATATTGATAAGTCTTTGGAACAATTTGCGGGAGACGATTTGATTCCGAAATTCGAATTGCTTAAAGCAAGTGCAGTTGGTAAACTCCGTGGTGTAGAAGAATATAAAAAAGCGGTGAATTATGTTGCGATGACATACCCTGACAGCAAAGAAGGAAAACAAGCGGAAGATATCTTGAAAGTAAGTATTCCTCGATTAGAACAAATGGCAATTTCTTTGGATACCGTATCTACGAATTGGAAGATTTTGTATAAAGTTGGAAAAAAAGACGATGCTGCTACTGTCGATTTGATGGATAAAATTAATCGATACATCAAAGAAAAAGACTATACAAAATTCAGAGTATCTTATGATGTGTATAATGAAACTGAAAACTTTGTGGTAGTTCATGGTATTTCATCGAAAGAATTTTCTAGGTATTTAATTGAATTGCTTCAAACCAATAAAGAATATAAAATCAAAATACCGGCAAATGTGATCTCTTCGGAGAATTACGCCGTAATTCAGGTAAGAAAAAATTACAATCAATTTTTAGAACTTAAAATTTAAAAAATGATGTTTAAAGAAAGCTCAAAATCATATACCGATGCACTTGGTAAAACAAACCGAATTGTTGAAGGAACCTCTATTGAAGGAAATATTGAATCACTTGCAGATTTTCGTCTTGATGGAAAATTGAAAGGGAATTTTACTTCTAAAGGTAAATTGGTAGTCGGTCCTGCAGGAATTGTTTTGGGTGATATCAATTGTCCCAATGTAGATGTGGAAGGAAAAGTAGACGGTAAAATTGTAGTTACTGAAATTTTGAATGTAAAGTCAAAAGCCGTTATTAATGGAGAAGTGATTTGCGGTAAATTGGCTGTTGAACCAGGAGCTGATTTTAATGCCAGTTGTGTAATGAATCCAGACTCCAAAGCGGAACAACCAGCAGATGGAAAATAACCAGCCGAAAAAGCCTAAGATGAACAAATGGTTGGGATTAATTAATATTCCCATCCAAATGGGGTTGATTATTTTTTTATTCTTTAAACTTGGAGAATGGCTTGACGTCAATCATCCGAGTGAAAAAATTTATTATAGTCAATTGTTAACGGTTGTAGGAGTTTTTATTGCGTTGTATAACGTTATCAAACAAGTGAATAGAATTGGAGAGTAATACAATGTTGTCAGATAATAAAGTGATTGTTCAAATTAGTAGTATTGGATTAGTAGTCTATACAGTTCAAAAAATTCTTTTTAAAATACTGAATGTAGATACCGCTTCTTTTCAAATCAACCTAGAAATCATACATGCAATTATGTTGGTATTCTCTTTGATTATTATGATAATTCTTAACGTTGTTTTTAAAAAAAATAAAGATGTGGTCGGCATGACTTTTTTATTGATCACTTCTATAAAAGTCTGCCTTATTTATGTCATAGGTTCATATTTCATTTTAGATTCTGGGAATGCAATTGAAAAATGGAATTTCTATGGACTGTTTGTACTATATCTTGGTTTAGAAACTTTCTTTACCGCACAAAGACTCAATCGGACTAGTTTTTAATAAACTTCACTTGGTACAATTGATTATCAGTTGTGATTTGCAGAATATAGATACCTGAAGATAAAGGATCAATAGCTATTTCTTGACCATTGTTGGTGTTTAACAGTATTTTACCGGATAAGTCCAAAACGCGTAAAGTTGAAATAGTCAAGTTTTGGTTGTTTTTTAAACGCAAAATCGAACTCACCGGATTAGGATACACAGAAAAATCTTCTGCTGAAACAAAATCATCGGTCGCTAATGTTGGACACGAAACGTTTACCGGAGCGCTTTTGGCAGTTTGTGAATTATCTCCTAATTGTCCCCATAAATTGGCACCCCAAGTATATAGAGTACCATCACTTCGGATAGCCGCAGTATGTGTGATTTTTGAATCGATATATATCCACGTATTGTTAAAGGTGTTTTCTTGAGTTGGATTTAGTGTTGGTGAAGGAGCAGGTGATAGTGGCGTACCAATTCCTAACTGACCCGAAGCATTGCCTCCCCACGACCAAATCGTTCCGTCATTTTTAATTACCAAAGTATGTTGATGCCCTTTTGCTATTTTTATGGCACCATTGAGAGAAGCTATGTTGATAGGGGTAGTTTTATCTACAGTTGTTCCATCACCCAATTGTCCAGTTGCATTCGAACCCCATGTCCAAAATGTGCCATTGGTTTTCAACGCCGCACCATGATCTCGCGATGCAACTACTTTTGACCAATCGGTATCGGTTCCCATTTGAATCGGTACATAAGAAAATGCAGGTAGCGTTGTACTGAATCTTGCTGTGTTATTAGTTCCCCAAGCCCACAATTCTCCATTAACTTTTAAACCTAATGCATGTTGTGTTCCGGCCGATACTGATGCCCAATTAGTTGCGGTTCCAATTTGTACCGGGGAATTTCTATCGTCAGTAGAAGTATCTCCTAATTGCCCAAAAGCATTATCTCCCCAAGCCCAAAGTGTTCCGTTGGTTTTTATGGCCAAAGAAAATTCATCTCCAGCAGATATGAAAGCCCAATCTGTATCCGTTCCAATTTGTTGTGGTGTATTAAAAGTGGACGCATTGGATCCTATGCCTACTTGACCATCTGAATTTCTACCCCATGCCCACAACGTTCCGTTGGCTTTTATTGCCAAATTATGAGCATTTCCAGCTGAAATTTTTAGCCAATTGGATTCCGTTCCGATTTGTTTAGGTAGTAAATTGATCGTTGAAGAATTTTGGCCAGTACCTAACTGCCCTGAGTTATTTCTTCCCCAAGACCATAATGTACCACCATCTCTTATTCCTATAGTATGTATACCCCCGGTGGATATTTCAGACCAACATTGAGAATAAGTAGTTATGGAATAGGAAAAGAGAAAGAAAACAAGTAAAGTTTTTCTCATATTTTACAGATTTAAGGAGCCTGCTAAAATAGGAAAAAATAAGTTATTAACAATTTCATTGCGCTTATATCGACGAAATAACCGCTTTTACCGCTGAAATACAGGGTTTTAGCAAATAAAAAAGCCTAAAAATTGTTGATAACTATGACTAAAACTCTTGATTTTTAAGGGAAAAGCCTTCAAAAAAGCCTTCAAAAAGCCCTAAAAACGATCTTAAATAAAAAAAATAATTTAAACGTTTCGGATATTAATAAAAAATGTACCTTTGCACCAAATTTAAACACTAGCATTATAGTTTTTATGGTGATTACAAAAAAACCGGTATCATTAATATTATCAGCATTAGTAGGGCTATTTGCTTCGGCAGTTTTAGCCAATCCTACAACTGATTCTACCCACGTAACTACGCAAGAAAAACACGAAACACATGCTGTTGCTCATGATTCTACTCATGCGGCTGCAACACATGAAGAAAAAGCATTAACCCCTGAAGAGGAAAGAGCGGAATACATCCAGCATCACCTTTTGGATTCTCATGACTTTACCTTTTTCTCTTACGGTAAAGAATCAGGACATGAAAAACATATTGGTTTTTCGTTGCCTGTAATTTTATGGGATAATGGTTTTCAAATTTTCTCATCGTCTAAATTTGAACACGAAACTAAAGTTGCCGAGAATAATGGTAACTATTATAAAATTGTACACGGACAGATTTTTAAAACAGATGCTAACGGTACAATCAATATGGATGAAAAACACCATCCAACAAATGTGAAGCCTTTGGATTTATCTATAACTAAAAACGTTTTCATGATTTTAGTAACAGGTATTCTATTGTTGTTATTGTTTTCAAGTTTAGCAAAATCTTACAAAAAGAATAATGGTATTCCTTCTGGAGTTGGAAGATTCTTTGAACCTATCATTATTTATATTCGTGATGAAATTGCGATTCCGAACATCGGAGAGAAGAAATACAAAAAATACATGCCATTCTTGTTGACAGTATTTTTCTTTGTGTGGTTTTTAAATATCTTCGGATTGACTCCGCTAGGTGTGAACGTTACTGGAAACATTGCAATTACGGCTGCATTGGCTATCTTAACGTATTTGATTACAACTTTTACAGCAAATAAAAATTACTGGGGACACATTTTCTGGATGCCAGGAGTGCCAGTTCCAATGAAAATTATTTTGGCTCCAATCGAATTATTGGGAACAATCATTAAGCCGTTTTCATTAACAATTCGTTTGTATGCAAATATTTTGGCAGGTCACGTAGTATTGATGAGTATTATTGCATTAATGTATACTTTCAATAATATGGTAGGAAGTACTTTATCTTTCTTCTTAGCTTTTGTACTTTCGTTACTTGAAATTTTAGTTGCCTTATTACAAGCATATATTTTCACGATGTTGTCTGCTCTTTATTTTGGAGCGGCTAACGAAGAACATCATCATGATGAGGATCATCATTAAAATTTGAATGTTTAATTAATTTAATATATACATTATGACTATTCCAAACATTGTAGGAGCTGGTTTGATCGTTATCGGAGCAGCATTAGGTATCGGTAGAATCGGTGGTTCAGCTATGGACGCTATCGCTCGTCAACCAGAAGCTTCAGGTAAAATCCAAACTGCTATGCTTATCGCTGCAGCTCTTATCGAAGGTATTGGTTTCGCTGCTTTATTCGCAGTAAGATAATCAAAAAAGCTAAATACAGTTGCAACGGTTGGTTGCAACTGTACTTTTTAAAATTTAATTTACTTAATAAAAAATATAATGGAAGAATTATTAGGACAATTTTCGTTAGGTCTATTCTTAATGCAAGTTTTATTATTTGTAGGTCTTTTACTTTTATTAAAAAAGTTTGCGTGGAAAC
Organism: Flavobacterium sp. MAHUQ-57; assembly: GCF_051908335.1. NCBI lineage: Bacteria > Pseudomonadati > Bacteroidota > Flavobacteriia > Flavobacteriales > Flavobacteriaceae > Flavobacterium > Flavobacterium sp. MAHUQ-57. Next base: position 1,120,678 of record NZ_JBPZTE010000007.1, on the reverse strand, counting down.
CAATTTTGGACGCAGTTAATGAAAGAGAAGAAGGTATTAAGGATGCTTTGCTTTCGGCTGAAAATGCTAAGAAAGAAATGCGTGAATTACAAGCTAATAATGAGCGTATTTTACAGGAAGCACGTTTAGAGCGTGACACATTGTTGAAAGAAGCTCGTGAGATTAAAGAAAAAATGATTGCTGATGCAAAAGAAGAAGCGCAAGTACAAGGTCAAAAAATGATCGAACAAGCCAAAGCTTCTATCGAAGGTGAGAAAAATGCAGCTATGGCTGAATTGAAATCTCACGTATCTTCACTTTCATTGGAAATCGCTGAAAAATTATTAAAAGACGAATTGTCTAACAAAGAAGCTCAAGTAAAATTAGTTGAGAAATTGTTAGGTGATGTAAAATTAAACTAATTCAAGCATGTCAGGTACAAGAGCAGCCATTCGCTATGCGAAAGCAATTTTAGACTTAGCTCACTCAAAAAGCGTTGCTACTGAGGTGAGTCAAGACATGACTTTAATTGCGAATACGATTAAAGAAAGTAAAGAATTACAAGATTTTATCGTAAACCCAACTTTAAGAAATGAAGTAAAAAATAGTGCATTATTAGAGGTATTCGCTTCTGTAAATGGTGTAACTAAAAGTTTATTTCACTTGTTGTTTGAAAACAAAAGATTCGAAATCTTAGAATCAATTGCTGTTGAATACAACAAACTGTTTGATGAAGCTAATGGTGTTGAAGTTGCTAAAGTAACTACAGCTGTTGCTATGACTCCAGAATTGGAAGCGAAAGTTTTGGCTAAAATCAATGAGTTTTCAAACAAAAAAGTAACCATTGAAAATACAATTGATCCATCTATTATTGGGGGATTTATTTTAAGAATAGGCGACAAGCAATACAACGCTTCAGTTGCTAATAGATTACAAGTTTTAAAAAGAGAATTAAGTAATTAATTATTTATATAATTATGGCGGATATTAAACCTGCTGAAATTTCAGCAATCTTAAAAAAGCAATTATCAGGTTTTGAATCTGGTGCTACGCTAGAAGAAGTAGGAACAGTACTTCAAGTAGGAGATGGTATTGCTCGTATTTACGGACTATCAAATGTACAATACGGTGAGTTAGTAGAATTTGATAACGGTATGGAAGGTATCGTTTTGAATCTTGAAGAAGACAATGTTGGTGTGGTATTATTAGGCCCATCTACAGGTTTAAAAGAAGGTTCAACTGCTAAAAGAACACAACGTATTGCTTCTCTTAAAGTAGGTGAGCAAATGGTAGGTCGTGTAGTAAACACATTAGGTCAACCAATCGATGGTAAAGGTCCTATCGGTGGTGACTTATACGAAATGCCTCTAGAGCGTAAAGCACCAGGAGTAATTTTCCGTCAGCCAGTAACTGAACCATTACAAACTGGTATCAAAGCAGTAGATGCAATGATCCCTGTTGGTCGTGGACAACGTGAGTTGGTAATTGGTGACCGTCAAACAGGTAAATCAACTGTTTGTTTGGATACTATCCTTAATCAAAAAGAATTTTTCGATGCTGGTAAACCAGTATTCTGTATTTATGTAGCTATTGGACAAAAAGCTTCAACTGTGGCAGCTATCGCTAAAACATTAGAAGAAAAAGGAGCAATGGCTTATACTGTGATTGTTGCAGCTAATGCATCTGATCCAGCTCCAATGCAAGTTTATGCTCCAATGGCAGGTGCTGCAATTGGTGAATATTTCCGTGACACTGGTCGTCCTGCTTTAATCGTTTATGATGATTTATCAAAACAAGCTGTGGCTTACCGTGAGGTGTCATTATTATTAAGAAGACCACCAGGACGTGAAGCTTATCCTGGAGACGTTTTCTACTTACACTCTCGTTTATTAGAGCGTGCTGCTAAAGTAATCGCCGATGACGATATCGCTAAAAACATGAACGACTTACCTGAGTCATTGAAACCAATCGTTAAAGGTGGTGGTTCATTAACAGCTTTACCAATCATCGAAACGCAAGCAGGTGACGTTTCTGCCTATATTCCAACTAACGTAATTTCGATTACTGACGGACAAATCTTCTTAGAGTCTGATTTATTCAACTCTGGTGTACGTCCGGCAATCAACGTAGGTATTTCTGTATCGCGTGTTGGAGGTAATGCACAAATCAAATCGATGAAAAAAGTATCAGGTACTTTAAAATTAGACCAAGCGCAATTCCGTGAATTAGAAGCTTTCGCGAAATTTGGTTCTGACTTAGATGCTGCTACATTAAACGTAATCGAAAAAGGTAAACGTAACGTAGAAATCTTGAAACAAGGATTAAACTCTCCGTTTACTGTAGAAGATCAGGTAGCTATTATCTATGCTGGTTCTAAAAATTTATTGAGAAATGTTCCTGTAAATAAAGTGAAAGAGTTCGAGAAAGATTTCTTAGAATTCTTGAATGCAAAACACAGAGATACATTAGACGCTTTAAAAGCTGGAAAATTAGATGACAACATTACTGATGTTATCGAAAAAGTAGCGAAAGAAGTTTCTGCAAAATATAACTAATAATTTAGTGAAGAGTAAGTAGTGATTGAACCAAAACAATCACTACTTGCCAATCATTATTTACTGATAAGAAATGGCGAATTTAAAGGAAATCCGTAATAGAATTACTTCCGTTTCATCAACGATGCAAATTACATCTGCGATGAAAATGGTTTCTGCTGCAAAGCTTAAAAAGGCACAAGATGCCATTACAGCAATGCGTCCTTACGCTGAAAAATTAACCGAATTATTGCAAAATCTTTCGGCTACTTTGGAAGGCGAAGTAGGAGGAGACTATACTACGCAAAGAGAAGTAAAAAAAGTACTATTGGTTGCTATCACCTCGAACAGAGGATTGTGTGGTGCCTTTAATACTAACGTGATTAAAGAAATCAAAACGATCACCGAAAAATACAAAGGTATTCAAGTGGATGTGTTGGCTATTGGGAAAAAAGGTAACGATGTTCTTAAAAAGACACATACTATTGTTGAAAACCAAAGTGCTATTTTTGACAATTTAACGTTTGATAATGCTGCTACAGTTGCTGCATTACTTACAGATAAATTCATTTCTGGAGAATACGATCGTGTTGAATTAGTATACAACCAATTTAAAAACGCTGCCACACAAATCGTGAAAGCAGAACAGTTTTTACCATTGGCTCCAATTGAAAAAGGTACGGCAGTAGCTGGAGATTATATCTTTGAACCTTCTAAGGAGGAAATTGTGATGACTTTGATTCCAAAATCATTGAAAACACAATTGTATAAAGCCATTCGCGATTCATTTGCTGCTGAACATGGTGCTCGTATGACGGCAATGCACAAAGCAACAGATAACGCTACAGAATTAAGAAATCAATTGAAATTAACATACAATAAAGCGCGTCAGGCTGCAATTACTGGGGAAATCTTAGAAATTGTAGGTGGAGCTGAGGCTTTAAATGGTTAATACTATTGTACTATAGTATCAATGAGCCTCATGATTTGAGGCTTTTTTTTTATTTTATTTTTTCAATCCTAAACATTAAAACGTAATGAAATTTAGAATTACAATTTTCACTTTATTCATTGTTACGATGAGTTTTGCTCAAAAGGTTAAACCACCAAAAGTTGACCTTGATAGATATTCCTTCCGTGTTAGCTATCAAAAATTACCTGAGATTTTTGTTCCACTCGAAAATATGACGTATTCTACATACGTAAGTACAGCATTATCATTAAGAAGCGCTAATGTTGACGGATCAGTTTTGAATAGCCAACTTCAAATTTTTGGTTGGAAAAAAGTTGATGATAGTCCTAATCTAAAGGTTTCTCTTAATTTAAACGAGTACAACCAACAGGGTTCAAAAGTGAATACAGAGGTTGTTGAAAATAAAGATAAGGATGGAAAAGTTACAGATAGATATAATTTATATCAACTTGTCGCAGATTATTCCGGAAGTGCAGTTTGTTATACTGAAGGTATTAAATCCGGTGAGGTAGAAGCTCCAAAACAAGAAACCAAAACAGAATCGAAAGTAAATCGCTTTTTGCAAAAAGTAAGTGATGGTGCCGCTAAATTAGATGATTCAGACTCAAACAATAAAAGCACTTTGAAAAGGAGTTTTGGGTATTCGTACCAGTATAAGTCGGATCAAGTGAAACACTCTTCTAATGAAATTGTTAAAAATTACAATTTAAGTAAAGGGGATTTATTTAGAACTTACGCATTAAAGTTTTCAAATGATGTTTTAAATGGTGCAAATGAATTTATAAACAATAAATACGGTTACACACCTCTAACAATTTCTGATAATCTTTGGATTATAGATTCTGAGGATGAAGAAGGTAAAATTCAAAAAGAAGCCGTTGACGCTGTTAGAACTATTTTTAACACCATGAATCCTAATATGCCTTTGGATGATATTAAAACTAATATTCAACCATTAATTGAGTATTTTGATTCTTTAAAAACTAAATATACTGGTGATGACAAGGGGAGTAGAAAGATTAGATATTCTGCGTATTACAACCTTGGAAAGATTTATTTATATTTGGATATGCCAGAGAAAGCAATCGCTGAAGGTGAAGGTTTGATTGCAAATGATTATGATAAGAAAGATGGGAATAATATCATCAATGATGCAAAAAGATTAATGGCTGATTTTGAAAGAACAAAACTTAAAAGCAGACATAATGTTTTGAATTAATAGTGCTTTTTCTATTGAATTATTTAAAAATAGCTGGTAATAATAAATTACCAGCTATTTTTTTTAGTATTATTTCATCAAGAAGTATAAGAGATAATCATAAAACTCCGCTTGTTCGCGTACATATTTCTCATAAGTATTACCACCGTAATGACCTAAATCTTTCCTCACAACCAATAAGATTTTATTTTTTTGAGCTTCTCTGTTCTTTAGCGAAGCATAAAATTTATAGGATTGAAAGGGAGGTACCCTATCATCATTGTCCGCAGTAAACACAATAGTTGTTGGATAGTTGACCTCATTTTTAATTTTATTTAAAGGCGAATAATTAAAAATTGCTTTGTATTCTTCCTCTATCTCTGGGTTGCCATATTCTATCGTATTATATACACCCACTGTATACTTGTGTTTATTAATTACATCAAATACACCCACTTTGGGCAATGCCAATTTGTACAAATCAGGTCTTTCGGTCAGTGCATAGCCAACAACCAAACCCCCATGTGATCCTCCAGTTATCGCCAATTTTTCTGAATTGGTATATTTTTCCTTTATCAAAAATTCAGAAGCATCTATAAAATCATTCAGACAATTTATTTTATTGATACCACTTCCTTTTTTATGCCAATCGGGTCCTTTTTCTCCACCACCTCTAATTTCTGCAAAAGCATAAATACCGCCTTTGTCTACAAAGTGCAAAAGCCCATTATCATATCTTGGTCCACTGATTATTCCAAAACCTCCATAGGCTTCTAGTAAACATGGATTTTCACCATTCAGTATTGTTCCTTTTTTGTAAAGTAGGGTTATTGGAATATCAATGTTATCTCTGTTTTTATAAGTGATACATTTCGTTTCAAAATGATCTAATGGGAAAACGGTTGGCCTTTGTCTATTAACGGATGTAAATACTTGTTCAGGCTCACCATTATTTAAACTTACTTTAAAGTTTCTATTGGGTATTGTATACGAAGAAACGCCAAAATAAATTTCGTTAGTTTTTTCATCGTAATTCTGAAAATTGATGTTCATGGCTAAAGGAACTTCAATTTTCTTGACGAATTTACCTGAATAGTCATAAATTGAAAGATAGATTTTACCGAGAGTTTTGTATTTACAAATAATATAATCATCTGTAAAATAATTATTTACAAGTAAATGATTGTAGAATTGAGGAATAATTTGTTTGTCATCTTCTTTATTTTTCAAATCAAATGACCTTACTTCGCCCCAATTGAATTTATTGGAAGAGTAATAAATTCTTCCATTATGGTAATTGATGAAATTAAATGTATCATCATTGTTTTCATAAAATTTGATAAGTTCAAATTTATCGTTGGTCAAATCACTGTAATAGAAATTGGTTTTGGTGTAATTGAAGTTTTTCTCAATCACAAACAGTTTTGTTCTAGTTGTAAAAAAAGAGATATGATTTTTACTGTCGCTTGTATCAAATAATAGTTCATCTGCTTTTTGAGGTGTATTCAATCTATGGTAATATAGTTTGAAAGTTGAGTCTTTGGCAAATTTTGTTTGATTTGAATTTTGCTTATAGAAAACACCTAAATCTTTATTCCATGCTACAGTTGAAAACTTAACATTAAGCAATGAATCTTTAATGGGTTTACGTAGATTTAAATCGTTAAAACGAATCTCTAGTTTGTCACTTCCATTGATTCGAATACTGTAAGCAATATAATTTGAGTTTTTGGAAGGATAAAAATCTTCAATGTTTACATTTTTAGAGGTATAAATCTTAGTTGGATTGATGATTTCAAACGGCTCATCTTGAATCGTTTTAAACATAAATAATGAAGGCGCTTTTTTTCTGTCTACAGTCATGTATTTGTAGAAATACCTACCTGCTCGCATTGGTAAAGTTCCCGTTGAATTGGAATTATACAATTTAATGGTTTCTAAAGTTGAAACCTTTTTTTTAATTGTTGCGTAATAGCCTGCAGAATAACCACTTTGATAAGCTACCCAACTTTTAACGTCTTCCGATTCCAGATTTTCCAACCACGAATATTCGTCGTTGAATTGTAAGTTAAATTTAGAAATTTTATTGTCAACTTTTTTGGTTTGGTAAGAGCCGGTCTGCGAATAAGCGTTTACAGTCAACAAAGCAAAAAAGAAAAAGCTTTTTAAATTCATGGTATTATTTTTTGCAAAAGTAATGTAATTTTATAGACATTAACAGATACTATATGGAACTTAGAGAACTCACCACTATAGAAGAAATGTTGGCTCAAATTGAAGCCATCCATTTTTTATATCCCAAAATGACATTGGAAAAATACAGACAGTATTTATCACAAATGATACCTCATAATTATAAACAATTGGCAGTTTTTGACGGTGAAAAATGCGTAGGAATTACCGGTTTTTGGAAAGGAGTCAAACTTTGGTCTGGACCTTATTTGGAAATCGATAACTTTGTTGTGCACCCCGATTATCGTAAAAATGGCATCGGAAAATTAATGACAGATTATATTGACGCTCTAGCTCATGAATTGGGAAGTACCATGATAGTACTCGATGCCTATGTTGAAAATTTTACAGCTCATAAATTTTATTACAATCAAGGATTTGTTCCCAGAGGCTATCATTTCCTGAAAATCATTAATTCTGAGCAATTAAGCTCGTAATTCTAAAACTTTTTATATTTTTATTGGGAGTTATAGTAACTTTTTTTAAGAGCTTACGTATAAATGATGTAAACAAAAACCAAAGTACATGTCAAAAGAGAGTTTTAATTGGAAGAGTCTTTTTATAAATGAAGAGACTGGCAAATCTGAATCTTCAAGCCAAGAACCTCAAACCGTAATACCAGTAAACAAATTTCCGGAAGTCAACGCACCCGTAAATATTCCATCCAATTCCAACAATCCTTTTTTAAATGAAATTTTGGAAGTATATCAAAAAGGATTTGAAGGATTGAATCATGAAGGTTTTGATTTTTTCGAATTGTATAAATCAGTATCGGCAGTTGGGGTAACCAATCCACAAAGTTATCAAATGGCATTTGCCATGGGTAAATCACTTAATCCAAGTTTAAGTAAAGAATTACTTGTCGAAAAGGCAAAACATTATCTGACTGAAATTGATAAAGTACACCAAAAATACGATGCTACCGGTAATGCCAAAAAAAGTGATTTGAATAACAAAATCACTCAAGAAAAAAACACACTTTCAAAAGCAGTTTCCGATTTGGAACAGAAAATTGCACAATTGCAACAAGAATTGAATCAAAAGAAAATTGAATTGGAAAAAGTAGATTTAGTAAACCAAGAAGATTTTTCTGAAATTGAATTGAAAATTGAAGCCAATAATTTGGCAAAACAAAGAATAGTTGATTCAATCAACACAGTTTTAACAGGAGTAAACCAGTATTTATAAGATGAATAAATTCGAACAGGAAAAGAGCACTTTATTAGAGTTGCCTATTCTTAAGCACTTTGACGAAACAAAAGGGGAAATTGCATTAAAAACGGATGCACTAAAAAAAGGAGAAAAATCATTATTTTGGGTAATAGCACTTGGATTACTTGGTATTGGAGGTTATTTGACTTGGACTTATATCATTCCGCCATTGTTCACCATGCTAGGTCAAGCGATTGCTTTGTCGGCCACCGGAATTTTCTTGATTTTCTTGGTAATTATGTTTCCTGTAATCATGAAAGCACTGCGTTTTTCAGCTAAAAATCTTCACAAAGCACTAATCCACAGCAACCCGTTCAATGAATTGGAAGAACAAAAGCAAAAAATGATCAAAAATCGTGAAGTTTTTAAAAACACAAAAGCCAAGCTTAAAGGTTTGAAAAACGAAATGGAAATTGAAGCTGGTAAATCTGAGAAGGAAGCAAAAGATTTTCAAGAACAAGTATTAAGCTTACAACGCCAAGCGGAAAAATTAAAATCTGCGATGGATGAAATGGTGAAGCAACACGGAATCGGAGCTAAAGATACTGATGAATATGTAGCGCTTCAAAGTGAATTGGCTAAAAAATTAAGTGATTCACAACGTGTTTCGAATCAGTACGAACAAAGCAAAACCTTCATTCAAAAGTATGGGGTTAGAGCGAATGTTCTTGGAAAAATGGACAGAAAACTAACACTTGCCGGAACAGCTATTGATATCAAAATTGCCGATTTTGACACTACAATTACCATGTTGCGAAAAGAATATGAGTTTGCTAAGAATGCCAAAGCAGCTACAGAAAGTGCCAAAAACGCCATGATGTTTACTAAAGACTGGGAACTGGAATATGCTCTAGAAGTGGTAACGTCGACTATCGCTCAGGATATTGCCAGAACATCTGAAAATTTAATTGACATCGATTCGTTAACATCACAATATTCGGTTGATAATGATGAGTTGTACACACGATTGGATTCGTTGGCAGACAAAATTAAAACAGGAGATAATACAATTCCGGACTCTACCAAATATACAAGTCCGAATTATAAAATGTCAAAAGAAGACAAACAAAACGCCGGAGGATTTGGCGATATATTTTAATAAACACACGTAAAACAAAATTTATAAAAATGGGAAAAATTTTAAGAATGGCTAAATTGACAACTCTTTCTGAGTTATTGATTGTAGCTGTAGGTATTGGAGGAGTTCTTGGTGGAATCTATTTTATTTCTCCTGGAATTAAAACTGCCGTTTCTAAACAATTAGGTGGAATGGAATTGAATTCTACCGATGTGAATAACGTTACTAATGCTGAAAAAATTGAACTTCCTTCAAAAGAAGTATCCACAGCAGTTGCTGATAAACCTTTAGTTCGTATCGCCGGATACGCATGGAACGGTCAATCAGGTATTATCGTTTCTAATGGCGGACCTAAAACAACTAAGGGTTCATTAATGGAGAAAAACGGAGTGAACCTACAAATCATCCGTCAAGACTGGTTGTCAGAACTTCGCAATATGCAAATGAAATTTATTGAAGAATTCGACAAAGGACAAGAATTCCCTTCTTCAGATAAAAGTGCTTTTGCTGTTATGATCATGGGTGACGGTGCACCGTTCTATATCAGTTCTGTTCAAAAATCGTTAGACGAAAAATACGGAAAAGATAAATACCATGTTCAGGTAATGGGAGCAATCGGTATGAGTTATGGTGAAGATAAATTAATCGGACCACCAAGCTGGAAATCAGATCCAAAATCAATGAAAGGTTCAGTTATTTCAGCTGTATTAGGAGACGGTGACTGGGTAACAACTGTTAATTACGCTTTCGCTAACGGTTTGAAAGTAAATCCGGATCCAACAACATATGATGCAGAAGCCGTAAATATCTACCCTTCTGAAAATGACGATTACATGAAATCAGCTGAAGAGTTGATCAAATCGCAAACCACTGGATGGACAGTTACTTTGAAAGAAGTAAATAACGGAAAATTAACAGGTAAAACGGTGAACCGTAAAATCGATGGTTGTGCAACTTGGACGCCTGGTGATAAAACAGTTTTTGATAAATTGTCAGGTTTCGTAGATATCGTTTCTACAAAAGAATTCAATAACCAAATGCCAACGGTTTTAATTGGTGTAAAAGAATGGGCAACTAAAAACCCGGAAATCGTTACAAATATTTTGAAATCGGCTTTGACAGCTTCCAACCAAATGAAAAACTATGAGGATTGGAAAGTGAGAGCTTCTGAAGCAGTTGCGGATACGTACCAAATCGAAAATGCAGAATACTGGTACAAAATGTTCAAAGGACAACAAGGAACTAAAAACGGATTAACTTACAACATGGGTGGATCGAAAGTATTCAACTATGCTGATGCAATGCAATACTTCGGTATGTCTGATGGTGTAAACAGATACAAATCGGTTTATAATCAAGTATCGGGTTATTTAACAGAATTGAACCCATTCAACTTCAATGAAAACGTGGGTGGTGTAGTAGCTTATGAAGATGCAGTAAACTTATTCTTCTTAAAAAATATCAACGATATCGAATCAACTTCAGCAGATAAAGCAGATTATTCAAAACAATCTACTGAAATTATGGCTTCTGGTGAATGGAAAATCAACTTCTCATCGGGTAGTACTAATATTCAAAACAACTCTACTAGAGATTTGGAAAAAATCTACAACTTGTTAATCCAAGCGGAAAATTCTAAATTGACTATTGTTGGACATACAGATAACGTAGGTAAGCCGGAAAGTAATTTATCTTTATCAAAAGGTAGAGCACAAGCTGTGGTGGATTATCTGAAACAAAAAGGTATTCCTGAAAATCGTTTCCAAATGATTGATGGTAAGGGTTCAAACGAGCCGGTTGCGGATAATAATTCAGAGTCTGGAAAAGCACAAAACAGACGTGTTGTAATCACTTTCTTAAAATAAAATTCAATAAAACAGGCTATCCTTCGGGGTAGCCTTTTTACTCTTATGATAAAATTAATTACGCCTTTCGAGAAAATTTCCAAAGCCAATAAAACAATTATTTTAGCGGTATGGATTATTGCATTATTAGCAATTTGGTTTCTAGGAACCATGGGTGAAAAACATTTGTTTCCTTCACCGGCACAAGTATTTAAGGGTTTTTCAGAATTGTATAATGAAGGTTTGGTAGTACACATTTTTAATTCGTTGAAATTGTGTTTTCTGTCTATTTTTTTGGCAGTCATCTTATCCATGATCTTTGCTTATTCGTTTCCGATTCCTATTCTGAAACCAATCGCTGAGTTTGTAACCAAACTTCGTTTCTTGCCGTTCACCGGATTATCATTTTATATCACGATGGTTATTCATGAAGCACGTAATATGCAAATTTGGATCATGGTTATTTTCTTGACAACGTTTTTAACTACGTCATTGATTGCCGTAATTTCAGCGATACCACAAGAAGAATTCGACCATGCCAAAACATTAAAATGCTCAAGATGGGAAGTCTTGTGGCAGGTAATTATTTTGGGAAGAGTAGATCATGTTATCGATGTAATCCGTCAAAATCTGGCGATTACTTGGATGATGTTAGTAACCGTAGAATCCATCGTTGTGGCTTCCGGTGGCTTGGGATTCCTAATCAAAAACTCGGATAAATTCATGAATCACGGACGTATCATCGCCTTGCAAATTATTATTTTATTAATCGGTCTCTTTTTAGATTGGGGAATAAATTTCTTACGTAAATCAATTTTTAGATACTCAAAAATATAAACTGATGGAATTTCATTTTAAAGACACTTTACTTTATGTAGAGAACTTAAGCGTAGCGTATGATGGTGTTACAATTATCAAAGACATTAGTTTAATTGAAAAAGATGTAGTTCGCAAGGATAAGGATCAAACCGGGCAAATTATTGCAGTCGTAGGAAGATCAGGTCGAGGTAAATCGACTTTTTTTAAAGCGCTTACCGGACTAGTTCATCCCGAAACTGGAAAAATCTTAATTAAAGATTTTGAAAGTAATGAACCCAATGCAGCCAAACCAGTTAAAGAAGGAGATATTGGTTTCGTAGATCAGAAATATACCTTATTCCGTCATAAAACGGTACGACAAACTCTCGAATTTGCCTTACGAAAAAGTACACTTTCCAAAACAGAAAAAGACAAAAAAATCAACGATCATATCCAGAAATGGGGTTTGGAAACATGTGAAGACAAATACCCAAATGAACTTTCCGGCGGACAAAGACAACGAACCGCTATCATTGAGCAATTGTTTTCTTCGGATAAATTTATTGTTATGGATGAACCTTTTTCAGGTTTGGATATCGGGAACATTCAAGAAGTAAAAAAATCGTTCGATTTGTTGTGCGACGAATCAGAATTTAATACGGTATTGTTTTCAACACATGATATCGAATTGGCTATAGAAATGGCACAAGTTATATATGTTATCGGTCATCCCACAGTAAACGGATCCAAACAAAAATATGGTTCGATTATCGCACATTACGATTTGAGAGAAAAAGGATTGGCTTGGAAAGAGTTCGGAGACGATCACCGTAAATTGTACAAAGAAATCGTTCATCAAATGATGGAATCTTAATTCACACTGCCTTGAAAAACCAAAATCCAATAACAATTTTACAGGAATACTTGCTTTCACTCAAAAACAATATTGAAGGACAAGTCGAATCCGGACAGATGATTATCAAGAAAGAAGATATCGTAGCATTAAAAGAAGCGGCGTCTAAACTGCTTACTTTTTGTAAAGAGCTCAATAAAGATGCTCAGTTTGTTCAGCAGAGCAATGCGTTGGTTCATAAAGAGGCGAATCAAATAGGATTGTATAAAGCCGAACACTTTTTCCTTTCCGATATCATCACATTGATCGAAAATCAAAAAGAATTGACCGAGAAACAATGGTTTTCTTTGGCGTATTTTTATGATGTATTGCGAAACGAAAAATTTGTAGACGAAGCAGCTATCAATACACTGAACCGATTAGCAGTTTCCCCAGATTTCAAACACAATATTCAAAAATTGTTGTTGGGTTGTAAAATTGCTTCCGCTACAAAAGAGACGCAAAATTTTGTGATTGAAGCTTTAACCAATGCAAAGAATTCAAAATTGGAAGAAGCAAAAAAACATTTTGAAAGTGTGGGCCAATTGGTTTTTGGATCTTCAACTGAAGTTCAATCGAAAATCCAAAAAATAGTGGAGAATCAAGAATTAAAACAACCTGTAAATACAGCAATCAGCTTGCCTCCCGAAAATGATTCACTGGAAAAAGTCATGGCCGAGCTCGAAGCTTTAATTGGTCTTGAAGAAGTGAAAGCGGATATCAAGGAACTGATTAATTTGCTAGAAATTCAGAAGAAAAGAAAAGAAGCCGGATTACAAAATATTGACATTGCCTTACATACCGTTTTTCTTGGTCCTCCGGGAACAGGTAAAACCACTGTGGCTCGATTATTGAGTCGTATCTTTAAATTACTAGGGTTTTTATCCAATGGTCAATTGTATGAGACGGATAGGGAAGGATTGATTGCTGGGTATGTGGGACAAACCGCCATTAAAACAGACAAAGTAGTCGATGAAAGTATAGGAGGTGTTTTGTTTGTGGATGAAGCTTATGCACTGAATCAAAATGCCATGCAAAGTGATTACGGTGCTGAAGCAGTGAATACCATCCTGAAACGAATGGAAGACAATCGGGATAATTTGGCAGTAGTTGTAGCTGGCTATACAGAACCGATGCAACTTTTTATTGAGTCGAATCCAGGTTTGCGTTCACGATTTAATAGGTATTTCCATTTTGAGCATTTTAAGCCACAGCAATTGTATGCCATATTTGAAGCTTCATGCCAAAAATTGGATTTTGTTTTAACGGAAGATGCAATAGATAAAGTAAAAGAAACGTTCGAATTGTTATACGACAAACGAGATGAAAGTTTTGGAAATGCTCGTGTGGTTCGAAATTTATTCGAAAAATGTGTACAAAATCAAGCGAACAGGGTAATACAGATTAAAAATATAACTAGAGATGTATTGCGCGCTTTGACCGATGAAGACATCCCTGAACCAAAAGAAACTGTAGAAGATGTATTTTTCTTTTCTAAAAATGAGTAGTTATGAAAGTACTAAATATAATATTACTGTTACTGTTACAGCTTAGTTGTTGTAATAAGTTAGCGTATCAGGAAACAAGCACATTCCCAGTTAAAATTAAAGAAGTCTATTTTCAAAACTGGGTTGCAGGAGTTCGTGGGGGAGGTTCTGGCACCAATTTTCATCTGGAATTTGAACAGGAATTACCTACCGATATTATTTTGAATCAAGTCTATTTCAGAGGAAAAAAAGCCGTTGTCCAAAAAAATAGTGAAACACAATACGTTATTGCTTTTCACGGAACAGCTAATCTGCATAACAATGAAGAGCTAGTTTCTGATGCTCCACCTGTCGAAGTAAAGAAGATTGAAGCACCAATTCCTATTTCTGATGATGAAGCTGTTTTAGAATTTACCCAAAAAGGGAAACTCAAACACTACAAAATCAAAAATGTTACCAGAAAAGAAATGCTAGCGTATCCTTCAGTACGACCAAGAAATTAATTATTTTTGTTGCAAATAAATTCACTTTGAGCGTTTATAAAAGCCTTTTCAAACAAACACTGATTTATGGTTTGGCAACCGTTTTGCCAAGAATGATAAGCTTCATGCTTAATCCGTTGTATGTGCATGCATTACCAAAAACGGAGTTTGCGGATGTTTCCATTATTTTCGCTTACCTGGTTTTTTTCAATGTCATCTTATCCTACGGAATGGAAACCGCTTTCTTTCGGTTTTACAATCTGGAAGAAGATAAAAAAAATGTTATTGCTACATCCACCATATCACTGTTCTGGTCGTCTCTTATTTTTCTGTTTTCAAGTTTAATATATAGGGAAACCATCGCTGATTGGATCAATGTGAAAACCGAATACATTACGTATACCATTTGGATTTTAGTGTTGGATGCCTTGGTCATCATTCCGTTTTCAAAATTAAGAGCCGAAAGCAAACCCATGAAATACGCGATAATCAAAATCGCCAACGTTGGGATTAATTTTGGATTGAATATTTTCTTCTTGATGATTTTGCCAAAGTTGTCCAAAGACAATCTTTTAAGTACCATCTATTTTGAAAATTTTCAAGTCGGTTACATTTTCGTTTCGAATTTGTTGGCCAGTTTGTTCACTTTTGTGGTAGTATCAAACAACTATTTTAAAATCAATTGGCATTTCGATTTTGCACTTTGGAAAAAAATGATGCGCTACGGATTGCCTATCCTGATTGCCGGAATCGGTTTCGCCATCAACGAGCATTTTGATAAAATCTTATTGGAAAAATTAAATGTTCCCAAAGCGGATATCGGTGCTTATTCAGCCTGCTATAAACTGGGAATGTTCATGGTATTGTTCCGCACAGCCTATACACTGGGAATCGAACCTTTTTTCTTCAGCCATGCTGATAAGGAAAACGCTTCACAGACGTACGCCACCATCACTAAGTATTTCGTAATTTCGGGCTCATTCATTTTACTGTTTGTCATCGTTTTCATTGATCTGTTGAAATTGCTTTTAGTTCCCAATAGCAACTATTGGGATGCTATGAATGTAGTTCCGTTAATTATTATAGCCAATTTCTTTTTAGGCATTTACACCAATCTTTCGGTGTGGTACAAACTCATCAATAAAACACATATTGGGGCTATTATTTCTATAATTGGTGCAATTCTCACGTTAGTGCTCAACTATTTGTTGGTTCGTTCAATGAGTTATTATGGTTCCGCAATCGCGACTATTGTGGCTTACGGAAGTATGATGTTTATTTCGTATTTTCTGGGTCAGAAAAAATACCCGATTCCTTACGATAAAGAAAAAATTGTTGCTTATCTTGGGCTGTCCATTTTTCTTTCGGCCTTGTCATTTTATGTTCCCAAATTTAGAGAAAGCTATATCTTCGGGATATTTGCTTTAGTAATTTTTGGTTATTATATTTATCGAAACGAAAAAGAAACGATTTTAAAAATAGTAAAACGAAAATAATTTTCAGGAGCTGATCGCGCTGTACGCTGTAAGCTTTTGTATTCCTGTTGGTTTTCCTTTGTCCCAAAAAGAGCTTACTTCGTTCGCTTTTTCAGTACGGGAAAACAACAACAGTAATTTCAAAAGGCTTTTCGCTACCATCACGGCTAGCCACAAAGAAACTAAGAATATGCAAATCAAAATCATTAATAAATCACAGCATCTATTACCCAATTACGAAACCAATGCTTCTGCAGGAATGGATCTTCGTGCCAATATAGAAGCGCCCATTACACTAAAACCATTGGAACGCGCGTTGGTTAAAACAGGATTATTTATCGAGTTGCCCATTGGCTATGAAGCTCAGGTTCGTCCGCGAAGTGGATTGGCATTCAAAAAAGGGATCACGGTATTGAATTCTCCCGGTACTGTCGATGCCGATTATAGAGGCGAAATTGGTGTAATTTTAGTAAATTTATCCAACGAAGCTTTTGTAGTGGAAAATGGCGAGCGCATTGCACAGCTTGTCATCGCCAAACACGAGCGTGCCGAATGGATCGAAGTAAATGAATTAACCGAAACCAATCGTGGTGAAGGTGGCTTCGGAAGTACAGGAGTAAAATAAATAATAATACATCGATTAAAAGATTTTTTTAATCATTCAATCTTTCAATAAATATGAAAATAATCGTCCCTATGGCAGGCCGTGGCTCACGTCTTCGCCCACATACATTAACCGTTCCAAAACCGTTAATCCCAATTGCCGGAAAACCTATTGTGCACCGATTGGTTGAAGATATCGCAAAAGTAATCGATCATAAAATAGACGAAATTGCCTTCATTATTCATAAAGATTTTGGTGATAAAGTACCACAAGAATTAATTGCCATTGCAGAAAAATTAGGTGCGAAAGGGAGCATTTATTACCAAAATGAACCTTTAGGAACGGCACATGCTATTCTTTGTGCGAAAGAATCTATGGAAGGACCAATCGTTGTGGCGTATGCCGATACACTTTTTAGAGCCGATTTTACGTTAGATACTACAGCAGATAGTGTGATTTGGGTAAAACAAGTAGAAGATCCAAGTGCTTTCGGAGTGGTACAATTAAACGATGCGAATGAAATAGTGGATTTTGTCGAAAAACCAAAGGAATTTGTTTCGGATTTAGCTATCATCGGAATCTATTATTTCAAATCAGGAGAAACGCTAAGAAGTGAGTTGCAATTCCTGTTAGACAACAATGTAGTAAAAGGTGGAGAATACCAATTAACCGACGGTTTGGAGAACATGAAACAAAAAGGCATGAAATTTGTGCCAGGTAAAGTAGAGGAATGGATGGATTGTGGTAACAAGAATGTTACGGTGGAAACCAATTCGCGTATGCTGAATTTTCTACAACATGACGGAGAGGAAAATTTAATAGCCGATACTGTTCGTATTGAGAATTCTACCATCATTCCGCCATGTTTCATTGGGGAAGATGTAATTTTAATTAATTCAACAGTAGGACCGAATGTGTCATTAGGAAAAGCAAGTCATCTAACGAATGTGAAAATTCAAAATAGTTTGGTGCAAACTCATGCGCATATCCGTAATGCAAAATTAGACAATGCGATGATAGGGAATCATGCAACATTTGATGGTGATTTTAAAAGTATCAGTATCGGAGATTACTCCGTTTTAGAATAAATGGTGAAAAAGGGGTTGGTAAATATTGCGTTAGCTTTTGGGATGTTTTGCATCTCAACTGTCGCTATGGCCCAAACCGAACCGGATGAAATTGCATTAGCGGAAGATGATTTTCAAGAAGCCTATTATGAATCGCTCAAACAAAAAGGCATCGAAAATTACGACAAAGCAATTGCTGCTCTGGAAAAATGCTTGAAATTGCAACCCAATAATTCGGTAATTTATCATGAATTAGGAAAAAACTATAGCTACCAAAAGAATTTTATTGAAGCTGAAAATGCGCTGATTAAAGCTACGCAAATGGAACCCAATAACAAATGGTATTGGATCGATTTGTACGAAGTGTATTATGAAACTAAAAATTACAATCAGGGAATTTTAACACTTCAAAAAATTATTCCACTAGATAAAAACTACAAGGAAGATTTATTGTCACTTTACATGTACACGCGACAATACGATAAAGCCTTGGTTTTAATCAACGAATTAGACGAAGCATTCGGTAAAACGGAAGTTCGTGATCGCTATCGATTGGAAATTAATGCACAAGCGTTAAACAACAGTACTGGAAAAAGTGACCTCGAAAAAGCCATAGAGCAAAATCCGCTAAATGAGGAAAATTACATTTCTTTAATTTACAAATACTCGGAGAATAATCAAGAGGAAAAGGCGAGGCAGATTACCCAAAAGTTGGAACAAAATATTCCCAATTCAGAATGGGCGCAAGTATTCCTGTTCAAATACCATATCAATGAAAACAAAGGAAATGAAGCTTTAGGATCTTTGTTGAAAGTTTTGGATGGTAGAAAAATTGACAAGAAAATAAAATTCAGAATGTTTAATGAATTTCTGATTTTTACAACGAAAAACCCAACTTTCGAAAATCAATTGACAAAAATCGCAACCTATTTTGAAAACGACACCGATGTGAATGTTTACAAAGAACTGGGGAAATTTTATTACAAAAGAAAAGATTGGTCAAAAGCAACGCAATATTTAGAGAAATCATTTGTAACAAACAATAGCGATATAGAAGCCAATATTTTCTTATTAGCTTCGTACGAAGAGGTCGCTAATTTTGAAAGTATGTTTAAAAAGGCATCAGAATTGGTAGACACCTATCCAAATCAGCCCGAATATTATTATTTCGCTGGAAAGGCTTCCAGTAAACAAAAAAATTATAAAAAAGCTATCGACTTTTTGGAAACAGGCATAGATTATGTAGTAGACAATGTAGCACTGGAAACCGATTTTTGTCAGGTTTTATCAGATGTGTTTAAAGCATTGGGAGATAGTAAAAAAAGTGATGAATACGCCCTAAGGGCCAATCGTCTTAAAAAGAAATAAAAAGAATGCAAAAAATAATTCCTATACTGCTTTTGCTAGCAGTGGTTTCTTGTAAACCCAAACAGAATTTAGTAGCTCCTGTGGATGTCGAAACCACAGTGTCGAATGAAACGGTAAAAAATATCATTTCGAATCATTATGCCGTTAATCGTAACTTTAAAACGTTAATGATAAATGCTAATGTTAGTTACGTAAGTCCAAAACAATCAATGAACGTTGCGGCTGATATCCGCATCAAAAAGGACGAAATGATTTTGGTGACAGTCAAGTTTTTTGGTATTACAGGAGCAAAGGCTTTAATAACGCCTACTCAAGTAAAATACTACGAAAAAGCAAGAAATACCTATTTTGAAGGAGATTATAAAATGTTAAGCCAATGGCTTGGAACCGATTTAGACTTTCAAAAGGTGCAGAACATGCTCATCGGACAAGCAATAGATGATTTATCAAAGGCAAAATATGATGTGGTTCAGGAGGAAAGCGCACCACGATTGGATGAAGTTACTACTGGAAATTTCATAAAATCGTTTGTGTTTAACCCCGACACTTTTACCATCAAAAAGCAAGAAATCAAACAATTGACACCAGAACGTAAAATGTTGGTGAATTATTCAGAGTATAAATCGTTCCCAGAAAGTGTTTTACCACAAGAAGTTGCTATTTTTGCAATGCAGAACAATCAAACTACTTCTATTGGTGTCGAATACAAAGATGCAAAATTCAATGAAGATTTGAATTTTGTGTACAATGTACCCAATGGATATGAACAAGTAATCATCAAATAGCCAAATAACACCGAATGTCAAAATATTTTATACTCCTTTTCGCTTTGTTTACAATAACTTCTTCTGTAGCACAAGAAGAAGAAAGACAACGCAAACTTGAAGAGCAAAAAGCGCGATTGCAAGAAGAAATCCGTCAGCAGGAAAAATTATTGCAAACACAGAAGAAAAAAGAAAAGTCGGCCGTAAAAGTGGTGGAACAGCAAAATGTGAAAATCGGTTTGCAACAAAAATTGATTAATACTACCGAAAAGCAAAAAAAGGTTTTGGGTAATAGTATGTACATCAATCAAGTGAAGGTAAATAATCTTAAAAAGGAATTGGTGGTATTGAAAGAAGACTATTCGAAGAATATCGTGAAGTCTTATAAAAGCCGATCGGAACAAAGTAAAGCCATGTTCATCTTGTCTTCTGATAATTTTTTGCAGGCCTACAAGCGTTTTCAATACATGAAGCAATATTCAAGTTTCCGTAAAGTGCAAGGAGAAGAAATTAAAGCCAAAACTTTAGAGTTGGAGAGATTCAATAATAAGCTATCAATTCAAAAGAAAGAAAAGGAAAAACTTATTGCCGAAAGCGAACAAGAGAAGAAAGAATTAGAAAAACAACGTCAAGAACAGCAAAGAGAACTGAATTCTATTAAAAAAGATAAGAATAAAATCATTGCTGACATACGTAAAAAACAAAAAGAAGCGAAGGCAATCGAACGTCAAATCGAACGATTGATTCGTGAAGCAATTGCCGCTGCCAACAAGAAGGCGGGTAATACCACCAATACTACTACTTTCGTATTAACACCGGAAGCCAAAGAGCTAGCGAATGATTTTAAAGCCAATCGAGGCCGTTTACCTTGGCCAGTAGAAAAGGGAGCATTAACCAAACGTTTTGGTCGTCAACCACACCCATTAGAACCTTCCATTATGATTGAAAGTAGTGGTATTGAAGTTTCTTCTGAAAGAGGAGCTAAAGCACGTGCAGTCTTCAACGGTGAAGTCAGTGATGTGCAAATGGCACCAAACGGTACAGCTACGATAATGATTCGTCACGGGGATTATACCACTACCTATTCTAACATTGGAAAAGTGTTTGTAAGTAAAGGAAGCAAAGTAACAACCAAACAAGCATTAGGAGAAATCTTCTACAATCAATCAGCAGGAAAATCGGTTTTGAAATTCTTGATTTACCAAAATACGACCAAATTAAATCCACAATCCTGGATTATCAATATGTAATAAAAAAGTCCCGAATTCGGGACTTTTTTTATTGTGATTAGGAAGTGAATAACGCTTTCAATTCTGTTGCTTCGTCGGGTTTCATTTTTCCGGCCAAAACCAAACTCAATTGTTTTCTGCGTAATGCAGCATCGAAACGCGCTTTTTCTTCTTCGGTTTCGGGTACAATTTGAGGCACTTCTACAGGACGCCCCGTTTCATCAACAGCTACAAACGTATAAATGGCTTCATTCGCTTTGGTTTTACTGCCAGACTCACGATCTTCAATCCAAACATCAATATAAATTTCCATTGATGACTTGAAACTTCTAGAGACTTTCGCTTCTACAGTGACTACACTTCCTAATGGAATGGCTCTGTTAAAAGCAACGTGATTTACAGATGCAGTGACGGTGATGCGACGGGAATGACGACGTGCAGCAATACTTGCAGCTCTATCCATTCTGGCTAATAGTTCGCCACCAAATAAGTTATTCAAAGGATTGGTCTCACTAGGTAAAACCAAATCGGTTAAAACCGTTAAGGATTCTGAAGGGAATTTAGTTTGCATGTTAATTTTTTATAAAGATACTAAGTTATGATGTTTTGTAAATAAAAAAGCCTTTCAGTAGTGAAAGGCTTTGCGTGTATTATTTTTCTTCCAGGAGAATCCAAGCGTCTTTGTTTTCTTCACTTTGGATTTTCAATAATGCTTCGTCAGCCTCAACTTGAGATGAATACGTTCCATACAATACAGAAAATAAATCATCTTCATTTCTTGCTAAAACCGATGCCTGATACCCTTTTTGAATTAGTAAGTTCATCGCGTTTTCTGCATTTTTCTTATTTCTGAAAGAACCGGAAACAATGTGAAAATCGTAATTCAAGTTCGGGTTGATTGTTGCCTCAGTAATAGGATTGCTAATAAAAAATGTAGCTTCCTGTATTTTGTTTTTCAATTCTTTTTGAACCTCTGCTTGAACTATCATGGTTTCGGTTTGTTCCTGTTGGGTGATGTAAGTGGCATAACCAAATCCTGCGCCTCCCAAAGAGAGAACAAACATTGCCGCATATCGTAAATAAGGACGGCTAATCTTTCGCTCTTGGATCAATTCAATTGTTGGCTTTTCTTCAACTGAAGCATCAATAACTTTCTTCAATTCTTCACGCTTAACTACCGGAGAAACAAACGAACTTAATCCGAATGCATCGGTAAGATAGTTTACATGACTAGAAGCTTCAAAGACAATGTTGTTTTCAGGATTTAATTTCAAAAGTCCAATACCTTTGAAAATCAAATAATCGCGATTCTCTAATTTGATATTCCATTCTGCAACTTCTGTTTTAACTTTACCAAGAGCTTCCGCATAGGTGGTTTTTTCAACTTGAGCAATGTGATTGGCTAATAAGCCATCGTTACTTTTTATATTCGCATTAAAAGCAATAACTTTTTTCGGTGGGAAAAAGGTGTGGTTACTTTCCTGTATGTTTGCAGATATGGTTTCGGTTAAAAAAGCACCAAAACCCGGAACCGTTACACATTGATAACGGTACAATAACTGAGAAATGTATTGTGAGATATTCATAGCAACAAAAATAAAGAATACAAGACGAAATAAAAATTTTATCAACAAATGTTATTAACAATTTAAATTTCGTTTATTTTGTGATTCTATTTTTATACGCCATGTTACAACAAGATTTATTATATGCCTTAGCCTTATTAAAGGTAGAAGGGATCGGTGATGTCACCGCAAAAAAGTTACTACAGCATTTGGGTTCAGCAGAAGAAGTCTTCAAAGCCAAACCTAAGGAGTTGGCAAAAATTGACGGTATCGGACCTTTACTTAGTAAAAGTCTTCAAAAGAACACTTACTTGCAACTAGCGGAAGCAGAATTGCAATTCATACAACAACAAAACATTCAGGTTTTACATTATCAGGAAGCGCTGTACCCAGAAAGACTCAAACATTGTTTTGACGCTCCTGTTTTACTCTTCACGGCAGGAAACATCAATCTGAATAATCGAAAAATAATTAGTCTCGTAGGAACTCGAAAGGTGACTTCTTATGGTGCCGAATTTTGTAAAAAACTTATTGCTGATTTAGCACCACTGAATCCTATTATCGTTAGCGGGTTTGCTTATGGTGTTGATATTATTGCACATCAATCGGCGATGGAAAATAAACTACAAACAATTGGTGTTTTAGCACACGGTCTCAATCAGATTTATCCGAAAGTACATAAAAAGTATATGGCCAAAATGGAAGAAAATGGAGGCTTTATAACCGAATTTTGGAGTACTTCCAATCCGGATCGAGAGAATTTTGTCAGACGAAATCGTATCGTAGCCGGAATGTCTGAAGCGACTGTTGTGATTGAAAGTGCTGAAAAAGGAGGCTCATTACTTACTGCTACCATGGCTAATGACTATAATCGTGATGTGTTTGCCGTACCAGGCCGTACCACCGATAAATACAGTCAGGGATGTAACGAACTAATTAAAAACAATAAAGCACAAACTTTAACAAATGCCTGTGATTTGATTTATCACCTGAATTGGGATATTAAAAAATCAACTCAAAAAGCGATTCAAAAACAGTTGTTTGTTTCGTTAGATGGTGATGAACAAAGTATTTATAATTATCTACAAAAACAAAGTAAGGCGCACTTGGATACAATCGCCATCGAATGTGGAATTCCAGTCTTTAGACTTTCTTCTATTCTGTTAAATATGGAATTGAAAGGAGTGTTGAGGCCTTTGCCTGGGAAAGATTTTGAAATTATATAAAAAGCAATACCTTTGCATCGGAATCCTTCCATCTAGGGTTTGTATTTATTAATTTCTCACTTAACGTTTATAGCATGCAACTGTATAACACCTTAAGCGCAGAAGAAAGAAAAGAACTGATTGATCAGGCTGGTCAACAACGCCTTACGTTGTCTTTCTATGCGTATGCAAACATTGAAAATCCTCAAAAATTCAGAGACGATTTATTTATTGAATGGAATAAGCTAGATGCTTTAGGCCGAACTTATGTGGCCAAAGAAGGTATCAATGCGCAAATGTCGGTTCCGGCTGAAAATTTCGAAGCTTTCCGTGAAACTTTGGAAGCCTATGATTTTATGAAAGGTATTCGATTGAATGTTGCTGTGGAACAAGATGATCATTCATTTTTGAAATTAACAGTTAAAGTTCGCCATAAAATTGTTGCCGATGGGTTAAATGACGCAACTTTTGATGTAACAAACAAAGGAGTGCATCTGAATGCAAAAGATTTCAATGCCATTTTGGATGATCCCAATACAATTGTAGTGGATTTCAGAAATCATTACGAAAGTGAAGTAGGTCATTTCAGAGGAGCAATTACTCCCGATGTGGAGACCTTCCGCGAATCACTCCCAATCATCAATGATCAATTGAAAGATTTCAAAGAAGATAAAAATTTGGTGATGTATTGTACCGGCGGTATTCGTTGTGAAAAAGCTTCTGCCTATTTCAAGCACCAAGGCTTTAAAAATGTATACCAACTAGAAGGCGGTATTATAAATTACGCCAAGCAAATTAAAGAAGAAGGACTAGAAAGTAAATTCATTGGTAAGAATTTCGTATTCGATCATCGATTAGGAGAAAGAATTACAGATGATATTATCGCGCAATGCCATCAATGTGGTAAGCCTTGTGATACCCATACGAATTGTGCTAATGATGGTTGCCATTTGTTATTCATTCAATGTGATGAATGTGCAGATAAAATGGAAAACTGTTGTTCATCCGATTGTTTAGAAACAACGCATTTGCCTTTGGCTGAGCAGGTGAAGAAAAGAAGAGGAATTCAAGTTGGTAATAAAATTTTCAGAAAAGGTAAATCGGATTCGTTAGTGTTTAAAAAATCAGGTGAGCTTTCTGCAATTCCATTAGCTAAAGCGACCGGTGAAGAAAAACCAAGAAATATCCGTCAGAAAATAAAAATTAAAAAAACGCTCGTTGGAAAAGCGGAACATTTCTTCGTAAAAGCCAATGTTGCACAGTTTTTAATTACCAATGGTGAAATTGAGGTGGGTAATACAATTTTGATTTCTGGCCCAACAACAGGTAACCAAGAATTGGTAATTTCCAAATTGCGTGTAAATGGTTCAGAAGGTACAAAAGGAACTGTAAATGATAAAATTACCTTTGAAGTGCCTTTTAGGGTACGTCTTTCTGACAAACTATTCAAGATCATCGAATAAATTTTTTAAAATTTACCGATTTTAAATCCCAAATCCCAAAATGTAAAAATTGGTATTTGGGATTTCTTTTTTGGAATTTAAAATATGTATCTTTACCCTCTAATAGTAATTTGGCAATAGTAGTTTCATGTTACAATGGAACGATCAATATATATAAAATTATGGCATGTAATAGTTGTTCAACCTCGACTGGCGGAGCGCCAAAGGGGTGTAAAAATAATGGGACTTGCGGTACCGATAGCTGCAATAAATTAACTGTTTTTGATTGGCTTTCTAATATGAGCCTTCCAGGAGGTCAAGAGCCTTTTGATTGTGTGGAAGTGCGTTTCAAAAACGGGAGAAAAGAATTCTACAGAAATTCAGAAAAGCTGACCCTTAGCATTGGTGATATTGTTGCCACTGAAGCATCTCCAGGACACGATGTAGGTATTGTTACTTTAACCGGAGAATTGGTTAAGGTTCAAATGAAGAAAAAGGGGGTAAATCACGAAGGTGAAGTTCCTAAAGTGTATCGTAAAGCATCACAAAAAGACATCGATATTTGGAGCGAAGCACGCGATAGAGAAGAGCCAATGAAAGTTCGTGCTCGTGAATTGGCAATTGCATTGAAATTGGAAATGAAAATTTCGGATATAGAATTTCAAGGTGATGCCTCAAAAGCAACGTTCTATTATACAGCCAATGACCGTGTCGATTTTCGTCAATTAATTAAAGATTACGCAAGTGAATTTAAAATCCGTATCGAAATGAAACAGGTAGGTTTCCGTCAGGAAGCTTCTCGTTTGGGTGGTGTTGGTTCTTGCGGACGAGAATTGTGTTGTTCTACTTGGTTGACCGATTTCAGAAGCGTGAATACTTCTGCAGCACGTTACCAACAATTGTCGCTAAATCCTCAAAAATTAGCGGGACAGTGTGGTAAATTAAAATGCTGTCTGAATTATGAATTGGATACGTATATGGATGCTTTAAAGCATCTTCCGGATATGGACACGAAGTTATATACAGATAAAGGAGAAGCAGTATGCCAGAAAATAGATATTTTCAAAGGGTTAATGTGGTTCTCTTATGTTGATAATTTCTCTCAATGGCATGTATTGAAAGCAGAACATGTAAAAGAAATTATGGCATTGAACAAACAGAAAACGAAAGTTTCTGCGTTAGAAGATTATGCAATTGAAGCTGATAAACCGGAAGTGGAAAAAACGTTCCAGAATGCAATGGGTCAGGATAGTTTAACCCGTTTTGATCAGCCTAAAAAGAAAAATAAAAACAACAATAAAAAACGTCGCCCTCAGCAAAACCAAAATAAAGAGCAACAGCAACCGGTTGCACAAGCTGGTGGTGAGAAAAAAGAGAATAAACCAAACCGTTCTAAATTTAGAAATGACAAGAAGAATCCTAAAAAGTAGCCTGCTGTTTTTTTTCTCCGCATTGATGTTGGTGTCATGTGATGAAAGTCAGGTCTTTGATGAATACAAAACAATCGAAGATGGATGGCATAAAGACAGTATTATTACATTTGATTTTGAGCAAAAAGCGTCAAATATTCCTGTAAACTTGTTTCTTAATGTAAGAAATAATAACGATTATGAGTTTAGTAATCTATTCTTGATTGTGAAAATGGAACAGCCCAAAGGAAAAATAAAAGTGGATACTTTGGAGTATCAAATGGCTAATGCTGATGGAACACTTATGGGTGAAGGTTGGTCAGATATTAAAGAAAACAAACTTTGGTACAAAGAAAATATGTCTTTCCCTGAAGACGGAAAATACAAAGTATCCATTCAACAAGCTGTAAGACAAACCGGAAAGGTTAAAGGTGTGGAACGTTTGAATGGGATTACAGAAATAGGTTTTAGAATAGAATCATTACAAAAGAAATAGGATGACACAAAAAACAAAAACTAGCAAACCAGACTATTCACCTTACGTGAAAAAATTCTGGAAATTTTTCTTCATGGGATTTGGAGGAATTTTATTGTTTTTCCTTTTTGCTTCTTGGGGACTTTTTGGTCCTATGCCTTCTTTCTCAGAGTTGGAAAACCCGGAATCAAATTTAGCTACCGAAATCATCTCGTCCGATGGAGTTACTATCGGAAAGTTTTTTAATGAAAACAGAACACCAATCAAGTACGAAGACTTGCCTCCACATTTGGTAAATGCTTTGGTTGCTACCGAAGACGAACGTTTTTACGAACATTCAGGAATTGATGGAAGAGGAACAATGCGAGCGGTTTTAAGTATCGGTACAAGCGGAGGAGCTAGTACATTAACACAGCAGTTGGCTAAGTTATTGTTTCACGGTGAAGGGTCAAAATTTTTACTGTTTCGTATTGTTCAAAAAGCAAAAGAATGGATTATTGCTATTCGTTTAGAACGCCAGTATACCAAAAATGAAATCATTGCAATGTACCTAAACAGAGCCGATTTTATCAATACGGCTGTTGGTATCCGATCGGCTTCCAAAGTATATTTTGCTAAGGAACCGAAAGATTTAACTGTTGATGAAGCAGCCATGCTGGTCGGAATGCTTAAAAACCCTTCTTTGTTTAACCCTCTTCGTCGTGAAGAAAAAGTAAGACTTCGACGCAATGTGGTATTGAAACAAATGGAAAAGAACAATTTCTTGACGGCAAGCCAAAAAGAAAATTTTCAGGCGAAACCCATTAAATTAACATTTACTCCAGAAAAATACAACGAAGGAACAGCTACTTATTTCCGTGAATACCTTCGAGATTACATGAAAAAATGGGTATTGGAAAATAAAAAAGAAGACGGTTCTGATTATAATATCTATTCTGACGGTTTAAAAATCTATACTACCATCGATTCTAGAATGCAATTGTATGCCGAAGAAGCTGCGAAAGAACACTTGGCAAATCTGCAGGAAGAATTTTTTACGGAAATGAAGAAAAATAAAACGGCACCGTTCGTGAATATCCAACAAACAGACATCGATAAAATTATGGAACGATCCATGCGTAATACAGAGCGTTGGAGAATTTTGTCGGAAAATGGAAAAGATGAAGAGGAGATTAAAAAATCATTCTACATCAAAACGAAAATGACCGTTTTCACTTGGAAAGGAGATAGAGATACCATCATGACACCGTACGATTCTATTCGTTACTATAAACATTTTTTACAACCGGGATTAATGGCAATGGAACCGCAAACCGGTTTCGTTAAAGCGTGGGTTGGTGGAATAGATTATCGTTATTTCCAGTACGACCACGTTGGTTTAGGTGCAAGACAAGTGGGTTCAACTTTCAAACCGTTTGTGTATGCGACAGCTATCGAACAATTAGGGATGTCACCATGTGATACTATTGTGGATGGTCCTTTTATGATTCGCAAAGGTAGACATAATGTAACGGAAGATTGGGAACCGAGAAACTCTGACCATAAATATCGAGGAATGATGACATTGAAAAAAGCTTTAGCCAATTCGGTGAACACGGTTTCAGCAAAATTAATTGATAGAACGGGACCGGATGCGGTGATTGATTTAGTGAAGAAATTGGGAGTTGAAACGGATATTCCTTCTCAACCTTCGATTGCTTTAGGAGCGGTAGATATGACCGTGAGAGATTTAGTGGCCGCTTTCAGTTCGTTTGCCAACCAGGGAATTTATTTGAAACCACAGGTAATTACGAAAATCGAAGACAAAAACGGTAACGTCATTTTTGAACCAAAATTAGAATCCAAAGACGTATTGAGTAAAGATGTTGCGTATGCGGTTATCAAATTGATGGAAGGAGTAACCGAATCCGGTTCCGGTGATCGTTTGAGAACACAAGGAGGAGGATGGAAATACAATAGAGTAACGGGTTATCCGTACATGTTTGATAATCCTATTGCCGGTAAAACAGGAACAACTCAAAATCAATCCGACGGTTGGTTTATCGGAATGGTACCTAATTTGGCAACAGGTGTCTGGGTGGGTAACGAAGACCGTTCGGCGCATTTCAGAACATTGGCATCCGGACAGGGTGCTACCATGGCTTTGCCAATTTGGGCTTTGTTCATGAAAAAATGCTATGGTGATCCTACTTTGAATGTATCGAAAGAAGGTTTCGAAAAACCAAAAGATTTATCAATCAAAGTGGATTGTTATGTTGCTCCGAAAAGAACGGTTAGTGACTCTATCGCCAATGATTCTATTGCGGTTAAACCAGAAGATGAAAATAATACAGACGAATTTAAAATTAATTAAATTGTACTTGAAGCTTTTCCAGCTGTACGCTGTATCTTTTATTGCCATTTGTTAAAGCAATAAAAGGATGCCGCTTCCATCTGGGCTAAAACAACAAACTAATGATTAACAGAAAAGTAAACAACGTTAAAGAGGCTTTGCACGATATTAAAGACGGACAAACCATCATGCTAGGTGGTTTTGGTCTTTGTGGAATTCCTGAAAATAGTATTGCCGAATTGGTAACTAAAAATGTAACGAATTTGACTTGTATTTCGAACAATGCAGGTGTAGACGATTTTGGATTGGGTTTATTATTGCAAAAGCGTCAAATTAAAAAAATGATCTCTTCTTATGTGGGTGAAAATGCCGAATTTGAAAGACAAATGTTGTCCGGAGAATTGGAAGTGGAATTAACACCTCAAGGAACTTTAGCAGAGAAATGCCGCGCCGCTCAAGCCGGAATCCCCGCTTTTTTTACTCCGGCAGGTTTTGGTACCGAAGTGGCTGAAGGAAAAGAAACTCGTGAATTTAACGGAAAAATGCATGTGATGGAATTAGCATATCAAGCTGATTTTTCAATCGTAAAAGCTTGGAAAGGGGACGAAGCAGGAAATTTAATCTTTAAAGGAACCGCACGTAACTTCAACGCTTGTATGGCAGGAGCTGCTAAAATCACTATCGCCGAAGTAGAAGAATTAGTGCCGGCGGGTACATTGGATCCAAACCAAATTCACATTCCAGGGATTATGATCAATCGTATTTTCCAAGGTGAGAAATTTGAAAAAAGAATCGAACAACGTACGGTAAGACAAAAAAGTTAATCATGGCATTAGGTAAAGAAGAAATCGCAAAAAGAATCGCAAAAGAAGTTAAAGATGGATACTATGTGAATCTAGGTATCGGTATACCTACTTTAGTAGCCAATTATGTTCGAGAAGATATTTCGGTTGAATTTCAATCTGAAAACGGAGTTCTGGGAATGGGACCATTTCCTTTCGCAGGAGAAGAAGATGCAGATGTAATTAATGCCGGAAAACAAACCATAACAACATTACCTGGCGCAAGTTTTTTTGACTCTGCATTCAGTTTCGGAATGATTCGCGCGCAAAAGGTTGATCTAACTATTTTAGGCGCTATGGAAGTTTCTGAAAATGGAGATATAGCCAACTGGAAAATCCCAGGAAAAATGGTGAAAGGTATGGGAGGCGCTATGGATTTAGTAGCTTCTGCCGAAAATATTATTGTAGCCATGATGCACGTCAATAAAGCAGGAGAATCTAAAATTCTGAAAAAGTGTACTTTACCACTAACCGGAGTTGGTTGTGTGAAGAAAGTGGTTACTGAATTGGCCGTTTTGGAAATTACAGACAAAGGCTTCAAATTATTGGAAAGAGCACCTGGTGTTTCAGTAGACGAAATCATCAAAGCTACCGAAGCAAACCTGATTATAGAAGGGGAAATTCCTGAAATGGTATTTTAAATAATTATTAAAAAATAAGTAAAAGGGTCGTGCATTGCACGACCCTTTTTTGTTATGACATTAACAAAAAATATGGTTTTACCATATTTTTATTTCAATACTTTAACATATTTTTGTTTTTTAACGATATAAAACCAAATATTGTTAAGAATATTCAAAATTTGTAAGTGTTACGCTCGGTTTTTATTAATGTTAATAATTCTGCATAAACACTGCGATTTTGATAAAAATAAACAAATTATTAACCAACCAAAAAACCAACCAAATTATGAAAAAACAACTACGCGGTTTAGCCTCGCTGACTGCATTGTCGTTGTTTACATTGTCGTCGTTTGCTCAAACAGACAAAAATGTAAGCAAAATTGAAAAAAATGGAAATGGAACTCCTGGTTTCATAACATTTAATGAAAATGCAGGCTTCAAAACCTCAGATTCTCAATCGCTGTTCAAAAGCCAATTGGGTTTAAAAAACAACCAAAACTTCTCAAAGATTAAGTCAAACACTGACGAATTGGGTTACACCCACGAAAAATTTCAATTGTTTCACCAAGGTATTAAAGTAGAATTTGCCAATTACACGCTTCACGCTAAAAATGGCAGAGTTACTGCAATGTCAGGTGAGTACTACACGATTGGAAATATCGATGTACAACCTTCGCTTTCTGCAGATGCAGCATTGAATAGAGCATTGTCACAGATCAAAGCTAAAAAATACCTTTGGGATAATAAGGAAGAAGCTTCAAAACTGAATTATGAAAAACCAAAAGGGGAATTG
Source organism: Flavobacterium sp. MAHUQ-57 (assembly GCF_051908335.1). Lineage (NCBI taxonomy): Bacteria > Pseudomonadati > Bacteroidota > Flavobacteriia > Flavobacteriales > Flavobacteriaceae > Flavobacterium > Flavobacterium sp. MAHUQ-57. The sequence goes on along the minus strand of NZ_JBPZTE010000007.1, from coordinate 1,088,776 downwards.
GTATTGCTACCCGTTAGTGATAATGATGTAAAACTAGCCTATAAATTTGACATCTATGCTACCGCTCCGGTAAGTAGAGGTGATGTTTATGTTGATGCTAAAAACGGACAAATCTTATTCTATAATGCAACCATTAAGCACTTAGGCGAACATAGTCATGGTAAGAATTTAGTACCTAACAATAACAATGATGTTAACCTATTCAAAACACCTTCAATTTTCGTTGCAGCCAATGCAGCAACACGTTACAGCGGTACACAAACAATCCAAACGCTATTGAGTGGTTCTTCGTATATCCTTCAGGATAATACAAGAGGTGGTGGTATGCAAACGTATAACATGAAAAAAGGAACCAATTATTCTTCAGCAGTAAACTTTACGGATGTAGATAACAACTGGACTGCTGCGGAGTTTAATAACACCAATAAAGATAATGCTGCACTAGACGCACATTGGGGTGCCGAAAAAACGTACGATTATTTTAGTACTGTGCATTCTAGAAATAGTTATAATAACGCAGGTGCAAAGATTAACAGTTATGTTCACTATAGCAGCAACTATAACAATGCATATTGGGATGGTTCTCGAATGACCTATGGTGACGGAAGTGGAACAGGAGGATTTAACGCTTTAACGTCTCTAGACGTTGCTGCACACGAAATCGGACATGCTGTATGTACTTACACGGCCAATCTAGCCTACCAAAAAGAATCAGGTGCAATGAACGAAGGTTTCTCAGATATCTGGGCAGCTTGTGTTGAGTTCTTTGCTGCACCAACAAAACAACCTTGGTTAATTGGTGAAGATATCGAAATGAGATCAGGACATGTGGCATTGCGTTCAATGAGTAACCCAAATGCTGAAGGACAACCGGACACGTATGGTGGAACGTATTGGATTAACCCTAATTGTACACCAACACAATCCAACGACTATTGTGGAGTGCACACGAATTCAGGAGTGCTTAATCACTGGTTCTACATTTTGTCAGTAGGTAAATCGGGAACAAATGATTTAGGGAATGCTTTCAATGTAACAGGTATCTCTGTTGATAAAGCAGCTAAAATCGCGTACCGAACAGAAGCAAATTACTTGTCTGCCAATTCAACTTTCGCGAACGCAAGAACATATTCTATACAATCGGCTACAGAATTATACGGTGCCGGTTCTGCGGAAGTAATCGCTACTACAAATGCATGGCATGCTGTAGGTGTAGGTGCTGCTTATTCTGGTGGAGGAACAGATACTACTGTACCAACAACACCTACAAATTTAGCAGCTTCAGGAACAACTTCGTCTTCTACGAACTTGACTTGGACAGCTTCTACAGATAATGTTGGAGTTACAGGTTATAACATCTATAATGGGGCAACTTTAGTTACGACTTCTACTTCGAATTCAGCTACTGTTGCTGGGTTAACAGCTTCAACGGCTTATACTTTCACAGTTAGAGCAAAAGACGCAGCAGGCAATTTATCTGCAGCTAGTAACGCGGTGAATGTAACGACTTTAGCTGGAGGAACTACAACCTACTGTGCATCCAAAGGAAACAGTGTAGTCGATGAATATATCGATTATGTTGCTCTTAACGGAATGACGAATACTACCGGTGCAAATGCTGGTTACGGTAACTTTACAAGCTTAGTAGCGAATTTACCTTACGGATCCAATACTATTGTTTTCAGCGCAGGATTTACAGGATCTGCTTATACAGAATACTGGTCTATCTGGATCGATTACAACAAAAACGGTACGTTTGAAACTTCAGAAAAAGTAGTAGCAGGTTCTTCTTCAAGTAGCGGCAACTTATCATCAACTTTCACAGTACCAACCACTGCTTCGGCTGGAAATACAAGAATGAGAGTTCAAATGAAATACGGTTCTACTTCAACGGCTTGTGAAACGTTTTCTTATGGAGAAGTGGAAGATTATACAGTAAATATTGGTGCTTCTGCTATTACAACTGTAACGGGTGATGCTACAATCGCAGAAGAATCTAACGTGTTCGATTTCGATATGTATCCAAACCCAACAGAAAATACTTTGAACATTAGAATGATAGATAACCGTAGTGTTTCTTATCAAATTTACAACCTTATGGGACAATCTTTGAAAACAGGAAAAGTAACACAACAAGAAATTAATGTGGCTGACTTAGCTTCTGGATTGTACATTGTAGAAGTGAATGATGGTCAAAAAGCGATTACTAAAAAATTCGCAAAAAAGTAAATCAAATAAATTAAACTAATCTAACTGGAAAGAGGCTGAGCAATCGGCCTCTTTACATATCTAGGTTTTTGAACAATTTCAAATGTTTTAAAAGCGATACTAAAAATTTAAAAAAAACCAACACACCATGAAAAACAAACTAATTAAAAAGTATAGCCAACTAGTAATAATTGGTTGTATGTCGTTTTTTTCTACTGTTGTGAATGCACAGTTTAATTCGGATGCACCATGGATGAATGAAGCGTCTACAAAAGCAAAAGGAAAAGAATTGACTATGGATGAAATAGTAGCTTCTTTTGATGCGTATTGGCTAACACACGACAAAAACAAAAAAGGATCGGGTTACAAACCGTTCATGCGCTGGGAGTACTATTGGAGAAATAATACACACCCTAACGGAACTTTAATCACACCTTCGGAAACTTGGAACGCTTGGAAAAATAAAAAGAATGCCAAAAAAAGAAGCACCAATTCCATAACTGCTAAAGTAACAAATTGGCAACCAGTGGGACCATTTTCACATACAATTACAGGATCATGGTCTGCCGGACAAGGAAGAGTCAATGTAGTCTATGTCGATCCTAATAATTCCAATATTATATATGTAGGAACACCTGCCGGAGGGATTTGGAAAACGACCAATGCCGGAACCAATTGGACTCCACTATCGGATGAATTACCACAAATTGGAGTGTCAGGAATTGTGACCGATCCTACCAATTCCAACATCATTTACATTGCTACCGGGGATAAAGATGCAGGTGATACTTATTCAATTGGAGTGCTAAAATCAACAGATGGAGGAACAACATGGAATACTACCGGATTGTCTTTCTCAAATACTTCCACCAGAGCTGCAGATATTTTTATCCATCCTACCAATCCAAGCATCCTATGGGTGGCAACCAGTGCAGGGGTATATAAAACTTCCAATGCAGGGGTTTCTTGGACCAATGTATTAAGCGGAAATATTAAAGATATTAAAATAAAACCGGGTGATCCAAATACGGTGTATGCCGTTACAACTTCAACGTTTTATAAATCAATAGATGCGGGCTCAACATTTACTGCCGTTACTTCTGGATTACCAGCAAGTTCCGGACGATTAGCCATTGATGTGACGCCCGCAAATTCCGCCTATGTATATGTATTAAGCGCAACAACAGGAAATGGTTTCCAAGGATTGTACCGCTCTACAAACAGTGGAACATCATTCACTAAAACAGCTTCAACCACCGATATTTTCGAATCTACTCAAGCATGGTACGATATGGCATTGGCCGTTTCTAGAACCAATGCCGATTTGGTCTTTACAGGTTGTTTGAACGTTTGGAAAAGCACGAACGGAGGAACTTCTTTCACAAAAGTGAACAGCTGGAGTTCGCCAACTTCTGCAACATATACACATGCAGATATTCATTTCTTAAGATATTATGGTGATAAGCTATACTGCGGAAGCGATGGTGGTATCTATGTTTCTTCCAACAATGGAACCTCTTTCAGTAGCCTAACTACCGGTTTGCAAATCGGACAATTCTATAAAATCGCCGTGTCCAAACAATCCTCAGGAAATATGGTTGGTGGATTACAGGATAACGGAGGGTATGCTTATAGCGGTAGCCAGTGGAAAAATTATTATGGCGCCGATGGAATGGATACTGGAGTAGATCCCAATAACAGCAGTAAATACTACGGTTTTATCCAATCGGGTTCGAATTTGTATGTAACAACTAACGGTGGGAATAGCTTGACTTCAACCATTACCGGTCCTGGTACTGGAAACTGGGTAACACCGTTGGCTATAAACGCAGCCGGAGATGTTTTCGGAGGGTATACCAAAGTCTACAAACTAAACGGAACTTCTTGGATTGGCAGTACAACCACTTTCGCCAGTAATGTGGAAAATGTAATTATCGATCCGTCAAACGACAATATTATGTATGTTTCTGACGCAGCCAAATTGTATAAAAGTACCGATAAGGGAGTTAACTTTACCTTATTGTATACTTTCCCAACAACAGTAAAAGACATCCGTGTTCATTCTACCAATGGCACTATCATTTATGCAATTACGCAAGGAACCGGAGGTTTGGTATATAAATCAACCGATTCTGGTGTTACGTTTACAAGTATAAATACCGGATTACCGTCTATTGGTAAAAATGTAATTGTGCATCAGGCAAATAATCCGTTAAATCCTTTATATGTAGGAACTTCATTGGGCGTGTATTACAGAGACGATAGCTTGACGGCTTGGGAACCTTTTGATACAAATCTACCGAATGTACCGGTAACCGATTTGGAAATCAATTATGTCGACAACAATATTACAGCTGCAACATACGGTCGTGGTGTTTGGAGAACGTCTATTGCAACAAGTACAGATACTCAGGTTCCATCTACACCAACTAATTTAGCAGCCTCAGGAACCACATCTTCGTCAACAAACTTGACTTGGACTGCTTCAACTGATAATGTTGGGGTTACCGGATATAATATCTACAACGGAGCAACATTGATCACAACTTCCGCATCGAATAGCGCTACAGTTTCCGGATTGGCAGCTTCAACGAATTATTCTTTTTCTGTTAGAGCGAGAGATGCTGCAGGAAATGTATCAGCATCTAGTAATGCGGTTGCCGTGACAACTTCTCCTATAACGATTACCTATTGTGCTACTAAAGGAAACAGTGTGGCCGATGAGTTCATCGATTATGTAGCCATCGGTGGAATAGCTAATTCGACTGGAGCTAACGCCGGATATGCTAATTTTACCAACTTGGTAGGTAATCTACCTTACGGATCCAACACCATTACCTACAGTGCCGGTTTTACAGCCTCAGCGTATACCGAATTCTGGGCAGTGTGGATTGATTATAATAAAAACGGTACTTTCGAATCAACAGAGCAAGTGGCTTCTGGTTCATCGTCTAGCAGTGGAAATCTGTCCAGTACGTTCACTGTGCCTACCACAGCTTTGGCCGGAACTACAAGAATGAGGGTTTCTATGAAATACAACGCAGCACCAACGTCTTGCGAAACGTTCTCGTATGGAGAAGTGGAAGATTATACCGTGAATATTGGCGCAGCAGCACCGGTAGTACCAATTAGTGCAACTGCAATCGCTAATGAAGAGAATATTTTCGATTTTGATATGTATCCGAACCCTGTGGAAAGTATATTGAATGTTGCTATGGTAGATAACCGTAAGGTGTCGTTTGCAATCTACAATCTGAACGGTCAACAAATCAAAACCGGAAAAGTAGCTCAAAAAGAAATTAATGTGTCCGACTTGGCTTCAGGATTGTATATTTTAGAAGTTAATGACGGCCAAAAAACAATCAGTAAAAAGTTTACCAAAAAGTAAATCGGTATAACGAATACAGAAACAGAAGAGAGGTTGAGCAATCAGCCTCTTTTTTTATAAAATAAATCATAGCTTTGCATAATAATTTGGGCGTGCCCCTTATCCCGTTTTACAAACGCAATAAGGGTCGGGCTGTTCGCGCTACACGGTAGCTTGCTTCCATCCCTCACGCGGCTTAACACAGAAAAAATGTCCTATCCGAAAGTTATTTTAAAATCAGGTAAAGAAAAATCCATTCAACGTCGCCACCCATGGGTGTTCAGCGGAGCCGTTTATGGTGTAACACAAGAAGTGAATGACGGTGAAATGGTCGATGTGGTCGATTCCAATAACAATCATTTGGGTACAGGCTATTTCAGTGATAAAGGAAGTATCGTAGTACGTATCTTAACTTTTGCCAAAGAAACATTTTCAGAAACCTTCTGGAACGATAAATTGCAATCGGCTTGGGAATTACGCACGAAATTATTGGATTTGGAAGTAACCAATGCGTTCCGTGTAATTCACGGAGAAGGCGATGGAATTCCGGGTTTAATCATCGATTATTACGATAAAAACTGGGTACTGCAAGCACACTCTTCGGGTATTTATTTCCAAATTGAGAAAATAGCAGAAGCCATAAAGCATAATTTTGCTACCAATTGTGATACGATTTATTGTAAAAGCAGTGGTACGTTACCCAATACGGGTAAAGACTTTTTCTTATATGGCGATAAAGCTGAAACCGTAGCTAAAGAAAATAATATTCTATTTGCTGTTAACTGGGTTGAAGGCCAAAAAACGGGCTTCTTCCTGGATCAAAGAGACAATCGTAAATTGTTAGGAGAATACGCGAAAGGCAAAAAAGTATTGAATACCTTCTGTTATACGGGTGGTTTCTCTATTTATGCCATGAGCGCCGGTGCCGAGTTGGTCACTTCCGTGGATATTTCCCAAAAAGCAGTCGATTTGGCCGACAAAAATATGCAACTGAATTTCCCGGATTCCAATCATAATCCTGTCGCTTCCGATGTATTCGAATTCATGAAAGCACACACACAACAGTACGATGTAATTGTATTGGATCCGCCGGCTTTCGCTAAAAGCATCAAAAGCAAACATACCGCTACACAAGCATACAAACGGTTGAATATTGCCGGATTGAAAGCATTGGCGCCAAAAGGTATTCTGTTTACTTTTTCTTGTTCTCAGGTGATTGACGATGTATTGTTCTACAACACGGTTGCCGCAGCGGCTATCGAAACCGGAAGAAACATTAGAGTATTACACAAACTCTCACAAGGTCCGGATCACCCAACCAACATTTACCATCCGGAAGGACATTACTTAAAAGGATTGGTTTTATACGTAGAGTAGAATTACTGAAATGATTTTTAAGCAAAAGTTTTCAAATTATAATGTTTTATCTACGGGTGTAGATGGAGGACATTACTATATTTCAACTTAAATTAAATACAAAGGATTAACAAGAACAATAGTAGTGTTTTTTGAAAATAAATTAGACGAAAAAGCGCTATTGGCTAATGAAGAGATTTTGGTAAGAGGTAATTTAATTGACGATGGTTTGCAACAATCTTTAACTCTAAAAATACTATAATTATTCGTTAAATAAAAAAACCCGCTTCATCATTGAAGCGGGTTTTCTATTTTCTTTACTCTTTATTCTATTGTCTTAAAAACTATAAATTAGCAAAGAAATCATTGCCTTTGTCATCGGTGATGATGAACGCAGGGAAATCTTTCACTTCAATTTTACGAACGGCTTCCATACCTAACTCTTCAAAGTCAACCACTTCAACTGATAAAATGTTTTCTTTGGCTAAAATAGCTGCTGGACCACCAATAGATCCTAAATAGAATCCTCCATAAGTAGCACAGGCATTGGTCACTTCTTTAGTACGGTTTCCTTTTGCTAACATGACCATACTTCCTCCGGCTGCTTGGAATTCGTTCACATAAACGTCCATTCTTCCCGCAGTAGTCGGCCCAAAACTTCCCGATGGCATTCCGTCTGGGGTTTTCGCTGGTCCGGCATAATACACCGGGTGATTTTTAAAGTAGTCCGGCATCGGTTTTCCGGCGTCTAATAATTCTTTGATTTTAGCGTGAGCAATGTCTCTAGCAACAATCAATGTTCCGTTAAGTTTCAAACGGGTTTTGATCGGATACTTCGACAACTCAGCCAATATTTCTTGCATTGGTTTGTTCAAATCAATCTCCACTGCAGGTTCCAAATGCGGTGCGGTTTCTGGTAAAAATTGTTTCGGATTGGTTTCCAATTGTTCCAAAAAGATACCGTCTTTGGTAATTTTTCCTTTGATGTTTCGGTCAGCAGAACACGATACTCCCATTCCAACCGGACATGAAGCAGCATGACGCGGCAAACGAATCACACGAACATCGTGGGTTAAATATTTTCCTCCAAACTGCGCACCAATATGACTTTCTTGACAAATTTGTTGTACTCTGGCTTCCCATTCTAAATCACGAAACGCCTGTCCTGACATGTTTCCAGAAGTAGGTAGGTTGTCATAATAACCGGCAGAGGCTTTTTTTACAGTAGCTAAATTCGCTTCTGCAGAAGTACCACCAATTACAATAGCCAAATGGTAGGGAGGACATGCCGAAGTTCCTAAATCCATGATTTTTTCACGGATGAATTCTTCTGTCGATTTCTCGTTCAATAAGGACTTTGTCTTTTGGTATAAGAAAGTCTTATTTGCCGATCCACCACCTTTGGTCAAGAATAAAAATTCGTAAGAATCTCCTTTTTTAGCATAAATGTCAATTTGCGCCGGAAGATTCGATCCCGAGTTTTTCTCTTCAAACATAGAGATAGGAACAATCTGTGAATAACGAAGATTTTTGTTTTGGAACGTATTGAAAATCCCTTTCGATAACCATTCACCATCATCTACACCAGTATACACATTTTCTCCCTTTTTTGCCATCACGATTGCAGTTCCTGTATCTTGACAAGAAGGCAGTTCTCCATCAACGGCTACCACTGCATTCTGCAATAAGTTGTACGCCACGAAACGATCGTTGTCTGTAGCTTCGGGATCATCAATAATATTTTTTAGCTTTTGTAAGTGTTTTGAACGAAGCATGAAAGAAACATCATTCATCGCTTCTTGCGCCAATAATTCCAAACCTTTTGGATCTACGGTTAAAATTTCACGGTCGCCTAATTGTTCTGTTTTTACATAATCAGAAGTTAATTTTTTGTACTGCGTATCGTCCTTTAAAATAGGATACGGGTCTTGGTATATAAAGTCCATGAAGTTATTTTTTGATGCGTAAAGATAGCAATAATTACGAAAAAAGCCGATCAGAAATCGGCTTTGAAATTTTTATGGTTTCGGAGTGGTTACCAGTTTTTTTACTAAATCAGACTGTCCGAACAGCATTTTTTCCAGTAATGGTTTTAAGCTGTCTGGGAAGGAAACCCACGGATTGGTTCCTAAATACAATTCTTTTAAAACCACCAAATTGTTCATTTCCTCTGGAAGTGTTTTCAATTGGTTTTCATCCAAATCGACTATTTTCAATTGAACCAAATTCCCAATAGAGTTAGGAACTTTACGAATCAAGTTCTTTTCCACATTCAAGGTTTGTAAATTGGTCAGATTCCCAATTTCATTCGGAAGTACACTAATTCTATTTTGGTTTACCATTAGGGTTGTTAAGTTAGGTAACGCGCCAATCTCTATCGGAAGGATTTCAATTTTATTATTACCTGCATTGATTACTTTTAAATTTCTGCAGTTCTCGAAACCGGGAAAAATAGCTCTGATGGTATTGGTAGAAAAATTGATTTCAGTCAAATTAACCAATCCACTCATTTCGGCAGGAAGATCACTAATGCGGTTATTGCTCACATCCAGTTTTCTTAATTTGGTCAACTTTGCAATGGAAGTTGAAATGTATTCCATTTTATTGCGACTCAATTCCAGTTTTTCAAGATTTGGAAGTTTACAGATTTCAATCGGAAAACGCTGAATCTGATTGTTGTTCAAATACAACTCCTTCAACTTGGTCATTTTACTGATCTCAATCGGTAAGGAAACGATTTGATTGTTTCTCAAATACAACTTCTCTACATTGACAAATCGAGCAATTTCAGGCGGAACCTTGGTTAGTTGTTTGTTCGAAAGGTCTAAGATTTTTACTTTCTGAGGGTTCTCAGCATTGATATCACTCTCAATACCTACTTCTTCTTCTTGTGCGGAAGCGGCAATTGGGAGTAGAAAAAACAAGGCCAATAAGGCTAAAATAGATTTTTTCATATTCATAAATTTGGGCGCTATAAAAATAATCATTTTGCTCAAAATCAATCTATAAAATTGTTTTTTTAAGATTAAATTATTGTAAACATCCTAAACTACTTACAGGATTAAAAAAACAAACTGGCCACTAATATGGCTGTGATAACACAAATCAAATCTACCAGTAACATCATCCCTAAAGTATATCGGGTGTTTTTAATATTAACCGATCCAAAATAAACGGCAATCACATAAAAGGTGGTTTCTGCACTACATTGGAAGATACAAGCCAAACGTCCAGTGAAGGAATCCGGGCCGAAATTACGCATCGCATCAATCATAAATCCTCTGGAACCTCCCGAACTAAAAGGACGCAACATGGCTACAGGCAGCGAATCGGTGATTTGTTTGCTCACACCAATATTCGAAAAGACAAACGAAATACCATTACTGATGATTTCAAATAAACCACTGTTTCTAAAGAAGGAAATGGCAACTAACATTCCCATTACGTATGGAAAAATCTTTACTCCGGTAGTCAATCCGTTTTTAGCTCCTTCCACAAAAGTGTCGAATATGGTCGTGTCTTTTTCTGTAAATTTCGCTTCGTTCTTGAAAGCAAATACCAACGTAAAACCAATAATCGTAACCAACATCAATCCGGAAAGATTCCCGGTGAAATAATTTTTACCGATTAAATCCATACGGTTGATATAGAATAACAAACCGGCAATTCCTGCTATAACAGTCGTAATGGCAACAACTAATGAAGCGCTTTTGAAATTGATTCGTTGTTTGATACCCACCAGAATAAATGCAGCAATCGTACCTACAAAAGAGGTAATAATACAAGGCAACATCACATCCGCAGGATTGGAAGCGTTTTCAGCAGCACGGTAACCAATAATAGAAGTAGGGATTAGTGTCAATCCTGCCGCATGCAAACACATGAACATAATCTGTGCATCACTCGCTTTGTCTTTCTCTGGATTGATTTCCTGCAAACTCTCCATGGCTTTCAAACCGAATGGCGTTGCAGCCGAATCTAACCCCAAAAAGTTAGCCGCAAAATTCAACGTCATATAGGAAATCGATTCGTGATTCTTCGGAACGGTTGGAAAGACTTTAGAAAAAACCGGACTCAACTTCTTCGCTAATTTTTCGGAAGCGCCAGAAATAATGAGTAATTCCATTAAGCCGCAAAAGAAAGCCAAATAGGCAATCAACGGAATAATCAAATCTGTCAAACTGTTTTTACAGGTAGGTAATAATCCATCCGATTTTTGAACACCACTGTATACTTTTACAGTCTGGTTTTTATACACATACGTAGTATCGGCATTAACAGTATCACGATTAACAACCATAGTCATATCCGGCGCTTTTTCAATACTGTCGGCAATAAATTTCGGCACTTGTTTTAAGTATTGCTCTGAAATTAAAATAGGTTCATCCTTTTTACCATTCAATACATAATCGATAGAATAACTGTTTCCGGTAAATAAACTTACCACTACAAAAAGAATAGACGAAATAAAGATTACGAGCCAAAATCTGCTTAAAACCATAGATTATAAAATTTAACCGCAATGTACGCAAAGTTTTTACAAAGCACACACAGCAAAATAAGTTTCAAAAGTTACACATGAATAATTTCTTCTTCAATCAATAAATCTTCCCTACGCAAACGAAGCAGGATTTGTGCAACCGCTATCACATCTTTTTCACAATAGGTCACAATGCGGTCAATGTTTTTGTCTGCATAATAAACCCGGGCTACTTCACTGCCGTCGATGTCATCTTTTGGCGAAGGTATACCCAAGACATTGGTCAGTAATTTCAATGAGGTGTAATGTTTGAAATCCCCGAATTTCCATAATTCCAAGGTGTCCAAATGGGGTACTTCCCAAGGTTTCTTCCCAAATAAATTCAGCTTTTGCGGTATCGGAAGTCCATGAATAATCATACGTCTGGCGATAAATGGAAAGTCGAATTCCTTGGCATTGTGTCCGCATAAAATATGTTGGGGCTGACTGAAATGATTGTTCAGTACATTAGAGAAGTCTTTCAGTATCTTGACTTCTTCACCAAAAAAGGAAGTAACTCTAAAGTGCCTGATATCTCCTTTGAACGTAAAATAGCCTACCGAAATACAAACTATTTTTCCAAACTCGGCCCAAATCCCGGCACGGTCATAAAACTCCTCCGGAGTAAAATCGTCTTTGCGTTGGTATTTGGTTTTAAGATCAAAAAGTTCTTGCTTGGTATCGTCTAAGTCTGAAAAGGATTCCGTTTCAGGAACGGTTTCAATATCTAAAAAGAGGATGTTTTCGAGCTGGATTTTGTCTAACATGATATGATGATTTTGGCGTTGATGTTACGAATGTAATAAATAGAAAGGTGTAAAACCGATTTAAGATTTTGATAATACGAAGGGGGTATTTCCTAATTCGATTACTAATTCACTTTCATCTAGTTTGATGATAACAAGTTTTGCCTTTTTGCCGGTTTTCGAAACAGTATTAATGATATTGGAATTGTCTGCATCAAAACTCCATTGGGCTGCCTCTGATTTTCCCATTAAGGTAAGGATCATTTCACTTTCTTTAAAATCCAGACTAAAGCCTTTAAACATCATTTCAGTCATTGCTAAGTTTTCCTCCTCTTGTTTTTCTTTTTCATAAATTTCCTTATAAGTCCATTTGCCAATTATAGCCTTTTTTTCCTGGGCTAAACTGGATAAGGAAAAGAACAAAATACAAATAGTTACAATGATGTTTTTCATGATATTGATTTAGTTATTGAATAATTTAAAATAAACTTTGCTGTTGCGACGGACTTTCATGTTCCAACAACCATTTCTTACGCCACAAGCCTCCGGCATAACCGGTCAGCGAACCATCACTGCCAATCACTCGGTGACAAGGAACAACAATCCATAACGGATTTTTGCCATTGGCCGATGCCACAGCTCGGATGGCTTTCACATCACCTAATTTCTTGGATAAGTCCATATAGGAAGTGGTCTTGCCAAAGGGTATAGTAAGTAATTCCTGCCATACTCTCTGCTGAAATTCGGTGCCTTGTGGATTGAGTGCGAAAGTGAATTCGGTACGTTTGCCTTCAAAATAATCCTGTAGCTGCGTAACGGCTTCTTGAAGTACTGCAGGAATGGTTTTGCTTTCGTTCCCCTCGGATGATACCGACTCGAGAGCAACGCTCGAACTGGCGCAGCAAATCACCGCAATGCCGTTCTCGTCTCCTTCTATTTTTGTAATGCCCAATGGCGATTGTATATACGCAGTTTCCATCGCATAAAAGTAAAACATTTAAATAAAAAAAGCCATCCGGGGATGACTTGATTTTTGTTTTATTTAGCAAAACTGAGCATATACGCTTCTAACGCTTTTAACTCTTCTTCAGGTAAATTCTTAGTGATTGCAAAGTTGGTTTTCATCGTTGCATACTGACTCGGATCAACAATCGGTTCGCTTTTTTCCTTCAGGAATTCAGTAATGCTTCCGCCTTTTTCTTTGTAAATTTTGGCAATGTCCTGTATCGAAGGTCCAACTGTTTTTACTTCTGGTTTATGACAAGTATAACAAACACCTTTTCCTTCAAATATTTCTTGTCCTAATGCCTCCGGTTGTACTTTCGTTGTTGTCGTTAGGTCTTCATCGGTTTTCCCAAACTGCTCTTGGCTTTCTTTTTTACACGATAAAAAACTGAAAACAAGTAGGGTAAATAGTAATTTCTTCATTATTTCTGATTCAATAAAATAGCAGCTTCTTTAGCAAAATAGGTAGAGATTAAACTGGCACCGGCACGCTTGATACACATCAATTGTTCCATCATGATTTTATCATGGTCCAACCAACCTCTTTCAGACGCTGCTTTAATCATGGCATATTCTCCGGATACATGAAATACTGTTACCGGAACATTCACCGCATTTTTGACTTCTCGAACAATGTCCAAGTAGGCAATCCCGGGTTTTACCATAACCATATCGGCACCTTCTTCCACATCCATAACGGCTTCTCTAATGGCTTCAATACGGTTGGCATAATCCATTTGATAGGTTTTTTTGTCTTTCGGAACGGCAATTTCAGCTTCTTTTGGCGCACTGTCCAAAGCATCACGGAAAGGACCGTAAAAGGCAGAGGCATATTTCGCCGAATAACTCATGATGCCTACATGATGAAATCCTGCAGCATCCAATCCTTCACGCAAACGCAAAACACGACCGTCCATCATATCACTCGGTGCTACAAAATCAGCTCCGGCCTGCGCATGTGAAACCGCCATTTTAACTAAGGCTTCTACTGTAGCATCATTGGCAACATCTCCGTTTTCAATAATTCCATCATGACCATAAATCGAATACGGATCCAATGCCACATCCGGCATCACAATCATCTCAGGACAAGCTGCCTTGATCGCACGAATGGCTTGTTGCATCAATCCGTTCGGATTCCACGCTTCTTTTCCGGTATTGTCTTTCAAATCATCATTGACTTTCACATAGATATTAACCGCACGAATTCCTAAGGCAAATAACTCCTGTACTTCAGCTACAGTTAAATCAATCGATCGTCTATAAATGCCTGGCATGGAAGGAATGGCAACGGAAACATTTTCGCCTTCGGCAATGAACATGGGAAACATAAAATCGGCAGGACTTAAACTGGTTTCGCGCACTAAACTTCGTATCGATTCATTCACGCGCAATCTTCTGCCTCGGTGTAATGGAAACATAATGTGATATTCAATTATTGAGGGTGTAAAGGTACTGAATTCCGGTTAATATCTTTCTCTTTACATATGATGACTATATGTTAATTATATCTTATTTTTGCGCCATGAAAAAATGGACTTTATTAAGTATTTTCTTTCTTCTGACCAGTTGTTTTGAAATCACCGAAAAAATCAAGCACAACAAAGACCAATCCGGCGATTATACGCTGGTTGTCGATTTTTCCAATTCATGGCTCAAAATGAAATCGGCAATTATGCTGGAAGAAGTCGACGGTGTTAGCATACCCAATGAAGAGGAAATCAAAGCAAAATTGGCACAATTCAAATCGGATGCACTTAAAATAAAAGGGGTTTCTAATGTATCAACCTCCCACGATTTTAGCAGTTATATTTTTAAAATCAATTTTTCCTACAGCTCGGTTGAGGTACTCAATAAGGTGCTTAACAACATGAACAAGAAAAATAACTTAGTGCACTTCCGGGAAAATGAAGGTAAATTTGAACGAATTGCCTCCTATCCATTACCGAAAAGTCTAACGAAGAACGACGATAAAAAGGACGATTTACTCAAGGCGCATATCACTGCGGTGTATACTTTCGATAAAGAAGTAGCCAATAGTCAAAATCCCAATAGTAAACTGTCAAAATCCAAAAAAACAGTGTTTTTAAAACAGAATATATGGAATGTTTTAAATAACAATAAACTGATGAACAATTCCATAAGCTTCACAAATTAATTTATGAAAAAGTATTTCTATTTATTTTTAATGCTACCTGTATTGGCTTTCGGACAGGTGCAAAAACAAAATCATGACTATTTTGTTCAATTCAATATGCCGCAGTTGGATAAAAAAGTGAACATTGATAGTATCTTAAATCACAAGGCTTTAAAAGGTTTCAGCCAAGAAAGTGCTAAGGTGAAACTAAACGATTTTATGTCGTTTGTTGACAAGACGAAACCGGTTACCATTCACGGAAATTATACCGATAGTATTCCGTACTACCAAATTTCATTGCCACTTCGCAATAACAAAGGCTTGAAGCAGTTCATTCAGAATCAAATCGATCAAGACAAAGCAAACGATACTATCGTAGAAACCATAAAAAGCTTCCCAAAATACGAATTGTATTCTCCTAAAAAGAACAATTATACGCTGGCATGGAACAACGAACATCTTGTTTTGTATGGTCTTATGGATGAAAGAAAATACGATGCGTATGCTGTTGATAGCGTTGCAGTAATTGATTCAGCAGCTGCTGTGGTAGATACAGCATATGCAGTAATTGAGGAAACTGCACCAATTGTAGTGGATGAACCGGCTGTAATCGAGGAATTGAAACCTATAACCGAATTAGAACCTGCAAATGATGAAGAGGAAGGGGAGTCCGGTGAGGCCGATCTTTACAATGAAGACTATTACCGAAATCTTGAAGAGGAAAATAGAAGAGAACGCGAAAGAGAACGTTTGGAAAAACAAGCCAAACAGGAAGTGCAATTGGCATTGTTGTTCGATAATGGGTTTACGTCGCCGGTTTCAGATAAAATCAATACCAAAGCTGATATCTCTGCGTGGGTCAATTATACCAGCTTAATGGGTAAATTCAATGTGTTATCCTACTTATACCGCTATATGCCGAACGTTAATAGCTACAATGCAACACACTCTATCAAAGGAATGAACTGTGACTTTTATTTTGAAAATGATAAAGCCAGAATGGAACAATCAATTGAATATTCTGAACCTTTGGCTAAAATTGTTGCGAAAGTAATTGCAAGAAAACCAAACAAAACAATCTTTAAGTATTTTCCAAATGAAGCGCCATTGGCTTATATGTCGTACCATGTTAACACAGAAGAGGTGCTTAAAAGTTACCCAAAATTAACAGAGCAAGCGCTGGCAAGTTTACCGATGGAACAACAAGATTTGGAAATTATTACCGACTTGTTTAGCACCATTATCGATGAAAAAGCTGCAGCTACGATTTTTGACGGTGACGTTTCCATGTTCCTTCACAACATGACGCCTTACACTAAAAATATAACCGAGACCACATACAACGAGGACTATGAAGAGGTGTTGGAAGAAAAAACAATCACGAAAACAAAACCGATTTTTTCTATACTTTTAACTTCTTCGCACCCAACATTGGTGAACAAATTATTGGATCTTGGAGTACGAAAAAAAGGTTTGGAAAAAGTAGGGAATGATTACGTAATCACTAAAACCTCTGAAGAATTCGGACCAATTGTCTTACTGAAAGACGGCGATGTTTTCGTAATCACCAACGGATTGAATTATTTGACAAATACTACCAAATCTGGTTTCGCTGTCAACACCAAAAAAGAAATCGCCAAAAATTATTTTGTCGGAAATTTGGATGTAAGTGCATTCATAAGAAGCCTAGTGAAAGCAAATCCATCCGAAAAAGATGCAGATAAAATGATGAGATTCGCCAATCAATTCAAAAACTTACAAGTCAAATCGGCTAAAAAACTGAAAGAGAATACCATGAAATTAGAAGCAGAATTCAATGCAACTAACAATTCGAAAAATATTATTCTTCAATCTTTGGATTTATTCAGCTACTTGAAGTAAAAGAAGTTACAACCTACCTTTAACAAGGATTTCCAATGAGCCCGATACTATTTCGGGCTCTTTTTTTGTAAGTTACGGTTGCATTAATATCGCCTCAAAGTATATAGTAATAAGTGAACTGTATATGACGTATATATGACGTATATATGGCGTATATATGGCGTATATATGGCGTGTATATATCGTATATATGTCGTGTGTATCTAGCACATGAATTGCTCTTGAGTGAAGAAGGAGCAGTGTATAATCGCTTTTCACCTTTAACTATAAACGACAAACCATAAACGATAATCAACTCCTGACCATAAAAAAAGCCCCAAATAGGGGCAGTTTGAATCTGTTTTTATTTTTTAAACCCAAGCTTTTGGGTTGGCTAAGACTTGAATTAATCGCTCTTCTTCACTTCCTTTTTCAGGATGATGGTCATATACCCATTGTACATGGGGCGGTAAACTCATTAGTATGGATTCCATTCTTCCATTGGTTTTTAACCCAAATAAGGTGCCTTTATCATGTACCAAATTGAATTCCACATAACGTCCTC
Source organism: Flavobacterium sp. MAHUQ-57 (assembly GCF_051908335.1). Classification (NCBI taxonomy): domain Bacteria; kingdom Pseudomonadati; phylum Bacteroidota; class Flavobacteriia; order Flavobacteriales; family Flavobacteriaceae; genus Flavobacterium; species Flavobacterium sp. MAHUQ-57. Next base: position 1,071,013 of record NZ_JBPZTE010000007.1, on the reverse strand, counting down.
TACGAATCTCCTGCCAAGTGCGCTGCGCTGAGGTATAAGGCAAGTCTTTTCGCTTCTCGACAATTGGTAAATACGCTTCAAGGAAACTATTGCCTACCTCGGTAACAAACTGATACCAATCTTCCATAGACATAGTTTCGGTTGCTTTGCAATGATCAAAGAATAAACCGCCAATACCGCGGGCTTCATCACGATGCGCATTCCAAAAGTACTCGTCACATTGTTGTTTAAACTTCGGATAAAACTCCGGATTGTGCTTGTCGCAAGCTGTTTTACACGTCTGATGAAAATGACGGGCATCTTCCTCAAACAAATAATACGGCGTCAAATCTTGTCCGCCACCAAACCAGGAATTGAGTAATGTTCCTTCTTTATCATACATTTCAAAATAGCGCCAATTGGCATGAACTGTAGGAACCATAGGGTTTTTCGGATGGATAACCAAACTCAGTCCGCAGGCAAAAAAATCAACCTCGCCCACATTGAAATAGGTCTGCATGGCTTTAGGTAAAGCGCCATGTACCGCAGAAATATTTACTCCGCCCTTTTCGAATACTTGACCGTTTTCAATAACACGGGTTCTTCCACCTCCACCTTCGGGACGCTCCCACAAATCCTGACGGAATCGGGCAACACCATCCATAGCTTCCAATCCTTTGCAAATTTGATCTTGCAGTGTTTCTATGTAGTGATAAAATTTAGTTTTCATCTATTCTGTATCGTTTATTCGTAGTCTAATTTAAACTTCTTTTTCAGTTGTTCTATTTTTTTAGTTTCGCCAAAAATATACATCGCATCTTGTCCTCCGGTACTAACGTAAACAAATTCTTCTGTTATCCCAGAATCTTTTACAATTAAGTCCAATAATTTTGGAAAACTTTCCATATCATACCAGTCGCCGAAATCTTCTGGAAACATTACATAACATTTGTTTTTATAATGAACCAAAAACTGGTAGTCTAACTGCTCTTTTTGGGGATTCAACTTTGCAATTACAACCGATTGTATACCGCTAATTTTATGCTTGGATGCCTGAGCAAAATTATCCAATAATACATCATAGTCTACTGGTGTGAATCCGGTTTCGGTATCAAATGCCACACTGATTTTAGCGATTTCCATACAGGTATAAATCGAATTGAGGTCATTGGGATACTCATTTTCAGTCAGGTAGTTGGTAACCTGTTCTTTCGAAATCGGCTGTTCAATTAAGCCGCTACTATAAAGGTACTGATTGATTTCGTCAAACGTATATTTGTTAATGGTAAACGCTTCCAACAATTGGTGTTGTAGTTCTTTGGAGCGGATGTTTTCTCGAACCAATAAGGTAAATTCCTCTTTTTTCTTGTTCTTAAAATACGTTAGTAATCGGTCATGATCATAGGCGTCTGTAAATCCAAATCGGTCAAACTGTTGTAAAACGTGTTGCTCAATATTTTTGTTTTCTTGTAAAAATGGATCTTTTTGAATCACTTCAAGCATTTCAAAGTAAATGTCTTTTTTTGTAAGACTCTCCAATGTAGCGCCTACTTTCTCTGAATTGTTTAGAAACCGTATTGATGTCAGCTTTATTTTATTTTTAAAATCGTCAATATCTTCCATCCCTTTTAATTCTTTGATCAAGGTATCTTCAATTTTTTTAAGTAAGCCGAATGTTCTTTGATCTCCATTATCCAGTACTATTGAAAGTAAAGCAAGTTTAAGTTGTGATTCTGAAAAAAAGGACAAATGGGTGTCATGTTTAAAATCGGCATTCGTAACAGGATTTTTTTCAAGGTAATCAAAAACAATGTCTAAGATTTTCTTTTTTTCCTGCTCTGATCCTTTTTTCAATATTTCTGAAATTCCCTCAAAAATCCAGGTTTCGTGAAGTAAATTTTTACCTTGTTTAAAATAGAGTTCGTGGATGTAATTGACTGCTTTTTCTGTTGTGCCTTCTTGGGCAAGCCAGAAGAAAATACGTCCGTTATCCTTCGATTGCCCTGAGAGTAATCGGTTTTCAAATAAAGGAATACTTCCTTCTATCTTGTTAATTCCTAAAAATTGAACAACAATATGTTCTAGATTTTCATCTTCAATGTATTGAAAAAGCAGTTGCTTTATCGCTGGATCAAGAATTAGTTTCTTGGGTTTCTCATCAAAAACCAAATCCATTTCAGAAAGCAGGGTATTGATTTTTTCTAGATTTTTTTCTCTTAAAATCTTTATAATATCGGGTACAACCGAATTGTCACCATTACGATAGCGTCTCCCAAGTTTGGATTCGTGCTCCAACTTTAGTTTAGCCTCCTTCTTTTTTTTCTCAACAACACATTTTTCAATATATTGAGAAATCAATTGCACCTCTTTGGTATCGGTAATGGTAAGGAGTGTAGGGACTTTTTTCTCCTTGTTGTATTTCTGAATTATTTTTTGAACGGCGATACTGTCTTTCTTTAAGCTTTGTGCATTTACCGATGTAAGTATGCCCAGCAATAGAAAGGAAAGTGAATGGTTTACAACGAATAAACTAAGATTTTGGATAATTTGAAATAACTTATTTTTCATTCTTCCGATTCAGTTTGTATACAATCATAATGCCACCACGGTAGGGCAATAATTCGCCACTTTTGTTGAAATGTTTGGCATTTTCATAACGTTCTCCGGTACTTAATAAATAACCGTTATAGTAGGCTTGTTGAGATCCGCCTCCTAAAAAGGCATCCATTGCAAAGCGCTCATTAATTTTTACTTGATAACCCACCGTAACACCGTAGAGTACATTATATCCTTTTTGGTAATAGTCGGTATTGATATAGCTCCACTTCTGCATTTTGAAAGCCGAAGCACCTACATGTCCACCTATATAGAATCCTTCCATCGCTTTTTTGGGGTAATACCGAAACTCAGGAATCACCATATAAGCCTGCTGTGGAGCACCGTTGATCGATTTCCAAACCGAAGCCAAAGCATCTACTTGAAAACTGGTTTTCTGTCCCAAAGCAGTTTCAATCCCAACTTGTGGAAAACCAAGAACGCTGATGACATTGGCCTTTACAGTAGTTTGTGCTTGTGAAAAGTGACAAACCAACAGCAATAGAAAAATAAAGGAACTAGTAGTGAGGCGACGACGCATGCCCAAGATTACTTTTGGTATTCTTTAACGGCTTCAATAAAAGCTTTAGCATGGTCTACCGGGATGTTCGGTAAAATACCGTGTCCAAGGTTTACAATGTATTTGTCCTTTCCAAATTCATCAATCATCTCATGTACCATTTTTTTGATGGTAGGTATTGGAGATAATAAACGTGATGGGTCAAAATTACCCTGTAGTGTGATGTTACCGCCGGTTAAATAACGGGCGTTTCTTGCCGAACATGTCCAGTCTACTCCTAAAGCTGATGCTTTCGATTTCGACATTTCATTCAAGGCAAACCAACATCCTTTACCGAAAACAATTACTTCTGTTTCTTCGGCTAAAGCTTCTACAATCTGGTTGATGTATTGCCATGAGAATTCCTGATAATCTACAGGCGATAACATTCCGCCCCAAGAATCAAAAATCTGTACGGCATTTACGCCTGATTTTACTTTTTCTTTTAAGTATAAAATGGTGGTATCTGTAATTTTCTGTAATAAAGAATGTGCTGCTACCGGGTTTGAAAAACAGAATCCTTTGGCAGTATCGAAACTTTTAGATCCTTTCCCTTCTACAGCATAACAGAAAATAGTCCATGGGGAACCCGCAAAACCAATCAAAGGTACTTCGTCGTTCAACATTTCTTTGGTCAGTTTGATGGCATCCATTACATAGCCCAAACTTTCTTCAATATTCGGAATGAATACTTTTTCAACTTGCTCTGTTGATCGGATAGGATCCGGGATAATTGGACCTAAATTGTCTTTTAATTCCACATGGATTCCCATAGCTCTTGGAACTACAAGAATATCAGAGAATAAAATCGCAGCATCCGGCTTCACAATTCGGATAGGTTGAACTGTAATTTCGGCAGCCAATTCAGGGGTTTCACAACGGGTAAAAAAATCATATTTATCACGTAATGCTCTGAATTCTGGTAAATATCTTCCGGCCTGACGCATCATCCAAACAGGTGGACGTTCAACAGTTTCTCCTTTTAATGCTCTTAAAAATAGGTCGTTTTTTATCATCTTATTGCTTTTAGCGAACTGCTATTCGTGTTTGTAATAATTTATGGTTTGAATAATCGTGTTTTCCACAGTAGGTTGATTCGCGATTATAATGTTTTTTATTTTCTTGGATTCCAATGCTTCTGCAGTAGTGTTGCCTATGCAGAATGCAATTTCATCAGTAATGTTGTTTTGCTGAAAATAACTTTCTACCGCCGACGGACTAAAAAATAGAATACAGTCCGGTTTGGCGTTCATCTTTTGGGGTGTTAAAAGTGTTTCATAAACCTGTATCTCATTGAAAACAATTCCGGCTTCCTTCAATAAATCAGGAAGGGTATCCCGACGTAAAGTACCACTAAAAAAAGTATAACTTAAATCACTATATACTAAAGCTATGATTTCGGCCAAATCTTGTGCATATCCGGTATAAGCCACTACCTTAAATCCGTTTTCTTCCAGTAATGCTTTTGTTTTTAATCCCACACAGAAGACTTCTTTGGACTTCAACTGCTCAATAGAGGGATGATTCAATAGTGCATTTACAGCATTCTGACTCGTAAAAATCAAAGCACTATTGGTGTTTTTTAATTCGAAATCCAAGGTTTTGGTTTCGATGAAATCTGCTTCAATAACAGAGAAATCTGCATTCAATAAAAACTGCTTTTGATTGGTCAAAAGTGTTTTGGTTGAGAGTATACGGATTTGTTTCGCTGCCATAAACCGGTTATTTTTTTAATTTTTCCTTGATGTCGGCCATCAATTCCGCACCACCATTGGCTAAGATTTCTTTTGCACAATGGAATCCTAATTTCTTCCATTCCGAAATATCAAAAGCACGGTCTATTTCTAATTTCTGCTGACCATCCAACGAAAACAATACACCCTGAAATTCAATCGTATCATTATCTTCATTGTATTTTGCTAAAGCACCGATGGGTGCAGTACAACCGCCTTCTAATGTTCTTAAGAATTGACGTTCTATGTAGGTGCAAATTTCGGTTTCAACATGATTCAACTCACGCAATGCTTCCAATGCAAACGTGTCATTTTCCATGGCCACTACTAACATGGCACCCTGAGCAGGTGCAGGAATCATCCAATTCAAATCAATATAAGTTTCAGGTTTTAAATTGATTCGCTCTAAACCTGCTGCTGCAAAAACAGCTCCATTCCAGTCGTTGTCTTGTAGTTTCTGCATGCGTGTATTGACATTCCCACGCAAATCAACTACCGTATGAGTAGGGTATTTGTTCAGCCATTGTGCCTGACGGCGTAAGCTTCCAGTAGCGATAGTTCCGGTTGATTCCAAAAAATCAAGATTGCCTTTGTGTACCAAGATATCTAGTGTGTTGGCGCGTTCTAAAACTGCTGCCTGTACTATCCCTTTTGGCAAAGCAGTCGGTACATCTTTCATAGAATGTACCGCAATATCCACTTGACCTGAAATCATGGCTACATCAAGTGTTTTAGTGAAAATTCCGGTAATTCCTAATTCGTATAAGGGTTTGTCAAGTATGATATCACCTTGCGATTTTACGGCAATGATTTCTGTGGGATAACCTAAATCGTTTAACTGCTTTTCAACAGTATGCGCCTGCCATAAAGCTAATTCACTATCGCGGGTTCCTATTCGGATGTTTTTTTTGTTTGAACTTTGTTTTGACACGTATATTGGAGTGTTTATCAGTGTTGTACTGATTGGCTTTTACAATTGAAATATCTTTTGGATCCATTCTACACTTTCGTCAACCGTAGTGTTTTCGTCTTTTAAATGATTCGCAAAATGATTGGTTATTTTTTGGATAATTCGGTTACTGATGATTTCTGCTTGTTCTTCATCAAAATTATCCATTTTTTTCTTTTGGTAGGTCAATTCTGTTTGCTTGATTGCATTCAGTTTCGCCTTTAACGCATGAATGGTTGGAGCATACTTCCTGCCTTTAGACCAAGTAATAAACTCTTCTTTGATTTCTTCAATAATCGCTTCGGCAGCCGGTACTTGTTTCTTTCTGTTTTCCAAAGTTTCATCTGTAATTTGCGACAAATGATCCATGTGTACCAGTGCTACACCTTCTACATCCAATACGTTTTCGTTTACGTTTTTCGGAATCGATAAATCTAAAATCAAAAGTGGTTTTTTTAGATTTAGAATAGCCTTGTCTACTGTAGGGTTTTGTGCACCAGTGGCAACTACTAAAACATCGGCTTTTTGAATCTCAACCTGTAAATCAGTATAGTCTTTAACAATTAAGTCTAGTTTTTTTGCTAATTTTTCTGCTTTATCTTTGGTACGGTTAATTAAGGTAATTTGGTCGTGTTTGGTATGTTTTACCAGATTCTCACAAGTATTTCTTCCTATTTTTCCAGTGCCGAAAAGTAAAATGTTTTTCTCCGAGATATCGGGAACAGTCTTGAAAATATATTGTACTGAGGCAAACGACACCGAGGTAGCTCCAGAGGAAATTTCGGTTTCATTTTTCACTCTTTTGCTTGCCTGTATTACTGCATTGACCAAACGTTCAATATAAGCGTTAATCAATCCGTGTTTTTTAGAAGTAACAAACGCGTTTTTGATTTGAGATATGATTTCAAAATCACCTAAAATCTGGCTATCCAATCCAGTGCCTACACGAAATAAATGATTGATGGCTTCTTTGCTTTTGTAAACGTAAGCTACTTTTTGAAAGTCCTCTACTGTGCCTTGACTATTGTCACACAATAATTTGATGAGTTGGAATGGATGTTGTGCAAAACCGTAGATCTCGGTTCTGTTACAAGTTGAAGTAACAATTAAACTTTCTATGCCTTCATTTTTTGCTTGAGTTAACAAGGATTCTTTAGCCTGTTCGTCCAGACTAAATTTTCCTCTTATCTCCGCATCAGCCTTCAAATAACTTAATCCAATTGCGTAAAATGTAGTGGTTTTGGCCTCCAAATTGTTCGTCATCCCTTAAAATCAATTGATGGGACAAATTTAATCGGTAGGAATTTATAAAAGTAACGCTAAAAGTTCTTTTTGTGTCGCTAAACGTTTTTTTGGGAATAAAAAAGATTTCAATCGTTATTTCTTTTATTTTTGTAGCAAAATAGGGTCGTTAGAACATGATTATGTAGAATCATTCTAAATAAATAGTTTTCTAGACTTTTGTTTATATTGAAAAAAAGTATCGCTATGAGTACCAGAGAAGCATCAAATTTTTCGGAAGAGATTAAAATTGACGATGAGTTTATTTTAATTCGTTTTCAGAATGATACCGCAGAACATCTGACCTATAAGCGTCAGGTTAAGACCGGATTGATTCAGTTTCATTTTGGTTTAAAAGGCAAGGCAAAATTTATCTTTAACCAAGGGAATTATACGCTGGATTTGATGGAAGAAAAGTCTTTACTTTTTTATAATCCTGAAAAAGAATTGCCTTTGGACGTTGTTTTAGAACCGAAATCCTGGATAATTTCCATTTTGATCTCCATAAAAAAATTCCATGGTTTGTTTACTTCCGATGCCGATCACATTCCGTTTTTAAGTGAACAGAACAAAGACCGAAAGTATTATGGGGAAGAGAATATTACGCCTTCAATGGCGATTGTACTAAATCAGATGTTTCATTATAGTCTCAATCCTTCCATTAAAAATTTATACTACAAAGGGAAAGGATACGAATTGTTGAGTTTGTTTTTTAATAAAAATGAAGATCCCAATGCGGAACAATGCCCCTTTCTTATAGATGAGGAGAATGTGCAGCGTATTAAGAAAGCCAAAGAAATTATTATAGCCAATATGGCCGAACCTCCCGGCTTGGAAGAGTTGGCACATCAGGTTGGTTTAAACCTAAAAAAACTAAAAGCCGGTTTCAAACAAATTTATGGTGATACGGTTTATGGTTTTTTGTTTGATTATAAAATGGAGTATGCTCGGAATTTGTTAGATTCTGGTTCCTACAATGTGAATGAAGTCGGACTAAAAATAGGATATAGCACTGCGAGTCATTTCATTGCAGCATTTAAGAAGAAATACAACACTACACCCAAGAAATATTTATTAGAAAAAAGCATATAGATGAAAGGAGTTTTATTAGTGAATTTAGGATCTCCGGAAAGTCCGGATCCAAAAGACGTGAAACCATATTTGGATGAATTTTTAATGGATAAATACGTGATTGATGTTCCGTATTTGTTGCGTGCATTTTTAGTACGAGGAATTATTTTACGAAAACGACCAGAAGAATCTGCTCATGCCTATGGTAAAATATGGACAAAAGAAGGTTCTCCGTTAGTGGTGATTTCTAAAAATGTACATCAAAAAGTACAAGAAAGAGTTGCTATTCCAATCGCTTTGTCAATGCGTTATGGTTCAATGACCATTCAAAAAGGACTTCAAGAGTTAAAAGATAAAGGTGTTACTGAAGTATTGCTTTTGCCAATGTATCCACAGTATGCAATGGCATCGACCAAAACAATTATAGTTTTAGCGGAAGAATTGCGTAAAAAGCTTTTCCCTGAAATGAAATTCACGGTCATCAATTCATTTTACAACCGAAAAGAGTATATTCAAAATTTAGCCGATTCCATTAAAAAACATTTGGAAGGATTCGAGTACGACCATCTTTTATTCTCTTATCACGGGATTCCTGAACGTCATATCCGTAAAACCGATGTAACCAAATCTCATTGTAAAATTGATAAAAGTTGTTGTGTGACGGCATCTCCGGCTCATGAATTTTGTTACCGTCATCAATGTTTTGAAACCACACGCCAAGTAGTTGAACTTTTAAATATTCCAAAAGAAAAATACAGTGAAACGTTCCAGTCTAGACTAGCTGGTGACAAATGGCTTGAACCGTATACTGATATCGAAATCAATAAAATGCCGAAAAAAGGTATCAAAAATTTAGCAGTGGTTACTCCTGCATTTGTTGCCGATTGTTTGGAAACTTTGGAGGAAATTGCCATGAGAGCTAATGAAGATTTCGTAGAAAATGGTGGTGAGAAATTCAAAGCGATACCTTGCCTGAATGATGATGAAGCTTGGATGGATACTTTAGCAAAATGGATTACCGATTGGGCTAAAAATTAACCAATATGGAGCTTTACAATTACATCAAATCACTGCATTTAATTTTTGTAATCACATGGTTTGCCGGATTGTTTTATATCGTACGCTTATTTGTTTACCATGCCGAAGCGAAACAAAAGCCTGAACCTGAACAACAAATCCTAATCAAACAATACCAGTTGATGCAATACCGTTTGTGGTATATTATTACATGGCCAAGTGCGATTTTGGCTAGTTTTTTTGCGTATTGGATGTTGTTTTTTACAGATGCAGGTACTGTTTGGCTAAGCCAATCGTGGATGCATGTTAAATTGGGATTTGTGTTTCTTTTGTATTTATACCATTTGAAATGCCATCAAATTTTTCTTCAGCTACAAAAAGACGATGTAAAGCACTCTTCAGGATTTTTCCGATTATGGAATGAAGGTGCTACCCTAATTTTATTTGCAGTTGTTTTTTTGGTTATCCTAAAAAATGCCATCAATTGGATTTATGGGGTAATAGGTATTGTACTTTTTTCTGTACTTTTAATGCTGGGTTATAAATTCTACAAACAAATCAGAGAAAAAAAGTAATCAATGGAAACCCTTTTGAAGGTAAAAAACTGGTCGTTACGCGTTAGAATCTTTTTAGCAATGATTCTCATAACGATTGTATCGTCTATTTTAATTGCCGGGGTATCATTAGTGCATTTTCAAATTGAAAATCAAGAGTACCATCAGGACAGGCTAATTCGGAAGGAAAATCAAATTAAGCAACATATTCAATATGTCCTCGAGGTGACTCCGCATCCACTGACAACATTCAACTTGCAATCTATTTTTAAAGATAAAATATTTGAGATTGCTGATATTCATAATATCGAAATCGATATTTATGACTTATCTGGACATTTGATAATTACATCGAAAGCACCCATAATAAAAGGACAGTTGTCTCCTAATTTACCTGAAGCAATAATTCGTAGAATTAAAACTTCCGAAAACAACAGGTATGTATCCATAGCCGAAGACGAGCAAAATACCTACCGTTTTTCCTATACGTATCTGATGGATTATATCGAAGACAAACCGATAGGGATAATTCGTTTACCCTACGTTGAAGAAGATGATTTTTACAAAGAAGAAATTATCAGTTTCCTGAAAATTTTTGGGATGGTATATTTTGGAATGATTGTTATTTCTATTTGGATTGCGTATTATTTATCACGTTATATCACGAGATCTCTTAAAACCATTTCCGATCGTTTAACCGAGACATCTTTAACGGAGAAGAACGAAAAAATTGATTTAGTAACCAATAGTTATGAAATCGATAGATTAATACAATCGTACAATCATATGATCGATGAGTTGGAAGAAAGCGCCAACAAATTAGCACAAGGTGAAAGGGAAGGAGCTTGGCGAGAAATGGCGAAACAAGTGGCCCACGAAATTAAAAATCCTTTAACACCAATGCGTTTGACTGTGCAGAGCTTTGAAATGCGATTTAACCCAGAAGATCCAAATGCAAAACAAAAACTTGCGGATTATTCCAGAACTTTAATTCAGCAAATTGACACGATGAGCGCTGTAGCTTCTGCTTTTTCTAATTTTGCTTCGATGCCGGCACAGCAAAACGAAACCCTTAATGTGGTGGATGTAGTGGATTTGGCACTGGATATTTTTAATGAGGATTACATCGAATTTTCAAGCGAATCGGAAGAAATTATTACCAAAATTGATAGAACGCAACTGATTCGTATTATCACCAATTTAGTTAAAAATGCTATACAGGCAATTCCAGAAGAACAAGATATCAAAAGAATTGACGTTACCGTAAAAAGAGAAAATGGAAATGCGGTCATTAAGGTGCATGACAACGGAAATGGAATAGCCGTAGAGGATTTTGACCGAATTTTTGAGCCTAAATTTACAACCAAAACCAGCGGAATGGGATTGGGATTGGCAATTATTAAAAACATTATAGAAAATTATAACGGAACCATTACCTTCGATTCTACCATTGGTAAAGGAACTGTTTTCAAAGTAACATTACCTATCATTAACCAATAATTTAGTTATGACATTTGAGAATATTTTAGTCGAACACGAAAAAGGAATTGCAACAGTTACCATTAATCGTCCTGAAAAATTGAATGCATTGAATAAAGCAACCATCGAAGAATTGCATGATGTTTTAAAGCAATTGGATGCTAACGAAAATGTACAGGTGGTTATCATTACCGGAAGTGGAGAAAAAGCTTTCGTCGCTGGTGCCGATATCTCTGAATTTGCTCATTTTTCGGCAAAAGAAGGCGCACAACTAGCAGCCAAAGGACAGGAATTGTTGTTCAATTTTGTAGAAAAGATGAAAACACCGGTAATTGCCGCAGTGAACGGTTTTGCTCTAGGTGGTGGATTGGAATTGGCCATGTCGTGTCATTTCCGTATCGCTTCAGATAATGCTAAAATGGGTTTGCCTGAAGTTTCTTTAGGAGTTATTCCAGGTTATGGTGGAACGCAGCGTTTACCTCAATTAGTAGGTAAAGGTCGTGCTATGGAAATGATTATGACTGCTGGAATGATTGATGCTGCAACAGCATTGAATTATGGTTTGGTAAATCATGTAGTGCCGCAAGCAGATTTATTTGCAACATACATGACTATAGCCAATAAGATTTTGAAAAATTCACCGGTTGCTATCAGTAAAGCAATACAGGCTGTGAACGCCAATTATAAAGACGGTGTAAATGGTTATGAAATTGAAATTAACAAATTCGGCGAATGTTTTGCTACTGCCGATTTTAAAGAAGGAACAACGGCATTCTTAGAAAAGAGAAAAGCGGAGTTTACTGGAAAATAAAGCATACTAAAAAGAGAACCAATTCGGTTCTCTTTTTTTATTTATGGCCTTCCCATTCTGCGTAAAATTGGGAAAGAAACTGTTCCATGTAACGGTGACGTTCTTCCGCAATTTTTTTGCCAGAAGCGGTATTCATTTTGTCTTTTAAGAGCAAAAGTTTTTCGTAAAAATGATTGATAGTTGGGGAATCACTTTTTTTGTATTCTTCCTTATTCATATTGAGGTTGGGTTGAATGTTCGGATTGTATAAGGCACGGTTTTTAAAGCCGCCATAATTGAAAGCTCTTGCCACACCAATCGCTCCAATAGCGTCTAATCGATCGGCATCCTGAACAATTTCCAACTCGATAGAGTTGAATTTCTTCTCGAAATTTCCACCTTTGAATGAAATGTTTTCAATGATGTTAATTACATGTTGGATGGTTTCTTCTGCGACATTTTGACTTTCCAAAAATTCACGAGCTACTTTTGGACCAACCGTTTCATCTCCATTGTGGAACTTACTATCGGCTACATCATGCAATAAAGCACCTAATTTTACAACCGTCAAATCGCAATCTTCTCCTTGTGCAATCAATAAAGCATTTTTAAACACGCGCTCGATATGAAACCAATCATGACCTCCTTCGGCATCATGTAATTGTTCTTTGACGAAGGTAATGGTAGTATCGATCAAGCTCATATTAAACGGTTATTGAAGGTTGTACCCATTTGAATAATTTTTCTTCTGCAGGAATTACTAAACGTTCCGCAATTCTGGTCATTCGTGAAGGTAATTTCATTAAATAATCTCTCGCTTTTTCTGCTTCATCTGTCAAACCAGTAATCTTATCAATTTCCCATTTGTCAATTAATTTTTGAAGAATCTCTACATAATCCATAGCAGTATATACTCCAATACGTTGCGCCGATTCTGAGAATTTTTCAAAGGCTGTACCTATTGATTCTCCAGATTCACGAATTAAATGCGCTGGCATAGTGATTTTTTGCTTCATCATGTATTGAAAAGACAACATCATTTCGCTTGGATCAATTTTGAAAATACGGTTAACAAACTCGGAATAAGCATGATGGTGGCGCATTTCGTCCCCAGCAATCAAACGACAAATTTTAGATAATTTGTGATCTCCAAATCGTTTGGCAATTTGAGCTACACGATTGTGAGAAATGTAAGTAGCTAATTCTTGAAAGCTAGTAAATACAAAGTTTTTGTAAGGATCTCTGTCGGTTCCCGGATCAAAACCGTCATTAATTAAATGCTGTGTAGTAATTTCCACTTCACGCATGTTTACTTTTCCGGATAGGTACAAATATTTGTTTAATAGATCGCCATGACGGTTTTCTTCTCCCGTCCATTGACGTAGCCATTTTGCCCATCCGTTATCGCCGCCTTCTCCTTTTTGAGAAACGCCTTCCACGTCCATCAACCAAGATTCATAAGTTGGTAAAGCTTCTTCGGTAATGGTGTCGCCGACTAAAACTACCCAGAAATCATACGGTAAATCTTTTGCAATTTCTCTCAATTCTGTTACTTCTTCTAGAAAAGTATCTTTTTCAGAATTGGGTAATAAATCACTTGGCTGCCATATTTTTTCTACAGGCATCAAGTAGGTCTCGACAAAGGAGTCGATGTTTTTTTCTAAAAACTGCATCACTTCACGACGCACATTTTGTATAGACATAATTAACTTTTTTTGATGTTTTGCGTGATAACACTTTCGGTTTTTTCGATAATTTCTTCGAAAGTATGATCGCTAATTTTAAGTGGTTTGTGAATGGTAAACGACAAACGATTCCCCAAACCTAAAGGGAATTGTCCATAACGCGTCATTTTCCATGAATTGTTTATGGTAACAGGTAAAAAGTACGCGTCGGGCGCAAATTTATACAGCATTTTCAATCCGTTGACAGCAAAAGGTTTTGGTACACCGGTTTTGCTTCTTGTTCCTTCCGGAAAAATAACAACAGAATAATTATTTTTGTTAATATACTCAGCTACACGTTTGATTTCAGGCAGAGCTTGTTTCGGATCTTTTCTGTCTATAAGTGCAGAGCCACCATGGCGGAGATTAAAGGAAACACTTGGAATTCCTTTCCCTAATTCTTTTTTACTGATGAATTTTGGATGGCATTTTCTTAAAAACCAAATATACGGCGGAATATCGTATAAACTTTGATGATTGCTTACAATAATTAACGGCTGGTTGTTGGGTATATTTTCAAAACCTTCAATCGAATAAGTAGTGCCGAGTAGGTGAGTGGTTCGAACTAAAAAACCATTTAAAATCGCAACACTCCATCGATGTGCGTTATAACCGAATACAGTAATACAAAACCATTGAATTGGATGAAACAGAACTAGCCAAAATCCGAAAAATAAATAATAGACAATAGATAGCGGATAGGAAATAATTTTTTGCATCGCTTTAAAGTTTGCACAAAATAAATAAAAAAATGTCATTCTGATGAAAGGATAGCCTTCTTCCAGAATGACATTTGTATTGTAATCAAATCAATTAACAGAATTCGCTATACGCATCTGTTAAATTTTCTGCAATAATTTCAGCTGGGCGACCTTCAATATGGTGACGCTCTAACATGTGAACCAATTCTCCGTCTTTAAATAAAGCAATGCTTGGTGAAGACGGTGGAAAAGGGAACATGTGTTGGCGAGCAGCATCTACAGCTTCTTTGTCTACACCTGCAAAAACAGTTACCAAGTGGTCTGGTTTTTTGGCACCAGCTAAACTCATTTTAGCTCCCGGGCGCGCATTACGTGCTGCACAACCACAAACCGAATTTACCACTACTAATGTTGTTCCTTTTTGAGCTAAAGCATTTTCGACAGCTTCAGCACTATATAAATCTTGAAAACCTGCCTCTGATAATTCAGCACGCATTGGTTTTACCATTTCCTCTGGATACATAATTTTTGAGTTAAAAAGTTAACGAACGCAAAGGTACGAACTTGATGGATTATCTTCTAGTATGTTTGGCTATTTTTTAACGAATTATTCTTTTTTTGAATTGAGCTCAAAATCATTGACATGAAGTTTTTTGATAAGATCAAACATTGGACATCGTTTGCAACGCTTGCTTTCTTTTTTTTTGTACTTCTCACAGCATTTCGACTTACAATCTTTGGCGATTTTAAGTTGCTTTTGCAACACTTTGTCGTGTTTCTCTTTTTTTTTATGTTTCTCTTTTTTACTCAAAACATAATGGGATACGATTAATTTTTGGCCCCGACCGAACTTTTAACATTCAGTTGTTGTATGTCTCTGTCAAATAGATATAACCCTCCTTTGTCATCTCCAATGAGATTGATTTTATCCAAAATGGTTTTCGCTTGTGCTTCTTCTTCGATTTGTTCGGCTACATACCATTGTAAGAAATTGTGGGTGGCATAATCTTTTTCCTGTAAAGCAATATGTACCAGTTCGTTGATCGAGTTGGATACGAATAATTCGTGCTTGTACAATTCTTCAAACATTTCTTTAAAATCACCAAATTGTGTTTTGGGTGCTTTTAGTTCGGTTACAGTTGCGTGTCCACCACGTTCGTTAAGGTATTTAATCAGTTTGAGCATGTGCGCTCTTTCTTCATCCGATTGTAAATACATAAAACTGGCAATTCCTTCAAAACCTTTAGTTTCGGCCCAGCAAGCCATGGATAAATAAATTTGTGAAGATTCGGCTTCGATACGAACTTGGTTATTTAATGCTGATTCGATACTTTTAGATAACATAACTTTACTTTTTTCATAAAGTTACGAATTTTTTTATTGCATTTCTGCTTTCAATCTTTCTAAAAATAATCCTACATGATAGCCATCCATTAGACCGTGATGTACATGTACAGAGAAAGGCATACTTTTTATTCCATCGGTTTCAGTGAGTTCACCAAAGGCTATTTTTGGACAGCTGTCAGGATAATTAAAGCCGCGTGCATGAGAAACGGATGAGAAATTCACCCATGGCACTGCAGAGAAATGAATCAGATTGACTTCATTGAACTCACGAGTAAATAATCCGGAAGTAGTTTGAATTCTTTCGATTTCTTTTTGGGCAATTGCATTAAATCTATGAATGTCTTCGTCAAACTCGATGAATGAAAAGCCAAAAGTTTTGTCTTCACGCATAATCGTTGCCGATACATTGATTCGGTCAAATACAACCACTTCATTGTTTATGATCCTATACCTGAAATTTTCAATACTATTAATTGCTATAAGCGTTTTATGCAGGTAATAGACGAAAAACGAAATGTTTAATTCTTTCGCTTTTTCATAGGCTCCAGTGCAATCCAGTGGAATGGTAAACCCAAAAAAAGGTTCGTCCATTTTACTGAAGAACTCGTAATGTTCTTTACGATTCCAGGTAGCTAAATCTAGTTTGCGCATCATTATAGCAAAGGTAAGATATTCATAATTTGTTCTACCGCTTGGAAGTTAGCGTGATCGATTTCAAAATCTATTTTTTCGTATTCCCATGTCGTATGGTAAGGTATATGAATAGCGTGACCACCTATGTTCAATACAGGAAGAACATCTGATTTCAGTGAATTGCCAATCATTAAAAATTCAGATTCTTTGATATCAAGTCGGGACAACATTTTCTGATAATCCAAATCGGTTTTATCGCTCATCACTTCAATATGGTGAAAATAATGACCCAAATGGGAATCGTGTAATTTGCGATGTTGGTCTTTCAAGTCGCCTTTAGTAGCTACAATCAATTTGTATTTACCGTGGAGTTCTTTTAAAACAGTTTCTACATTAGGTAACAATTCAACCGGTTTTTCCAGTAATTCTTTTCCTATTTGTAGAATTTTTTCTACTGCTTTTCCGGAAAGCTGATGATTGGTCAAGGACAAACCAGTCTCAATCATGGATAACGTAAATGCTTTAATCCCGAAACCATACAATGGTAAATTTTTCACCTGATGGGTTAAAATGAGCTGCAACAATTCCTGACGAGAAGCAAAGTCCTGAAATAGGTCACAAAACTTGGCTTGTGCTTCGTCAAAGTAGGGTTCGTTGTGCCACAGTGTGTCGTCGGCATCAAATGCGATTACTTTAATGTTCATTAGGGTGTGAATTTTCAAAAATCTTTCTTTAGAGGGATTTTTCTGATATGTACTAAGTTATTAAACTTTAGCGTATTTAAAAAGGATTTAGTAATCAAACCGGATTGCGGGAAAATAACTTTTATGGGTGTTTATCAATCAACAAATTTTATGAAACTGTATTTTATCATTTATAGTAAGCCGTTGAAGGTTATTTTGATTTAAAATTGATAGAAGGTAGTTTGTTTTAATTCCTTGTTATAACTTGTTAAATACAACTTGTTTTTTAAACTGTAAACCAATTGAAATTCTTGATCTTTTTGAGTTTCAATATATTTTCTCAAGTTTTCTAATTTTGAATCCTGTGCTTTTTCGGCAACATGATTAAAATTTGAATCAAAAATGATTTTGGTATGTACAACTATTTTATTGGCATAGGAATTAATTTCCAAATTACTAGTATTTCCAGCCACCAAAGCACCAACTATTCCACCAATTAACCCACCAAATGCTCCGCCAATAAATGCCCCTGAGTTTTGTTGTGGATAAGAAACACCACCAAGCGTAATATGGTATTTGTCATTTTCAAAATAACCTGAGATAGAAGGATTTTGTCTGTTAACTCGTCTTATAAATTGATTCGGCTTTTCTAAAATTGTTTTTTTAGTAATGCTTCCAATTTCCTCAGTTAAATCAGAATTATAAGTAGTTCCAAAATTATCTATTTGATATAATATATTTTTAACTTCATTGTTTTCAGCATCTTTTATGCTTAAATAAATCTTTCCTTCGATTGTTTTTATTTGAAAAACATGATTGTTGATGATATAGGAATTTGAATCAATAGTAGCTAACTGATTGTCTGTAGTAACAAACTGTTTGTTGAAAACCTTCTGTGATGAGGAAAAGTCTTTTAAATTAATGGATAGTGTTTGCGTGAAATTGGAATTGTAATCAAAACACAAAGTTAATACGTCATCTTTTAAGAAGATCTTTTTCTTTTGAGTACTTGAAACTAACGATGGGAAGGTATTGTTTGACATAACTCTGAATCCGTCTTTATAAAAAGCTCCATTTCCTTCCCAACATATATCATTAAAATTGGCGAAACCACCATCTGAGTTCAAGAATTTCATATCTTTAAGATCGACTGTTTTTTGAATTGCAGCATTTTTTTCTAAAACGAAAATGGTTAATAAGTTGCTTCCTTTACTAGAAGATAAAATATAACATTTTCCGTTTTCCGATAAGTGAGAAATTACTTTTCCTTTGTTTTCTGAAATCAAATCAATTTGGCTTGTTTTTACAGTATTGGTAGCAAAGTCCAATTCCTTGACTTCAATAGTATTATCTTTTGCCCAATAGGTGTAATAAAGATTGTCGCTAAAACTATATCCCAAATAGAATCTATTTTCCTTTTCTGCAAATGATTCCGAAATTTTTCCTTTAGGACTCATAGTATCATCGAAAAGTAAAAAATCGATTTGAGTTTTATAGTTGTAAATAAATACAACTTTTTCATTTATGTCATCCGTTAGAGTGACAACATTTTTTGGTTTATTAATTTCATAACTAAATGTGTTTATCTTTTCTTGAGATAATGAAATTTGCTGCACAAATAGCAGAAAAGCAATGATTTTTAGTTTCATGATGTAGTAACTTATTATGCGATAGTAGCTCCGTTTTCCACTCCTTCTTTTTCAGGAGACACAAATACTAATTTTCCTTCAGCATTGTTAGTCAATAATAACATTCCCTGACTTTCTACACCACGTAACGCTCTTGGTGCTAAGTTTACTAGAACGGTAACTCTTTTGCCAATAACTTCTTCCGGTGTAAAGTGCTCGGCTATTCCCGAAACAATCGTACGAACGTCAAGTCCTGTATCTACTTTTAAAACTAATAATTTATCCGCTTTTGGCATTTTTTCAGCTTCGATAATGGTTCCAACACGTAAATCGATTTTTGAGAAATCATCGAAAGTAGCAGTTTCTTTTTGAGGCATAATTTTATTGTTATCAGCAACTACATTGGCTTTTTTAGTTGCTTCGAGTTTGTCAATTTGTTTTTGTATTTCAGTATCTTCAATCTGAGCGAAAAGAATTTCAGCATCACCAATAGTATGACCTGCCGGCATTAAATTGGAAGTTTCTGAGACTGTATTCCAGTTCAATTCGTCTAGTTTCAAAATGTTGGCCAATTTCGAAGCAGTGAATGGTAGGAACGGTTCCGCCAATACACGTAAAGCTGCGGCAATTTGTAACGCCACATACATTTGTGTTTTTACGCGCTCAGGATCGGTTTTTACCATTTTCCAAGGCTCTTCATCGGCTAAATATTTATTACCCAAACGGGCTACATTCATCATTTCTCCCAAAGCTTCTCTGAATCGGTAGCGTTCTACTGAAGAAGCAATCACTGCTGGATAGGCTTTCAATTCTGTTAAGGTTGCTAAATCAACTTCACTATATTCATTTGGCGTTGGAACAACTCCTTCATAATATTTATTCGTCAATACCACTACACGGTTAATGAAGTTCCCGAAGATAGCCGCTAATTCGTTATTGTTTCTCGCCTGAAAATCTTTCCAGGTAAAATCGTTGTCTTTTGTCTCAGGTGCGTTCGCCGTCAAAGCATAACGTAAAGCATCCTGTTTTTCAGGAAAATCAATCAAGTATTCGTGTAACCAAACCGCCCAGTTTTTAGAAGTAGACAATTTGTTGCCTTCTAAATTCAGGAATTCGTTAGCAGGAACATTATCCGGCAAAATGTAACTTCCTTCCGCTTTTAACATCGCTGGGAAAATCACACAGTGGAATACAATATTGTCTTTTCCGATAAAGTGTACTAATTTGGTATCATCCGATTTCCAATACGGCTCCCAGTCTTTTCCTTCACGTGCCGCCCATTCTTTGGTGGAAGAAATATAGCCTATAGGCGCATCAAACCACACATATAGTTTTTTACCTTCAGCACCTTCAACTGGAACATCAATTCCCCAATCCAAGTCACGGGTTACCGCACGGGGTTCTAATCCACCATCAATCCATGATTTTACCTGACCATAGACATTCGGTTTCCAGTCGTTTTTATGACCTTCTACAATCCATTCCTGTAAGAAATCAGAATATTCATTTAATGGTAAAAACCAGTGTTTTGTCGATTTTAAAACAGGCTTCGTTCCTGTGATTGTCGATTTAGGGTTAATTAAATCGGTTGCATTCCATGATGACCCACATTTTTCACATTGGTCTCCATAAGCTTCTTCATTGCCACATTTTGGACAAGTACCAATTACAAATCGATCGGCTAAAAACTGTTCAGCTTTTTCGTCATACAACTGATCTGTTGTTTCTTCGATGAATTTACCTTCATCGTATAATTTTCTAAAAAATTCTGAAGCCGTTTTATGATGAATTTCCGCTGAAGTTCTAGAATAATTGTCAAAAGAGATTCCGAAATCAATAAAGGATTGACGAATGATTCCGTCGTATTTATCAATTACTTCTTGAGGGGTAATGCCTTCTTTTTTGGCTTTCATGGAAATGGCTACACCGTGTTCATCGCTTCCGCAGATGTAAGCTACATCTTTTCCTTGTAAACGTAAAAAGCGGGCATAAATATCACCGGGCACATAAACACCAGCCAAGTGACCAATGTGGATGGGACCGTTTGTATAAGGCAATGCTGCCGTAATGGTATATCTCTTCGGATTTTGTAACATAACGCAATTAAATTGAGTGCAAAAATAAGGTTTTTAGATTTATTATGCTGATTTTTATTAGAAGCTATTCTCTCGTCTTTAGGACGAGATCACTCTATCTTTTTTTGCCATTGGTCAAAGCAAAAAAAGGATGCCGTTTCCATCAGGGCTATTGTATTATAATTTTTATATTTGTCAAACCTGATGCAGTTCAAATGAAAAAGGCACTTACATTTTTACTTTTAGTATTTTCATTCACCTTAATGGGACAAACCAAAACTATGATTACACCTCCTTTATTAAAAAAAGGCGATACCGTAGCCATTGTAGCTACAGCGCGTAAAAATATTGATGACAATTTAAAACCGGCAATCGATTTGCTTAAAAGCTGGGGATTGGAAGTAAAAGTGGGGAGCACAATTGGTTTGGATTTGAATCAGTTGGCGGGAACCGATGAACAACGTGCTAAAGATTTTCAGGATCAGTTGGACAATCCTAATGTTAAAATGATTTGGTGTGTCCGTGGTGGATATGGTACGGTTCGTATGCTGGATTTGTTGGATTTTACAAAGTTCAAGCAAAATCCGAAATGGATTGTAGGCTTTAGTGATGTCACTGTTTTACACAGTCATTTGAATACAATGGGTTACCAATCCATTCACGGTATCATGCCGGTAACGGTTGCCAAAGCTTCGAAACAAGCAAAAGAAACAATGAAGGTCGCTTTGTTTGGTCAAGAACGATTGGAATATGATATTCCTTTTCATGCAATGAACAAATTAGGTAAAGCCAAAGGAGAATTAGTTGGAGGAAATTTATCCATTTTATACAGTTTGTTTGGTTCACCTTCTGCCATAGATTGCAACGATAAAATTTTATTCATTGAAGACTTGGATGAATACCTGTACCATATCGACCGTATGATGATGAATTTAAAACGCAATGGTTGTTTGGAAAGCATTAAAGGAATCATGGTGGGTGGAATGACAAAAATGAAAGACAATGACATTCCTTGGGGTAAAGATGCTTTGCAGATTATCGAAGATGTTACCAAGAAATACAATATTCCTATCGTTTATAATTTTCCTGCAGGCCATATTCAGGATAACCGCGCATTGGTTTTCGGTTCTCAAATCGAATTGGATGTGAATGCAGAGTGTACAAAAGTGTATTTTGAATATAAGTAATGGCGGATCACAACGATTTAGGAAAACAAGGTGAAGTTGCTGCAGTCGCTTATCTTCGAGAAAATGGGTATGAGATTTTAGAGCAAAATTTCGTTTTTCAAAAGGCGGAAATTGATATTATTGCCCGGAAAAGGGATTGGCTAATTGTAGTGGAAGTGAAAACCCGTTCTACTGTAGAATTTGGTTCGCCTGAGGATTTCGTCAACAAAAAGAAAATAAAACTCTTAGTCAAAGCCATTGATGCTTATGTAGAACAAACCGGACTTGATTTAGAGATTCGCTTCGATATTATTGCGGTTACCAAGGAAAACGAGAAATTTAACATAGATCATTTGGAAGACGCCTTTTATCACTTTTAAAAAATATTCTGTTGTTTTTGTAACAAATTGTTTTATTTAGTAAATTTGCACAGAATTTAAAACAAGTTGGAAATGAAAACGATTTCTTCTGTTGTAGAAAACTACATTAAGACTAAGCCTTTCTTACTGAATGCCTTATCGCAAGGTATTATTAATTTGACTTCTTTGGCCAGAAATATTTCTGACGAGTTGGAAGCGGAATTAGGAAAAGATGTGAAGCAGGGAGCTGTCATTATGGCTTTGAAACGTCTTTCCGAAGATTTGGATTTTCAAGTGAATCATAAAGTTACTAAAGTATTGAAAGGAATTGGTGAAATCACGGTTCGTTCTTCATTAACTGATTATACTTTTTTAGTCTCGGATACTATTTTTGCAAAACAATCCGAATTGATTGCCGAAATTAATGACTTACCGGATGTTTTCTTTACATCTTCTCGAGGAGTTCATGAAACCAATATTGTGTTAAGTGATAGCCTGGCACATTTGGTGGACAAATATTTCAAAGGGGAAAAGTTGACGCAAAAACTGGAAAACCTTTCTTCAGTAACGGTAAAATTACCCAAAGAAAACACTACAACTTCAGGGATTTATTACTTTATTTTCCAACGTTTGGCTTGGGAAGGGATTATCATTTACGAAGTAATTTCCACTTCAAATGAATTCACGGTTTTAGTAAGTGAAGATGTGGTAGATAAAGCTTTTAAAGTAATTAAAGACTTGAAATTGACGAAGTAAAATTCAATACAATTTTTATTTATTCCGATGAACATAATTACAATTTCCAATCCGGTTTTAGTTCCTAAAAATCTGACTAGTTTATCTAAGTCCTATATGTTTAGGGCGGGTTTGGCAATACTCGCAATTATTCTTTTTTTCGTTTTATACCTTGCCTTGCTATTTGGTTTGGTACAATTAGTAAAGCTTGCTTTTTTTTATGAGATTGAAAATGTCAACAAATTCACTCTTTTAGTAAAATTGGGCTCAATTGCAGGATCAGTAATGCTATTGTTATTTACATTAAAGTTTATAGTAAAGCTTAAAAATGTAAAGCCGCAGAACAGAATAAAACTCAAAAAAGAAGAAAACCCTCTTATATTCGATTTCATTCATCAGATTTGCAAAGAGACAGGTGCGCCCAAACCTAAATCAATTTATATAGACCCCGATGTTAACGCCTATGTCAGATATACTAATGTATGGTTAAGTTTGCTATTACCTACAAGGAAAGAATTGACTATTGGACTTGGTTTGGTGAGTTCATTGAATTTGAGCGAATTTAAAGCGGTAATGGCTCATGAGTTTGGTCATTTTTCCCAAAGAAGCATGAAAATAGGCAGTTATATACATAGCGCAAATACCATTATTTATGATATGATTTATGACAGGGATAAATGGGATGAAATTCTTGAGCAATGGAGAAATTCCGATTTTAGGCTTTCTGCTGCAGCGTGGGTTATAACACCTATTATTTGGATCATTCGAAAAACTCTCGAACTTTTTTATATGTTTCTGAATTTAATGCATTCCTCTCTTTCGAGGGAAATGGAGTTCAATGCGGATAAAGTAGCTGTAAAAAGCGCAGGCAGCCTCGCAATTGTATCAGCTTTATGGAAACTTGATTTTGGTTTTTCCTACTGGGAGACAATATTGAATAACGCCTATTATGCTTCAAAAAAAGAGATATTTACAGATAATCTTTATCATCATAAATTAAATTATGCACAGAAAAACCTACCTCATTTAGAGGAAAAATTTGAGAATCTATCTGTCGAAGAAAATGGTGTTAGAAAATTTTTCAATGCTGATGAGCATTCAAGTGTAAGTATGTATTCCAGTCACCCGCCTAATGATCAGCGAGAAAAGAGTGCTAAAACTCCTTTTGTAGAATGTGATGAAGATCAACGCTCGCCTTGGATTTTATTTTCAAAAGAAGAAGAAATACAAAAGGAAATGACAAAATTCATTTATGACAAGTATTTTGGGCTTCAGCCAGAAGTTTTTGTCAATCACAATGAATTTGAGAATTTTATCGAATTGGAGTCAAGAAATTTGAATCTCGTAAATGAATATCAAAATACATTTCAATTTCGTTTTATCAATTTGCCTGAATTAAATTCGTTGGAACAAAATGATATTTTTGAAGGGGATTTCAAGAAAAGGGTTGAACTTTTAAAAGAAGAATTAACAGTTTTAATGGAACCTGTCGTTAACATTGAAGAAAAAATGAATCTAGCTATTCAAATTTCCAATGACGAAACCAAAATTAAATCTCTAGAATATAAAAATACTCACTACAATAAAAAAAATATTATTGAAGCGTATAATATGATGTTTAATGACAGAGAAGAATTATTCACAACTACTTTTAAAGAATGGGATGAAAAGTTCATAAAGTCACATTATCGATTGGCCAAAAAGTACAATAAGGATAATGAATATAAAAAATTACTTACTCAGCATAGTAAAATAATAAATGTCTACAAAAAACTTATTGAAGTTAAAAATCAAATCATAACCGAGATAAACATACTTCAAGCTAAATCAGATGTAACACCTTCTGAGGTGACTTCCCTTTCTGAAGATATTATTCATTTTTGCCTGAAGATTAATGATGAAATCAATAATATTGATGAAAATAGTTTTGTAATGATTTCAAATATCGACTCTGTTCAAGAATTAAAAGATGCCTTTATTGATGGTGGATTAATTAAGAAAGAAACAGGTAATATATTTGAAAATGGAGGATTAGATAGGATTATGTTTGCAATTGAAAACGGAATTGTAAATTCTAATCGTATTGAAAATAAGAACTTGGATGAGGTTCTTAAATTCAACAATGATCTCGTTTTACTTGAAACCTAAACCATCTCCATCAATTCCAATCCCTTCTTAATCGATTTTACATTTTCGAAAGTCAATAATAAACGAAGCCCGTTTTTGGTCTCTTTTTCTTTCATCTTGCACAGGTTACTGTTTTGCTGTACAAACTGCAATACTTTATGAAAACGCGCCGATTGGTAATACGTGCTTTGCTGATCACCTATAAAATAACAGACCATTTTCCCTTGCTTTAAAATGACTCTTTCCACACCAATGTGAGTGGCTTTCCATTTAATACGCAAGCTATCCAATAACGCTAAGGCTTGCTTAGGTAGTTTCCCGAAACGGTCTTCTAGTTGTTGTTGGTATTCTTGTAATTTTTCTTCGGTTTTGATGATGGCCAAATCGTTATACAAACTCAAACGCTCGGTAACACTGTTGATGTATTCGTCCGGGAATAACAATTCGAAGTCGGTATCAATTTGTAAGTCTTTGACATATTCTTTGGTTTCCACATCGCTTTCTTCGGGATACAAATCCTTGAATTCGTTTTCTTTCAATTCTTCAATAGCTTCTTGCATGATTTTCTGATAGGTTTCGAAACCAATTTCATTGATAAAACCACTTTGTTCACCACCCAATAAATCTCCCGCTCCACGAATTTCCAAATCTTTCATCGCAATATTGAAACCACTACCCAATTCACTGAATTGTTCCAATGCCTGAATACGTTTTCGGGCTTCATCAGTCATCGCCGAATACGGTGGCGTAATAAAATAACAAAACGCTTTTTTGTTGCTTCTTCCCACACGACCGCGCATTTGATGCAAGTCGGATAAACCGAAATTATTGGCATTGTTGATGAAAATGGTATTAGCATTTGGCACATCCAATCCACTCTCAATAATGGTTGTGGCAACTAAAACGTCAAAATCACCTTCCATGAACGAAAGCATGACTTCCTCTAGTTTTTTACCATCCATTTGTCCGTGACCGATTCCCACTTTGGCATTAGGAACCAAACGCTGTATCATTCCGGCAATTTCTTTGATATTTTCAATACGGTTATTGATGAAGAAAACCTGACCGCCGCGTTCAATTTCGAATGAAATGGCATCACGGATAATTTCTTCGTTAAAACCAACCACTTGTGTTTCGATAGGATAACGATTAGGCGGAGGAGTGGTAATTACAGATAAATCCCTGGCGGCCATCAATGAAAACTGTAACGTCCTCGGAATGGGAGTGGCTGTCAATGTCAGTGTATCCACATTGGTAGCAATGGTTTTCAGTTTGTCTTTCACGTTGACTCCAAACTTCTGTTCTTCATCTACGATCAATAATCCCAAATCTTTGAATTGCACATTTTTATTCACCAATTGATGGGTGCCAATTACTATATCCAGTTTTCCGGATTCCAAATCTTTTAGGATTTCTGTTTTTTGTTTGGCCGAACGGAATCGGTTCAGATAATTCACATTGACCGGTAAATCTTTCAATCGTTCTTTAAATGTTCGGTAATGCTGGTAGGCTAAAATAGTGGTTGGAACCAAAACGGCTACCTGTTTGCTGTTATCTACGGCTTTGAATGCTGCACGAATGGCCACCTCGGTTTTTCCGAAACCTACATCACCACATACCAAACGATCCATTGGACGTTCGTTTTCCATATCGGCTTTGACTTCCTGAGTAGCTTTGACCTGATCGGGTGTGTCTTCATAAATGAAGGAACTTTCCAACTCAAGTTGTAAATAACTGTCGGGAGCAAAAGCAAATCCCTTGTCAAGTCTTCGTTTCGCATACAATTGAATCAAATTGAATGCAATATGTTTGACGCGTGCCTTGGTTTTTTGTTTTAAGGCTTTCCACGCTCCCGAACCTAATTTGTAAATTTTGGGTGGCGCTCCGTCTTTTCCGTTGTATTTCGAAATCTTGTGCAGAGAATGAATACTCACATAGACAATATCATTATCGGCATACACCAGTTTGATCGCTTCCTGAGTTTTGCCTTCTACCTGTATTTTTTGCAATCCGCCAAACTTTCCGATACCGTGGTCAATGTGTGTTACATAATCACCCACTGACAAAGCATTCAATTCTTTTAAAGTGATATTCTGCTTTTTGGAATAACCGTTTTTGATGGAGAATTTATGGTAACGTTCAAAAATCTGATGATCGGTATAACAAGCTATTTTATTTTCTTCATCAATAAAACCTTGATATAAGGGCAGAACAATGGTTTCGTAATCTTTGACAAAATGTTCATGGTTTTGCTCGTCCATGGATTCGAAAATGTCATGGAAACGTTTCGCCTGTTGCTCGTTAGCACAAAACAAATAGTTTCTGATGCCGTTTTGCCTGTTTTCCTTCAAATTCTCCATCAACAAATCGAATTGTTTGTTGAAGGAAGGTTGAGGTTTGGTATAAAACTCAAAACTTTCCTGAATCTTGAAAGTGGGTTTTGAACTCAGTTCCACTACCGAAAATTGCAAGGCTTGTTTAAGAAAGGCTTTCTGATTCAGAAATAATTCTTCGGGCGAAGCATGCTTGATTTCTTTCGATAATTTCTCGAAACTCTCTTCGGCTTTGCCAAATAATTTGTCCAGATTCGCCCCAAGCAAATCGGTATTCTGAATAAAAAGAGTAGTTCTTGGATGAATATAGTCTAAGAAACTTTCTCTTTTTTCTTCCAATAATTTATTTTCAAAATTCGGAATGATCGTAATCTTATTTTTCTTTTCTACCGATAATTGTGTAGCCACATCGAAAGTTCGGATACTATCGACTTCGTTGCCGAAAAACTCAATTCGGTACGGATTGTCATTGGAAAAGGAAAATACATCTAATATTCCGCCTCGTACTGAAAATTCACCGGGCTCAGTAATAAAATCAACACGTTTAAAATGGTATTCGAATAAAACTTCGTTGATGAAATCAATGGAAAGATTGTCGCCAACCGCAATTTTTAAGGTGTTTTTTTCGAGCTCTTTTTTGGTGACTACCTTTTCGAACAAAGCCTCCGGATACGAAACAATAATAACCGGTTTTTTTCTTGAATTAATACGGTTTAATACCTCGGAACGTAACAATACATTGGCATTGTCTGTTTCTTCAATCTGATAAGGTCTTCGATAAGAACTAGGATAAAAAAGTACGTCTTCTTCACCTACTAATTCTTCCAAATCGTTGAGTATATAAGCGGCTTCTTCTTTCTCGTTACAGAGTAAAAGAAAAGAATTTTCCTTTTTACGGAACAGACTCTCGACGACAAAAGATAAGGAAGAACCTAATAATCCTTTGATGTGCAATTTGGCATCACCGGTAATAGCATCGGCAATGGAAGTAATTTTAGATTGTTCTGCAATCAGCTGCTTGATGTAATCGGTACTCAACGGTTTTTATTTTATTTCTTCAAATGATTCTATTTCTTCGTCCAAAGCAGGTTGTACCGGCGCAGAAGGCTTCACTACAGTTCCGCCTGCACGTTGGATCATTTCGGCTTCTCCTTCTTCCAGTTGGATTTGGCTTCTTCTCACCGTTTCTTCAATTTGGTCTTGAAAAGCATTGACTTCGAGATTTAAGTCACGCACCAATTGCAATACTTTTTTTTCCGGGATTCGGTCCAGATTAATGAACATATGCAATGCTTTGACTTTAGTGATTAAAGTTGCGAGGCGACTTTTGGTTTGTCTTTTATTGAGCTTTTCCGGAATAGTGGTTTGAAGCACTTCTGTTTTGGTGACTAAACTGGTTGTCTTACGTTTGAATGCACCAATAGTTCCTTTCGGTTTTTGGTACAGTTCATCAGTAAACAAACGCCATTCATTCCAGTTGGATGCAATGGATTGTGAGGCCGGAGTTAATTTTCTTCGATTAAAATTCCATGCCTTATTGATGTTATTGAAGACTAATTCTTTTTCTTTTTTGGCTCTTGTGATTTCAATTTCATGTTGTTCGCTATCGTTTTTACACGAAAACACAACAAAAATTAAGCTCGATAGAACTGCTAAAAATGATTTCATAGGTTTGGATAAAAATGTAATAGCAAATGTAAGGTTTTTGTTTTTTGGATAACTATAAGTGTTAAAGTTCTTAAGAGTTAATAGAGTTAGAAATAACGAAAACTGTATCTTTGTAGCACAACTTTTCTTAAAATGGATACTAAAATTTTAATTATAGGTGCCTGTGGTCAAATAGGTACTGAACTTACTCAAAAATTAAGAGAAACTTACGGTAATGAAAATGTAATTGCTTCTGATATCAGAAAATTAAATATTGACGTAGTTAATGACGGAATTTTTGAAGTAGTCAATGCGCTGGATTACAATCAGATTGAACATTTGGTAGAGAAATATCAAATTACCGATGTCTATTTAATGGCAGCATTGCTTTCGGCTACTGCCGAGAAAAACCCTGCATTTGCTTGGGATTTGAATATGAATTCGTTATTTCATGTCTTGAATTTGGCCAAAGCAGGAAAAATCAAAAAAGTATACTGGCCTTCAAGTATTGCCGTTTTCGGACCTACGACGCCAAGAGACAATACACCACAATACACGGTTATGGAACCATCTACTGTTTATGGAATCAGTAAACAAACCGGTGAAAGATGGTGTGAATACTACCACGTGCAATATGGTGTTGATGTGAGAAGCATCCGTTATCCAGGATTAATCAGTTGGAGTACACCTCCAGGTGGCGGGACAACCGATTATGCTGTAGATATTTATCATAAAGCGATTACCGAAGGGAAGTTTACTTCATTTTTATCTGAAAATTCGGCTTTGCCAATGATGTATATGGATGATGCCATCAAAGCTACCATTGGTATCATGCAAGCTCCAGCAGAACAGATTAAGATTCGCTCTTCGTATAACTTATCGGCCATGAGTTTCACACCGAAAGAAATTGCAGAAGAAATCAAAAAACATTTCCCAGAGTTCACCATTGATTATGCACCTGATTTTCGTCAGAAGATTGCTGACAGTTGGCCAGCTAGTATTGATGACTCAAGAGCAAGGGAAGATTGGGGTTGGAAAAATGATTTCAACATGGATAACATGACGGTCGAAATGATCACAAAACTGAAAGAGAATATTTATAAATAATAAAAAAAGGGAACGTTGAAACGTTCCCTTTTTTTATTTCCCTAAAATGTATTTTGTTCCAAAAAAAGCAACGAGAAAAGTTAGGATAAAAAGGATAAGCTGAAATAGTAACTTATTCTTGGATTGGGGTTGATTGTTGTCTTCCATCGGTATTAGTTCGGTTTATAATTTGCTTTCAATTTTTCAATCAACGGATCTTCTAAAGCGGCTTTGACTTTAATCACCTCGTTGGTTGTATCATTAGGAACGGTCATCGATAAAACATAATGCTTTATCTTCCATTCTTTTCCTACTTTCATTAGTACACCGCTGCCACGGCATATTTTCATCTGTGTATTTAATAATTCGTCAAACCAAGCCATTTTTCCTGATTTGTCAAAATAGATATTTCTTTCAATAGCCGTGAAATTCCAGGCTTTTCCTCTATCAAAATAGGGTTTGGCGAAATCCATAAACTGTTTTTTGTTCCAGTTTTCGGTGGCATCTGTTCCAATGAAAATAGATTCTTCAGCTAGGTAATTAAAGTAAGTGTCAAATTTACCTTCCGCCGCAGCTTTATGCCAATTGTCTAATAGTAAACTGATGTTAGTTTTCTCTTTAGTTTGTGCCTGAACCAATGTAGAAAGGAATACGAAAGCAAAGAATATTTTTCTCATAAAAATTGAAATTGATGGGACTAAAGTACTTAAAAAAATTAAGAAGATTTAGGCTTTTAGATAGATGTTTCAGCTAATCAATTGTTACTTACCCATTTATTCAAAAACGAATAGAAAAACACGCCAAAAAAATCAGGAAAAACACCCTTCAAAAAGTGCGGTTTTCCCGTAATACAGATTGAATTTGTTTTAGTTACTTTGTAATACAATACATACAGCATTTTTATATAATGCTGATAATGAGTATTGTGGAAAGCCCCCTTTTCTTACCCTAAACATCTCATTTAAAATAAAAAGAGATGAATTTAAAAGTCGTTATAGAACAACTCAGCAAGCTTGTTGATCCCGGTCAAACAGTAGTTGAAATCACCAATATTGCCACTTTAAATGACGGGGATGATTTTCTGTTATCAAAATCGGTCATCGTTTTGTCAATCGTAAATATCGAAGAAGACAAAACGCTCAAAAATCAATCGGTCTACTTAAGAGATACAAACGATCAAACGAATATTAGCCGATACAAACAACCTACCCAGCATTTAATTATTTCGGTGCTGTTTGCTTCATATAATAAAGACATGGCAAAGTACCTCGATGGTATTGATAAGCTAAAAAATGTAATCAGTTATTTCCAACAAAACAATTCATTCTACTATAAGATAGATGATACCGAGATGATTGATTATGATACTTATTTAACCAAAACCGAATTGCAAAAAGAACAATACCAAAAAATTACTATGGAATCGGTGAGTTTAACCACAGAGCAGCTCAACCAAATGTGGTCGTGTCTAGGATCGAAGTATATGCCTTCCATGCTATACAAAATGCGCTTGTGCATGATCCAACAGTCACCAACTATTCAGGAAAAAGTCATCAAGAAAGTGAAGGTCGATTTGTGGGAAAATAATCAGAACGATCCCGTAGGCCTATTAGAATCAGGCGAATTTGATAAGTAACCAATAAAATAACAATACAAACAATAAATTAAACAGTCATGAATGTAAGTTCTCTAAAAACACCGGGGGTCTATATCAATGAGATTGATGCTTTTCCTCCTTCCGTTGCACAGGTTGCAACAGCAGTACCCGCTTTTATAGGTTATACCGAGAAAGGACCTTTGGTTCCTACTCGTATCACTTCCTTTATGGAATTTGAGCAAATTTTCGGAGGTGCGCCTAGCCCTGACAATGTAACGATAAACATAGGTACAGAAACGTATGACGTTGCAGAAAGTAAATTTAAATTATACAACAGTCTCCTTTTGTTTTATCTGAATGGTGGAGGGGTTTGTTACATTGTATCGTTGGGTAAGTTCACAGATAACCCAACTTTTTCAGCAGCTACTGAGTTTGTTGATGGGTTGGATCTTTTGAGAAATTTTGATGAGCCTACTTTATTGTTGGCCCCAGATGCAGTCAATTTATCCGCTGATAATCTTGCAGCACTACAACAACAAATGTTGATGCAATGCAGCGATCTTATGGACAGATTTTCAATTTTTGATGTAAAACCGGTAACTGCTGTTAATAAAACAAATTTGATAGCAAGTAGTGAAAGTTTTAGAGACAAAATTGGTAATATGAACCTAAAGTATGGAGCAGCCTATTATCCGTTTTTAAATATCAACTCGACTTATAAATTCAGATTCAGCACAATTGACGCTCAAGTTAATTTTGCAAGTATTTATGCATCTGATGCTGTTGTTCTACCATTAATCACAAAGTTCAAAACACAATACGATTTAGTCTATAAACCAACGGCAACAAAAGGGATTGTGTTTCTTTGGAATGAAGCAGCTTTTCAAGTAAACAAAGATAAGGTTGTAATTGCAAACGATTTTTCTAATACCAATGCTTATTTCGCAAAGCTTGTCAACTTATTGGCAAAATTGGGTAAGACTTCAACGGTAACTGATGCAGATTTAAAAACGTATGTTGAAAATGTAATTGCTACTTCACTACGCCCTTATCTTCAAAGTCTAATTGATTTTAAAGCGATTTATAATACGTTAAAAGATCCGGGAACGAACGCTGTTTTTGTTGCTGGAAAACAAATTGCAGCAACTATTGTTGTAGCTGATTTTGAAGCTATATGGGGTCCTTTAACAGTTTCGGGTACTAATCCATACACCGGCGTTTTGGAAACATCGACTCCTTTAATTGCCGATCTAAACAAAATACAATCGGCATTAGATAAGTTAAGAACATCTATTCTGAATGGTATGAACAATGCCATGACTTCGATTGAAAATTATATTCAACAACAAGAAAGTACTCTGGTAGCCAATATGCCATTATTTGCAGATATCGTTGCCAAGCTTTCAGTTTCTATGAATACTGTTCCTCCATCTGGTGCCATCGCCGGGATCTATGCTAAAACAGATGCAACCAGAGGGGTATGGAAATCGCCTGCAAATGTTAGTATCAATAGTATTATAGGGTTGACCGATGATATTAATGATGCTAGTCAGGAAGATATGAATATTCATGAAACTGGAAAATCTATCAATGCTATCCGAAAATTTACTGGGAAAGGTTTCCTAGTTTGGGGCGGAAGAACCTTGGCGGGTAACAGTAACGATTGGCGTTACGTGAACGTTAGAAGATTAGCCAATATGATTGAAGAATCGGTTAAAAAAGCATGTATGCAATTTGTATTCGAACCGAATGTTGCTCAAACATGGGTAAGTGTGAAAGGGATGATAGATAATTATCTGACCACTTTATGGAACGATGGTGCTTTGGCTGGACGTAAACCCGAACATGCCTTTTTTGTGTCGGTAGGATTGAATGAAACGATGTCGGCTCAGGACATTTTGGAAGGTAGAATGATTGTGAAAATCGGTTATGCTCCTTCAAGACCAGCTGAGTTCATCATATTGGAGTTCAAACAAATGCAACAAAGATCATAGTCAGTTATTAATTTTTAAAAGATAGAGATATGCCAAATATGGATTTTCCACTACCAAAGTTTCATTTTAGCGTGACTTGGGGTGGCAGTAAAATAGCCTTTACAGAAGTTTCAGGCTTGAATAAAGAAATGGATGTTATTGAACACCGTGTAGGGTCAAGCCCTGAATTCTTTAAGAAGAAAATGCCAGGTATGCAAAAATTAAGCAACATTACTCTGAAAAGAGGAGTGTTCGTGGGTGATAACGAATTTTTTGAATGGTACAATACTGTTGCACTTAACACTGTTGAAAAAAGAACAATCATCATTTCATTGTTGGACGAAAACCAAAAACCAAGAGTAGTTTGGACAGTCAACGACTGTTTCATTGTTTCCTTGAAATGTACCGATTTGAAATCGGATGCCAATGAGGCAGCCATTGATACTGTAGAAATTGCGAATCATGGTTTCACTGTTGAATATAAATCATAAGCACTATGTCTAGCAGTGATCCTATAGTTGGTTTTCATTTTTCGGTGATTTTTGAATTGGTTCCACAATTTTCGATTGATACCAAGTTCCAAAGTGTTACCGGATTGAAAGTAACTATGGAAACAGAATCCTATACCGAAGGGGGGCAAAACCGTTTCAAACACAGTTTTCCCCTTCGTTCGGGATACCAAGATTTAGTCTTGAAAAGAGGATTGACTTCTGACATGTCAGGATTGTCGATGTGGTGTACTCAAGCATTGGAGGATTTTGTTTTTTATCCCGCCAACCTCGTAGTTTCATTACTTAACGAAAATGGAAATCCAATTAAAGTATGGTATGTTTCGCACGCCATTCCTTTAAGTTACGAGTTTAGCGATTTTAATGCAGAGGAAAACAAAATTGTGATTGAAACCATTACACTACGGTACAACTTTTTTAAGGAAATACCTGTTCCAAATTTCTAAAAAAAATGACAAATGGCAATAGAAATTAAAGAGTTGCGAATCAAAGTAACTGTTACTGAACCAGGAGAAAATTCATTCATTACAGACAAAATAAGTCCAACGAAACTTCAGGAAATGAAAGCTGAAATTGTGAATGAATGTACTCGGAAGGTTTTGGAAAAAATTAAAGAAAGAACAGAAAGATGATAAGTGGATTATTAGGCATAATAGATAAAATGCGCATTGAGGTCTTTCCAACCAAGGATTATATAGAACCTCCAAAGAAAACCATTTTTGTGCAACTCAATCCGGAAAAATATTCCATGAGACACAATGTGGAGTTTTGCGAAGGGCAAGCCATGGGAACTTCAGGAAGCGATCTACGATTTAACCGCATCGAAGGGGAAGAAGTCAATTTTGAGTTTTTTTTCGATAGCTCGGGTATCGTTCCTCCTGGAAAGATTAAAGACGGAAAAGGAGAGGAAGGTTTACTAGATGCACTCGGAGATATTGCAAATGCACTTAAACCGGCTATTGTTAATCCCTTTGCTGAGGTAGAAACCGTTGAAAAAGAAGTCGAGGAGTTTAAAAATTTATTAATGGGCTACGACGGTGAAACGCATCAGACTGCTTTTTTAAAATTGCTTTGGGGTGGCTATAGTCTTACATGCCGTTTGAAAAGTATGGAGATTGAATATACGCTATTCCGTAAAGATGGACGACCAATTCGCGCTAAAGTCAAGTGTGTTTTCAA
The DNA here is from genome assembly GCF_051908335.1 of Flavobacterium sp. MAHUQ-57. NCBI lineage: Bacteria > Pseudomonadati > Bacteroidota > Flavobacteriia > Flavobacteriales > Flavobacteriaceae > Flavobacterium > Flavobacterium sp. MAHUQ-57. Next base: position 1,035,504 of record NZ_JBPZTE010000007.1, on the reverse strand, counting down.
AGGAACTATCGACTATAAACTTATGGTTGCCAAAGAAAATAAAAACTCACCGGATTTAACACATCAAAGAGTGATAAAAATGAATGATAAACTTACACTGTTGTCTGAAGATATCTATCAAAACAATAATTACTATATCGATGTGGCTCAGAACAATAAATTGTTGAGTTTCAGACAGCTTCAATTAGGGCAAAAATTAAAATTCCCACCAATTAAATAATAATCATGCCAAACGTACAACCTTTTTATCCTTCTGAGACATTGCTCAAACTGGAGTTCCTTATTAATGGAGAGAATAAGGGTTTGGATAATTTATTAACCGAAGGGAAAGTACATTTCGAATTGAATAAAATTCCCTTTGCAAAATTTACCTTCACTTGCTCTGAAGAAGATTTTAAAGAAGGAGGTGATTCGCCTTTACAATCTTTGAACAGACCTCAAGGATCGGCACCCATAGAAATTGAAGTTAAGGTGGCAGCAGGAAATGAAATGAAAACGCTATTTAAAGGAGTCATCAAATCATTAGATCTTGAGCATGAAAATTGTAATGTGGTAGCCAAAATAGAATGCAAAGACATTGCTTTACGGCTGTCACAATCATCTACGGAAGCCGAAAACAACAATCAAACTTTCGGGGAAAGACTCACGGCTTTTACTAATGGTTTGCAATTGAGCGACAATCTCTCAGGACAAAGCTGGAGTGAAGAGCATATCACACAAAATAATAACGCAGTTCCGTGGGATTATTTGATTGGTTTTCTCGATTCTATAGGAATGCTAGTGTCCTTACGTAATGCAGAATTCACCGGAATTGACATTGTAAATCCAGAAACCTCTGCTACTTATATGGCTGAAAACGGAATCAATGTTTTTGGGTTTACCGGAAGAGTAGATCCTGAGAGAAGACGTTCCATGGTAACTATTCAACATTGGGATATTGAAAATCAAACGGTAAATACAGTGACATCAGAACAAGATGCAACGGAGAATCCACATACAGTACGAATCGATCAAACCAATCTGCAACCGGAAACCTTGCAAAGGATAGCGGATACAATTATTGCCAAAAGTAAAATTGCTTCAATAACCGGGACGGTAACCACATTTGGAAATCTAGAAGCTAAAGCTGGAGACTATATCGGATTTAGTAAAGTGAATCCAGAAATTGACAAGGAAACATTGCTTATCAGTACTGAGGAACATCTTATCACCAATGGCTGTTGGAAAACGGTTTATACCTACGGTTTAGAGAGTGAACGATCATTTACCGAGAATACAACTACAGGAATCAATAACGCTCATGCACAGGTGGGGCAATCCAATACTATCAACGGATTATTGATTGGTATTGTGACTCAAATTGTGGAGGATCCCAATAATCAGTTCAGGATTAAAGTCCGAATTCCACTTTTGTCAGAAAATGGAGAAGGGGTTTGGGCTAGGTTGGCAACCCTGAATGCAGCAAATGAAATGGGAAGTTATTTTATTCCCAATATCGATGATGAAGTAATTGTAGGTTGTTTAGGAAATAATCCAGATACACCAGTAATTCTTGGTAGTCTTTACAGCAGTACTCGTGCAATGCCTTTTCCCATCACCGAAGAAAATTATCTCAGTGGTTTTGTAACCAAAGAAGGTACAAAAATTATCATGGATGACGAAAAAAAGAGCATTGAAATTAGTACTAAAAAAGGAAACATATTAACCATCAGTGATGACCTTAAAGGGTTTGTACTGGAGGATGAAAATAAAAATAAAATCACTATGAACGATCAGGGAATTACAATAGAAAGTTGTAAGGATTTGAATTTGAAAGCCAAAAGTAATATCAAAATCGAAGGAGCTCAAATATCAGCAAATGCTAGTGGTACAATGGAATTAAAAGGATCAATTATTAATATCAACTAAATGGGAGCAGCAGCAAGAGCAACAGATATGCACACTTGTCCAATGGTAAATGGCACTGTGCCTCATGTAGGCGGACCTTTATTACCCGGTGGCAATACTACAGTTATAATCGGAGGAGTAACAGCATCAGTTGTTGGGGATAGTTGTGTGTGTACCGGACCAACAGATTCTTTGGTCGCAGGTTCTTCAAGTGTTATGATTGGTGGTAAACCTGCCGTTCGAATGGGAGATTCAACAGCTCACGGAGGTGTAGTGGTGGCGGGTTGTCCAACAGTTATCATTGGCGGATAAATAAAATAGTAACATGAAAAACAAATCATTTTTAGGAACAGGTTGGGGGTTTCCTCCAACATTTAGTAACCAATCGGGTACAGTACAAACGGTTTCGGATGAAGAAGATATTTACCAGAGCCTACACATTTTGCTCTGCACACAGTTGAAAGAAAGGGTAATGCGATCGGATTTTGGTTGCGATTTAAGTGCTATGTTGTATGAAAGTATAACCGTCACACTTTTGACGAAAATTAAAGGAATAGTGAAAAATGCAATTCTTCAGTATGAGCCAAGAATAGATTTGCTTGAAGTAGAATTTTATATGGAAGATGTAAATAACGGACTCATCAAGATTGAGGTTGTATATAAAATTAGAGCAACAAATTCTAGAAAGAATTTTGTATTCCCTTACTATCTGGAAGAAGGAACATTTGTGAAACCGCTTTAGCAATAAACTAGGTAAAATCAAGCGACAAAAGATGATTTTTAAAATAAGATTTTACAGAAGAAACAATAATCGAAAATGAAAAACTGTAACACCATATTATCTATACACGAAGGAATGGGAACAACTCAATTGGATCGAGTGCGCCCCGAACTTCAAACAGATTTTTTTCTGATCGATGAGAGAAAGGAAGAAGACTTTATTTTGTTTATACAACGTCTTTCGAAGTATGTGTCTTTTTATAACGAATTTGATATTGCAGAAAGTGATTGGAGTGCTTTTTTTAGCAAAGAATCCACAGCGATACTTATCTATATTGCCGGTTGGAATATTGAAGTGCAGCAACGCCTTTTTGAAGTAAAAAAGAATGAAATTCTTCTCAATACTGATTTTTTAATTCAACAAACATTACTGCAAAAATACTTCACTCAAATCAAAACCGATTTCGAAGATTTGCTGGATCGCGCAGCCATACTAGACAACGAAATTCCCGAAAAGGAAAATTTGATGGCTTCTTCGTATGCAATCAGTAATCAATTTGATACAGTATCCAATTTGATCACAAATGCTGACGATATTCCGGCTTTACTCCAAAATTACGTGTTCATCAAGAGTGTACAACAATTATTCGGATTATTATTGTCCTGGAAAAATTTTTCCAACAATGCCATCGAATTTCAGTTGAACGGATACACGAAACATACACCACATTATGCATTGTTCCTTGCTTTCGTTAAATTATTAAAGGTTGCTTCAAACCATTTTAATGAACTCACAAAAAAACATCTGGATTTTTATTATAAAGATGTCCTTAAAACAGAAAACCAACGAGCAACACCAGATTATGTTCATATTGTATTGGAACCCTTTGATACCAAACCTTTTTTAGTGCCTAAAGACACCATTTTCTTGGCAGGAAAAAACAGTATGGGGCAAAAGAAGTTTTTTGCTTCTACAGCAGATCAAACGGTTAATGGCATTAAGCTGAAATCATTTTGCAGCTACCATCGAAATGGAGATTTATTTTATAAAGTAGCTAATTTATTGCCATTAAACGGACAAGGAAAAAGCTTTGATTGTTTTAACTCAGAAAAAGAAGTATTTAAAGAAGGTATCCTAATTGCGAGTCCGCTTCTATTTCTGCAAAGTGGGGAAAGAAGTATTTTTTTACGTTTTAATGATAAAAATTTCAATGCTACTGATTTTGATTTTTACCTAACAGGTGAGAAGAAAGTAATTGAAGTTCTAGAGAAGCAAAATGTTAAGGAAACAAATAATGCGGCCAATACACTCATAAAATTAACAATTCCAGCAAAAGAGAAAGCAATTGTGCCTTACAATGCAGAATTGCACCCGGAAATTTTGGTAAAAACAGACTTTCCGGTTTTGAAAGTTATACCGAAAAATAAAAATGTGATCAGCACGGTAAAAAATATCTTCATCAAAGTGGAGGTAAACCAATTCAAATCATTTGTGCTTGAATCTGATTTTGGAGGGATTGATTTTGAGAAACCGTTTTATCCTTTTAGCGAATTTCCAAAAAATGGGAGTGGTTTTATGTTGTCTTCCAATGAATTTTTCATGAAGAATAAAGCCGTGGCTAATCTGGGTATACCAACTGATTTCAGTGGTTATGAATACATTGTTGTCAACGATGGGGTGGATAAAATTCAAGCTGTAGAGGATATCCAAAAAGCGAAAAGCGCTAAAAAACAAAATGACGATTTTCTAGGATTTGACATCGATGCTGAGATGATGGAAATTCAGGATGAATTCGATGAGATTACTAAGAATGTGACCAAAATCAAATGGCTGACAGGAAACGATTGGATGCTCAATAAAGTGAATGTATTTCAATTGGATAACGGTCAATGGAAAAGCTATTCGGAAGGTTTACGGTCAATTACCAATGAATATCCAATCGAAGAATTTCACTTTGATGAAATCATAACAGAAGAAATTACATCAAGTGGTAAAATCAGAATTGAACTCGATGGTGTTGATTACGAAGGAGAGAAATACATTCAAAATTATATTGCAGCAAGCGCAGATGAAGGTCATGATGCAACTTTTCCCTACAAGCCAAGAATAAAAGAATTCACTTTCAATTATTCGGTTTCTGAGACAATTAATCTAGCAACCAAAGCCAATGGAGCGAATAATACGGTAGAATTGTTTCAAGTGTTACCTTTTGGGTATGCCAAAAAAACAAAAGGAGCTATTACTTTTTCGACAATTTCTTCTCAGGAAGGCTATATTTATTTGGGATTTGATAAAGTACAACCCAATGACGGACTTACTTTCTTATTACAACTGGAAGAAGGTACCGCCAATCCACAACTTCAGCCGGCTACTATCACATGGCATTATTTGTCTAACAATGGTTGGACCGATTTTGAATCCAATGCAATTGGTGATGAAACACGTTCGCTTACACAATCTGGGTTGGTGGCAGTAAGCATTCCTGAATTTAACAGTTCCAACAATACAGAATTGGCATCTAATATATTTTGGATGCGTATTACAGTTTCTAATGTTCAGGCAACGTGTAAATGGCTGGGCGTTCATGTTCAGGCGTTAAAGGCAGTTTTAACAGATTATGAGCATATCGGCATAGAATTTCTAGAAACGACACCTAAAGAAACCATTAGTAAGTCCTATAAATCTATTGGTGGAGTAAAAAAAATTCTACAACCCTACGTTTCTTTTGGAGGAAGGGTTAAAGAAGAGGATTCGTCTTTGTATACTCGTATAAGTGAACGATTACGACATAAAAAAAGAGCCATTACTACTTGGGATTACGAGCGTATTGTGTTGCAGCAATTTCCGGAAGTAGCCAGAATAAAAACGTTGAATCATTACCGATACGATACTAAAATATCCAATGTGGCAGCGGGGTATGTAACATTGATTCCCATTGCCAAAACATCACCAACAGAAAATATTAACTGGAAACCTTTATTGAGTCTTTCAAAGATGATGGCCATTAAAGAATACTTAAAGCAAATCAGTTCTCCACATGCTCGAATCAATGTAAAACCTCCGAAATCAGAAATGGTTAAGGTTAATTTTAAAGTAAAATTCAGAGAGCAAGAAGGGATGGATACCCGATTGTATCTGCAGCAATTAATGGAAACCATTAATCAGTATCTGAGTCCATGGGCGTATGATACTGTGGATGTCAATTTCGCCGGGAGTATTGAATTTTCTGCTATTATTCAACTTTTAGATAATCAGCCTTTTGTTGATTATATAACCGATTTTAAAGTTACTCAATACATTTTGGATGAAAACTATCAGATTGTAGGAAGCCCGATTCAGAACTTGAATAAAATTACACCACAAACCGATTTTACACTTTTCATTCCAACAGAAACGCATCAAATAAAGGAAATAAAATAACAGGTCATGGAAACAGAATTTTTTATACCAAAAGACAGACAGCTGCTCCCATCACAGGATTTTCAATACCTGTATAAGGCCGGTTTACAATATATCGAACAATTGGGGCAGCAATTTTGGACCGATTACAATGCACATGACCCAGGAATAACCATTATGGACGTTTTGTGTTATGCCATTACTGAATTGGGGTATCGCGCAGATTTCGACATTAAAGACATTTTGACCCACAAAGACGGAGTCATTCGAAATAATACTTTTTTCTCACCAGCAACCATTTTTACCAATGCTCCATTAACGGTTATGGATTATCGTAAAATGCTAATCGATATAGAGGGAGTTTCTAATGCCTGGCTATTGGCGACAAAGAAAATAAAAGATGGTCAGGGCTATAACTTGCCAAATGATGCTGAAGCGAGCTTGTATCTCAACAAACTGGAAGACAAATTAAGTTTGAAGAGTAAAGACAAAAAAAATAATCCACTTCCGAAACTGGCTCTAAGAGGACTTGGAAAGGTGAAAATCGAATTGGACGAAGATCCTATATTGGGCGATTTGAATACGTTACTGCTGGAACATGCGTTCTGGAAAAATAACCGATGGGTGAATTTTAAAATCATTCCTCAATTCACAACTTGGAATCATCCCGATGCCCAATTGTTTAAAAAAATGAACACACCTTCTAAAATTACTATAGATAGTGTGAAGAAAGTACAGGATATTGTTATGTTGATTGTGAACCGATATACTAAACCATCGGATTCATTACACTTTAGAATTTTCCCTGAAGATGCTTCCGAAGCCGATCTTATAGTACAGTATTTTAGTACTGAAGCACACGTGTGCGAAGTGATTTCTCTTTTTGATCAGAAAAAAACAAAAATCCAAAAAATAGTTTCAACGATTGCGCTCAAATTACAGCAAAACAGAAATCTTACTGAAGATTATTTGTGTACGGAGATTATCGAAAAAGTTCAAATTGGGGTTTGTGCCGATATCGAACTGGAACCAGGATCCGATGCCGTTGAGGTAATGAGTAAAATACAAATAGCGATTGATAATGTAATCAGTCCGAAAATCAACTTTTATACGCTTACTCAACTGGTAAATGAGGGTTGGCATTCGGAAGATATTTTTCTTGGTCCTAGATTGGAACATGGTTTCCTAAAAGATGAAGAAATTGAAAAAGCACAATTAGCACAAGAAATTTATGCTTCAGACATTATTGCTATTCTGATGGATGTGGATGGGGTTCATTCAGTTAAAAACTTAATGATGACGGCCTACACTAACTTAGGAAAGCCTATCCCAGGAGCTATTAATCAGAGCTGGGTTTTGGAACTTTCGGGAGAAGTAAAACCAGTTTTTAGTATCACACAATCTAAACTGTTACTTTTTCAAAAAAACATTCCTTTTTTGCTAACCGAAAACCAGCAAATGTTGGTAGAGCAAAAAGTAATGTTCTACAAAGCACAATTTCAACAAAAGAAGTTACGAAATACTCAAAATGATTTCACCATAGAAAACGGTGAGCATTTTGAACTCCAAAAATATTACAGTATTCAGGATGATTTCCCAGCGGTATATGGATTGGGTAAAAATGAAGTTTCAGAGAAAGAAATGCCCCTTCGTAAGGCTCAGGCGAAGCAATTGAAAGGGTATTTGTATTTCTACGAACAACTTTTGGCCGATTTTTTTAATCAGTTGTACAATGCCAAATGGCTTTTAGATACCACTACTTTGGAACAGACTTATTTCCCAACCTTTCTTGATAAGAATCATTGGACAGATGAAGAGTTTTATTCGAAATCGCTTTTCAAACCAACACTAAAAGATGCATTGTTAAAAGGGGAATTGCTAGACAATGAAGTGTCATTATATGAGACCAAAAGTGACTTTTACGACCGTCGTAACAGATCATTGGATCACTTGATAGCGCGTTTTGGAGAAAGTTTTAGCGATTATGTTTTTATGATGTATCAGGTTACACAGGATACATCAGGTATGGGGTCACTTTCTTTTGATAACGCTGATTTGATTCTCGATAAACAAAATTTTATTAATGAATATCCAATCATCAGTAGCAATCGTGGTTTAGGTATGGATTATTTGAATGCTTCTTTGAACACAATAACGGGAGTATTGGATTTTGCTCCGTTCTGGAATACTGAACATCGAAGCGGATATGAAAAAAGAGTCGCCAGACTATTGGGTATTGGAGAGATTCCATTGCGCGATATTGTGACCGAAGAAGGCCCTCAGACACAATGGACCGTAGAAACACCAACAGGAGATTATCTTTTTAAAATTGTTTCCCCTGCAGTGGATTTGGTAGCAAAATGGGAATGGGCACAACTACATTTCTTAGATCAAAATTTGTATAAAATAGACAGTTATGGGGGTAAATATTATTTGTATTTGATGAATGATACCCTTAAAACTGCTCGCTTTGAAAAGAAATTTGATACGGCGGAATTAGCGTATGATTTTCTGGAAAAAATGATGAAAGTACTCAATTTATATTATGAAAATTTCTACTGCTTAGAACATATTTTATTGCGTCCTTTCAATAATTCTACATTTACTGACAATGACCTGTTAACAGTTTGTCTGAATGACGACTGTGACGATGAAGCCAAAAATGATCCTTACTCTTTTAAAGCTACACTTGTTTTGCCAGGGTATTTATCACGCTTCAAGAGCTTGATTTTTAGAAAATACGCCGAAAAAACTTTCCGTCAAGAAGCACCGGCTCATGCCTTATTGAAAATCTGCTGGGTTAATGCCAGTGATATGTTAGGATTTCAGAAAACCTATAAAAAATGGCTCGAGGAATATCGTCATTACCGATTGAAATTCTGTGAAAATACACTAACTAAAAACGACCAAGTACAATACAATAAAACATTAAACGAATTGGTAGTGGCTTTGAAGGAGCTTAATACCATTTATCCAGAAGGTAATTTATACGATTGCCAAATCAGTGAAACCAAAAACCCAATCATTCTAGGAAATACATCATTAGGAACTTTATAAAAATACATCATGGAAGCATATAACACATTTACATATCCCGTTTTTGAAGCCGATCAGGTTTTAAGTCAGAAGGAACTTAACATGGCAGTAAGCCATCTTGAGGAACAAGACCGTATTACCCGGAAAAATTTAACAGGAATTGGAATCATCTGCGGATTGGATTTGGTTTTTCCAAATGCGAACAGCGTGAAAATAACTTGTGGTACAGCTGTAACCTCATTGGGGTATCAAATAAATTGGAAAGAACAATTATTAACACACTATCAGGATTATGAGTTGTCGGAACAGTTTTTACAGCCCGATTATACAAGAGAACCTTATTTGGTAAATATTTTTAAGTATTCTGCCAAATATACTCCAATAAAAAACTGTTTTGAATTGCTTCCTTCAAATTCCGCTGTTGTCAATAAAAAAAGTATTCCTAATGACTTTTTTGATGATAAAGTAATCATGCTTCTTTTGGAGGTTACGCTAATTGATCAGAAAAATTGTGTGACCACCAATTGTGATGACAAAGGGAAAAGAATGGAATTCAATGTCCGACCATTAGTAATCCCAATTTCGGAATTGACAGAAGCTTTGGCTCCGGATTATCCATTACCTACTTGGTATAAGAAATTGAGTTTCCCTAGATACAATGTGCCTTTTAAAAACACAGTGACCGCAATTCAGGTTTTGGATGGTTTTACAAAAGTTTATAGTGATGCCTATCTTACCGAAATTTCAAATGCTATCAAAACAATTTATGACGCACATCAAAATAATTTGCCAGCAAGTACAACTGTTTTGGGGAATTGTAAATCTACTTTAGTCAATTCAGTCAATACCTATAAATCGAGCGTATCTGTTCAGTATTTATGGGATTGGATTTCTGATATAGTTGCTGGGTATAACGAAATCATTGCCTTTAAAAAAATAAACCCGGCTTTGTGTTGTGTTGATGAAAATTTATTTCCTTTTCATGTCATTCTGGGTGGTGATACTCCTGAAAGTATGGCGTATAGAACACCTTTTTTTGCTACGCTGAATGAAAAACAAAAAGAAGGGCTACAACTGAAAAAGTTAATCGGACTTTTTGAAAAATTAGCTTTGATTATTACTTCTTTCGATATTGAAAAAGGAGCCAAAATTAAAGTGACACCTTCTTCTTACGGAAATGTGTCGCTAGCAGACAAAGCCATACCGTTTTATTATGACCAAATTTTGGAGTTGAACAAGAAATGGAACCCTGAGTTGACGGTGAAAAATCAAAATGACTCAATATTATCTTACTATTCTGATTTACCCAATTATACCAATAAAACAGAGGTCACCAAACCATTGTTGTTTGATATCGAACCGTATAATTTTTTCCGTGTCGAAGGTCATGTCGGAATGAATTATAAAAAAGCATTGAAGGATCTGAATTTAATCCGTGACAGCTACAATCTACCTTTTAAAATTACAGCGTTAAATGCAGTTGATTTTTTGAATAAGGAAGTTGATATCATGAAGTTTGACGGTCGTTGGGACGATTTGGAAACGGATTATGATCTGGCTCGCAAAAGGGTGTATAACATCACAGAATTCGTGATCAAATGGATGGATCAAAGAAGAAATGTGCTGGAACAGAAGAATATCATGACCAAACAAAACATTGATAACTTCAAAAACATTCTGACACAACTTAAGAACTTATTGACTAATGATTTGAAGCAATTTCTTCCAAACTACAAATCATTTTACGAAATTTTCAAGCAACTGAATTTGGTCTTTTTGTTTCATCGTTGGTGTATCCAATTGTTCAATCCGGAATTATCCACTTTGGCAGAAGATCTTATCGATAGAATGGACGATATCAACGAATTATTTTTGGAAGATCCGTTCACAGTAATTTACGAAGAAGCCAATTTGAGATGGCAAAAATTATACAAAGATTTGTTCTTTACTACTTTCCTTAAAAAACACCCGGGACTAGAACATAAAGCAGGAGTAACAAAAGGAGGAACGTTTGTAGTGGTTTATGTGGATACTACAATCTTCAAAGCTGCTGCGCCACCCTTGATTTATACCAATTTATTGAATGCCGTTACAGCGTATAAAGACAATATTGCAATTGATCAGTCAGTTAAAGATGATTTGGCCAACAGTGTGAAGTTCACTGATTACAAGTCTCAATTGAAGAAAAAACCGGTACAAACTTCAAGTACAAAATGTCAAGAGGAAGCGGATAATATCAAAAATGATATTCTAGAATTGGCTCAATACAACATGGAAGCACACTATACTGCTGAAATGAGTGGGTATATTTTAGAAAACATCAAAGGCGTTTTGGAATATGAAGTGGGTTCAGCTAACCAAAATATTCCTTTTCAGCAAACCGTAATCGCCGATTTCTTTTTACCGTATACCTGTTGCAGTGATGGAAATACTATAGAAGTAAAAATTGAAGTGGAACAACCCTTAAGTATCTCTCTTGATCCGAAGGTATTTTGCCAAAAAGATCCTGGTGAATATGAGATTATCATCAAAGGACCGTCAACCGGAATATTTACAGGCACTGGAAAAGAGGCTGTAGTGAAAAGCGGTGACAAATATTACCTACAGCCAGGAAACGATTCGGTGGAACAACCTAAAATTTATACGCTCCAATATGAAGCAGAAGGAGAATTGAGTAATACAATTGAATTTGAAATCAAAGCGCCTTCCGGATTAAAATGGAAAGCGGAAAGAGATGCAAATGATCCTAAAAAATTCATTTTCACCAATACTATACCTGGAGATACACATGAATATGAAATTGATTTCGGTGATGGTACACCCGATGTAATTAGTAAAGTAAGTCCAATCTCTCACGTTTTTGATTTTGACGAAACCCAAAAACAATTTGTCGTTACCATCAAGCAATTGGGAGAAGTATGTGCAAATACACAAAGCTTGACAGTTAAAATTATAGGCGACTTTAAAGCGGGCGATTTTAATTCAAATGATTTTTATACTGAACAATAATTAAATAAACTAAAGAACTATGGCAACTTATCAGCAAATAATTGACAAAATCAATGGTATTACCGATAATGGTAATAATACGGCAGCGGAAGTAAGAAGTGTACTTACTGATATTTTGAATTATAACGATACTGAAGCATTTGAAGTGGCAACTGCCGATATGGTGGAAACTCAGGAAAGTTTTTATCATTACTCCTTTAGAGGAATAAAAAAGCAATGTTGTAATTTGTATTTTATTTTTTCTCCTAAAGCAGAAACAGCAACAACAGGCGCAGGAAGTCCAGGTCTTATTCTTGAAATTTCTCAAGCTGATTTTGATTTGTTATCGCCTTTTATTCCTGTCATGGATTATACAGGAGGAAAACTTAACAACTATCAAGGATATTTGGCTTATATCGTGCCCGAATCTCAGAGAGGTACACCTAAAAACATGAATATAGTATTGATAAAATACCAAGGAAAATTGTACTTGTGGATAATGACTACTTTGGGAGGTGGAGAGTCAATTATGACAGCAGTAGCAGTTAATTACAAACCTTTCAAATTTACAAATCTTACTGATGTTAAAAATGAAGCTGCAGCATTCACCAAAGGTTTTGAGGCAAGTTTTAAAGCTGGAAATATTAAATAATTATGTATTTACTCCGGCAAAACACATTTGATATTCATTGTTCTTCTCAAGCGTTTGGGGCAGAACTGCAATTGCAATTGAGTTCGCTGCTGGAGAAATCATTTTACCCGAAGTTAGAACAATTATTCATGAAGTATGATGTTTCTGACTTGTATTGGACTATCGATAAGTTGGAAATCGAATTGCCTGATATTTCAAAAAAATATTGGAAAGAAGAGTTAATAAATAAATCGTTAGCGCAAATCGAAGAGTTTTTACTTCGTAATAGCCCTAAAACAGAACTCCGCATAGCTGCACTGTTGGGAAACGATGTTAGTGTAATCGCTTCAGAAAAGAAGGCGGCAACATTAGTATTGGAATTTCTCCAAAAAGGCTATTTTCCGAGAAATGTGATAGGCAATAGCTTACTCAAAATTATTGAGGTTGTTACTATTGATCAGGATTTCGTAAATCGACTTTTAGCACTTTTTAGAAACGATTTTAACGCTTTAACACGTTGGGTTTTTTCGGTTCCAGAAGAGTATAAAAATAAAGTGCTGAACCTTTTGCCGAATTCCGATAATGGGCAATTTTTAATGAATATTTTCATGAACCTGTCCTCTTACTCTTCTTTTGATTCAAAAGTTCTGAGGTTGATAAAAGATAGGATTTTCTCCGATGAAAAAAAAATAGGTCAATGGCTAGAACTAGTTCAGTGGTCCAAAAATTTAATCGATAAAGGAATGCACTCAGCGCAATCATTCGCGTTTCTTAATCAAACAATTGAGAAGTATTGGGGTGTTTCACAAATTGAAATGCAAGAATTTTTCACAGTGATAGTTCATGAAAATAATTTTAAAACTTTTGCAGAAAGTAGAAGGTCAGAACTTGAATTCTTTATTGCTTGGCAGCAGCAAATGGAGGCAGGAAATTCAATTTCGCAACAATACCAAAATGGAAATCAGTCAAATGAACAACATAATGTTGAAGCGGAGTTTACGCAACGATCCAAATTGGTTGAAGAAGAATCTGTTTTTTATATTAATAATGCCGGATTGGTAATTCTTCATCCTTTTTTGCCCATGCTTTTTGAGCAACTAGGATTTACTATGAACCAAGAATGGACAAGTGAACTTGCAAGACAAAAGGCGATTTTAGTATCACATTATTTGGTTTTCAATAACCAGGAAATGGAAGAAAGTCAAATGATATTGAACAAAATTATTTGTGGGTGGTCTATTGAAGAAGTCATTACTACTCAAGTCATTTTGGAAGAAAATGAAAAAGAGAAATGTCAAAGTTTGTTGGATGCGGTTTTGGAACATTGGAAAATTATGAGAAATTCCTCGAAAGAGGCATTACAGGAAACATTTCTGCAAAGAGAAGGAAAACTGGAAATTCAAGCCAATGGCTTTGAAATGTGGATTGAAGAAAAAGGATATGATATTCTTTTAGAACAATTGCCATGGGGTATCGGAATGATTAAAACGCCATGGATGGAATCGTATTTGATTTGTAATTGGAACCAATAAAGAACAATATGGAGAATGTTTCAATGTTTAGAGAACGAAATGATGGTGCTAAAAACACTTCTTTTTTTAAACCGGTCATACAAAAGAAATTGAGTGTTGGTTCTTCTAACGATAGTTATGAAGTAGAAGCAGGTCACATGGCCGATCGTGTGATGAGCATGCCCAAACCATCACTGACAGATTTTTCACATTCAGGTGCACTAATTCAACGAAAGTGTTCTGCATGTGAGCAAGAGGAAAAAATTCAAAAAAAACCATTGGCTGAAACGATTCAAAAAGTAGGTAATAGTGATTCACAAACTTCGACGGCTCCTTCTCAAGTAGAAACTGGAATTAATAGTAGTAAAGGAGGTGGGAATTCTATGGATCATAGTACTAAAGATTTTATGGAAAGCCGCTTTGGTATAGATTTTTCTCAAGTACGAATACATACAGGAGGTGAAGCCATACAAATGAGCCGTGATTTGAACGCACAGGCATTTACTGTGGGCAATGACATTTATTTTAATCAAGGAAAATACAACCCCGCAACAGAATCTGGAAAACATTTATTAGCCCATGAGTTGACACATACAGTACAGCAATCAAAAACGTTGCATCGTAAAATACAAAGGTCTTGCCACGATGGGCAATGTGATACTTGTGCAGGAGGTGTAAAAGATTTATGGATTAGTGTTTTCTTCAGAAGAGCAGCTACTTCAAGAGCAATTTCAGAATTGCGAAGACAAATTAATGAAGCAAAAACCATTTTAAGAAATTGCTGTATTAATTTAAAATTTGATTTTAATTGGAACCGGGTAAGTGGTGCTGCAAGTATGGATGCCTATACCCCGGCAACAGCTACAGATAGATGGAGATTTACGGCCGAGGAAACGGCTTTAGGAACTGGAACAACATTTAGCGGAGCCAGAGGTATACCAATGCTTGTCGTAGATGATGTTCCTTTGTCTGGAGGCGGAGTTACCGTAGATACAAGATTTGATCCCGGCTACACAGGAAGCAGTTATTTTATCATTGGATTATTTCAAAGTACCACTCCAAATAACACCACAAATCATATAGCACACGAGTTGTCCCATATTGCGGGCATCAATCATGGTCAAGCGGGAAATAGTTCACTCGATAACAGTTCAGGAAATGAAGTGAGTTCTAGATATTGTACAGGTCTTAGAGCATTAACATAAAAGATATGGAACAATTGCAAAAAAATAACGATGAAAAGGCAAAAAATGGAGCAGTCAAAACTGGAGTTCCTTTTTTTGCGAAGTCTTCTCTGATTCAAAAAAAACTGAGTGTTGGTTCTTCTAATGACAGTTACGAAACAGAAGCAGATCACATGGCCGATCGTGTGATGAGTATGTCGAATCCTGCAAAAACCAATGTTTTTCACTCCGAGGGGTTGATACAAAAAAAATGTGCTGCTTGTGAAGAAGAGGACAAAATTCAGAAAAAACCATTGGCCGAAACCATCCAGAGAGCAAGTTTAAACGCTGGAGAAACATCCGTTGCACCAAACCATATTGAGGACGGAATTAAGAGTAGTAAAGGCGGTGGAGAAAGTATGGATGACGCAACCCAAAATTTTATGGAAAACCGCTTTGGTAACGATTTTTCAAATGTTCGTATACATACTGGAAGTCAAGCTATCCAAATGAGTAGGGAATTGAATGCACAAGCTTTTACCGTTGGCAATGATATTTATTTTAATCAAGGAAAATATAACCCTGACACACATTCTGGGAAGCATTTGTTGGCCCATGAATTAACACATACGATACAGCAAGGAAATCAAAACATACAGCGAAAAGTTGAATTTAGAGATGTCGGAAGGGGTGAAGCGTCTGGTTTTGGACAACGTAATGATATCATTCAGCGGTTAAATGATGTATCAACAGGAGCAACGTATTCATTGGATGCCAGTAATGATCTACAATATGCGCTTAGACCCGGAGGGACTTTGAATAATTTCGACACACAATTAACCGGATTTATTGATAACGCAAGATCCATTCGTCTACGATTGTCCAATCATCATGGATTAATGGGTGATCGCGCTTCTGGTTTTAATACACCTATTGATGGAGACAGCTTTACTACAGGATATGTTGATGTAGATGATTTGATGGGAGGGACCAATTTAGGATTTCAAATGTTGTTTCTGCACATCATAAGAGAAAGAATGTCAGTAAATCGCTATACACAACGAATAGGTACGTGGACTCAAGCTCAGTTTGATAGTGAATTTCCAACTGCCCATTCTAACGGAATCGACTCTGAAACGCAAGTATTACGTGAGTTTTTTAATGATCCTAGTATTAGACTTGTTAATGATTCGCCAAGTGCAACTGTAAGAAGAGTTTTTAGGAATTGCCATAGACACTTAATCAGAAGACGTATAAGCAGTGTGAGAAATGTTGACTCCTCTTTTATCGATATCATTGATCCTCGACAAACTAGAGCCGCTTTTTATTTTACTGATCAACCTGGACATGCTGGGAATACGCTACAAGATTACTTAGCTCAATTTCCCAATTGTTAAAAATTGTCTTTGAATATGCATCAAACGCAAAAGAATAGCGAAAATACAACCACCACTACAACGGCACCGGCAGTCAAATCGACTCCGGCACCTTTTTTTGCGCCCGCTCCAATTGTTCAAAAAAAAATGGATATTGGAGCAGCAGATGATGCGTATGAATCTGAAGCAGATGCAATGGCAGATAAGGTCATGCAAATGCAAGGGGAGCATACACATAGTTTTAAAAATGGAGGACCATTGGTACAACGAAAATGTGCCAAATGCGAAGAAGAAGAAAAACTACGAATGAAACCAATTGGTGGTGAAATTTCACACTTCATTCAAAAATCGGCTTTGACAAATGGGAAATCTCTGTCAGCACCGAACCATATAGAAAGTCAAATCCATAACTCAAAAGGTGGTGGAAGTGCAATGGATGGAAGTACAAAAAGCTTCATGGAATCCCGTTTCGGAATCGATTTTTCTTCAGTTAGAATTCATACTGATTCCCGTGCTTCTCAAATGAGCCAAGAATTGAATGCAAAAGCTTTTACCGTTGGAAACGATATTTATTTTAATCAAGGCTATTACAATCCCAACACATCGGGTGGAAAACATTTATTAGCACATGAATTAACACATACTGTACAACAAGGAGGTAGCAATGTAAAAAGATTACCATTACCGACAACAGCAACTCCAACTCAAAAAATTCAAAGAGGAATTTTAGGAAGAATAGGGAGTGGGATTGCCGGAGCAGCATCAACAGCTTGGGATTACACAGGTGGTGCGGTTATTCGTTTTGGAGGAAGAGTGATAGAATGGGTTGAGGATAGAGCAGAGGATATTATCAATTCCATTGCGCCAGGACTATTGGATTTTCTTCGTTCTAGTATTTGGGAACCAATCCGTGATATGATTGCCAGAGGTCTTGATGCTATGACAGGAGGCTTGTTTAGTCGTTTACAAGAAGAAGGTCTTTCTGGAATTCTTCATGAATTTGTTGATGGTGTTATGCAAACTCTTCAAGGGGCTATTGCCGATGCATGTAGAAGTTTTGCACAATTAGCAGATAAGGTGTTTAATTTTATTAGCCGTTTGGGTAGTGGAGCATTGGCTCGTTTGAGAGCTACTTTTAATAGAGTAAGCGGCTTTTTTAGTTCCATTTGGAGTGAATATGGTCGCCCAGCTATGGATGCCATCCGTCATTTTGCTAGCGATGCATGGAATTGGATTGTTGAAAAGGCACAATGGGTTTGGGATTTGATCGAACCTATTCGAAATGCCATAGCAGCAGCATGGAATTGGATCAAAAGAATGTTTAATATTGCTTGGGAAGGTGCTAATTCGGTTTGGGATTGGCTAGTTGAAAAAGCAACTCAGGCTTGGGATTGGATAAAAGAGGCCATCGAGCCAATCAAAACCCCTTTAATGATTATTGGAGGTGTAATTCTTATGCTTTCTCCTTTGGGTCCGTTTGTGGCTATTGGAGCAGCGGTTTATGGAATATACAGGGCGGTTCAATGGGTAAGAGCTAACTGGAATAATGAGGTGTTTGTCCGCTTTAGAAATTTCCTTCAACAAAATATTTTAGATCCGATTCAAAGAGGAATTGAACAGTTGAGAAACATGGTCAATGCCGCTATGCGGTGGTTAAGTGGTCTATTTCAACAACTGCAATCTGCTTTTATGTCATTGGTCAATGCCGTAATGTCTTCGAGTATATTTGTGTTTTTGAGAGGAATAGTGCAAACTGTTGCTAATGCAATACAGGAAGCAGCTGGATGGGTAGCAGATCAATGTATCAGTATCGGACAGTTTATAGCTGAACTCGCTCAGGAAATATGGGGATTGATTCGTCCTTTTGCTGTATTGGTGGCCAAATTGATCATTTTAGCCAATTATCCTTTCCTGATTCCAATAGTTTTAATGGCATGGTACTGGCGATTATTGCCAGATTGTTTCAAACCGCCTATCATCAATTTTGTTTTGCGGGTAATGATTGGTGTTTTGAGAGCCATGCCAAATTTTGCTATGTTTGGAGAAACCTGGGGACAAGTCAAATTGAGAATTGTTCAGTTTTTACAAGAGAAACTTAATGATACTGATGAAGCAAAAACAGCAGCTGCAAATCGAGTAGCAGTAATGGTTTCTGAAATGGACTTAAGTTTGATTAGCAATCAAATTGCAGCAGCGGCTGGTGCGCCTGCCGAGTTTGAAGGTCAAATGGAGGAAGAGTTGTTAGGTGTGAATTTAACTACACCATTACCTTTTGAGAGAACCAGTGAAGAAGAGCCGAGTTTAATGAGCCAATTCCAATCTTCTGGAATCGCTGAAAATTTAAGTACTGAGGATGCTTCTTTATTTAATAGAACAGAGTATACAGATCAACATATTGGTGTAGATAGTGTGGGAAGTTTGGATGTTTCCCCAGAATTGCAACAGAGTATTTTAAGTCGAACAGGAGGTGGTGATGGAACAGTTGAGTTTGGTAATTCGGCAGATTCGTCGAGAACAGTTCATGGTATCTTGTCTGAAATGATACCGGCTGGCGGTGTAACTGGAGGAGAATCGGGTGAGGGCACTGAAGCAGGTTCAGAATCTTCTCCCGGAAATGAAACAGAAGCTGGACCTCCAATGACACGGGAAGAGGAAACCGAAATGCGTTTACAGCAAATGATGGACCAAAGTAGTGCGGAAATAGCAAGACAACCATGTGCTACTCCAGAAGCTGCTCCAGCAGGTGGAGAAGGCGCTTCAGTTCCGTTTCCGGAAGCCGCTAAGTTCGGTCCATTGACAAGAGGTCAGCGTGCTCGATATTCGTTGAACCAAATGTACAACGGTTTAGGTCATTGGTGGCGCTGTAATAGAAGTTGGTTGATTCCAACAATTATAGGAATAATTATTGTCATAGTTTTAGCCGAAGTACTTTCTGGTGGTGCGGTAACCGCTGCTTTGCCGGCCATTTTTGGAGCTTTAATGCCTATAATGATTGGTGTTGCTGTTATTAGAGCATCTTATTATTTGGGAGAATATGTATACAAGTCAATTGGAGGTGATATACCAGGCGCCAGTAGGTCTTTAGCTCGCGCATTTGCGGTAGCCGCCGTGGAAGCTATTTTTGCTTTGTTGGGAAGTTCGGCCTTCTGGAAATCAATCACCTCAGGAATAAGTAGAGCAGGAAGAGCGGTAGGTCGTGCTGCCAGTACACTTGTTAGTGGAGCAGGTAGAATGATTGCTAATACAGGAAGAGTTGGAGCCCGTTTTGTAAGAGGTGTAACCGAGGCAGGGCATTTTATTTTGCAAACATCCAGAGCTGCAGTCAGTAGAGGACGTTTGGTGATGCAGGGTGTAAGAGGAAGAATTGGAAGAGGAGTTCGTTCCTTGGAAGAATTGGGAGAACGTTTGTTGGGAAGAGTCCGTTTTAGAAGATTCAGAATACGCTTTAGCAGAGGATGGTTCCGACTAGAAGGGTACATTAATCCTTGGGTACTCTTGGCAACAGGGGAATTGCAATTTATTGAGCAAGGAAGATTGAGACCAGCCGGTGGAGGTGGTTTGTTGGATGATACTGTTCGATTAGGAGATGAGGTGTTGATAGGTAATTCGACTTCTCGGGGTATAATTGTTGGTGTAGAGAATACACCTAGCCGATTTGTAAGAGAATTGGACGATTTGTCACGTACTGCAAGGTTAGAAGAATTTAGAGAATTGAGAGGTCCACTTGGAAGTCGTTTGTCTGCAGCTGATAGATTAAGAATCATACAAAACGGTGAAACCACTGCAGCTCTTCGACGAGGAATTCCCGGAGCTCAACCACTTAACTTTCAAGCGCATCATATTGTGCCTAGAGAATTGAGAGGGACTTTTGATGATTTCTTCAGAAGAATTGGGTTTGACATTGAAAATGGAGCCCGCAATGGTATCATGATAGCGCCTGATTTGGCTACAAGAAATGCGGCTTTATTAGCAAATCCAAGTTTAGCTAGTCAATTCGGAAATGCGGCTCTACATTTGGGTTCGCATCCAGCTTATACTTTGAGAATGTCAAGTGAATTGACTACTATACGAAGTGCGTTAACTAGTGGTATTATTACCGAAGCGCAAGCATTGGCAAGGGTTGATGCAGTAATTGCAAGAGCTAGAACAGCCATATCCAGTGCAGGTGGAATACATATCAATAATGTTGTTTTTTAAAAAAAAATAGTATGAGTGTTTATAAACGTTTTTATCCTTTTTTAGAAGCCGGAGGCTTATATATTTCAGAAATTAAGTTTGATCCAGTGTTTGAACCTTTTTTATTCAATGGTTCTTCACTGAAAGGAATGAAATTCCCACAAGCTACTGTCAAAAATGCTACTGGAAAAGCAGCTGATTTTTTATATTCTTATAGTGGAAAACTTATTGTTTCTGAAAAAGCCAAACAGTTTCTGAAAACTTCTAATGACGCTGAATACTTCGAATTCATTCCCATTGAGTTTACCAATAAAAAAATAAAACCGTACTATCTACTAACTATTTTACAATTGGTAGATGCTTTCGATTGGGAACTCTCAACCTATGAACTTTTCGATGAATTAGGACCAAAAGGAAATAAAGTAATTCGGGATTTAGTCAAAATGGAGCTCATCGATGCGCAAATCAAAGGTCGGAAGCTTTTCTCGTTATTGAATTTTGAAGGAAATGCCATTGTGCATATTGATTTTGTAGAACAAATGAAAGCGGAAGGTTTGACAGGAATTTTGATAGATCCACTTTGGGGACATTCAAAATAAGTAGTATAAATAGTTAAATAAATTTAAGATGCATTTCAATCATTTAAAAAATTATATTCTTTCATGCCTAACAACAGGTGAAATACCAGTTATTAATTTTCAAGGCGCTTTTTCTGAAGTTTTGGGAAGAGAAACGACTCATGAAGAGGCTTTTATTCTTTGGATTGCCTTAATTCCGCATATTCATCCTGTTTTTTTTGATGAAATAGTAAAAGAAATTTATCCGGAAGGTGGTGATCTTCCAGAACTTGGAGGCGTTAGGGAAGGAAGTCACCGAGGAATGATTCCTACCGGAGAAACTGCTTTGTATTTATTAGCTAAAACGGATTTGAATTATCGGTTGAATGTTCAACAAGTTTTTGCTCCTGATCACTGGTTTTACAAAGAAAGTATTTTGTTTTTGGAAGAAGTGAAAGAAGGCAGCCCTGCAATGAGTGGAAAGATGATGTTGCCGAAAGAAATTGTTCATTTGCTTTGTTATGGAGAAAAATTAAAACCGAAGTTCGGAATTAATTTTCCTGCCAAGGAAACTAGTACTTTAATGGAATGGGATGATTTAATTGTAAGCGAAGCAGTGCACGAACAAATCAATCAAATTAAACTCTGGATTAAACATCATAAAACATTGTTGAATGAGTGGGAAATGAAGAAAAAGATTTTGCCAGGCTTCAGAACATTGTTTTACGGCCCTTCCGGAACAGGAAAAACGTTAACAGCGACTCTTTTAGGTAAAGAATTTAATCGTCCGGTATATCGCATCGATTTATCTCAGGTAGTTTCCAAATACATTGGAGAAACTGAGCAAAATCTTGAAAAAATATTCAATTTGGCCGAACATAAGGACTGGATTCTGCTTTTTGATGAAGCGGATGCCTTGTTTGGTAAAAGAACAAGTACAAAATCATCCAATGACAGGTATGCGAATCAAGAGGTAAGTTATCTTTTGCAAAGAGTAGAGCAATTCAGTGGATTAGTCATTTTAACCTCAAATTTCAAAAACAATATTGATGATGCTTTTCTAAGACGATTCAATTCAATTATCAAATTTTCCAAACCTACGATAGAAGAGCGTTTGAAGTTATGGATGAAAGCAATACCTAAGTCTGTATCGGTAGAAAGTCTTCTTATAGAGCAATTGGCGGCTTATTATGAATTAACCGGAGCGCAAATTGTTTCGGCGGTAATGCATGCGTCTCTTTTAGCTTTAGAGGAACAATCCAATGTATTGTCCAGTGAAAATCTTTTGTCGGGAATAAAAGCAGAGTTTGATAAAGAAGAAAGACATTTTAATGCAATTAAAAATCAATTGGAACTCAATAAAGATTTGAATTAATGCTAGTGAATTCTTGAAATAGACATAGAATCTTCTATGAGTTTGTATGGATAAACGTGGTAATCTTGAAAGAAATTATTTCCAATAGTTATTCGAGGTAGTTTTTTAATAATGTTTTAGAAATTTTTTCAAATGAAAGAATAACGATTTTGGGTTTGTTCTCCCTTTCCTTCTCTTTCTTGAGTTCACTTTGACAGATTGGGGATAAGATACCCTTTTGATATATAAAATAAAAAAAGCCTCTACATTGCTGTAAAGGCTTTTTTTGAAGCTCCCCCTCTTGGGCTCGAACCAAGGACCCTCTGATTAACAGTCAGATGCTCTAACCAACTGAGCTAAGGAGGAATCACCTAAAAGGTAAATATGTTTGCTAAAAAGTTGCTCCCCCTCTTGGGCTCGAACCAAGGACCCTCTGATTAACAGTCAGATGCTCTAACCAACTGAGCTAAGGAGGAAGATTAATATCTTTTTAGCGAGTGCAAATATAATTGATTTTTTAAAATCTCAAATAAAAATTGCACTTTTTTTACGATTATTTTTTAGGGATCACTTCCATGACCCATTGGTAAATGTCTTTTCCGAAGGTAAAAGCCATCAAAGTCAGCAAGATAATCATTCCGACAGTTTGAACATAACCTGCCGCTTTATCATTTAATTTTTTTCCAGTTATCATTTCAACAATGGTAAATAAAGCATGTCCGCCATCCAAACCTGGAATAGGTAATAAGTTCATGAAAGCCAAACCAACAGAAAATATTGCGGTAAAACCCCATACAAATTCCCAATCCCAAGTGTCAGGCAATTGTCTTGCAATACCTATTGGGCTTTTAAGTTGCATGATCGCACCTGTTTTAGGGCGCAATAGAAGTTTGAATGAATTGATATTGTAAACAAACATATCCCACGTTTGTGAAATTGCTTCTGGAATCGCTTGTCCTATAGACATTTTATGTCTCTGAATATATTTTTCTTCTAAACGTTTGTCAGAAAGTGCAATGCCTACTTTTGTATTTTTGTCTAAAGTTACCTTTAATGGTAGTACATTATTGTTTCTAAGTACTTCGATTGTAATGATTTGATTCGGCTTGTATTTAGCAATTTCTGTTTTGAAAGCTACGTAATCGTCTATTGCATGATTGTTTACTTTGGTAATTTTATCATCAAATTGAATACCTGCTTTTTGTGCTCCCGAATCTTTCGCCATTCCTGCTATGACAGCATTTTTCATGTCGAAATTAAAATTCAATAGAAGATTTTCTTTATTGATTCCGGTTTTGCCAGTACTGTCTATTTTAACATTGGCAAGAACTTCTTTGCCGTTTCTAGTTATAATTAATTCTACTGTATCATTTTCTCTGTTTCTTAGCACATCTGCTAATTCATCAGTATAGGTGAATTTTTTATTGTCAGCACCAATGATTCGGTCAAAACGCTCAATACCTGAATTTTTAAGACCGATAGAGTCAACAAAAAAATCATGGATGGAATTTCTTCCAGCTACAAATCCTCTACCTTCTTTTTTAATGATTTCACCTTTCTCTTCATCGGTTAAAGTAAGTTCTACTTTTTGACCTTTCCTGTCAAGTACAACTTTGTCACCAAACAAAACGGCCATAGTAACGAATTTGAAGTCGTCGTATTTTTTTCCATCAATTGTTACAATTTTGTCACCATTTTTGAAACCTACCTTATGGCCAACTTCTCCAAACGACAAACCATTTTCTTGTACTTTATTTGTGTCAATCACCTTTTTGCCAACAGTTGAAAACATCGCAGAATAAATTAGCAATGCCAATAGAATATTAACAATAATACCCCCAAGCATAACAATAAGACGTTGCCAAGCTGGTTTTGATCGGAATTCCCATGGTTGAGGTTCTGATTTTAGTTGTTCACTATCCATACTTTCATCCATCATCCCTGAGATTTTTACGTAACCTCCCATTGGAAGCCAACCAATTCCCCATTCTGTATCTCCAATTTTCTTTTTTACCAAAGAAAACCAAGGATCCATAAAGAGATAGAATTTTTCCACTCTCATTTTAAACATTTTCGCTGTGATATAATGTCCAAATTCGTGTAGAATAACTAAAACGGAAAGGATAAAAAGTATTTGCGCTAATTGAATCATTTTTAAATTGGTTTGGTATTAAAACGACAAAAGTAAGGTTTTCGCCTTACTTTTTATGTCAATATGTATGCCGAATTAATTTTTTATAAATTTTTTAAGAGCTTTGCCTTCTGATGTTTCAATAATGATATTGTAAATTCCATCACTCAGGTTTGAAATATCAATTCTATTTGTGTTGTTTTCATAGGCTTTCTGCCCTAAAACAGTATAAAAGTTGACTTTAAGTAACTCAACTTGAGCTGGTATATCTATTGTTATATAGTCATTCGAAGGATTAGGATACAGATTGACTTGATTACTAAAGGTAAAGTCATCACTAGACAAAGTGGCAGTGCTGTTTCTTGAAATAATGTCTTTATTAGGATCGAATAGTACACCTGTAATTGTAGTACCTGCTGGAAGAGCTACATTAAAACTTTGTCCTCCAAAAGTGTTGGTTAATCGAACATCCAGCGTTGTACTATTGCTTAAATTTAAACGAACTGTTACTGGCATTTCGAAGTAAGATACATAACCAACTTGTGAAGAATTAGTGATGGATTGTGTTTGATTAATGACTACTGTAGCCTGATTTACGCCCGAATTATAAGCATTGATGCTGTAAGTTGGGTAACCTTCATTGTAAACCCAGTCATTAAAAAACTCTTGAAGACTACTACCATGTACCGCTTCCAAATGGGATTGAAATTGTGGAGTTACAGCATATTTATAAGCCAATGCCGAATCATTTAAGTAATTACGTAAAGCCAAAAAGAAGTTGTCGTCACCCATAACATATCGCAACATATTGGTTACCATGGAGCCTTTGTTGTATGTTATACGACTACTGAATATTCGACCCACATCTGTCAGTTGTGAATCATAAAGATATAAGTTGCCTGTTGGTTGACCAGTAATGCTATTGATTTTATTAGTTTTCCAAGTTACAAATGCGGCTTGGCCGTCTAAATTTTCAACCACACAACCCGACATATATTCCGTAATTCCTTCATTTAACCAAATGTCTTTCCATGTTCCGCAGGTAATTTTGTCTCCAAACCATTGATGAGCCAATTCGTGTGCAATTAGGCTTCTACCGAAATTTCCCATGTAAGAGTTTGTTGCGTGTTCCATCCCTCCGAAAGTCGGTGCCCATTGTGTATGACCATATTTTTCTGAATTGTACGGATAAGCTCCAATTTTGCTTTCAAAAAAATTAATGATTGGTGCTGTTATCGCTAAACTTGACGCTGTAGTTGCATTATCAATTTCAGGATAGATATAGTCAATAATTGGGAAAGTTGTTGTTAGTCCAGCTGTCCCTGTATTTTTTTTAGTATAATTGGTAACTGCAATGGCAACCAAATAGGCTGGTATTGGATAATTGTGTCTGAATCGTGTTGTAGCATTCGCCCCATTTATAGTTCTTGACATTTCAACACCATTAGAGGAACTTAAATATTGTGAAGGTGCCGTAATGTAGATGTCAATGGAATCAATTTTATCATTTAAATCTTGTTTGCATGGCCACCAATCTCTAGCGCCATAAGGTTCGGATAGAGTGCTTAGGATAGGTATATTACTACCATGTGTTCCTGTGTAAAAAGCGCCATTGCCTGTAGCAGGTGTTCCACTGTAATTGATTTCTACAGTTTCGGAATTCCCTGTTGTTACTGTTGTTGGTAAGGTGATTACAACCTCGTTATCTGCATTTTGTATAAATGTTAAATCAACAGCTCCTTTTTTCACTGATGATACTGTAAGTTGATTGGTCAAGTCAAAAGTTACGGTTGACATATCAGACAAAGCAGAGAAAGTAGTAGTCACTTTTCCAGAAATAGCAAAGACAGCAGGATTAACTGTAAATTCTAGTTTTGAGTACGTTATGTCGTAATTTAAGGTGTTGGGATTCACTCTGAGATCTATTTTTTTGGAGGCTGATTTCATTTCAGTTTCAACCATTTTATGAAAATCGTCATCTTGTGCGAATCCAGCTACATAAAATAAAATTAATAAGATTTGGGTGGTTTTTTTCATTTTTTTGATTGTTATTTTCCACAAAAGTAGTGAAATGTGTATTTTTTTTAACAAAAATGTTGTTAAATTAAAACAGAGGGTTTTAACCCTCCGTTTTTTATTTTCCTAAAAGCAGCAGTTCGTTGGCTATTATTTCTGTTGAATACCTTTTTTCACCGGTTTTGTCTTCCCAGGTGCGATACGTTATTTTTCCTTCTACTGCTATTTCTTTGCCTTTGGAGACGAAATTTTCTATTATGTCAGCAGTTTTACCCCAAGCGGTGATGGTATGCCATTGGGTGTCAGTAACTTTTTCTTTTTTGTCGTTGTAATACGATTCGTTGGTGGCTAATGTAATTTTGGCTACTTTTTTTCCTCCGTCAAGGTTTTTGATTTCTGGTTCCTGACCCACATGTCCGATTAATTGTACTTTGTTTCTTAGTGTACTCATGGCTTGTAATAATTTTAGTTAATGTTTATACGATGTCGTTTATCGATTTCGACTTGGCAAATATCTGTCCGCCGAATTGCTCTATTCGGTTGTAAAATATTTATTATCGTTTGTAACCATTTGTTGTCGTTTGTAATCGGGATTTTAACTATATTTGAAGGAACAATTATTTCTCAATGCAGAATTTGTTAGCCGGGTGAGGAGAAATACAACTTTTTTAGGACAAACTAAAATCATTGATGATGAAAAAAGTATACTTACTCGCGCTTCTTTTTAGTACACTACAAACTATAAAAGCACAAAATACCATTCGTTTAGAGGAAGGAAAATCGAGTCCGTCAGCCACTTTGCAAGATGTTAAATGGATGAGCGGTAATTGGGTGGTCGATTCTCCCATTGGTTATTGTGAAGAAAATTGGGGGGTACCTAGTGGCAACACTATGATGTTCTGCTTCAAAATGGTAAGAAACGGTGCCGTTTTCTTTTATGAATTAGGACATATCGAACAAAAAGACACTACTATTCTTTTAAAAATAAGACATTTCGATTCTGTATTGCAACCGATTTCTCAATCTATGCAAGAAGAATTCAAATTAGTAAAAATTGAAAAAAATCGAGTATATTTTGAAGGCATAACCTATGAAAAATCCTCAAATGGAATGAATGTGTATGTCTTTGAAGAAGACGCTAAGAAAGAACTGAAATTTGAATTCAAAAAAGCAAAAAAATGAATCTTGACAATTTAAAATTTCCAATAGGTCAATTTTCTTTTCCTGAAGATTGTAATCAAGAATTAGTTGTCAGTTGGATTGAGACAATCGCTTCATTTCCGATGCAACTCAAACAAGTAGTTGGTCAATTGTCATGTGTAGAATTAAATTGGAAATACCGACCAGAAGGTTGGTGTATCAAACAAGTGGTACATCATTTGGCTGACAGTCACATGAATGCATTAATCAGAATTAAATTGGCATTGACTGAAGATTCACCCGTAATACGACCCTATGAGGAAGGATTATGGGCCCAACTTTCCGATGGTTTGAATGACGATATTTCCGCTTCTTTAAAAATTATTGAAGGTGTTCACATACGCTGGTCACAGCTTTTAGAAAATCTTACCGAAAAAGAATGGAACAAAACGTATTTTCATCCGCAACATCAACGATTATTTTCTGTTAAGGAGGGATTAGGGATTTACCAATGGCATTGTAACCATCATTTGGCGCATATCAGACAAGCATTGAATAATAAAGGAGAATTCGAGCTATGAGAAATTGTTTGGAATGTGGAGAAAAAGTATTAGGACGCGAAGACAAAAAGTTTTGTAGTGATGGTTGTCGTAATGCTTATAACAATAAAATGAATAAAGACAGCAATAATTTAATGCGAAACATTAATAATAAGCTGCGTAAAAACTACCGAATCTTAACCGAGTTAAACCCTGAGGGTAAAGCGAAAGCAACTAAGAGTAAAATGCAGAGTAAGGGTTTTGATTTCGAATTTTTCACCTCTATCTATACCACTAAAACAGGTAACACGTATTATTTTCTCTATGATCAGGGCTATATGGCTATTGAAAATGAGAGTTATGTGTTAGTAAAAAAAGACAGTTAATTATGCAAAAATCTCCTACTACCGTATTTACTTCAATATTTTTTTTAGTTGCCGTTTTGTTTTTTGTTTTCTTTTCGATGACTCCACAGTATGATCCTTTGGATAAAGTTACCATTACAGAGTTTTCGACAAAAAGAGCATTGGAAAAGGTTAAAGCAATGACACAACAACCTCATTATGTAGGTTCTCCCAATCATGAAGTCGTCGCTCAATATTTGAAGAAGGAATTGCAATCGCTGGGATTACAGCCCCAAATTCAAGAAGGTTTTACTCTTTCAGATGGAGGTACTTTGGTCAAATCAAAAAATATTTTAGCCCGAATTAAAGGTTCTTCCAACTCTAAAGCATTACTGTTATTGTCACATTACGATAGCGCACCTCATTCGAAATCATTAGGTGCCAGTGATGACGCAAGTGGAGTAGCTACGATTTTGGAAAGTATCCGTGCCTATCAAGCCAATAAAGAACAGCCCAAAAATGATATTATTATTTTATTTACCGATGCGGAAGAATTGGGACTAAACGGTGCGGCTCTTTTTGTAACTCAGCATCAATGGGCCAAAGAAATTGGTCTTGCCATTAACTTTGAAGCACGCGGATCAGCGGGTCCGGCTTATATGCTAATGGAAACCAATCAAGGAAACGCCAAAATGGTGGAAGCTTTTCAACAAGGAAATTCAAAATTTACGGTTTCCAACTCTCTAATGTATAGCATTTATAAAATGCTACCGAACGATACTGATTTAACAGTTTTTAGAGAACAGGGCAAAATTCAAGGGTTTAATTTTGCCTTTATTGATAATCATTTTAACTACCATACTGCGCAAGATTCTTATGAAAATTTGAATCCAAATTCTTTAATGCATCAGGGTGCGAATCTGATGTCGTTACTACGCTATTTTGCCGATGCCGATTTATCCGATTTGAATTCTGCGGAAGACAAAGTATATTTTAGCCTACCTTATGCTTTTGTTACTTATCCTTTTGATTGGATTTTTCCAATGTTGATTATTACATCAGTATTATTTATATTCTTTGTTTTCGCTGGAATGGGGAAACAGGTTTTACTTCCGGCAAAAATGTTGGGTGGATTTTTACCTTTCTTGGGTGCTTTAATTGTCTCAGGGGCACTAACTTTCTTCGGTTGGAAGTTATTGTTGAAATGGCATCCGGAGTATTTGGATATCCAACAAGGTTTTACTTACAACGGACATGATTACGTTTTTGCTATTGTAAGTTTGACGCTTGCCATCTGCTTTTTGTTTTATCACTCTAATGAACAAAAGCCTTTAGAATACAACCAACTTATAGCGCCATTAGTATTTTGGTTGTTAATTAATACTGTTATTGCTTACAAATTGAAAGGAGCCGCTTTTTTTATCATTCCAGTTGTGGCTAGTGTATTGTTGTTGGGTTATCATGTAATTACTCAAAGATCTAAAGGGATACTGAATCTAGTCTTAGCAATTCCGACTTTAATTTTAATCGTTCCTTTTATACATATGTTCCCGATTGGATTAGGATTGAAAATTTTAGTAGGAAGTGCCGTATTGACCGTTCTGGTGTTTGGATTGATGTTACCTGTTTTTGGTTCGTTTCCCCGTAAAAAAGCATGGTCAGGATTGTTTTTATTGTTGGCCGTTGCCTTTTTGGTGAAAGCCCACCAGTCGTCAGGCTATGAAAAAGGAAAAGCAAAACCGAACAGTTTGGTCTACTTTTATAACGCAGATCAAAACAAAGCCTATTGGACAACCTATGATAAGAACTTGGATGAATGGACTAAAGGGTACTTGGGTGAAAAACCCGACACAGCTGCGGTTTTGAATAAAAATAAAATGTATAGCAAATACCAAGCAGGATTTACATTTATGGCTAAAGCACCAATTAAAAATATTGCAAAACCAAGTATCGATTTTGTGAAGGATTCGATTATTGGATCTAAAAGATATCTTAAAATTAGTATTACGCCAAACCGAAAAGTAAATCGTTATGATATCTTCTCAAACGGAACCACAGTCAGTAATTTGAAGGCTAACGGAGTGCAATCTTTGGATTTGAAAAGTAAAATATCGGGTTCAGAGAAAAATAAATTGATTACCTATTATGTGGTTGATCAGATTCCGTTGATTATGGAATTTACAATACCGAGGAATCAAAAACTGAATTTGGAATTAAAAGAAAGTTCGTTTGATTTGTTGGACAATCCAATGTTCAGTATCGCGAAAAGAAGAGATTGGATGATGCCAATGCCTTTTGTTTTGAATGACGCGATTGTTATTGAGCAAAAGATTATGCCAACTCCAAAAATCATTACTACCACTAATTTAATCACAACTCCTAATGGCACAAATTAGTATTCTAGGTTGTGGATGGCTAGGGTTGCCATTAGGCGAAACGTTACATTCGAAGAATTTTACCATAAAAGGTTCTACAACTTCTCCAGAAAAAATAGAACAACTAATGGAACGAAACATTGTTCCTTTTTTAGTAACTATTTCTGAAAATGGAATTGAAGGTGATCTTACAGGTTTATTGAATGGCTCGTCGATTTTGATTATTGATATACCGCCTAAATTACGAGGTGCGAATGCCGAAAATTTTGTCAAAAAAATACAATATTTAGTCCCATTTATAGAAGCATCTACAGTTAAAAATGTGGTATTTGTTAGTTCTACCTCGGTTTATGGTGAATCTAATGCTTTGGTTACAGAAGCCACTAGTCCAAACCCTGATACTGAAAGCGGAAAGCAATTATGGGAAGTTGAAAAAATGCTGCAAAATAATTCAGTGTTTAGCACTACTATTCTTCGTTTTGGAGGATTAATAGGAATAGACAGAAATCCTATAAAGCAATTGGCAGGAAAAGTAAACCTAGAAAATCCGGCATCGCCAATTAATTTTATTCATCAGGAAGACTGCATTGGAATTATTTGTTCAATTATAGAACAGCAAAGTTGGGGAGAAACATTTAACGCTGTGGCACCTTTTCACCCTTCAAGAGCAATCTATTACACTCAAATGGCCAATAGAATGGGGCTCGTTCCTCCTCAATTTTTAAAAGACAATAGTTCTACTGGAAAGGTAATCGGATCAGAGAAAGTAATCAATAAATTAAAGTATTCATTTAAGTTAGAATTGTACTGATGTTATCCAAAACTAAAAATAGTATTCTTCAAAAATCAGCATCTATAGGTTTGCCAATGTTGGCTTTGTTTTGGGTTTGCTTTTTTTGGGGCACTACTTGGTTGGCAAGCAAAGAAGGGGTAAGGTATATGCCTGCATTGCAATTGGTAGCCATTCGTCAATTTATTGGAGGACTGTTTTATGTTCTCTATTTTGTTTGCAGGAAAGAACCATGGCCGAAGAAAAAACAATGGAAAACTATCTTTATCTTGAGTATTCTCAACTTTGTATTGAGTAATGGTTTAAGTACATTAGGGGTCAAATACATCTCTAGCGGATTGGGCGCAGTGATAGGAGCTATATTTCCATTGTGGATTGTCATTATCAGTTTTTTTCAAGGGCAACGATTGTCGAAACTTGCCGTAGTTGGACTATTGGTGAGTTTTGGAGGAGTGTGTGTGGTTTTTTCCGATTATTTAAACGATTTGTTACGCCCGGATTTTCAGTTAGGTATATTATTATCATTGATCGCGACTATGACTTGGGCAGCTGGTAGTATGTATACTAAAAAGAAAGCGGCTAGTTTTAATCCCTATTTTAGTTTAGGATTACAGATGTTAATATCATGCATTATGCTTTTTGCATTTAGCGGAGCGACTGGAACTTCGGTTCCATTAACTGAAGTGCCTTCTCAAGCATGGTGGTCTATTGCCTATTTGGTGATTTTTGGATCCATAACCACTTTTATTGCATTCATTTATGCTCTGCAGAAATTACCCACTGAATTGAGTAGTATATACGCGTATGTAAATCCAATAATAGCGGTGATTCTCGGAAGTCTTATTTTTAGTGAACCTTTAACAATTGCTATTATAATAGGAGTAGGATTAGTAATATTGGGTATTTATTTGATCAATTATTCCTTGCGGAAAATAAAATAAAAAAGGCGCTATAACAGCGCCTTTTTAGTACAGTATTGTATAAATTACCAGATTTTAACTCTGTTTTCAGGTTTTACATACAATTTGTCACCTTCTTTGATACCAAATGCTTGGTAGAAAGTGTCAACGTTTTGTAGTGGTACATAAGCACGATAAATACCTGGAGCATGCGGGTCTGTTTTTACCTGGTTTTTAACCGCTTCGTCTCTCATTTTCGAACGCCAAATTGTTCCCCATGAAATGAAGAAACGTTGCTCCGGTGTAAACCCGTCAATGTCTGCTGGTCTTCCGTTTTTGTTTAAGTACAATTGTAAACCATCATAAGCAGCATTAACACCACCTAAATCCCCGATGTTTTCACCCAAAGTGAATTTACCATCCACGAAAGTTCCAGGAAGTGGTTCCAATGCAGAATATTGTGCAGCTAAAGCGCCTCCTAATCCAGTAAATTGTTTCAAATCATCCTCAGTCCACCAGTTGACTAAATTTCCGTCAGCGTTGTAGCGCGATCCAGAATCATCAAATCCGTGAGAAATTTCATGTCCTATTACTGCACCAATTCCTCCATAGTTAACCGCCTCATCAGCTTTGTAATCGTAAAATGGTGGCTGTAAAATTGCAGCTGGGAATACGATTTCGTTGTACGAAGGGTTATAATAAGCATTTACTGTTTGTGGAGACATTCCCCAACGAGTTTTGTCTACCGGCTTTTTAAGGTCAGCAACATTTTCGGCAAATCCCCAACGAGCAACATTTTTCATGTTGTCATAGTAGTTTCCTCCTTTGTCCAGAGCAATAATTTCTAGTTTTGAATAATCTTTCCATTTGTCAGGATATCCAATTTTTACAGTAGATTTTCGTAATTTTTCGATTGCACCTTTGCGTGTAGCTGGTGTCATCCAAGGTAAATTGTTAATACGGTTTTCAAAAGCAAGGAAAACATTGTCAATCATTGCTTTAGCTTTTTCTTTAGCTTCAGCTGGGAATTTTTTCTCAACATATAACTTTCCTAAAGCTTCTCCAACAGTTCCATTAACAACTTGTAAAGCTCTTTCCTCACGAGGACGTTGTTTTAAAGCGCCTGTCAATGTTTTGCTGTAGAATTCCCAATTGGCAGTTTCAATATCAGTGGTAAGTACACCTGTTGATTTATTAATTAAAGTCCAACGTAAATAGGCTTTCCAATCTTCTATTTTATTTGCTTTGAAAATATCTTCTAAAGCAGTCATATATTTTGGTTGAGAAACCACCAAAGAATCTACTTTCCCGATACCAATACCTTGTAAATAATTCTCCCAATTGACAGATGGAGTTAATTTTTGCAAATCAGCAACTGTCATAGGGTTATAGGTATTTCTTCGGTCACGACGTTGAACGCGATCCAAACGAGGGCGAGACATCTCAATCTCTAGCGCTAATACTTTTTCTGCATTTTTTTGAGCCACCTCCGGTTTTTCTCCTAAAAATGTTAGCATTCTAGCCACGTGAGCTACATATTTATCGCGTTTTTCTTTAGAATCTTTATCTTCGGATACATAGTAATCTCTGTCTGGTAGACCAACGCTTCCTAGTCCGATGTAAACTACATTTCGATTCGAATTTTTAGCATCCGGTCCAACACCGGCTGTATAGAACCCAATACCACCTTCCGGTGTCATTTCAGTAATTAAAGCATTGATGTCTTTGACTGATTTGATGGCATTGATCTTTGTTAAATACGGTTTTAAAGGTTTAATTCCTTTTTTATTTCTGGTAACAGTATCCATGTACGTTTTGTATACATTTACCGCTTTTGCTTGATCCGATTTAGGATCTAAATTTTTAGAAGCCGCTTCTTTTAAAATGGCCAAAACATCGTTATCTGTATTTTGACGTAATTCGTCAAAACTTCCCCAGCGGGTTTTGTCGGCAGGAATTTCGGTTTTTTCATACCAAGCACCGTTTACAAAACGGAAGAAATCATCACCGGGTTTTACAGAGCGATCCATTAAGCTAAGATCGATTCCAGGGTTTTTGGTGTTAAGTTTTTTGATATCCAGCTTGCTGTCTTGTGCATAACCTTGCGAAGCGGTGAAGCATAGTAAGGCCAATAAGCCAAATTGAGTTGGTCTTTTCATACTAATTTTTAATAATTCGTTTAACAGTACTTTGGTTGGCTGAAGTTATTTTTACGAAATAAATTCCGTTGGCAACAGCACTCAAGTCTAATGAGTATTCAAAATTTGAATTTGTTACATTTTTGCTGTTGAAAATTATTTTTCCGCTTAAATCGTAAACTTCCAATTTATCTATCGTTTTATTTCCGGAAGCTATCGAGAAAATACCATCAGAAGGATTTGGATAGATGCTAACATTCTGTAACTCAAAATCATCATTGGCAAGTGTTCCTTCAATTACAAAATCATCGACAACTACTCCTAATTGATTGGCACTTTCGTCGGTATGAAAAACAATTCTGAATATTACATTAGATTGCCCAACAAGGGTATTTAGCGGGTAAAAATAAGTTTTAAGCGTGTTGTCAGTTCCAGTCCATTGACCACCAGGACAATTGTTACAATCAGTGCCTGAAGTTGCAGGTGTTCTGTTGCTGTTGTACCAGTTGGCGCCTTGACTACCTAATAAGTTCCAATTTTGTCCAAAATTGGTAGAATATTGAACATAAACAACATCCCAATTGTTTTCTAAATTATAAGCTAATTTGAATTTAATTAAAGGGTTAGTTGCGTTCGTTAAATTGTAACATTGAGAAATCAGATAGGCTTTCGTATTGTCTGGATAATTTCCTGTAAAGTTGGTTGTATATACATTGTTAGTTCCGGTTGCTAATGCACCATTGGTATTTACACCTCTTTGCCATTGGCTTGAAGTACTTCCTTCAGTATACGTTAATAAATTTTCAGGAGTGGTTTCGAACGTGTTTACCAATCCAATTGTTCCAGAATCGTTCACGTAAAATTTGGTTTTCCCTTTGTTGTTGTCTGAATAAGCATCACTTACAATTGTTGAAGTAACATTCAGTGTATAAATACCTTTCGATGCAACGACGAAACTTGGAATTGTAATGGATTGCGTTGCTCCAGGTGCAATTGTACCGTTCCAAGTCAAATTTTGAGGTGTACCATTATATTCATAAGTAATATCTACACTAGAAACGGGATTTGTACCACTGTTTTTAACACTGATTTGTGGTGAAATAGTCCCATTACAGGTAATGCTTTCTGAAGGTGCATCAACTGAAACCAATTTCAAATCGTTGGCAGGTACTTCTACAGGTATTGGCGATTGCCAGATTCCTCTTCCGTAAGTTGCTGCTGTAATTGTATTGTCTTCGATGTTAATTTCTAAATCGGTTACCGGAACGTTCGGCAAATTAATATCGAAAGGTTCCCATTGCGACATAGAATCGTCACGGTAATACACACCAAGCGTGGTGCCCAAATAAAGTGGGTTAAGCGTGTTTCTTCCTTGATGTCTGATTACATTTTTTCCAATAGCTGGTAAATTGGTTGAGAAATTCGTGAATGTCGTACCGCCGTCAATCGATTTTTGAGCTTGTCCACCTGTGCCCGATGTAGTTAAATAGACAATGTTACTGTTTGAATAATTTACACAGATAGAGGTTATTGTAGAACCAGCTGTATACGTATTCACAAATGTTACTCCTCTGTCAGTACTCTTGTACAATCGGGTTCCATTAGAAACATACATTGTATTGTCATTACTTGGATCTACCGCAACCAATTCAATATCACCTGTTCCTATTGTACCCGTTGATTGTTGTGTCCATGCACTACCATTAAGTCGGTAAAGTCTACTGTAACCTGAAAAAATTTCTCCAGCAGAATTGGTCGCCAAAGGCGTTACCCAATTTCCTCCATCATCATTGGTTCCTTTTTCTGCAGCAGGAGCACTTACACTAGACGAGTTTGAATTTCCGGCATTGTTACTAATATACATTGTGCCGCCATATTGTATAAAACCATAGAATTTATTGCTGTCATTAGGATCAACACCAGTATCCATTCCATCGGCGCCATAATAATTTTTCCAAACACTACCACTGTAGGCATGTCCACCGTTATCTTGAAGTCCGCCCACTAATTTACCTGAAGATTGTTTCGAAACTGCTACTTTGTAGAATTGACTGATTTGTAATCCTGCAGTTAAGCTGGTAAAATTAACCCCACTATTAGAAGAAACATAAATCCCTCCATCTGTTCCGGCAAAAAGGCGATTCCCATAGAAACCCAAATAATGAATATCTGCGTGTGTATAACTTGCACTTGAAGGGGAACTCCAGTTATTTACTTTTACGGCTGTTGCACCACCATCGGTAGATTTCCAAACATTTAAGCATCCAGTAAACAATTCATCTGCATTGGTAGAAGATACGGCTAAAGCCAAATCATACCAAGATTGTGTTGATTCTAAAACATTAGTGGTTACATCGGTTTTTGTCCAAGTAGCCCCACTGTCAACGGAACGATAAATCCCTTGAAAACCATTTCCAGTAGTTGAACTTAAAATATAAATATAGTTTGAATTGGCAGGAGTAACATCCATTACTAGTCGTCCAGATGCTGCTGGTAAACCAGCCGCACCAGTGTTCATTGTAAAGGTTGCTCCCGTATCGGTACTTTTGTAAAAATTATCGCCATCTACAGCATATACTGTTGTGGGATCTGAAGGTTTTAATCGCAATGATCCTTGTGCGAAATTACCCGCTCTAACATTCGTCCATGAGGTACCTCCATTTGTTGTTCTGAAAATTCCTGAATTGGTAATGCACCAAAGAATTTGATTGTTTGTTGGATGGATAAATAAATCACCGGCTAGAGTTGTTCCTGAAAGCGCTCCAGTATTGGTCCAGGTTGTTCCTCCGTCTGTAGACTTAAATACTCCGGCAAAATTAGTATCACTTGAGTCTTTATCTCCTGTAGCAATATAAATTGTGTTTGGATTGGAATAATCTACAGCAATCCCCGAAACTCCAATTTGTGGTAAATTATCGGTTAGTACTGTCCATGTAGAACCATTGTTAGTCGATTTCCAAAGGCCACCCGCTGGCGCACCAATATATATCGTGCTAGGATTTGATGGGTCTACGCAAATGAAATTTACGCGGCCTTGACCAGAAGACCATGATCCTGTATTGGTATGTGTGAAAGGTCCAGTTGGAGTCCAGTTGCTTGTTGGTAATGCAAGACGAGCATTTTTGGAATTGTTTTTTTGCACCCAAGCCTTCCAAAGATCTTCCGAAGACATCAAAGTGCCATCTTCTTTAACTAGATTCTGCCAATAGTTTTCCCAACGTTTGAATGGCTTATGTCCAGAGCCTTTTGTATTATGATCTTTGTCTTCCCAATAGGTATTAAAAGCGGATACAATATCGTTAAATGTTTGTTCTTTTTTTGCGGTGCTATTTGGTTGCATCCAAGGAGCTTTGTCATTGTATTGTGAAAAGCCGGAGAATGAACCTAAAATAATTAGGGTTAACTGGTAGATTTTTTTCATTTTGGTTTAGTTTTGCCAAAAATAAAAATGTTTTGTTGTAATAGGAAAATTTTAACATTGTTTTTTCTTACAACAAAGAAACTAAGCCATTGATTTTTAATATTTTTGATAAAAATTCATTTGAATGACTTCTCAATTAAGAAAATACAAGACCTTTATTGTAACGTTAAGTTTGCTTTCAATTCTTTGTATCGTCCTATTTTATTTTGTTTTAAAACCTAAAAAAACCCTGCCAATTTACACTCCGTCAATGGTAAATCCAGAATTGGTAGATACAACGATCCAGCATATTGCGAACGAACATTATATTGCAGATTTTTCATTCCTTAATCAAAATGGAAAGAAAATCACCCAAACGGATTATGAAGGTAAAATCTATGTAGCTGATTTCTTTTTTACCACTTGCCCCACTATTTGTCCGAGAATGACTAACAATATGGCGTGGCTCCAGGATCAGATTAAAAATAATCCAAAAGTAATGTTGCTTTCCCATTCTGTAACCCCAGATATTGATAGTGTACCAGTATTAAAAGAATATGCGCAAAGAAATGGAGTACTTGACGCAAAATGGAATTTGGTTACTGGAGATAAAAAGGACATTTATTACATAGCCCGAAAATCGTATTTAGCTGTAAAAACGGGTAGACCAGAAGAAATGTACGATATGGTGCATACCGAAAATTTTGTTTTAGTAGATCAGAAAAGACGCGTTCGTGGATTTTATGACGGTACTAAAAAAGAAGAGGTTGAGAAGCTATTGCAAGACATTCAATTTTTAGCTGAAAAAGAATAATTTCAGTTGTTTGATATTTATCATATTTAGAATCGTTTTAATTAGTACTTTTGCAATCTTAATTCAATCTAAATAAGTGGAAGTTAATTTAGCACAACTACAAATTGGCCAAAAAGGAATCATACTGGATTTTGACATCGATTTAGTTCCTTTAAAATTATTGGAAATGGGTTGCTTGCCTGGAAACGAGGTGCAATTACTTCAAGTGGCTCCTTTCGGTGATCCTTTGTATTTGAATGTCAATGACTCTCATTTAGCAATACGTATTGAAACGGCTAAAGCTATTATAGTGCAAATTCCTAATGAAAACCTATAATGAAAGTTGGGAATATTAACATAGCACTTATTGGTAATCCTAATGTGGGAAAAACTTCGGTGTTTAATCAACTGACAGGCTTAAATCAACAAGTAGGAAACTATCCCGGAATTACCGTTGAAAAAAAAGTTGGCGTTTGTAAATTGGCCTCCAATCTTAAAGCAACTATTCTTGATTTACCAGGAACCTACAGTTTGAATGCAAGTTCTTTGGACGAAAATGTGGTAATCGAATTATTGCTCAACAAAAACGATAAAGACTATCCAGATGTGGCCATTGTGGTTACCGAAGTCGAGAATCTGAAGCGAAATTTACTGCTTTTTACTCAAATAAAAGACTTGGAAATCCCTACCATTTTAGTGATTAATATGGCTGATAGAATGTCCTACAAAGGGATTGAATTGGACATTCCATACCTTGAAAAAATACTAAAAACCAAAATTGCTCTTACCAGTTCTAGAAAAAAAGAAGGTATTGAAGATTTGAAAAACCTTATCATCAATTATAAAAACTTACCAACCGAACCTTGTTTGAATGCTTCGGAAATTGATCCGGTTTATTTTGGTAATCTTCGCAAAGCTTTCCCAAATCAGTTGTTGTATAAACTTTGGTTGGTAATTACACAGGATGTCAATTTTGTAAATTTAGACCGAAAAGAATTACCCAATCCTTCGTTTACCAAATCGAAAGACGAATTAAAAAGATTGCAGCATAAAGAAACGATTAAACGCTATCAGTTTATCAACGAAGTACTCAAAAATGGACAAACCATCAACACAAGTACGGCCAAAGATCTTCGCAGTAAGTTGGACCGTATTCTGATGCATAAAGTGTATGGTTATTTGATTTTCTTCGGAATTTTAATGCTTATTTTTCAATCCATTTTCGATTGGTCGAGTGTTCCGATGGATTTTATTGACGGTAGTTTTGCAACGCTTAGTTCTTACGCTAAAAATAATCTTCCGCCAGGAATATTAACCGACTTAATTGCCGAAGGGATCATACCTGGATTGGGTGGTATCGTCATCTTTATTCCGCAAATTGCCTTCTTGTTTCTCTTTATTTCTGTATTGGAAGAAAGTGGTTATATGAGTCGCGTGGTGTTTTTGATGGATAAAATCATGCGCCGATTCGGACTTAGTGGTAAAAGTGTGGTGCCTTTAATTTCGGGTACAGCTTGTGCTATTCCGGCGATTATGGCCGCCCGAAACATTGAAAACTGGAAGGAAAGATTAATCACTATTTTGGTAACACCTTTCACTACATGTTCGGCAAGATTACCCGTATATGCTATTCTGATTTCATTAATCATTCCTGATAGACGATTGTTTGGTATATTTAATCTGCAAGGATTGACATTAATGACGCTTTACATGTTAGGTTTCGGTATGGCGATTTTTTCAGCCTATATTCTGAACAAAGTTCTCAGAATTAAATCCAACAGTTATTTTGTTGTTGAGATGCCAGGCTATAAAGTGCCAATGTTTAAAAATGTGGCCATTAACGTTATAGAAAAAACTAAATCTTTCGTTTTTGGTGCCGGAAAAATCATATTGGCTTTGTCTGTTATTCTTTGGTTTTTAGGTTCCCATGGCCCTGATGCTACGTTTCATAACGCCGAAAAAATTATAGCGACCCAATTGCAAAATAAAAAAATTAGTGGTGATAAAGACGACTTAGTGGCTTCTTATAAATTGGAAAATTCATACATCGGAATTGTGGGTAAAAGTATTGAACCTGTTATTAAACCTTTGGGTTACGATTGGAAAATTGGAATTGCCGTAGTAAGTTCTTTCGCTGCACGTGAAGTTTTTGTGGGTACGCTAGCTACAATTTATAGTGTGGGAAGTCATTCAGATGAAGAGACAACCATAAAAAAGAAAATGGCAGCTGAAGTGCATCCGGTAACTGGAGATAAAATTTTCAATTTCGCTACAGGT
Organism: Flavobacterium sp. MAHUQ-57; assembly: GCF_051908335.1. Lineage (NCBI taxonomy): Bacteria > Pseudomonadati > Bacteroidota > Flavobacteriia > Flavobacteriales > Flavobacteriaceae > Flavobacterium > Flavobacterium sp. MAHUQ-57. The sequence continues at coordinate 993,863 of NZ_JBPZTE010000007.1, read as the reverse complement.
ATGTCGTTGCTGTTGTTCTATGCTTTTGCGATGCAGTGTATTTCGACTTTGGCGATTACTAAAAAAGAAACAAACTCATGGCAATGGCCAATGGTTCAGCTGTTCTTTATGAGTGGATTTGCTTATGTTGTCTGTCTTATCGCCTATCAATTACTAAAATGATACAACAAATTATTGCTTTTGGACTTTTAGCAATAGCCATTGCTTTTTTGGTTAAGAAATTCTTTTTCAAAAAGAAGAAGAAGAACGATAAGAATTGCGGCAACGATTGCGGTTGTCACTAATAAATTAATTGAATATAATAATCTTTCGGATCAATTTGCTGATCTTGTTTCGGGTAAGGAGAGATGCCAATTTCTTTTAAAGGCGTTTTGCTTTCCGGTAAATGTTTGACAAACCATTCAATTACTTGTTTTTCTTTATTGGGCGTTATTGTTAATTGGGTCTGTTCAATTAATTTTCCGTTTTCGAAGGCTGCCGCTTCAAAGGTGATCTCGCCTGCCCAAATGCATTGCACTCCTTGTGGGCATCTTGAGTCATTGATGACTTTTACCAATACAATTTCCTTGTCTTTTTTTGAATCTAGTTTCTGGTTGATAATGTTGTCGTTTTGTGCAGTGGCACACCCGGCAAGTAATAAAGCGCTTGTAAAAAATTGTAAATACTTTTTCATAGAATGTTTTTTTATGCAATCATAAATGATTCACAAATTACACTTTTTTTACAAAAAGGTTGGCGGCTATTTTATTGGAAATCATCAGTTCTTTGTGACTGACTCTTATTCGTAATGACAAATCAAAGCTTTCTTTGGAAAGTACTTCAATTTTAGAACCTAAAGCAATTTCCTGTTTGTCCAAATACTGTAAAAATTCTGAAGAAGTGTCTTTTACTCCCACACAAACGCCTATTTGTTTTTCGGATAACTCGGAAAGCAATTGTTTTTCTACTTTAACAATCATTCCGTCGGCATTAGGGATGGGGTCGCCGTGCGGATCTTCTGTCGGATAGTTCAAAAACTCATCCAATTTATTGATTAACTTTTCTGATTTGATGTGTTCCAATTGTTCTGCAATATCATGTACTTCATCCCATGGAAAATCCAACTTGTCTACTAAAAATACTTCCCACAATCGATGTTTTCTGACAATCATTTTGGCCGAATGCAATCCTTTTTCGGTTAACGAAACGCCTTGGTATTTTTTGTAATTGACCAAATTCTTATCCGCTAATTTTTTTAGCATATCGGTTACCGATGATGCCTTCGTTTCCATCTTTTCGGCAATCGCATTGGTACTGATTTCCGAATCGAGTAGCGTCGTCAAATGGTATATGGTTTTTAGATAATTCTCCTCTGAAAATGTCATGCTTTACTTCTTTACTATGAACAAAGGTATAGAAATTTGATGGCGTAAACGATCAACAGTCGTTCCAAAAAGTAAATCGCTTAGGCCGGTATGACCGTGAGTTCCCATTACCAAAACATCAAAAGTACCTTCGTTGATAATCTTTGAAATGGCTTTGTTCGGTTTGCCGAAGCCTAAAATGGTATTCACATGGAAACCTTTTTCAGTAAGCATTTGTTTGTATTCTTCCAATAGTTTTTCATCTATAGAGGTTTCGCAGTCTTCTATATGTTCACCATACATCATGGCTCCAACGGTTTCAACAACATGAATTAACGAATATTGTGCTTCTTTTCCACCCAATTCAAATGCTTGATTGATTGCCGCTTCGTCAGCATTGGAGAAGTCAACCAAAATAGCAATGTCTTTTTTTGAATTACTGGCTGATGGCGAAAAATGTAATTTTAAATTATGCGGCGAATGATTGAGTAGGTCGGTTTTGGATTTTGATATAAAGGGTTTGAATACGATGTACAAAAGCAATAGTAAAAAACCAATTGCTAAAGGAACTACAGTAAACCAAAGTATTGTTGGGTTTTCCGAAGATTCTAATAAACCAACAATTTCCGAAAACACCAATTTAGCATTCAATGAAACGATAATAGTGGCAATTATCCATGCAGCAATTTGAGTTGGTTTACTAATGTGAAATCCTTTCATCTTGGATTTGTCACTCACAAAATGGATTAATGGTATAATTGCAAAACCTAATTGTAAACTTAAAATTACCTGACTCAGAATAAGTAGCTTACCGGTTACACTTTCTCCGAAAATTGATATGACAATGACAGCGGGTACTATTGCAATTAATCGGGTTAAAATGCGTCGAACCCAAGGTTGAATTCGAAGATTTAGATAGCCTTCCATAATAATTTGCCCGGCGAGTGTTCCTGTAATTGTCGAACTCTGTCCCGCTGCAATCAAGGCAACCGCAAATAAAACAGGCGCCCATTTGGTTCCCAACAATGGCGCTAATAATTGATGCGCATCCTGTATTTCAGCGACTTCAAAATAACCGTTTTTATGGAATGTAGCGGCAGCCAAAATTAAAATGGCAGCATTCACAAAAAAGGCCAAATTCAACGCAATGGTAGAATCAATAAAGTTGTATTTTAACGCTTGTTTGATACCTTGTTTACTACGATCAAATTTTCGGGTTTGTACCAAAGAAGAATGCAAATACAAGTTGTGCGGCATCACAGTAGCTCCAATAATTCCAATAGCAATGTATAAGGCAGTATCATTTGGAATAGAAGGAACCAAACCGGAAATAATTTTGCCTACTTCAGGTTGTGCAAATATCATCTCAAATACAAATGAAAAACCGATGATGGCTACCAAGGCAATAATGAAAGCTTCCATTTTTCGGATGCCTTTGTTGATCAAAAACAACAACAAGAAAGTGTCTAAAACGGTGATGAAAACGCCATTGATAAGCGAAATGTCAAACAATAAGTTCAAACCGATGGCCATCCCTAATACTTCTGCCAAATCACAGGCCGCAATAGCTATTTCTGCTAAAAAGTACAAAATGTAATTGACAAACTTGGAATAGGTTTCCCTAGAGGCCTGCGCTAAATCACGCTGCGTTACAATTCCTAATCGAGCACTTAAACTTTGTAAAAGCAATGCCATGATGTTACTCATCAATAAAACCCAAAGTAAAGCATAACCAAACTGACTACCGCCAGCTAAATCGGTCGCCCAGTTCCCCGGATCCATATAGCCCACACTTATTAAGTAGGCTGGACCAAAAAAGGCTAGTATTTTTCTAAATAGGGAAGTTTTATTTTGTGTCGAAACCGATTCGTGTACTTCTTCTAACGATTTACTCATTTCTTTTATAATTGGTTAAGGCAAATTTAATTAAAATATTTGCTTTCTAAAATTTAATTTTTAGCTTTGTCTAAAAATTAATTTAAATATATAAAAATCACAATTGTGAAAAAGCTAATTATAGTTGTAGGAATCCTTTTGTGCAACTTATTGAACGCACAAAGCGTTAAAGGAACGGTGTCGTCGGATGGAATAACTTTTGAAAATGTTGTCATTACTCTTGATAAAATAAAAAAGGTAAAAACAGATAGTGAAGGGAACTATGTGTTCGAAAATGTAAGCCTTGGAAACCACGAAATCAGTGTGGTTTTTGAAAGCTTTCAAAGTCAGAAAAAGAAAATTGAAATTAAGGATACAATAGGTTTAACGGTAAACTTCGATTTGATTCCACAAAAACAGAAACAAAACGAACTAGATGAAGTTGTGGTAACCGGAACGCTTAAACCGGTAAGCCGATTGGAAAGTGCAGTTCCTGTAGAAGTGTATAAGCCTTCATTTTTTAAAAAAAATCCAACAGCAAATATCTTTGAAGCGCTTCAAAATGTAAATGGTGTTCGTCCACAGCTCAATTGCAATGTGTGTAATACGGGCGATATTCATATCAACGGTTTGGAAGGACCTTATACCTTGGTTCTAATTGACGGAATGCCAATTGTGAGTGGATTGTCAACAGTGTATGGATTATCAGGTATCCCTAATTCACTATTGGAAAGAATCGAAGTCGTAAAAGGTCCTGCATCTTCGTTGTATGGTAGTGAAGCCGTTGGAGGATTAATCAATATCATTACTAAAAACCCTAAAAATGCTCCTTCTTTTGCCATCGACGGTTTTTCTACGAGTTGGGGTGAAGCCAATTTAGATTTAGGCTTGAAGGCAAATATTGGAAAGGAAATTTCGGTTCTTACGGGAGTGAATTACTTCAACTATTCAAAACCAATCGATAACAATGACGATAATTTTACCGATGTAACTTTGCAAGACAGAATATCGGTTTTTCAAAAATGGAACTTCAACCGAAAAAGCAAAAAGCTATTCTCTATGGCTGGACGTTACTTTTATGAAGACCGCTGGGGTGGAGAAATGCAATGGAGAAAAAAACACCGAGGTGGGAATGAAGTCTATGGAGAAAGTATTTACACAAGCCGCTATGAAATCTTAGGGGCGTATGAACTGCCGGTAAAAGAAAAACTACTATTTTCATTCTCGTATACAGACCACGATCAAAATTCGGTCTACGGAACCACTCCCTATTTAGCGAAACAAAAAATCGGTTTTAGTCAACTAACGTGGGATAAAAAAATAAAAAAACATGATTTCCTTTTCGGAACGGCAATCCGTTACCAATTGTACGATGACAATACTCCGGCTACCGTGAAAAAAGATGAAACATGGATTCCGAGTCTCTTCGCTCAGGATGAAATTAAACTGGCAGAAAAACATAGTGTATTATTAGGTACTCGTTACGATTACAACAACAATCACGGTAACATTTTTACGCCCCGATTGGCTTATAAATGGAAGAAAAATGACAATACTATTTTTAGATTCAATGCCGGAACGGGTTTCCGTGTGGTGAATTTGTTTACCGAAGAGCACGCAGCACTTACAGGTTCTCGTGAAGTAATTGTTTTGGAAGATTTAAAACCGGAACGTTCCTACAATGCCAACCTGAACTTTCTGAAGAAGTTCTACTTGAACGACGGTAGTTTCATCGGTTGGGAAACGACAGCTTGGTATACGTATTTTACCAATTCAATCATCCCGGATTATGATACCAATCCAAATCAGATCATTTACAAAAACTTAGATGGTTTCGCTGTTACGCAGGGAATCAGTACCAATATCGATATGGTGTTTACCAACGGACTCAAATTCATCCTGGGAGCTACTTTTATGGATGTCAATAAAACGGAAAACGACGTAAAAACACGTCAGATTTTAACCGAAAGATTCACCGGTACTTGGTCGGTTTCGTATCGTATTCCGAATTTTTATTTAGACATCGATTATACCGGAAATGTTTACGGACCAATGCGTTTACCTCATTTAGGTGAAAACGATCCAAGAAAAAAATATTCTCCGGTATGGAGTATTCAAAACATTCAGTTTACATTTAATAAGTTGAAGAATTGCGAGGTATATTTCGGAGTGAAAAACTTGTTGAATTGGACACCAAACAAAGGAAATCCTTTCATCATTGCCGGAGCAGATGATCCATTCGATGAAGATGTACAGCCAGGCGAACTGAGCTTCGATCCGGGTTATGTGTACGGCCCCAATCAAGGCATCCGAAGCTTTTTAGGTGTGCGATATACTTTAAAATAATGAAAAATTGTTGCATCATACTATTGTTTTTGTTGGCCTGGACAGGATTCGGGCAAATAAAAACGCATACTTTTCAGGAAGTCGAAGCATTGAACAAAACAACACCAAAACCGACTTTGGTTTTTATACATACTTCTTGGTGTAAGTACTGTAAAATGATGGAAAATAGTACCTTCAAAAATCCGGAAGTAATGCAACTGTTAAATGACAGCTTTTATTTTGTTTCGCTCAATGCGGAGGAAAAATCAGACATCACTTTTCTCAAGCATACGTTTCGGTTTAAACCGTCAGGTAAAAATACCGGAGTACATGAATTGGCCACTGAATTGGCTACGATGAATAATGAAATAGTGTATCCGACAATGGTTGTCCTCGCTGGCGATTATTCCATACTTTTTCAGAAGCATTCCTTCACTAATGCAAAAGAATTGATAACAATACTACAAAAGCTCAAATAATTTTTACATTTTATCGGCATTGCATCGACTAATTCTTAAATTTGCGTTCTTATAAAATTTAAGTCATGTTACAAATCGCAGTTATTAGAGAAAAAAGGGAAGAAGTGATTAAAGCGTTGGCCAAAAGAAATTTTGATGCAACCGCTATAGTTGATTCTGTAATTGCATTAGACGAAAAACGTCGTGCAACACAAGTGGAATTGGATAACATTTTAGCCGAATCTAATAAACTGTCCAAAGACATTGGCGCTTTAATGAAATCGGGGGAAAAAGCAAAAGCCGAAATCCTAAAAGAAAAATCAACGCAGTACCGTGAAAAAGGAAAAGAACTTTCGGAAGTGTTGAATGCGGTTTCTGAAGAATTAACGCTAGAATTATACAAATTACCCAATACACCGGCTGCTATCGTTCCGGAAGGAAAAACAGCAGACGATAACATCAATGTATTCGAAGAAGGTGAAATCCCGGTATTGCACGAAGGCGCACAACCACACTGGGAACTGATCAAAAAATACGATATCATCGATTTTGAATTGGGAACCAAAATTACAGCTCCAGGTTTTCCTGTGTATAAAGGAAAAGGCGCCAAGTTACAACGAGCGCTGATTGCTTATTTCTTAGATAAAAATACAGAAGCTGGTTACGAAGAAGTACAAGTACCACACTTGGTTAACGAAGCTTCGGCTTATGGTACAGGACAATTGCCGGACAAAGACGGACAAATGTACCACGATGCCAAAGATGATTTGTATTTAATCCCTACGGCTGAAGTTCCGGTAACAAACATCTACCGTGATGTTATCTTACAGGAAAGCGAATTGCCGGTAACTGTTACAGGATATACGCCGTGTTTCCGTCGTGAAGCTGGTTCTTGGGGAGCACACGTTCGTGGATTGAACCGTTTGCACCAATTCGATAAAGTGGAAATCGTTCGCATCGAACATCCGGATAAATCACACGAAGCCTTAGATGGTATGGTGGAGCACGTAAAAGGAATCATGCGCGAATTGAAATTACCATTCCGTATCTTACGTTTATGTGGTGGCGACATGGGATTTGCTTCGGCTTTGACATATGATTTCGAAGTATTCTCAACAGCACAGGATCGTTGGTTGGAAATTTCATCAGTATCTAACTTTGAAACTTTCCAAGCCAATCGCTTGAAATTACGCTTCAAAGGAAAAGATGGAAAAACACAATTGGCACATACATTAAACGGAAGCTCATTAGCATTGCCTCGTGTATTAGCCGGAATCATTGAAAATTATCAAACGCCGGAAGGAATCGTTATCCCTGAAGTGTTACGCAAATACACTGGTTTCGATATCATCAACTAGAAGTTTAACGAAAACATAAAATGTACTAAAGTGGCAAAATTATTGCTACCTTAGTACATTGTTTTTTTATACCCATGAGAAATACTGTTCAAATCGTAGTGTTGCTAGTAAGCGGAATCGCTTTTGGACAAACGTATACTGTTACTCCTCCTAAAGACGGAAATCCTCAAGCGCACATGCAACAACAAGGTGGCGGTAACGAGTTTCTGGCACAAAATTATTTTGACCGTGGCGAGTTCGATAAAGCCATTCTGATTTACGAAGACTTGATTCGTTCTCAACCCAATAACCACCAGTTTTTTCAAAGACAAATCGTCTGCTATCAGCAACTCAAAGAGTTTGTGAAAGCCGAAAATGCCATTAAAACGAAATTAGATAGAACAAAAGCACCGCAATTCTACGTAGAGTTGGGGTACAACTACCAATTGCAAAACCAATTGGACAAAGCACAAAAAAATTACAAACTGGCACTCGATAAAATCCAAGAAAATCCAAGTCATGTTTATGGTGTAGCGCGCGAATTTGAAAACAAAGTGCTCATTGCTCAGGCGATTGAAGCCTATACCTTGGCGCAACAATTGAATCCAAACAATAACTTCGATTACCAAATTGCGCTCCTGCAAGGCCAACTTGGTAAATTCGATTTGATGATTGATGCACTAATCGATTACGGTTATAAGTATCCCAATAACTTACTATTGGTACAAAACCAACTCAACCGATTCCTTGCCGAAGACCATAGTAAAGTATTTGCTGACTACCTGCGCAAGGCATTGTTAGTAAGAACACAAAAAAATCAAGACTTGTTCTGGAATCAATTCATGAGCTGGTTTTTTGTACAGCAAAAAGAATTCGGAAAAGCATTCATTCAGGAAAAAGCAATCTTCAAACGCAATCCGGATAATTTCAGCAACATTCTAAACTTAGCTCGCCTGGCTTCAGACGAAAAAGAAAAAGAAATCGAAAAGGAAATTTTAGAATTTGTCTTGGCCAATACACAAGATCGAGGTATTCTTATCGGGGTAAATCATGCCCTGCTGAAAATGGATATCGAAAATGCAACTCCAGCCGAATACCCACAGCTTTCTCTTCGAATCAATCAACTGTTGGAACAGTACGGAATGTCAGGAAACACCTTACCGTTGCAACTCCTCAAAGCGCACTTCGATGCCTTTTATCTGAAACAGTTCGAATCGGCAAAAACAATACTTACTCAAGCATTAGATTTGCCTTTGGATTTATACCAAAAGGCAGAAATCAAACTGGAATTAGCCGATGTTTTATTGCTCAATGAAAAATTCAACCAAGCCATTATTTACTACGCTCAGGTAGAGGAAGAATTGGCCAATGACGAAATCGGCCATCAGGCTAGCTTGAAAATGGCCAAAGCAAGTTATTATAAAGGCGATTTTGAATGGGCGCAGCAACAGTTCAAAGTATTGAAATCGTCTACGTCACAATTAATCGCTAACGATGCCATGCAATTGTTTTTGTTAATCTCGGATAATACGGTGGAAGATTCCACACAAGTGGCTTTGAAAAAATTTGCAAGAGCCGATTTCTTAACGTATCAAAATAAAAATGCTGAAGCATTGGAACAATTCAAGGCTATTTTGGAACAACATAAAGAACAAGCTATAGAAGATGAAACGCTGTTGCAAATCGGTAAAATTTACGAAAAGCAAAACAACTACCAACAGGCGTTAACCTTCTACCAACAAATCATCGACAAACACGCTGAAGATATTTATATTGATGAAGCCTTGTTCTTCTCTGCTGAGATTTACAGAAAACAGCTACAGGATAATGAAAAAGCAAAGAGTTTGTACGAGAAAATCTTGTTCAATCATCAAGATAGTATTTACTTTGTAGACGCTAGGAACAACTTCCGAAAATTAAGAGGAGACACTAATTTATAAATAGACTGGCTTAGACTAACTTAGACATCTTGGAAAAAGAATAGATTGAAAGAATCTACTATTCTAACAATCTAAGAAGTCTAACAATCTAAGAAGTCTAAGAAGTCTAAGAATCTAAGAAGTCTAACAATCTAAGAAGTCTAATAATCGAAAAGAAATGATAATCTATAACGTTACAATAAACATCCACGAAAGTGTTCACGACCAATGGATGAACTGGATGCAAAACAAACACATCGCAGATGTGTTGGCTACTGGAAAATTCTCAGCAGCTCGAATGGTCAAAGTATTAGTGGAAGAAGAAATGGGAGGCGTTACGTATTCCATCCAATATACAACCGACAGCAAAGAAATGTTGCAACGCTACTACGACGAAGACGCCGATCGCTTGCGAATGGAAGGACTGCAACTTTTTGGTGATAAAATGCTAGCCTTCCGAACAGAGCTGGAACTAATTTCAGAGCATTAATAAAAGACAGTTAGACTTACTTAGACTACTAAGATTTATGTATAATTTCTAAGGAGTCTAACAATCTAAGAAGTCTAACAATCTAACAATCTAAGAAGTCTAAAAATCCAAACAATGCATAACAAGCTATCAGATTCTAAAGTGAATGTAAGAGGTCAATTGAGTGTCAACATTCCGGTTGCCCTAATAATCTGCTTTTCACTTGTTGTTTTCTCTATGTTCATGCAATATAGGATAGCAGTTCTGTTGGGGTCAGCTATAGGATGGCTCTATTGGAAATACGCTACACCAAAATGGATAAAATGGGCACACTCCAATGGCGTTGAGGCAGAACGAATTGCCGCAATCGGAAAACGCGGTTTCCTCGTTTGGAACAAACAATACGTAATTGATGTTATCGAAGGCAATAAAAAGCCTTGGTTCTAATTCTGACTTACTGTCTTTAGATTACTAGAAAGTCTAATAGTCAAAAAAGTCTAAAAATCTAAGAAGTCTAAGCAGTCTAAAAATCTAAGCAGTCTAAAAAAAATGGATAAAGTAAAAGCAAAAAAACACCTCGGTCAGCATTTCTTAAATGACGAAAACATCGCACAAAAAATTGCCGATGCACTTACCTTGGACGGCTATAAGAAAGTACTGGAAATTGGTCCGGGAATGGGGGTGCTTACAAAGTACCTTCTGGAGAAACCCATCGAGACCTACGTGATCGAAATCGATACCGAATCCGTGGAGTATTTGCAAAACCATTATATCAAACTAAGCAACAAAATCATTTCTAAAGATTTCCTGAAATACAACATCAACGAAGTCTTTCAAGGGGAACCGTTTGCTATCATCGGTAACTTCCCGTATAATATCTCGTCGCAAATCGTGTTCAGAACACTGGAAATGCGCGGCCAAATCCCAGAATTCGCCGGAATGTTTCAAAAGGAAGTAGCCGAGCGTATCTGCGAGAAAAAAGGAACGAAAGCCTACGGAATCTTGTCGGTATTAACCCAAGCTTTCTACGATACCGAATACCTATTTACCGTATCTGAACACGTATTCACTCCACCTCCAAAAGTGAAATCCGGAGTAATGCGTATGAAACGTAAAGAAAATTATAAGCTGCCTTGCGATGAGAAATTGTTCTTCAACGTAGTAAAAACAGCCTTCAACCAACGTAGAAAAACACTCCGAAATAGCTTAAAAAGCTTTAACATGTCTGTTAATTTAAGAGAAGATAGTATCTTTGACCTGCGTCCGGAACAAATTTCGGTAGAGCAATTCATAGAACTCACTCAAAAAATCGCAGCCGATGGAGTTTAAAATCAGTAGAGACTTTCTTGTTCAAATCGAACAACTCATTAGTGAAAACCGTGCACAGGAACTCGAAAACTTGTTGCAGGATATTCACTTTGCTGATATTGCCGATATCATGGATGAGCTTGACGACTACGGTGCAAGCTACATCTTTAAGGTATTGGATTCCGAAAAAACAGCCGAAGCGCTTCTGGAATTAGACGAAGAAGTTCGTGTCAAAATCCTTAAAAACCTCTCGGCAAAAGAAATTGCAGAAGAATTAGATGAGCTGGATACCGATGACGCTGCCGATATCATCGCAGAATTACCGCAATCCAAAAAAGAAGAGGTAATCTCTGAGCTGGAAGACGTCGAACACGCAAAAGACATTGTCGATCTATTGCGCTACGACGAAGATACCGCCGGTGGTCTAATGGGAAAAGAGCTCGTGAAAGTAAACGAAAACTGGAACGTTTTAACCTGTGTTAAAGAAATGCGTATGCAGGCCGAACACGTTACCCGTGTGCATTCTATTTATGTGGTCGACGACGACGACCGCCTGAAAGGCCGATTGTCCTTAAAAGATTTATTAACCACTTCTACTAAAACACCAATTAGCGATGTCTACATCAAAAAGGTGGATTATGTAAAAGTGGATACCAAAGATGTCGAAGTGGCACGTATCATGCAAAAATACGACTTGGAAGCCATTCCCGTTGTAGATGAAATGGGACGCCTCGTAGGCCGTATCACCATCGACGATATTTTAGACGTGATCAAAGAGGAAGCCGACAAGGATTACCAGTTAGCTGCCGGTATCTCGCAAGACGTAGAAGCAGATGACAGCATCCTGCAACTTACCCGTGCTCGCTTGCCTTGGTTGGTCTTGGCCTTATTCGGCGGATTCATTAGCGTTCGTGTGTTGGGCTTCTTCGAACCAGCCATGAAAACGCACCCCGAATTGTTTTTCTTTACTCCACTAATCGCCGCAATGGGCGGAAACGTCGGAGTACAGTCGTCCGCAATCATTGTTCAAGGTTTGGCCAACAACGCCATCACCGGAAGTATCGTGGAACGCCTCTTGAAAGAATTATCCCTGAGTTTGTTAAACGGCGTAATTTTAGCTTCCATATTGTTTCTGGGAAGTTATTACTTGCTCAATTTCGAAGCACACATCGGTGTAACCGTAACCGTAGCGCTCATCTCGGTAATCGTTATCGCATCACTCAACGGGACGTTTATTCCAATCATCTTGAACAAATACGGTATCGATCCGGCTTTAGCAACCGGACCGTTTATTACAACCAGTAACGATATCTTGGGAATCTTAATTTACTTCTCTATCGCTAGAATTATTCTCGGATTTTAAGTTAGACAAGTTAGACTTCTTAGATCAGTTAGATAGTTTAGATTGTTAGACTATCGATGAATTAAACACTCCAAAAGTCTCAGAAATCCAAGCAGTCTAAGTAGTCCAAGAAATCCAAGAAATCCAAGAAATCTAAAAATCTAAGCAGTCTAAGTAGTCTAAAAATCCAAGTAGTCTAAAAAAGATTTTTCTTCTTAAACAAAAACGCCCCAACCATAGCCAAAAATCCAGATACCAATACGATAATTAGCAATCCGTTCGGGTTGTTTTCCAATGCATTCGGTACATTCATCCCGTAAATACTGGCAATCAATGTCGGAATCATCAAAATAATCGAGATCGAAGTCAAACGCTTCATAATCACATTCAAATTGTTCGAAATCACAGAGGCATATGCATCCATCATCCCTGATAAGATGTTGCTGTAAATGGTAGACATCTCTTGTGCCTGCTTCAACTCAATATCTACATCTTCTAAAAGGTCTTCATCAAAGGAGTCTTTTTCGGATTTGACGTTTTTGATCTTATGAAATAAAATGTCGTTGCCTTTGATTGAAGTGATAAAATACACCAAACATTTCTCCAACTCCAACAAGGCTTGTAGCTCCTCGTTTTTAATCGATTTCTCTAAGTTGTCTTCCGCTAATTTGATGCGCTGATTGATTTGCTTTAAGTATTTCAAATACCAAATACTCGATGATAACAATAGTTTCAATACCAAATCATAATGGTTGCGTACCACCAAATGTTTGCGTTGGGTATACACTACAAAATCATCCAAGACTTCGGTTTTGTAAAAACAAACCGACACAAAACAGTTGTCTTTGAAAATAAGTCCTAATGGAACGGTGGTAAAGGGTAATTTCGAATCGGTATTCTTATACGGAATGCGCATAATAATCAAATGCCATCCGTTTTCTTCTTCAATACGGGGTCTTTCATCAACGTCTTCAATATCATTGTAAAACGCTTCAGGAATTCCTAAAGTGTCCAATAAAAAGGCTTTGTCGTTCTCGGTAGGGTTTTCTACGGCAATCCAGCAGTTGTCGTTAAGGTTCTCAGTACTGTCTAATCCTGAAACACCATTGCGGTAAAAGTTTCTCATGCTTAGGGCTGTTGTTTGACGAACAAAGCACTGGCATGGCTTTGCTCTAAATTAATTGTATTTCCTCTGGGAGTCGTCCATTGTAAATTATGAATAGCAAAATTTGGCGCAAATGTAGGTTTTCTTAAACGGTGAAAACTTAAAATTGACTTAATTTTTTGTTTTGGAAGAAATAAATACAGATTGAGATAGAGTTATTAAAGGAGGATTTTATTTTTTTAAAATTTTAGGTTTGGACTCATCTTGTAAAATGTGTAACAGTTTAAATATTATTTCGTTTTATTAATAGAAACGCTAAATATATAATAATGGGAAAAATTAGAGCAATTAAAATTGAGACTGAGTTTGAGAAAGAATTAAATCGTCGAAGAAAAGAAAATTATGACTTTTTAGTTGCTCAAAGTACTTATGAAAAAAACAAGTTAGAAATGAAAACTATCAAATGGATTCTAATTTTATCAATGCTTTCTAATATAATTCAAATATTTAAGTAGAAAGTCGATTCATTAGTAAATGTTTCAGTAGATTCGATTCTTGTTTATGATTAAGAGGAGGTAGTTTCAAAAACTCCTCTTAATTCTTTTATTTATCTTAATAAGCTTTTTTATTATAGGATTATACATTTCACTTTGCAGCATTACAATACACTTAAAAACAAATAGCCTGTAAAGTTGGTTTTGGGAGTAGTACAAATTAATGCGTCATAGTAAAATAGGCCTTTCCCAAAGCATGTCCTAAATGGTATAATGAAAATAAAACGAATGTAACTGCAATAGCAATTTTAGCAAACTGTTTAGTTGTAATCATGAAATAACTGTATTTAAATGTTAAAATTACTTCGCTAATAGCCTTCCGTAATGTTCTCCTATCTCAAAAGAAACTATACAAAGTAGGAATAATACAGCCAAGGGATATAACACAAAACGAAACTTAGAAATTGGAGAATTGAAAATTGTCATCATCGTGGATAGTTCAAATTATAAAGTATAAAAATATTAAATTTTTGTAAGAAAAGTAGTAGTTATGAAATTTTTTTAGAAAGAAGTGCTACTACTTAGTGTATTGGCTACACTTTAGGAGTATTCAATTATTGCATTTTGCTTTAAAAGAAGCGAAAAATAGCTTAGGTCAACTGCAAAATGGCTTAGGTCAAGTGCAAAACGATTTAGGTCAAGTGCAAAATGGCTTAGGTCAAGTGAAAAATAGCTTAGGTCAAGTGCAAAATGGCTTAGGTCAAGTGAAAAATAGCTTAGGTCGAGTGCAAAATGGCTTAGGTCAAGTGCAAAATGCCTTAGGTCAAGTGAAGAATAGCTTAGGTCGAGTGCAAAATGGCTTGGGTCTAATAAAAGAATGTTTAGGTGAAGTGATACTTGTTTTAAAGTATTGTTTATGAGTTTTTTAGCATTGAAATTAATTTTTGGCACAAACATTGTGTAGGAAAATTCATCAATATTTAAAACAAAATAGACTATCAATCATTTAAACGAAAAGCTATGACTATTAAACAAGAAGAATTTGTACCAGTGGCCGATATGTTAATCGCCAGTTTTGAAAGAGATCAGATACAATTAGAAGCCGAAAACGAATTGTTTTCCCAAGTTTTTTTGAATGCTTTCAAAGCACAAACGGAAAAAGTAAGACAACTCGAAAGAGCGGATACCTTACTTATCCAACAAAAAACAATTACAAGAGAATTGTATCAACTGGCCGATGATTTAAGAAAACCACTCAAATTATTTGGGATTGTAATTGAAAAAGCGGGTTTACCTACCAATCTAGTTCAGGATACTCTTTCTAATTTGAGAGTCAGGAATATGGAGGGTGTATTGGTCAATCTAAAATCGATTAATCAAGTGGTAAACAGCAATCTAGATCTGTTAACCGGTAAAGCAATGAAATCCAATTTTCCCGATTTGCTGGAAACCAAATTCGAAGAAATTACCATTAAAAGTAATCTGCAAAGTAAAATTATGCAGCAACGACAGTTACTAACCCATAATAATCTAGAAATTTACAATACGCTGTACAACGATTATATTGTGGATGTATGTAAAATTGGAAAGGTAGTGTTCGATGGTCAGGCAAAAGTAAAAGAGTATACCATTAGCAATCTGGTAAAAAAACTTCGAGTTGCACCTGTCGCCAATAAAAGAAGTGCTATAGCCTAAAAGTAAACTCCCGAATTGTCGGGAGTTTTTTTATTACGCCATTCAAATTTGTAACTTTGGAAAGATCAAAATCAATCACTTTGAAACCACAAGACGTTACAATACTACACATCGACAGCAATCATCCTTTGCTTTGGAACCAATTACAGGAAGCCGGATTCAACAACGAAGAAGATTTTTCTTCTTCTAAAGAAGAGGTGGAAGCTAAAATAGCCCACTACCACGGTATCGTAATTCGAAGCCGCTTTAAAATAGACCAAACGTTTTTGGATAAAGCAACCAATCTGCAATTCATCGCAAGGGTAGGGGCCGGACTCGAAAGTATCGATTGCGACTACGCCGAAAGTAAAGGGATTCACCTGATCGCCGCGCCGGAAGGCAACCGAAACGCGGTGGGAGAACATGCTCTTGGAATGCTACTGTCCTTACTCAATAAACTTAATAAAGCGGATAAGGAAGTCCGCTCCGGACAATGGAACCGCGAAAGCAATCGCGGTCATGAACTCGACGGGAAAACGGTGGGTATCATCGGCTACGGGAACATGGGAAAATCTTTCGCCAAAAAACTACGCGGATTCGATGTCGATGTCTTGTGCTACGATATTCTAGACAATGTAGGCGATGAAAATGCCAAACAAGTCACTTTACAGGAATTCCAACAAAAAGTGGAAGTACTCAGCTTGCACACGCCTTGGACTCCCGAAACGGATAAAATGATCAATTCGACATTTATTGATGCGTTTGCCAAACCGTTCTGGTTCATCAATACGGCTCGAGGCAATAGCGTGGTTACTGCCGATTTGGTTCAAGCACTACAATCAGGAAAAATACTAGGCGCCGGACTCGATGTACTGGAATACGAAAAACTTTCTTTCGAAACCTTATTCGATGAAACAAAACCCGAAGCATTTGATTATTTACTAAAGGCAACCAATGTGCTGCTTACGCCTCATATCGCTGGTTGGACATTCGAAAGCAAGGAAAAACTCGCACAGACTATTGTTGATAAAATAGTTAAAATCTATTCCTGACGGAAGGGTTTGATATACAGTGTTGTAAGGAATATTTTACTACATTTAGCACTACTAAAAAACTAAACAATGAATAAAGCTTCGTATTATTTGGTGCTGGCCATAGGCGTATTGTCGGTACTGAGTTTCTTTCCACACGCTTTCATGGGGATGAAAGACGTGATGGAATACATTGAAAAAGGGGTAATACAGGAACCTGCTGCCAACGGCATGCGAATGATTTGGTTGTATTCGTCGATTATGATGCTACTCTCCGGATTGAATTTACTTATTCTCGCAAGTCATATTCTCATCGGAAGCCACAAAGCAAGAGTGCAAGTATTAATTTTAGGCATCGGATTGGTTATCTTCGGATTAGGTTGTACCTACATCTCCGGAAAAATAGACGCCATGTCGGTTTTTACCTTCGAAGGAATAGTATTAATAATGGCGACTACTATATTGTACAAAAAGGCACACCACCTTCATGATGTAGAACCTCACCAGGTGTAAAAATAAAAGTGAAAATTTTCGTATAAATTTTTATATTGCACACCCATAAAAAAGGAATAAAATTAAATCAAAAAAGGAAGTAGTTGTTGAAATGAATGTGTTCGATTGGTATAAGGAAGTAGTGTTTAATAACTATGTAAATTTTAATGGTAGAGCCAGAAGAAAAGAGTATTGGTACTTTACCTTGGTTCATGTTTCAATCATGATTCTAGTGGTTCTTATTGGTGGAGTTTTGTCTGGTGGAAAGGAACCTAATGGTTTTTTTGTCGCACTACTTGGTGTATATTTATTACTAACTTTTATACCTAGTGTAGCGGTGACTATCCGTCGCCTTCATGATGTAAACGTGAGTGGATGGTTTTATTTGATAAATATAATCCCATATGTAGGAGCCTTTATTCTGTTCGTCTTTGCCTGTACCAATGGTATAACTGGAACGAATAGGTATGGTCCTGATCCCAAAAAACCGATAGATGAAATCGACGAAATAGGACAAGAACAATAATACATAATGAATAATGGAGGTACCGAAAATCCAAAACAGAGTAGGAATTAACTAACTAAAACAAAATGTTATGATTCAATGGTTTAAAAAAGTAGTTTTTGAAAACTATGCTAATTTCAAAGGAAGAGCAAGAAGAAGTGAGTATTGGTATTTCTTTTTGACTCAATTTCTTATCACAATAGTATGTTATATTTTGTTCGGTGTATTTGCTGCAATGGATAACTTAGGAGTGGGAATGATTTTTTATGCAATTGCAATGTTATTCTCTTTGGCAACAATGATTCCTGGATTAGCTGTTGGTGTAAGAAGAATGCACGATGTAGGTAAAAGCGGTTGGTTCTTGTTAGTGCCAATTTACAGCTTGATTTTAGCGCTTACTGAAGGTGAAAAAGGAGCGAATGCTTGGGGAGAAGATCCAAAAGCGGTTCTAAATGAAGTAAACGAAATCGGAAACGAATAATCAAATAAATAATAAACAATAATTAATAACTAATGGAAACATCAAGACCAACAGAAGAGTGGAATAACCCAACGCCACAAGCACCACAAGAAAACAAAAAAGTATTAGCGGGTGTAATGGGGATTTTATTCGGAGGATTCGGAGTGCATAAATTTATTTTAGGATACACAAACGAAGGATTAATTCAAATCGGAATTACAGTTGTAACGTGTGGAGCAGGTAGTATTTTAGGATTCATCGAAGGAATCATCTACTTGACCAAATCAGACGATGAATTTTACCAAACGTACCAAGCCAACAAAAAAGCATGGTTCTAATAGAAAAGGTATTAAAAAAAGCCGGGGATTATTCCTCGGCTTTTTTAGTTGTATTTTGTTGTTCTTTTTGCTCTTCTAGTTTGCGTTCCAATTCAGCTTGAAACTCTTCCATAACCGGCTTCACTGTGCTTTCTGGTAAATCCGCAATTCGGATGTACATCAAACCGTCTACCGCATTATTAAACAAAGGATCCACATTGAAAGCTACCACTCGGGCATTCTGCTTGATGTATTTCTTAATCAATACCGGTAAACGTAAATTCCCCGGTTCCACTTCGTCAATAATCTTGTCGAACTTATTCAAATCGGCTTCCGTTTCATTAAAGATGAAATCTTTGTCCGCATCTTTTAACTTCACTCTGAACTCCTTCTTCGGATGCACGTACTGCGCAATATAAGGATCATAATAGTGTGACTTCATGAATTCAATCATCAACGACTTCGAAAAATCGGAAAACTGATTACTGATACTCACACCGCCAATTAAAAACTTATGTTCCGGATAACGTAAAGTAGTATGTACGATACCTTTCCATAATAGGAATAAAGGCATCGGTTTTTGCTGGTATTCCGAACGAATGAAAGCACGACCCATTTCTATGGATTTGCTCATCATGTCATACAATTCCGGTTCAAATCGGAACAAGTCCTGAAGATAAAATCCGTTGATACCATACTTTGCATAAATCTGACTACCCAATCCCATACGATACGCTCCAGCAATTTGTTTGCTTTCATCGTCCCATAAAAACATATGGTGGTAGTATTTGTCAAACTTGTCAATATCTATCGATTCATTGGTTCCTTCACCCACTTCTCGGAACGTGATCTCACGCAAACGACCGATTTCATGTAAGATGTTAGGGATTTCATCAGCAGAAGTCAAAAAGACTTCGTAATTCTTACTTTGTAACAAACGGGCATCCTGGTTGCGAAGTTTATCCACTTCGGCAATCATTTTTTCTTGATTGGCTCCGGTAACAATAGTTTTGGCAGGCTTGCTCGGTGCTTTTAAAATAGGAGTCTGCAATAGCTTGGATTCCTTTTCAAAAGCATTCGATAGCATATAGGTTTTTTTACGTAAAAACTCGGCGTATTCTTCAATCGTTTCGTATTCGTTTTGTTCCGCAACTGAAATCGGTTTACCAATACGAACTTTGATTACGCGGTCTTTCTGTGTTAACAACTCAGAAGGTAATTTCGCCGTACGAAGTGTATCGCTAATTTTAGATAAGAAGTAAAACAACTTACTGTTTTTAGCATGGAAATAAATGGGAACCACAGGAACCTGTGCCTTACGAATCACTTTGATAGCGCCTTCTTCCCATTGTTTGTCTACTACCAATTTGTCGTCTTTGTAAGTAGAAACTTCTCCGGCAGGGAACATCCCCAACGGTTTGCCATCACTTAAATGACGAAATGTTTCTTTCAATCCAATTACACTCGATTTGGCATCCTTATGATTTTCAAAAGGATTTACCGGCATAATATACGGCTTCAACGGTTCGATACGATGCAATAGGAAATTGGCAATGATCTTGAAGTTAGGTTCTCTTTCCAACATCAATTTCAGTAATAAAATACCGTCAATACCTCCCAGTGGATGGTTGGATATGGTAATATACGCTCCGTCTTTCGGTAAGCGTTTTAAATCTTCTTCCGGAATTTCAAACTTTATCTGGAATTCATCCAAAATAGCATTTAAAAACTCGACGTCTTTAAGATCCTTATTACGGTTGTATATTTTATTTAATGTGGATATTTGAAGTACTTTCATTAACAGCCAACCGGAAAAAGTACCTAAAATTCCGTACTTATCCGTATTAATTGCTTTGGCAACTTCTTTTGCGGTAACTAAACCCATTCAGTCAATCATTTTTAAGCGAATCACAAAGATAGAAAAACTTATGGTAAATTAGGAAAAAGATTTAACATTAGAACTTGTACAAAATAGCAGGTTTTAATTTAAATATTTGGTTTGTAATTAGTTAACATTTAATGGTGGTTTTGGTTTGTTGACGAATGTTTTTTCAATACTTTTGAAAAAATTGAATTGCCAAATTAATGAAAATCATTTCTTACAATGTAAACGGAATAAGAGCGGCCATTACCAAAGGTTTTTTAGATTGGTTGCAAGCTGCAAATCCGGATGTCATCTGCCTACAGGAAATCAAAGCAGTACATGACCAAATTCCCATGATGGATATCGAAATGGCAGGGTATCCTTATCAGTATTATTTTCCTGCCCAAAAAAAAGGATACAGTGGTGTTGCCATTTTGTCTAAAGTGGAACCGAAAAACGTAGTGTACGGAACCGGAATCGAACACATGGACCATGAAGGACGTAACTTGCGTGTGGATTTCGAAGATTTTTCGGTGATGAGTTTGTACCTGCCTTCGGGAACCAATATCGACCGCTTGGATCACAAATTCAAATACATGGATGACTTCCAAGAGTATATCAATACGTTGAAAAAAGAAGTTCCTAATCTTATCATTGGTGGTGATTACAACATTTGTCACGAAGCCATCGATATTCATGATCCGATCAGGAATGCAAAAGTTTCTGGGTTTTTACCAGAAGAACGGGCTTGGCTCGATGCTTTTATGCAATCCGGATTCATTGATAGTTTCCGTCATTTCAACAAAGAACCGCACAACTACAGTTGGTGGTCGTACCGCGCCAATGCCCGTGAAAATAATAAAGGTTGGAGAATCGATTACAATCTGGTTTCCCAACCCATGAAAGACAGAATGAAAAGAGCGTTGATCCTACCCGAAGCGAAACATTCTGACCATTGCCCCATCTTAGTAGAAATTGAATAAATAAATACCACATCATATGATAAAAAGAGTTTCCCTTGGACTATTGGTATTAGCATTAAGCACGTCTTGCGTGTCTAAAAAAATGTATACCGATTTAGAAAATAAGTTCGCCGAACTTAAGAAAGAACGCAACGCGCTTTCTGATGAAAACGAAGGATTGAAAACTTCCAAAACGCAATTGGAAAACGACAATGCAAACCTTAAAAGTGAATTGGAAAAGACAATCGCGGAGAGAAATAAATTGGCTTCTGATTATGCAGCGGCAAGCAATAGCTTAAAAGCATTGAAAGATTCGTACGATGCTTTGGAGAAAAACAGCAGTGAAGCATTAAAAACCAACATGGATAAAAACCGTGATCTTTTGGCTCAACTGGAAGCTAAAGAAAAAGCTTTGGCTGCAGAAAAAGCCCGTTTGGAGAAATTAAGTGCCGATTTGAAAGACCGTTCTGAGCGTGTGAATGAACTGGAAGGTTTGATTGCTGCGAAAGAAGCTTCTCTGAAAAAATTGAAAGAAACACTTTCGAAATCATTAAAAGCTTTTGAAGGTAAAGGATTAACCGTACAACAAAAAGACGGGAAAGTATATGTTTCTATGGAAAATAAATTGCTTTTCGAATCGGGTAGCTGGACTGTTGGTGCCGAAGGTAAAAAAGCGGTTGATTTAGTGGGGAAAGTTTTAGCTGACAATCCTGAAATTGCGGTTTTGATTGAAGGACATACCGACAACGATAAAATTACAGGAACGTTAACTGGTGGTGTTGAAAACAACTGGGATTTGTCTACCAAAAGAGCAACTGCCATTGTAAACATTTTATCAGCAAATGCTAAAGTGAAAAAAGAAAATCTGACAGCAGCAGGTCGTAGCGAATATTCTCCGATTGTGAGCAACGATACTAATGATGGTAAAGCGAAAAACCGTCGTATCGAAATCATTTTGACTCCGAAATTGGACGAATTATCAAAAGCATTAAACGAAATTTAATGACATTATAAATCCATAAAAAAAGGTTCAGTAAAGCTGAACCTTTTTTTTATTTTGTTATTTGAAGTTTTTCATCACCATGTCGATGGTAATCGCACAAGAAACAATAGCTATTTTATTGGTGTCTTCCGCATATTCCGGTACAATAGATGCATGGTATTTATCAGCACGCGTAAAAAACTCTTTCATTACACCACCCCATTTTTTGTTAATGGTTCCAATTTGCTGCTCTTCGGCATTCACAATTTTAAAATCCCACGCTTTCCAGTCGCCTGTAATTTTAGCAATATTCTCTTCCGCTGCATTAGCAATGGTAAAAGTAGGTTTGAATAATTTGAATTTTTGCTTGATAGTACCAATTACTTCATCTTTGGCGTCGGAAATCGTAATTTTACTCATCCAAAATGTCCAGCCTCTATGGATAGTAACCTGTAAGTCATTGTCCATGTTGTACACTTCCAAAGTAAAAGGGAATAAAGCTTTGTTTAAAAACAAGCGTAAAAATTTATGCCATCCTGAAACGTTCTGTTGGATAATACCCACTTGTTCTGCCTCTTTGTTGTATACTTTGTAGGTATTTCCAAATTTGAAATAGTTTACATTTTCATCAATGAAATAATCATTGCTTTCAAAAAATTTAGGGATCATTAAAGATTCTTGTGACATGCTATTTGTTTTTTTTTATTCGGATGCGATATTACAAATTTTTGAAGAAAACCGCTACACTATTTACAGAAATAAGTTGGTAAATCTAATGCCCAAGATTGTATCTTTGCTTTCTGAAATTTTACGACTTTAAATCATTACCATGCGACAAATTATTTTACCCAATACCAATTTAGAAGTTTCAGAAATTTGTTTGGGCACCATGACTTTCGGTAATCAGAATTCGGAGGTAGAAGCACATGCACAAATGGACTATGCTTTCGAAAGAGGTATCAATTTTTTTGATACCGCCGAAATGTATCCTATCGGAGGAAACGAACATATTTTTGGTAGTACAGAACGATACATTGGTTCTTGGTTTAAAAAATCAGGAAAGAGAGATCAAGTGGTTTTAGCTACTAAAATTGCCGGTCCTAATCGAGGTATGGGTTACATTCGTAAACCTTTGGACTTTTCTAAAAAAAGTATTCACGAAGCGGTCGATTTGAGTTTGAAAAATCTGCAAACCGAATATATTGATTTGTATCAGATGCACTGGCCGGAACGTGTGATGAATATGTTTGGAAAACGTGGTGTTTCCGAGTTGGACGAAAAATGGCAGGATAATGTATTGGAAGTCTTAACTGTTTTTGACGGATTAATCAAAGAAGGTAAAATAAAACATATCGGTGTTTCAAACGAAAACCCCTGGGGCGTAATGAAATTCCTAAATGAAAGTGAAAAGCATAATTTACCAAGAATTGCAACCATTCAAAATCCGTTTTCGTTATTAAATCGTTTATTTGAAGTCGGTTTATCTGAAATCTGTATGCGTGAAAATGTAGGATTATTGGCGTATTCACCTTTAGCCTTCGGGTTTTTAACCGGTAAATATTTGAAGGGAACACCTGAGAATTCACGTATGGGAACTTTCCCTCACTTTGTGCGTTATACCAATGAGAATTGCTACAAAGCAACTCAATTGTACCAAGAATTGGCACATGGTTTAGGATTGACATTAACCGAATTGTCTTTGGCTTTTGTGCGTCATCAAAAATTTGTGACTTCTACTATTATCGGTGCAACGAATTTAGATCAATTGGAAGAAAACATCAATGCTTTTGATGTGCGTTTGACCGATGATGTTTTACAACAAATTGAGAAAATTCAGGAAACAATTCCGAATCCGGCGCCATAATTATTCGATAGCCAATTTATGGGTAAGTGTTAATCCGGAATTGGTTTTAATTTTCATAAAATACAAACCTGTTGATAAACGTTCTGTATTCAGTGCGTTAATTGACAGGTTTTCTGTTTTCTGATGTAGAACCAATTTGCCATCTATATCAAATACATCCACAGTGGTTGGAAAACTGGTATCCGATTTCTTGATGAATACGGTTTCTTGAGCTGGATTCGGATAGATCGAAAAATGAGATTTGGTTTGTTCTTCTGTACTTAGTGAACTATCAATTATTTTGTAAATCGTGCCATTTCCAATGGAAGCAACATACAATTCACCGCTTACATCTTCTCCAAAAGTGACAAAATTATTGCCCGAAAAAGTGGAAGAAAAAGTAACAGTATTCAAATTGTCCACGATTCCAATTCTCGCCAGACAGTAATCGGAAAAAAAATACTTGCCTTGAAAATTAGGATATGTTGTGCCACGATACACATAGCCTCCGGTTATCGAACAAGCACCACTGGAATGATTAATAACGGCTACTGGCGACTTCATGGTGGCTTGGGCAGGACACCCCGATGTGTTATAAGCGGTATTGCCTTCATAACAACGCCAACCATAATTGAGTCCGGCTTCGGTTGATGCTGCTTTGTTGATTTCTTCGTAAACATTCTGACCGACATCGGCTATCCACAAATCTCCGGTTTGTTTGTCGAACGAAAACTTCCAAGGATTCCGAAGTCCAATTGCCCAAATTTCATCAGCGCCAGCTACTCCAACATAAGGATTATTGGAAGGAATTGAATAAGGACTTCCCGAATTAACATCAATTCGAAGCATTTTGCCTAATAATTCTGTGGTATTTTGTGCTCTGTTTCCAGGATCGCCTCCACTTCCTCCATCGCCCATACCAATATATAAAAAGCCGTCGGGACCAAACGCTAAAGTTCCGCCATTATGATTGCTAAAGGGTTGTGCTATGGTAAGTAGGATTGTGGCACTTGCAGGATTAGCACTGTTCGGGTTTCCTGAATCAACGGTATAACGTGCTACAACGGTAGCTCCATCACTAATTCGGGTGTAATTGACGTAGAAAAAACCATTGGAAGCATAATTGGGGTGGAATGCCATTCCTAAGAGTCCTTGTTCTCCATTGGCATTAGTCAAGGTAGTAATATTCAGAAAAGAAGTAGGATTCACTGTGCCATTACTGTTAACCACTTTAATGATGCCATCCTGCTCGGCTACAAACAGACGGGAATCTCCGCAATTTGCAATGGCGATGGGAGAAGAGAAACCAGTAGCAAATGAGGTCAGTTGCACAACGCCCGATTGCGAATGACAATTCAATTGAAGAACAAATAGCGCGATGAGTTGGAAGATAGTTTTCATTGTGTAGTAGTTTGATTATCATAAATTTATAAAAAAATCCCGACGTTTTTTGTCGGGATAGTATTTATAAGTTTTCAATGATTTTATCTTTAGGATATTTGACCACATAACTGATTCTTATTTTTTTGGTTTCATTAGGCTTGAGACTAATATCCCAAGTGAGTATTCCCGTTTCAAGATTGACCTTTGCTCCGTCTTTTTGTACTAATTCAATTTCAATCTCTTTGTCGGAACTCAAGGGGTATTGATCTTTTAATACCATTTCAATTGCCTCTTTTTTATTGTTTCTTAGGGTTATGTCATAGGTAAAGGTTTGTTCTTTTTTAGACGAAAAGAATTTAGTGCCTGATTTGTCTACTACTTTTTCGCGTTTGATTGCCACTTTTTTATCGCGTCCCATACTCAAATTCAAGGTGTCAGATGTTTGTCCTGGATTGATATACGTCTTGCCTACATACATGCCTTCAAAAATAATATTAGCATCGCCTCTTAATAAATTGTATTTACCATATTCGGATATTTCAGCTAGTAGAAATGCTTCTTTATCGACTTTTGGTGCTGCATAGTATTTATAAGTTGCGGGTATTTTCATTTCTTTCAATGCAACACTGTGTGCTTTACCATTGGATAAAATGTCATAGGGGATATCAATATCAAAAGAAATGTTGAGTTGGTTTTCCACAATGGTGGTATAATTTGAAATGGATTTATCTTCCATCATAGGAGCTGCATCTGCTTCTGCATTTTTAATTGCTACTCCAGCTACTTTTCCTCTCAATTGATTTACAACTTGATTGTTTTTATAACCATAGTCAGGATAACCATAACGCAAAAACCAAGAACTTAAAAGAGGTGCCTGATTATTCTGGTTCGGATTGCCGGAAGACAAAGTTAATTTTACTTTTTTCCAGTCGATTCCCGTATTTTGTACCACTTGGGCTTTGTACATCATGTTGATGGATTCTTTGACACTTTCGACACGTAAATCATAAAATGGAGCCCAACCTGCATTTTGTGTCAAATACGAAATTTCTAATGGGACTAATCCGGCAGAAGTATTCATAACCTGCAAGACCAATTTTCCCGAAGACAGTTTTTCTTCCTTATTGGTATCTACTTCCAGTTTATTGTTGAGTTGAGCCAGCAGTTCATTCAGTTTGATTTCTTTTTCTTCCAATGTATTGATGGTATTGCTGATTTCGGTCCTTTTGTATTTATAATAATCGACCATTTTGGTTAATTCAGTCACGCTTAAACCTGAATTCTGTCCAAATACCTGCTGATTTTTATCTAATAATTCGATAGTTTTCTGTTCTGCATTTTTGGTATTGACAATACGCTTGATTTCCTTTTGAATCAACACAATACTGTCTTTGACTTTTTTGATTGCCGGTGAATTTTCATCGATGTCGTATTCTGCAATGTAATCGTTGGTAAACTGTACTGAAAGCACTGTAATATTTGACGGAGCACCAATTTGAACCGAATTTTCATTCAATTGGTTGGCTACATTCTTTATGACAATTTCGCTGGTTCCTGCTGTAAGAGTAATATTCGCAGTTTGTGTGATTTCGGCAGCATTAAAATAGACAGTTGCCGCCTTAATTTTTGCTTGGGTGAAAAATGGTTTTTGAGCCATCATATAACCCGAAGTCAAAAGCAAGAAAAAAGTAAGTAGTTGTTTCATAATGATTTTTTTATACTGATAAGAGTTTCGTTTTGTTAAAAAGGTTGGGAAAAGTAACCGCAAACCTGTAATTTCCAGCCCTATTCAGAAATTAGCAGGTTCGCGGCAATCATCAACCCTTTATTTTTCTACAGTGTATCCTTTTGTTTTGGCAAAGCCTATGATCGAAGTATTAATGGCATTTCCTAAATCATCCTGCGATTTGGTTTTCTTCATTTCGGTATCAATATAAGCCTGGCGTTTTTTACCCAATTCATTGATTTCGTTTTGAAGTGCTTCACGTTCTTTCGATTTTTTATCCACATATACTTGAATTTCTTCTTTTGATTTGTTTTGTAATTCTTGAGGTAATTCTTCTTTTTTCAATTTGGCTACAACATCTTTGTCTTTTTTCGCTCTGTCTACCAAATCCCAACTTTCGTTTTTATAGGCTGCTTTAGATTTGCTTACCGCTCTTTCGGCATAATTTGCTGAAGAAACTCCTTTTGCATTAGCATCTTGGGTTACTTGATTCATCTTCTTTTCATAGCCCATGCTTCCGTAGCTAATGTATGTATCGTTTATACGAACATTGCATTCTGAAATTCTAACATCATACGGAGTAACAATGTATTGCACGGCCTGATTGGAATCGATATTGAAGTATTTGCCTTTTCCGGCATCAGCACCGTCTTTCCAAAGTGTTTGAATCCCTTCCATTTGATTTCCGCAGAAAATAGTATTCACATAAATGTCGCTGCGTAGAGCATCGCTAATAGCTTCTTTGTAGTTGATTCCGCCTTGATTGAAAGGTTCATTTCCTGCTATGTAGATCAATTTCATATTGTTGTTGTCTCTTCCCCAAGACAATTGTCGGGTAGCATCCGAAATTACTGCGCCACAATATTCTGATCCGCCATTGGTTCGTAGTGAAAATAATTTTTCGGAAATTAAATCCAAATCGGTTGTTAAAGGCGTCACTTGTCTAATGTAATTGGATTGAGCAGAAAGGCCATCATTTCCATATTCATACAAACCAATTTCTATATCGGGCGTTTTTCCATTGTATTTTAAAGTAGTTAAAGTGTTGACAATATTCCACAAGCGCGATTTGGCTTGCTCGATTAAACCATCCATACTATTGGAAGTGTCCAATAATAGAGCCACTTGAATTTTGGTGTTTTCATCGGCTACTTGTGTTGTATTACTATGTTTTGGCTTTGCAGTTGAGGTATTGCAAGCAGCAAATGATATTGATGTAGCTAATAATGCAGTAGTGAATAAGATTGACGTTTTCATGATAATTTTGTTTTAAGATTATGAGTCAAAATTATTTGAAGAAATTGCACGTTTTTTGCAGAATGGGTGAAAGCGGGAGTTGACTTGGTGAAATCGTTTTGATGTCATTTTTTAAAATAGTTTCTTTACATTGTCAAATATTTACAAAGATGAAACCGGTAATTTGGATATTTTGGGCTGTTGTTTTTGTGTTGGGATTTCAATCTGAAATGCTAGCTCAACAAGATAGTATTGTCCCTCAGCCCAGGAGTAAGAAAGCATCTTCTGCAAAAATTAGTAAAGCAGCAGCTGATTTGAAAGAATCTTTGGATTCTAACGATGAATTGAAGATTGCCAAGAATTATGAAGTTTTAGCGAAAGGTTTTACTGAAAAAGAAGATTTTGTACGTGCCGAAGAATACTTAAAAAAAGCTTTGACAAGTTATACTAAACTCAATAGAAGTACTGACAAAACTAGAGTTGCAAGAAATCTCGCTAAAGTACAGGAGTCACAAAACAAGTTAAATGCCGCGATTCAAAGTTACGAAATGGCGGGTTCTGCTGCCGAGCAAAAAAAAGACATGCAACTCAATTCAAACGATGCGGAACGTTTAAGGAACAGTTATAGTCCGGCAGTTCAGGCTACTTATGCCAAGAAAAATATTGCAATTCTTGAAAAAGAAAGCGATAAAAAAGAAGAAGTAGCTGATGCTTATAAACAACAAGCTACAGTAGATTTGAAACTGATGGATAAAGAATCGGCTATTGAAAACCTTGAAAAAGCGATTTCGTATTCGAAAGAGAAACCAGAAGAAGTTGTGAAACTACGGAATGAAATTGCCAAGGTTTATGCTGCCGATAATCAGTTCGATAAAGCCATTACAATCAACCAGAAATTGTTAGATGATGCTGTAAAGCAAAACGATTTTGAGACACAGATTAAACAACTACAATCTTTAAGTACGATTTATTTTAAAAATAAAGAACCGGAAAGAGCCGTAAATTCATTAAAGAAGGCGTATGGTTTGGCTTCACAATACGGGAAAACCGACGAAGTAAAAAGTAGTTTGAATCAATTACTTCAATACTATAAATCGAATGGAAAAGACAAAGAGAGCATGGCTTTGTATGAAGATTTTTTCAAGAATTTCGACCAGTTAATTCAAAAGGACAGTACGCTTATCGACGAGAAAACATTTCAGGTTACCGAAGAAAAAATCCGTCAGTTGGAGAAAGAAAAAGCATTGAAAGATGAATTGATTTCGAAGAAAAATACGTTCAACTATGTGTTGTTGGGATCGATTGCATTGCTTTTATTGTTTTTCGGATTTATTGTGAAAGCGTTATATTCGATTAAAACCAAAAATAAAGAAATTGCCTTGCAGTCGTTGCGAAGAGAAATGAATCCGCACTTTATTTTCAATAGTTTGAACAGTGTGAATCAGTTTATTTCCCAAAACAAAGAACTGGAAGCCAATAAGTATTTGTCGTCTTATTCGCATTTGATGCGGAATATGATGGAGAATTCCAACAAGGATTTTATAAGTTTAAGCAATGAAATCGAACAGTTGAAAAAGTACTTGGATTTAGAACATTTACGATTTCAGGACAAGTTTGAATATCAGATTATCATCGATGATGCTTTGGATGCCGAAACGGTTTTAGTGCCGAATATGTTGATTCAGCCACATCTGGAGAATGCCATTTGGCATGGTTTACGTTATCGTGAAACCAAAGGCTTGTTACTATTGCAATTTGAGTTGAATAGAGGGAAAGTAAATGTTATTATTGATGATAACGGAATTGGATTAACGCAAAGTGCCGCACTTAAAACGCGCAATCAAAAAGTACATCAATCAAGAGGTGTGACCAATACCAAAGAAAGGATCAATTTATTGAACGAGTTGTACAAATCGAACATTTCGTTTTCGATGTCTGAAAAAAATAACGGAAACACAGGAACTGTTGTAGAAATTACCTTTCCAAAGATTGAATAAATATGATGACATTCCAAAAAATACAAGCGGTTATTGTTGAAGATGAATTGGCGGCTAGGGAAGTGCTCAAGAATTATTTGAGTAAATATTGTCCGCAAGTAGATGTAATTGGCGAAGCGCAAAATATCAAAGAAGCAGTGCCATTGTTGCATGAAGTGAAACCACAATTGGTTTTTTTGGATGTTGAGATGCCTTTCGGAAATGCTTTTGATGTGTTGGAAGCCTGTAAAGATTTGCATTTTGAAACCATTTTTGTAACCGCCTTTTCAGAATATTCATTGAAAGCACTGAATCAAAGTGCTGCATATTATCTGCTTAAACCGATCAGTATCGAGGAATTGATAGTTGCCGTGAATAAAGTACAACAACACATTCTGAATCACGAATTATTCAATCGTAATAAAATTATAGTAGAAAATTTCCGAGAAACTCAACCCGAGAAAAAGCAAGTGATTTTGCCTACTTTGGAAGGTTTTGAAGTGGTAAAAATGGAAGACATTGTTCGACTTCGTGGAAATGGAAACTTTACCGATTTGCATTTGGCTGACGGTAGTAAAAAAATGGTATGCCGCTTTCTGAAACATTTTACCGAAATTTTGCCGTTTCCTTTTTTACGTGTTCACAAGTCACATATTATCAACATCAATTACGTGAAATCGTATAATAAAGGTGGCTATGTGGTACTCAATGATGCTGCTGAAATTGAAGTTTCTCCAACGTATAAAGAACAGTTTCTTAAAAATTTCAAATAGTTAAAAGTCAAATTCGTTTATCGAAGTTGCTGATGAATCAATGGTGATTGTATCTTGAACTTTCTTGATTTTCAAAAACGAACGTGCTCTTCCCGAAACATAAATGGGTATTGATTGTCCAATTGTATCATCACCAGTGATCAAAGCACGGCGTAGCATTAGATTTTTGATGAATTTTTGATTCTTTTCCGCGTATGATTTCTGATAACCTTCATCGTTAAATTGATACATGAATTTTTTAGGTTTTGGAACAATGGATGCAAGGAACAAACATTCGTTAAGCGTCAAATCAATTGGTTTTTTCTGGAAGTAAAATTCTGCAGCTTCACCAATACCATATACGTTTGGTCCCCACTCAATAACATTGAAATAGACTTCCAGCATGCGTTCTTTGGAAGAAATACGATTGTTTTCCAATATATACACTAAAAGTATTTCTTCGAGCTTTCTAGATAGCGTTTTTTCACGTGTTAAGAATACATTTTTAACCAATTGCATACTAATCGTACTCGCGCCTCTTGAGAATTTCTTAGTTCGAATGTTTTTTGCAATAGACTGTTTGAATGCCTCGGAAATAAAACCGCGATGACGCATGAACGAAGGATCCTCATTCGTTAATACCGCATGTGTTAAATAAGGTGAAATTAATTCCAATGGGGTAAAGTAAGGATTGGAAGCGCCTACAAAAACGGGTCTTTGTGGTACGCCGTTTTCCATTGCGCGATAGGTAAAATCGGTGTTGAGTTTTTCCAGATTGGCTTCTCCGTATTTTTTGATGCGGAGATTATTTTTATTGAATTTACTATCGAAGACCAATTTGTGCGGTTTGTTTTTGTTGAATTCAAAATTAAGGTTGTAATCGAATTCTCCTTCGGCTTCCATACCCACAAAATGTGAAAATAAACCATTGGGTAATGAAGTAATGAAATCTTGCGCTTTCATTTTTTCGATATTGATCTTCAGCTTATAAATGGTATCTTCTTCGGTATTGTATTCCAAAAATGGCTTCACTTTAATTTTGTTCAATTGTGCTGTAGATGTACTGTCGACTGCAATAAAATCACTTCCCAATAAAAAACGATAATCGAATTGTGCATTTTGAATCACCACATCTTTTTTAGCAATTTTTGGGTGATTGATGGTGAAATTTTCAATCGATGCGACACCATCTATATGTAAATTGCCAAAGCTCATATCAAGATTGTCCAATTTCAGTCTGATTTTGTCAAAGCTTGATTTCAAACCAAATTTTTCATCAATGTAAGGCACTTGAATTTTGGAGGTGTCTGCAGAAGCAAAAATCAAATCCGCTTTTTTATCCCTCGGATTAGCATAACCATTAATGGTCCAGTTTTGTGCAAAGGTATTGGTTGTTACTTTTATTTTTGTGTTCAGTTGATGATTGACCAACTGTAAATCGTTCATGTGGAAACTTACCTTTTTACCCATATCGTCAATACGTAAGGATAAATTTTCCAAATTCATTTCCGAGGGTACTAAATTCAATACTTTGGTCAAAATACGATTGGCTAATTTGGCATAATTGCGTTTTTCATCCGTCGATTTTTCGGTAGCATCTTTTTTTAGAAAAGCATCAAAATTACGTCCGTTTTTCGTTTTTACCAATTGGATAAAGCCATTTTGCATTTCTAGATGTTGCAGTTGAATTTCTCCGGTTAGTAATTGCATTAAACTGATTTTAGTTTTAATTTTATGCACAGACAACAGTGTGTCTGCGTTATGCGGTACCAAATGTATGTTGTCTAACTCTACACTTGTAGTTCCTACAAAAGCAGCTTTTCCAACCGAAAAATCAGCATTGTATTCGGTGTTGAATTTAGTTTTAGCTTTCTCCAATGCTTGTTGTAGAATGGTATCTCTGAAAAAATAAATAGCAGCTACGGCCAGTACGAAAAGTACTAGTATTATTTTAAGAATCAGAAAAAACCATTGCTTTTTGGTTCTCATTGTATATTAGATTTGGAGTTTTTAGGAAAGCGAAGCTACAAAATCTTCAACTTCTTTTTTTTGTTCGGCGTATTTTTCTTGTAATGGCGAATTTTCTCCCATTTTCCGATAGTAATCTAGTGCTTTGTTGGCAAAAAACAATTGTTGGTGTTTCGCTACATTAGGAATTTGTGGATACACTTTATGAAAAAGCATTTCGTAATAAGCCTGCCACTCTCTTTCGTTGCGATCTTCTACAAACTGACCCGGAACTTTTTGTCCGACATGAATCATTTCATGGGCCATTAAATTTAACATTAGGACAAATTCGAATTCGAAAGTATTTTCCGGAATTCGGATGATTTGTTCTTCTCCGAAAACGCCTTCGGTTGTCATTAAAATATAATCGGCTTTTGCTTTTTCGCGAAGTTCAAATCCTTTAAAATTGGAATGTTTGATTCCGTATTCTTCAATAACAAAGTTAGCTGCAGCAATTGTTTCACCTAATTCGTGATAGGTTTGAATCAATTGGACTATTTCAGCATACGGTTTCATGGTTATCCGAATAATTCACTTACAATTTCTTCAATTTTACTCACTAGTACAACTCTTATTCCTGGAAATTGGGTGGTAATTTTGTTGTATTTCGAAATATAAATTGTTCCAAATCCCAATTTTTCGGCTTCCTGAATGCGTTGTTCCACTCGGTTTACTGGTCGAATCTCGCCGGAAAGTCCAACTTCACCTGCGAAGCAAAAATCTTTACCTACAGCGATGTCTTCATTGGAAGACAAAATGGCTGCCACAACGGCTAAGTCAATAGCTGGATCGTCTACAGAAATTCCGCCGGTGACGTTGAGAAACACGTCTTTGGCGCCCAAATGAAAACCGGCACGTTTTTCCAAAACCGCCAAAATCATATTCAAACGTTTGGCATTGTATCCCGTCGTACTTCTTT
The DNA here is from genome assembly GCF_051908335.1 of Flavobacterium sp. MAHUQ-57. Lineage (NCBI taxonomy): Bacteria > Pseudomonadati > Bacteroidota > Flavobacteriia > Flavobacteriales > Flavobacteriaceae > Flavobacterium > Flavobacterium sp. MAHUQ-57. The sequence goes on along the minus strand of NZ_JBPZTE010000007.1, from coordinate 959,759 downwards.
GCGGTGTGCCATACACTGCTGTTGATACCAAGGCTTGAATCTCAATCATTAGTGGTCGCATTCCTTCTAATGTGGTTGCAATGGCAGTTCCTGATAATTCTTCTTCTTTATGCGAAATTAAGATTTCAGATGGATTGGCTACTTCTCGTAAACCCGATCCTTGCATTTCGTAAATTCCTAATTCGGCCGTAGAACCAAAACGATTTTTGAGCGATCGTAAGATACGGTATATGTGATTTCTGTCTCCTTCAAACTGAAGGACGGTATCAACCATATGCTCCAAAATTTTAGGACCGGCAATATTTCCGTCTTTTGTAATGTGACCAATTAAAATAACGGGTACATTGGTTTCTTTCGCAAATTTGATCAATTCGGCGGTGCATTCCCGGATTTGTGAAATACTTCCTGCGGATGATTCAATATAATCCGTATGTAAGGTTTGAATTGAGTCAATAATTACAATTTCTGGTTCGATTTCTTCGATTTGACGAAAGATATTTTGTGTTTTGGTTTCTGTTAGGATATAACAGTTGTCACCGTTTGGTGTAATACGTTCTGCACGCATTTTTATTTGCTTCTGACTTTCTTCACCAGAAACGTATAATGTTTTATACGGTAATTTTAATGAAATTTGCAATAATAACGTGCTTTTACCAATACCGGGTTCGCCACCTAGGAGTGTCAATGATCCTGGTACTAGTCCGCCACCCAAAACACGATTTAATTCGCCATCGGTTGTGTCCATGCGAATTTCTTCAGCCGAATCAATTTCGTGAATGCGTAAAGGTTTCGCTGCTTTTTTTACTGCAGAAGTTTCTGTTTTCCAGACTATTTTTTCCTCTTTCTGGATGATTTCTTCTACAATGGTGTTCCATTCTTTGCAGGCATTGCATTGTCCTTGCCATTTGGCAAATTGAGTGCCACAGCTTTGGCAAAAAAAGGACGTTTTTATTTTAGCCATTTAGCAGACTTTATTCGGTGTTATTCGCTTTTTTTCTCTTCTGTTGGAGTTTCTGTTGGTGCATCAGCTGGGGTTTCAGAAGGTGTTTCAGCTGGTACTTCTTCAATTACCTGCTCCGTTCCGTCTTTGGCTTTTCCACCTTTAAGTTTGTCTTTTTTAGGAAGTTTGCTTTTTAAATCTTCTGCCTTTATCATCATCATTTCTTTAGTCAAATCACCAATTGGTTCTTTGGCAAATGCATCCTGATAGAATTTGATGGCTTTTTTGAATTCGCTTCTTTTTTCCCAATAATTTCCCATATGGTAATCATATAGTAACGTTTTTTCGTATTGCTGACCTGATATTTGTGCAAGTTGCTCATATTCTTCGAATCGTTCTTTCTTATTGATGGCTGTTTCGATGGCTTTCATGTCGCGGTAACGAACTGTCATTTTAATTCCAAGATTTTTTTCAATGGCGTCGTATTTGTCGGTAAGATATTTGACATAATCCTGCTCTAACACCACGATTTTTTCCTGATATTCCTTAGGAGAAATAGGTTGGTAAATTTGGAAAATTTGATTCAAAGCCTGCGGAATTCCCAACATAGCAATTGTGTAATGATTCGAATTTTTAAAGTCATCGAATTTGTAATTCACTAAATCATTTTTTACAGCCTGCATATTTTGATCTAGTGTTTTGATCTGTTTTTGGAATTTTTTCAAATCACCGTCACTGGTTGCAGAATAGTAGTATATTGGTTGCTGAATTTGACTCAAGCGATTAGGTACTCTTTCTTCCATTCCTAATTGCAAATCAGGACTTAATGAAATGTACGCCGTGAATAATGGGATTTCTTTGTATAAAAATGCATTTAAAAGTCCTGCAGAAGAATCGATACCGGCTATGGCTTTAAAAGGACCAACTTGGTATTTCTTTTCAAGATGAGGAATAAGTTCTGTTCCTATGAATTCAAAAAAAGCACCACCTTTTCCAGCTGGAAGCCCAGTTCTTGGGTCAAACTCGCAATCTGCCTCTCTTTGGTTGTTTTTGTTTTGATTGATACCTACCAATATGGCTTCCGGAATATCATCCCAATAATTTCCAAACTGCAAGTTGCCCTCAAATACAGGGAACAAAAATTCGCTGTCCAAGACTAAAATCAAAGGATATTTTTTTTCGGGATTCGATTTGAAGGAAGCGGGTAGTTTTATTCTGATATCGCGGGTTTCGTTTAATTTAACCGATTTGATCTGTTCAACAAAAGATTGGGAAAATGCTGAAAATGAAAACAATAGTATTGCTATACGGATAATATTTTTCATAACTAATATAGTATTATGATTAATTAACGGACAAGATAATAATTTATTTCTTTCGGCTTATGATTGCCAGAACTAAAAAAGAGAAAAGTCCTAAAAAAACGGTAATGATAAGCTGTGAAGTCCAAATGATCCAGCCTAATGCAGTTCCGGCTTCATCCGGGACGTGGTATAGTACAAGTATTTTGGAGATAAGCGGAGGAAAAAACCCAAAGCCACCATTGGTAAAAGTCATTACCAATCCACCTATAACAAAAGCAACAATGGTAGTTCCTAATGTGATGTTTTTAGTTGCGTCTAAGGAATATACCGTAAGATAGAACATGGCAATGTATGAGGCCCAAATAAGAATGGTGTATATTAGAAAAGGCCATTTATTTGGCATATGCCACACGCTGAATATTCCTTCTTTCAAACCGTTAATTTTCGATTTTAATAAAAGGGTGTATTTCCATTGGGAATATTTATACAGATAAAGAAAGCATAGCATGCCTATTATTCCCGTGCCGACTAAAACTATTAGTAGCTTAACCGGAATATTGTTTAGTAAGAAAGTTTTTAATGTGGAAAATTCAAGAACTACCGAAGTAATAATCAGAAGTAAAAGTATGATAAAATCTACAATACGTTCTGCGATTATGGTGCCGAAAGCCTTGTCGAAAGGAACTTCTCTGTATTTTTTTAAAATTAATGCCCGGGAAACTTCACCTGAGCGCGGAATTCCTAAATTAACGAAATAGCCAATGCTTACAGCTAGAAAATTAATGATAAAGCCCGGATGACTCCCTATTTCGGCAAGTGTGTATTTCCAGCGGTAAGCTCTGAATACATAACCCAGAAATGCTATAAAAAGTGCTATGGATACATAGTTGTAATTAGCCGTTACAAAGTGTGATCTCACTATTTCAATCTCTTCCGGTGTGAACGAAAAATAGATGTATACCGTAAGTAGTGCTCCAAGCACAAGTGGAATAATTACGCCTAAATAGGAGCTTAATTTAGGTTTCACGATTATTGTAACGAATTGGTTTCTTCGTTAGGGAAAACGATTGCTGGTTTGAAGTTTTTTGCTTCTTCCATATCGATGCTTCCATACGCAATAATGATGATAATATCATCTTTATGTACTTTTCGAGCCGCGGGTCCGTTTAGGGTGATTTCACCGCTGTTTCTTGGTCCGGTAATGGCATAAGTTTCTAGTCGTTCACCATTGTTGATGTTAACAATTGAAACTTTTTCACCTTCAAAAATATTGGAAGCTTCCATTAAAGCTTCGTCAATGGTAATACTGCCGATGTAATTTAAATCGGCACCGGTTACTCTAACTCTGTGGATCTTAGATTTTACTACTTGAATACGCATGATGCAAAGTTAAATTATTTTAGTGAAATGTTATCAATGAGACGAATATTGTTTACAAAAACAGCGATAAAACCTCGGTATTTTTTGGTTTTACTTTTGCGTTTGCATTCCAAAAGGGTTTTTTCGTCGGCAATTTCAAAGTATTCCAATTGAAATAAATCCTGTTTTTTAAATTGGTTGGTAACCCAATTAGTGACTTCTTTTGCGCTTTTTGTGCCGAATAATTTTTTGGCTTCCTTTAATATTTTGTAGATGAAAGATGCTTTTTCGCGTTCTTCCTTGGCAAGTCTTTCGTTACGAGAGCTCATTGCTAAGCCGTTGCTTTCCCGGTGAATTGCGCATCCAATAATGTTTACAGGGATTTTGTATTTAGTTGTCAACTTTTTTACAATCTGTAACTGCTGAAAATCCTTTTCACCAAAATAGGCATTAGTTGGCTGAATTATTTCGAATAATTTTTTAACTATTGTTCCTACGCCATCAAAATGTCCAGGGCGGTGTTTGCCTTCCATTTGAAATTCCAGTCCGTCATATTGAAAATGCTGCGATTCTGTTTTTCCTTCATAAATATCGTCGACACTTGGAGCGTAAACAATGATATTAGGATTTAAGGATTCTATTTTTTGAACATCACTTTCTAGTGTTCTAGGGTATTTTTTTAAGTCGTCTGCATTATTGAACTGTGTTGGGTTGACAAAAATGCTGACCACGGTAACTGCATTGTTTTTTAGCGATTCAGACATTAAGGATAAGTGTCCTTCATGAAGGGCGCCCATCGTAGGTACGAATCCTAAAGTGTTTTTGTTGGAAATGTACTGCTTTAAATAGCGTTTTAAATCGTTTTGTTGGACAAAAACAGGCATGAGTGTTGGTTTAAATTCTATGCAAACTTACTATTTTAGTCAATATCTCGGTAAAATTTTGTAATTTTGCATGGATTTCTGTCCAATAAACAAAACTAATATAATAACATGGAGGATAAAAGGATTTTATATGTATCATCCGAAGTAGTGCCCTATCTGCCTGAAAATGAGGTTTCTTTAATGTCGTATGATGTGCCCAAAATGATTAATGATCAAGGTGGTCAAATACGTATTTTTATGCCTCGATACGGCAATGTGAATGAAAGAAGACACCAGTTACACGAAGTAATTCGTTTGTCGGGGATGAACTTGGTGGTTAATGATGTGGATATGCCGTTGATTATTAAAGTTGCGTCTATTCCAAAAGAGAGGATTCAGGTTTATTTTATAGATAACGATGAGTATTTCAAGCGCAAAGCAACATTTACAGATGAAGAGGGTGTGTTGTTTCCAGATAATGACGAGAGAGCTATTTTCTTTGCGAAAGGGGTAGTGGAAACGGTTAAAAAATTGAATTGGGTTCCTGATATCATCCATGTACAAGGATGGATGGCGGCAATGTTGCCTATTTATATGAAGCACTATTACAAGAATGACGCTTTATTTGCGGATACTAAAATAGTAACTTCTGTTTTCAATCACGCATTCGATGGTACTCTTGATGTCGATATGAGTAAAAAAGTACAGTTTGATGGTATTCCACATGAAGCAATCAAAGAGTTGGATAATCCTACTTTTGAAAATATCATGATGGCGTCAATTAATCATTCTGATGGTGTGGTAATTGCTTCAGAAGAGGTTTCAGCAACTTTAACAAAATTTATAGAAGCTTCCAAAAAACCTTTATTACCTTTCACCCCGAAAGAAGCATTTGCGGATGCTTATACTAATTTTTACAAAAATCAAATTTTAGGTTAACAGAATGAAGAATTCCATTTTTACAAAATACTTTGTAGTCGCTTTTTTTTCTCTTTTTTTACTGTCATGTGATAAAGATTTTAATACCATCGGTAGTGATATAATTGAGGGAGAAAACTATGATTTTTTTTCTGGACAAGATTATGGAGTGAAAGCTTATAATCAAAAAGTAACAGCGCTGCAAACTAATAATTTGCCAATCAATCAGCTGGGAATTACCAATAATGATCTTTTTGGTAAAACTGTAGCTAATTTTGCTACACAGTTGATTATGGTAACACCTGATCCAACCTTTGGAAACAATATTGAAATAGATAGTGTTGTTTTGAATGTACCCTATTTTAGTAAGGTTGTAAAAACTGAAACTTCAGGTATTGTAAAATACAAATTGGATTCAATTTATACTACAGATCCCACAAGTAGTTTGGATACAGTTTATAAACCAATGAATCTTAAGATTTTTAGAAATGGATACCAATTGAATGATTTCGATCCAGACAATATTGAAGTTGCTCAAAAGTATTATTCAGATCAAGACGCACTTTTTAGAAATAATATTGCAAGCATGCAGTTGAATAACAGTCTAAATGTTAAGGAGAATTCTGCATTTAAGCCTAATCCGCGTGAGAATGTTCGATATAAAGTGAAGAGTGAAAAAAACACTACCAATCCGAATTTTTATATCATGAAGCATACGAGAACAACTGATGTTGAGGCAAGAAGAGCTCCGTCAATGCGTATTCATTTGGATACTACTTATTTCAGAACACATATTATAAATGCCGCTAAGAGTAATTTAAAAAACAACAATATTTTTAAATCGTATTTCAGAGGCTTGTATTTTCAAATTGAAGATGCAAATGTTGGATCGATGATGAGTCTTGATTTTACTAAAGGTAGTATTACGATTTATTATAAAGAAGATTTAATTGTAACTAAAACGACTGATGGGGTTACGACAAATGTTGGAAATGACCGACCTTTAAAAGAATTTACATTGGCAATGTCTGGCACTTCGGTTAATTTATTAAACAAAACAGATGCAACAGGGTATACTACTGCGATAAATTTACCTAAAACTGAAGCTCATCCTAATTTATACTTAAAAGGAGGTGAGGGATCTACGGCAATTTTAGATATTTTTACAGATACAGCAGAGTTAAATGCATTAAAAGCGAAGAAAGTTCTAATTAATGATGCTAGTCTTTACTTTACAGTAAATCAAAGTTTGATGAATCAAAAGTATGAGCCTTTGCGTGTTTACCTTTTCGATATTGATAACAACAAAGTGCTTTATGATTATAATTTTGATAATTCAGTAAATGGGTCTAATCCAAAACGCAATAAGTTTGTCTTTGGTGGAATGTTGATGGATGCAAAAAATGAAAATGGAGATGATGTTAAGGTGTATAGAGTTCGAATTACTGAACATGTAAATAGAATTCTTAATGACGATCAGGAGAATGTTCGACTGGGGCTTGTTGTTACAGAAAACATTAATAACCCATCGTATGGTTTTTTGAGAACACCTATCTCCAGTACAGATGACAATTCAAAATTCTTAAAAACCTTGCCTTTGGGATCTATTAGTAGTCCATTAGGGACCGTTCTTTACGGAAGTAATGCAGGCGTTAACAGAGTTAGGTTTAAAATCACTTATACAGAACCAAAATAACTAGAAAAGTATGTGTGGAATTGTAGGATATATCGGAAATAGAGAAGCTTATCCGATAGTAATAAAAGGATTAAAGCGATTAGAATATAGAGGTTACGACAGTGCCGGTTTGGTTCTCTACGATGGAGAAAACATGAAATTGTCTAAAACCAAAGGAAAAGTTTCAGATTTAGAGGCTAAAGCTGAAAAAGAAATCACATTGAATGGATCAATTGGGATTGGCCATACACGTTGGGCAACGCATGGAGTACCCAATGATGTAAATTCTCATCCGCATGTATCCAATTCGGGTAATTTGGTTATAGTTCATAATGGAATTATTGAAAATTATGAGCCGTTAAAAAAAGAATTGATTAAAAGAGGTTATGTTTTTGCCTCAGATACAGATACCGAAGTTTTGGTTAATCTGATAGAAGATGTGCAAAAGAAAGATAATCTGAAATTAGGTAAAGCGGTACAAGTTGCGCTAAACCAAGTGGTTGGAGCTTATGCGATTTGTGTTTTCGATAAGCAAAAGCCAGATGAAATTGTTGTGGCGCGTTTGGGTAGTCCATTGGCAATTGGTGTTGGAGAAAATGAGTTTTTTATTGCTTCTGATGCATCGCCGTTTATCGAATATACTTCTAATGCAATTTATTTAGAAGACGAAGAAATGGCAATAGTACGTCAATACAAGCCTTTGAAAATCCGTAAAATTAAAGATGACTCATTGGTTGATCCTTATATTCAAGAGCTTCAAATGAACTTGGAACAAATTGAAAAAGGGGGCTATGATCATTTTATGTTGAAGGAAATTTATGAGCAACCTAATGTGATTAAGGATACCTATCGTGGACGTTTGCATGCCAATGAAGGAATTATTAAAATGGCAGGTGTTGAAGATAATTTAGAGAAATTCAACAATGCGCAAAGAATCCTAATCATTGCTTGTGGGACTTCATGGCATGCTGGTTTGGTAGCAGAATATATATTCGAAGAGTTTGCAAGAATTCCTGTTGAAGTAGAATATGCTTCTGAATTCCGATATAGAAACCCAATTATTAATGACAAAGATGTGGTGATTGCAATTTCACAGTCTGGTGAAACTGCAGATACTTTGGCAGCTATTAAGTTGGCGAAAGAGAAAGGTGCATTTGTTTTTGGGGTTTGTAATGTGGTTGGGTCGTCTATCTCAAGAGAATCGCATGCAGGTGCTTACACACATGCTGGACCTGAAATTGGAGTAGCTTCTACTAAAGCTTTTACAACTCAAATAACGGTTTTGACCATGATTGCTTTGCGTTTGGCTAAAATAAAAGGGACTTTATCGCATTCAGAATACCATAGATATTTATTGGAATTGGAAACAATTCCTGAAAAAGTAGAAGAGGCCTTACAAACCAATGAAGTTTCAAAACAAATAGCCGCTGTGTACAAAGATGCAACCAATTGTTTGTATTTAGGAAGAGGTTATAATTTCCCAGTTGCGCTTGAAGGAGCTTTGAAATTAAAAGAAATATCCTATATCCATGCTGAAGGATATCCGGCAGCGGAAATGAAGCATGGGCCAATTGCTTTGATTGATGAACAGATGCCGGTTGTTGTTATCGCACCTAAACAAGGACATTATGATAAGGTAGTGAGTAATATTCAGGAAATTAAATCACGTAGCGGAAAAATTATCGCAGTGGTGACTAAAGGAGATGAACAGGTGAGAGCTTTAGCTGATCATGTAATTGAAATACCTGAGACATCGGATGCATTATCGCCATTGTTGACCACAATTCCGTTGCAATTACTTTCTTATCATATTGCTGTAATGAGAGGTTGTAATGTAGACCAGCCAAGAAATCTTGCGAAGTCTGTTACTGTTGAATAATGTAAAATTTTAGTAAAATAATTGTAAAAAGCGTGGTTTTTCCACGCTTTTTTTGTTAAAACAATATTTTTATTTTTCTTTCTTTTTTTCATTTACTATGTACGCATAATATTTATTTTTATGATTTAGTGTTAATTTTTTATTAAATACATAAAAAAAGAGTTGTTTTTACGGTTGTGGACTCTGTTAAAATGCTTAAAAAGTTGGAAAGTTTTATCGTACTTTTTTATATTTTACAATTATTGTTGTAATTTGGCTTCATAAACCAACAAAATTCAAAGAAGAATGAGAATCTATTTTACTATTTTGTCATTGTTTTTTAGCGTGTTAACTTTTGCGCAAACAACAATTTCAGGAACAGTTACAGATGATAAAAATTATCCTGTACCTGGGGCAAACGTTAAAGTAGCAGGGGCCAATTCGGGAACCTCGGCTGGATTTGACGGAAAATTTACTCTAAAAACCCAAAATGCTTTTCCGCTGACTATCGAGGTAAGTATGATGGGATTTAGCACACAGACAATTCAGGTGAACTCCAAAGAACAAGAAATTGTTGTGGTATTGTCTGAAGAATCTACAAAATTAAATGAAATCGTAATTTCTGCTTCAAGAGCTCCGGAAAGAGTTTTAGAGTCTCCGGTGACAATCGAAAGAATGGGAATTAAAGATATCAAGAATACTACAGCCGCTACTTTTTACGACGGTTTGGAGAATATGAAAGATATCCATTTCAATACGAGTAGTTTCGGATTTAAGTCGGTTAATGCGAGAGGTTTTGCTACGGTAGCTAATACTCGTTTTATGCAGTTAGTTGACGGTATGGATAACTCTTCGCCGGCTTTGAACTTTATCTTAGGAAACTTGTTAGGTTTGAATGATGTCGATGCAGGTAGCGTTGAGATTTTGCCAGGAGCTTCTTCTGCTTTATATGGTGCAAATGCGTTCAATGGAATTATCTTTATGAATAGTAGAAGTCCATTTACGAAAGAAGGAATTTCTACTTATTTTAAATATGGAAGAACTGTGCAAGAAACAGCTGGGGATAATCCAGTATATGATTTCGGTATTAGAGCTGCTAAAAAATTCAGCGATCATTTTGCTGCAAAAGCAAATTTCTCTGTTTTATCTGCCACCGAATGGATTGCGAATGACAGAAGAGATCTAGCTCAAAATTTCACAGGATTAGATTTTAATCCAAATTATGATGGTTTGAATACTTATGGAGACGAAGTTTCTACTAATATCAAAGGTGTTGGTCAGACTTTGGCAGGTTTAGGGCTTATTCCTGCTGCAGCGGTAAACTTACTTCCAAACTACAATGTGGCAAGAACAGGTTATGCTGAAAAAGATTTAAATAACAATAATGTAACAAGTATTAAGTTTGATGCTTCATTGCATTTCCGTCCTTGGGCAACTTCGTCAAGTACTTTTGCAAAAGATATTGAAATTATCGCACAACATAAATTAGGTTTTGGTAATACAATCTACCAAGGTGCGAACAGATATTCGTTAAAAGATTTCTACATGGATCAAACCAAGTTAGAAATTAAAGGTAGAAATTTCTTTGCAAGAGGATATATGACAACTGAAGATGCGGGTAACTCATACGATATGCGTTTTGCTGCTTGGAATGTGAACCGCGCTTGGAAATCTGATTCTACGTGGTTTGGGCAATATGCGGGTGCTTATATTCAAGCTACTTTGGCGGGTCAAACACCAGAAAATGCTCATATTATTGCAAGACAAACTGCTGATACAGGTAGATTTGAACCAGGGTCTCCTCAATACAATGCTGCTTTGGCATCTGTAACTAAAGATCCGAATTTAACAACTGGTGCTAAATTCAAAGACCAATCGAAATTGTATCATACGGATTTGAATTATAACTTTAGAGATTTAATCAAATTTGCTGAAATTCAAATTGGAGGTTCGGCAAGAGAGTATGTAATGAATTCTGACGGTACAATCTTTACAGATTTTGATGGTCCTTTGAAATATAGTGAGTATGGAATGTATACTCAGGTGCAAAAGAAATTTATGGATGAAAGAGCTAAATTTACTGGGTCTCTTCGTTATGATAAATCTCAAAACTTCGATGGAAATATTTCTCCAAGAATCTCTTTGACTTATGCAGCTGGAGCTGATAAACAACATAACTTCCGTGCTTCTTACCAAACAGGTTTTCGTAACCCTACTACACAAGATCAATATATTGGTTTAGATTTAGGTCCTTTCGCGTTGATTGGTTCAGCACCAGAAAACTTAGTGCGTTTTCAAGAAACAGTGAATGTGAGTCCTAATGGACAAGCATTAGGTAATCCAGCAACTGTAGATTTGAATGGTGAAAATGCGTATTATAATTCATTTACAGTAGCATCTGTTCAGGCGTTCTCAGCAACAGGAAATCCTGCAGTGTTAGAAAAATCTACTTATGGATTAGTGAAGCCTGAAAAAGTTCAAGCTTTTGAATTAGGGTATAGAACGAATGTTCAAAAGACAGGGGTTGATATTAATGGATACTATAATATGTATAATGATTTTATCAATACTGCGAATGTTATAGCGCCATATTATGGAACGGTAGGTTCTCCACAGGCGGTAGCCGCTTTGGCAAATGGTGATAGAAGGGTGTATCAAGTATATACCAACTCTAAAGCGGATATTACTTCATTAGGGTTTGGTGTTGGTGTAAACAGAAAAATTGGTGTATTTGATTTGGGAGCAAGTTATAACTTTACAGATTTCAAATTTGATCAAGCATCGGATCCTAGTTTTGAAGCAGGATTTAATACGCCGAAACACAGAGTAAAAGGTACTTTTGGTAGTGAGAAGTTGTTTAAAAACTTTGGTTTTAATACAAACGTAAGATGGAATTCAGAATATTTATGGCAGTCTTCTTTTGTTGATGCGATGGTTCCTGAAAATGTGGTATTTGATGCGCAAATTAATTACACGATTCCATTTTTGAAATCAGTAATTAAAGTGGGTGGAGCAAACATCGGAGGTAAAGATTATATTCAAGTTCCTGGTGCTGGTAATATTGGTCAACAGTACTATGCTTCTTGGACTATTAATCCGTAATCAAGTTAAACTTATTAAAAGTAAAAGTATATGATTAAAAATTTCAAATGGCTATTTTTGGTTTCATTAACCTTTATGGCATGTAATGATGATGATACAGCGGTTGAAGAGCCTGTATCACCAGGAACAGCGGATTTTTCAAAATATGTAGCATTAGGTGATTCTTTTGCTGCTGGTTTTAGTGATAATGCATTATTTAAATTAGGACAAGAAACATCGTATCCGTCTATTTTAGCAGGACAATTGTCTGCAGCTGGAGGTGGTGAGATGACAATTCCTTATATGAATGATAATTTAGGTGGACTTTTGTTGGGAGGTAATCCAATTCAAGGAACGCGTCTTTATTTCAATGGAACGGCTCCTGTTAATGTTGCCGGAACACCTACTACTGAAGTTACAGCTCACTTGTCGGGTTCTTTTACTAATCTTGGTGTGCCTGGAGCGAAAAGTTTTCATTTAGTAGCTGCGGGGTATGGAAATGTGTCTGGTTTAGGTGCGGTTCCTCCAACAGCAAACCCATATTTTGTACGATTTGCTTCGTCTCCTAGTACTACAGTTTTAGCGGATGCTTTGACACAACAGCCTACTTTCTTCTCGTTATGGATTGGTGGTAATGATGTTTTAGGGTATGCATTGTCTGGAGGTGATGGGACAAATCCAATTACTCCAACTGCTACTTTTGATGCGGCTTATGGTGCTTTGACTTCTCAGTTGGCAAATGGTGGCAGAAAAGGAATTGTAGCGAATTTACCTTACGTAACTAGTTTGCCTCATTTTACAACGGTGCCTTATAATCCAGTGGTTCTTAACTCTACTCAAGTTACACAATTGAATAGTGGTTATGCTACATATAATGGAGGTTTAGCTGTTGCTGTAGCTAATAACTGGATTACTCAAGCTGAAGCGGATAGAAGAAGAGTAGTTTTTCAGGTAGGTGCAAATCCAGTTGTTATTGTGGATAGTTACTTGACAGATCTTTCTGCTTATGGTATACCTTCATATAGACCGGCGACTGCACAAGATTACCCGGTATTGCCTTCAAGAACATTTATTGGTACTTTGGTAGGTGGTAATCCTGCAGCTATTAATGGAGTATCTGTTCCTTTGGCTGATAAATGGATTGTAAGTAAAAATGAAGTAGATGAAATTATTGCTGCTACAGATGCTTATAATGTTACAATTGAGGCTGCTGCAAATGCAAATGGTTTGGCTTTTGTTGATGCAAAATCGATTATGAGCCAGTTAACAAGTGCAAGCGGTGTAGTTGCTAATGGATATACTTTAAAAGAAGATTTTGTAACTGGTGGTGCTTTCTCTTTGGATGGAGTTCATCCTTCACCAAGAGGATACGCATTAATTGCTAATAAATTTATTGAAGCAATTAATGCCAAATATGGCTCTACGGTTAAAACAGTTAATGTTGGAACCTACAGAGTCTTATTCCCTTCAGTATTATAATAGTAATAATAGATAATGAAATAAAAACCATCGGAATTTCCGATGGTTTTTGCTTTTTATGCTACTCAATTTTCATGGAGCTAAAAAAACCAAAATTTTGTATTGTAAATCACAATTATAAAATTATCTTTGCACTCTGAAAAAACACTTTGTTTTTGATAACTAAATAGCTATTTAATAAATACATACAGCATGTCTAAAGTAATAGGAAAAGTTGCTCAAATTATTGGTCCAGTGGTAGATGTTGTGTTTAACACAGCGGATGCTGAATTGCCAAAAATTTACGATTCATTAGAAATCACTAAAAAAGACGGTACTAAATTAGTATTGGAGGTTCAATCTCATATTGGAGAAAATACGGTACGTACAATCTCTATGGACTCAACAGATGGTTTGAGCAGAGGAGCTGATGTTACAGCTACAGGAGCTCCAATCCAAATGCCAATCGGTGGAGATATCTACGGGCGTTTATTTAACGTTGTTGGTGATGCTATCGATGGTCTAGGTGATTTACCAAAAGAAGGTGCAAATGGATTGCCAATCCACAGACAAGCTCCTAAATTCGAAGATTTATCAACTTCATCAGAAGTTTTATTTACAGGTATTAAAGTAATCGATTTGATCGAACCTTATGCAAAAGGAGGGAAAATTGGATTGTTCGGTGGTGCTGGTGTAGGTAAAACAGTATTGATTCAAGAGTTGATTAACAATATCGCAAAAGGTCACGGTGGTCTTTCTGTATTCGCAGGAGTAGGGGAAAGAACGCGTGAAGGAAATGACTTACTTCGTGAGATGTTAGAGTCAGGAATTATTAAATATGGTGACGATTTCATGCACTCTATGGAAAATGGAGGATGGGATTTAACTAAAGTTGATAAAGTGGGAATGAGAGATTCTAAAGCAACTTTCGTTTTCGGTCAGATGAATGAGCCACCTGGAGCACGTGCTCGTGTAGCTTTGTCTGGTTTGTCAATTGCAGAATATTTCCGTGATGGTGCTGGAACAGACCAAGGGAAAGACGTACTTTTCTTCGTAGATAATATCTTCCGTTTTACACAAGCGGGTTCTGAAGTATCTGCGTTATTAGGTCGTATGCCATCTGCGGTAGGTTACCAACCAACATTGGCAACTGAGATGGGTGCAATGCAAGAGCGTATTACATCAACTAAAAAAGGATCAATTACTTCAGTACAGGCAGTATATGTACCTGCGGATGACTTAACTGACCCGGCGCCGGCTACAACTTTCGCGCACTTAGATGCTACAACAGTATTGTCTCGTAAAATTGCTGAGTTAGGTATTTACCCAGCGGTAGATCCATTGGATTCTACTTCTCGTATCTTGACTCCAGAAATTTTAGGTAGCGAGCATTATGACTGTGCTCAAAGAGTTAAAGAGATCTTACAAAAATACAAGCAATTACAAGATATCATCGCTATCTTAGGTATGGAAGAATTATCAGAAGATGATAAATTGGCTGTATCAAGAGCGCGTCGTGTTCAACGTTTCTTGTCTCAACCTTTCCACGTGGCGGAACAATTTACAGGTATCCCAGGTGTATTAGTTGATATCAAAGATACGATCAAAGGATTTAACATGATCATTGATGGTGAGTTAGACCACTTACCTGAAGCAGCTTTCAACTTGAAAGGTACCATCGAGGATGTTATCGAAGCTGGTCAGAAAATGTTAGCTGAAGCATAATTTTAATTATGAATTATGAATTATAAATTATGAGTTTCATCTCATCGAATTATAACTCATAACTCATAACTCATAACTTAAAAAGATGATTGTAGAAATTGTATCACCAGAAGCCACTTTATTTACAGGAGAAGTAACTTCGGTTGCGGTTCCAGGAATAAATGGTGAGTTCCAAATGTTAAATAACCACGCGCCAATCGTGTCGTTATTAGGTAAAGGAAATGTAAAAATTGTTGGTTCTAATATTAAAATTGCAAAAGAATTTGCTGCAAAGTTTAATAAAGTAAACGAGCAAACATTTTGGTTGCCTATCAATTCTGGAACTATCGAAATGAACGATAATAAAATAATTGTATTAGCCGACTAATACAATTGGATACGAGCGTAATAAACTGTACGCAGTAAAATAAATTAAAAAGCTCAACAGTAATGTTGGGCTTTTTTTATACTTTTAATACTCTTAATCTACCTTATTATGAAAGTCAAAATTACATTGTTATTACTGTTTTTAAGTAGTTTTTGTCTAAATGTTATGGCACAGCAAAACAAACCGGTTTTATTATTAACCAATGCGAAAACCGGTAAAAGCATCAAAGTTTGTGAACCAATTAATCCAGATAAAGTGGAAGCAATATTGGGTAAAGCAATTACTTTAGAGAAAGAAGTTCCAGACGATGGTGATCCACCCTATTTTGTTTTTAAATATGATGGATTGTTAATAGAATTACAAGACGATAAAATTAAAAAAGTAGACATTACCAATAAGAAATGGAAATTGAATTCATTTACTACCGGAAATTTATTGGAAGATATTGCAGCGAAGCACGAAAAACACGATGCAAAATTCGTATACGACAAACGTTTTAAAGTTAAAGATTCAAAAGCAGTAATTTTTGTAGAAATTGATAATTTGCAAAGAGTTACTAAATTGGGTGTCGTTTTTCAATAATGGAAAATAACAATATAATTACCGTTTTTGAGGATACGATGTCAAATGTACATATGGTTATGGCAGCAATTATGTACACTTTTGCTGTGTCACCTTTTTTAGCATATATCTATTTCATTGTCGAATACGATTTGAATGCCGTTATTGTAATTAAATTTTTGGCTTATGCAATCAGTCTCTCGGCTCCGTTTATTGGTCCAGCAATTAACATTTCTGAAGAAAATACTGTGAAAGTTGATGCCAAAAATAAAACATTGATTACCGAGCAAAAGATTGTTTTTTATCAAAAAACCAAAATTACAGAAGTAACCGATTTTGATTACGTTGCTATTAATAGTTTTGGTTTTGGATATACAGTTACACTTTGGTATCAGAATAATGGATACAGACATATACCTTTAGTTAGCTTTTACAAAAAGAATAAAGCATTTCTTTATGCCAAATCTTTATGTAAAGTGATTGATGTGGATTTGTTGGATAAAATTGACACTAATAATCCTGTTTGGATTTACCGTTCAGAATTATGAAGCTGCCAGTATCTCTTTCTTCAAAACTAGAGCATCGTAAGCAAAACAATGCTTTACGTAGTTTGCCAAAAACAAATAATTTAATTGATTTTGCATCCAACGATTATCTTGGCTTTGCCCGTTCTGAAGCGATATTCGAGGCAACTCATGAGTTTCTTATGCAAAAAGGTATCAAAAGTAATGGAGCAACCGGGTCCCGATTGATTTCCGGTAATCATTCGCTATACGAGGAAACAGAAAACTATATTGCCGACTTTCATAAAAGTGAATCTGCTTTAATTTTTAATTCGGGTTACGATGCTAATGTTGGTTTTTTTAGTGCTGTGCCACAACGTAACGATGTAATATTGTATGATGAATTGTGCCATGCTTCAATACGTGATGGGATTCAGTTGTCGCAGGCAAAATCATTCAAATTTCAACATAATGATTTTGAAGATTTGGAGCAAAAACTACGCAAATTTCAATCTCCTGACTCCTCGGTTTTTATAGTTGTGGAATCAGTGTATTCAATGGATGGCGATGCACCAAATCTGGAAGAATTAGTATCGGTTTCAGAAAAGTACAATGGATTTCTGATAGTAGACGAAGCACACGCTTTGGGTTTATTTGGTGATGTAGGAGAAGGTTTGGTCCAAAGTTTACATCTTCAAGATAAATTTTTTGCCCGAATTATGACTTTTGGAAAAGGTCTCGGTTGTCATGGTGCTGCCATTTTAGGAAGTCGAGATTTAAAAGAGTATCTAGTTAATTTTGCTAGAAGTTTTATCTATACTACTGGACTTTCTCCACATTCAGTAGCTACCATTTTTATGGCATACCAACAGTTGATTAGTGGAAAGAATTCTATTGAAAAACTAAGAGATAATTGTATTCATTTCAATCAAACAAAAAACCTTTTGGGATTAAAACCAATGTTTGTCCGAAGTAAATCAGCAATACAATCTGCGATTATTCCGGGAAATGACAAAGTCAAAGCGGTAGCATTACAATTGCAATCCAAAGGATTTGATGTCAAAGCCATTTTATCACCCACCGTGCCGGAAGGACAAGAAAGGCTTCGATTCTGTTTGCATAGCTATAATTCGACAGAAGAAATAACAGAAGTTTTGCAATTTTTAAGTCAATTAATTTTTTAAAGTTTCCGAGCTTTGTGAACCGTAAAATAAAAGATTAATTATGAAAGTATTTATTACTGGTATTGGCACCGATATTGGAAAGACTATTGCCTCAGCGGTTGTGGTTGAAGCTTTGGAGGCTGACTATTGGAAGCCGGTTCAGGCTGGAGATTTAGACTATTCTGACACCCATAAAATCAAAAAATATGTTGCTAACGACAAATCGTATTTCCACAAAAACAGCTACGAATTGAATACACCTGCAAGTCCGCATTTGGCTGCGAAGCTTGACAATATTGAAATTGAACTCAATAAGATAAAAGAACCTATAACCGAAAATCATTTGGTTATTGAAGGTGCTGGAGGTGTTCTTGTGCCTTTGAATGAAACGGATTGTGTAATTGATTTAATTCAACCGGATTATAAAGTGATCGTTGTGTCCAGACATTATTTGGGAAGTATTAATCATACCTTGTTGACAATCGAAGCGTTAAAAAGTAGAAAAATTGAAGTGGGAGGAATTATTTTTAATGGTGACAAAAATGCTTCAACGGAATCAATTATCGTAAGCAAAACTGGGATAAAAATGATTGGGCGCATCGAAAACGAGCCGTATTTTGATACTAATGTAATTGCGTATTATGCCGATTTATTTCGTGACAACTTGTTAACATTGTGAAAAGAATGAAGTAATCGATAGCATACTTCGTATCTTTGTGCTTTAATTTTTAGAGAAAGTTCCATTACTTTACTCTGTTTATTCTTCAAAAATGAATTTCTCTCAAAAAGATAAATTATACAATTGGCATCCGTATACCCAACATCATACAGTAAAAGATTTTCCGGCTATTGTAAAAGGAAAAGAAGCTTTGTTGTGGGATGAAAACGGTAAAGAGTATATTGACGCAATTGCTTCTTGGTGGGTAAATCCCTTCGGACATTCCAATACATTTGTTGCTGATGCCATTTATCAACAATTAACTACTTTAGAACATGTTTTGTTTGGTGGATTTACACACAATAAGGTAGTAGAATTAGCAGAAAAACTTATTGAAATACTGCCATCAAATCAGCAGAAATTTTTCTATTCAGATAATGGGTCTACGGCAGTAGAGGTGGCTATTAAGGCTTCATTTCAGTACTTTTTTAATAAAGGAATTCAGAAAAATACGATTATTGCTTTTGAAGATGCGTTTCACGGTGATACTTTTGGAGCAATGGCTGTTAGTGGTATTTCTTTATTTACCGAAGCATTTCAAGGATCTTTACTGAAAGTTATTCGGATTCCTATTCCTGTAAAAGGAAAAGAAAACGAAACGAGGGAAGCGTTGCAAAACACTTTAGAAAACCATGAAGTAGCGGCCTTTATTTTTGAGCCTTTGGTGCTAGGCGCAGCGGGAATGGTCATGTATGAACCTGAAATTTTAGATGAACTCATTGAAATTTGCAAAAAAAAGAACGTGTTTACTATTGCAGATGAAGTGATGACTGGTTTTGGAAAGACAGGAAAACTTTTTGCTAGTGATTATCTGCAACAACAACCGGACATGATGTGTCTTTCAAAAGCACTGACCGCTGGGACGATTCCAATGGCCATTACCACATTTACGAACGAAATTTTTAATGGTTTCAAAAGTGAATCGGTAAGTCATGCATTGTTTCATGGGCATACGTTTACGGCCAATCCAACCGGATGTGCAGCAGCATTAGCCAGTATTGCCTTGTTGCAAAAGGAAACAACCCAACAAAATATAGAGAGGATTTTTCAAAGTCATTTGAATTTTAAGGAGCGTATCCAAAATCATCCGAAGGTGAGTGCAACAAGAGTGCTGGGCGTTATCTTTGCTTTGGAAGTAAAGACTGATGGTGAAACCGACTATTATGGTAATTTGCGTAACACACTCTATGATTTCTTTATCGATAATGGAATTATTCTCCGTCCAGTTGGTAATATTATATATATTTTACCACCCTACATTATAACCAACGACCAATTGGAAAAAGTCTACCAAACGATAGAAAAAGCATTAGAAATAGTTTAATTTTGTAGCTATTCCCGTCATTCGCTCTATCTTTTATTGCCATTTGTCAAAGCAATAAAAGGATGCCGCTACTACCGGGGCTAAAATATTCCCATTGAAACAAAAAATTGCCATAACCGCTCTTTCTTCTGTATCGGCTTTAGGTCATCAACCTGAAACCATATGGAATAATTATTCATTAGATTCATCTTGCATTAGTCTGCAAAAAATAGGAGATCAGGAAATCGCTGTCGCACAATTACCTTCAGAAACTAAAAAAGAAATTGAAGCGTTACGACTGTCTGAAGCAAAATACAAGAATTTAGATCCTTCTGTTTTATTTGCGATTTACACTGCTCGTGAAGCAATAAAGCAAGCCGGTTGGAAACAGAATGACCATTTTGGGATTAATATAGGTTCTTCTCGTGGCGCCACTGAATTGTTTGAAAAATACCACCAGGAATTCATCGAAACAGGCCTTTCTTCTACTTTAGCCTCGCCCACTACCACTTTAGGTAATATTTCTTCATGGGTAGCACACGATCTTAAAAGTAAAGGGCCAGAAGTGTCACACTCTATAACTTGTTCTACAGCATTACACGCTTTGTTAAATGGCGTGGTGTGGCTTAAAGCCGGCATGGCAGATAAATTTTTAGTAGGAGGGAGTGAAGCACCTCTTACGCCTTTTACCATTGCTCAAATGCAGGCGTTAAAAATTTACTCATCATCGGCAGAATGTTTGTCTTTCGATTTGGAGAAAAGTAAAAACACCATGGTACTTGGTGAAGGCGCCGCTATGATTTGTTTGGAAAGCGGAGAAAAAGAAAACGCCTTGGCTTATGTCGAAGGTGTTGGTTATGCAACGGATATTTTAGAACATAGTATTTCTATTTCCTCGGAAGCACAATGTTTTCAGGACTCGATGAAGATGGCTTTAGGTGAGATGAATCTTTGTGAGATAGATGTTGTAGTAATGCACGCACCGGGAACAGTAAAGGGCGATTTGTCAGAATACAAAGCACTTCAAAAAGTATTTGGAAATGATTTACCCATGTTAACCACCAACAAATGGAAAATCGGACATACTTTTGGTGCCTCTGGGATGTTGAGTGTTGAGTTAGCCATGATGATGCTTCAACACGATACATTTATTAAAGTGCCTTTTGCAACAGAACAAAACCTTAAAAAACCGATACGAAAAGTATTGATTAATGCTGTTGGTTTTGGTGGAAATGCCGTATCAATTGTTATCGGAAAATAACAGGATACTATTTGTCTTTTGATTCCAACTCATTCAATTTGTCGAAAACCAATTGGCTTTCCCAGCCTTTTCGAAGTAGAAAATCACAAAATTTACGTTTCTTTTTTTGAATGTTTGTTTCTCTGATTGTTTCCCATTCTTTTTCGGCCAATGCAGTAAATGTAGCAAAATAGCTTTCCGAAGAAATCTCTTTTAAAGCAATGTCAATATTGTATTTGGAAATGTTTTTGAATTTGAGTTCATTAATCAATCTGATTTTCCCCCACTTTTTTATGTTGTGCTTTCCTCTTACAAATGAGCAGGCAAATCGTTCCTCATTAAGATAATTGTTTTCGATTAGATGGACCAAGTATTCGTCGATTTCGTCTGTAGTTAATTGGAAAGATTTTAGTTTAGAAATGACTTCTTCATGGCAGCGCTCTTGGTAGGCGCAATAGTATTCTATTTTATTTTGGATTGAAGGTACAAGCATAATTTGTGACTCAAAGATATAATAAAAAGCCTAAAAAATTAATTTGTAAGATAAAGACTATGGTTTTAAAAACGCTTGAGGTCACTAATAATGAGCACTCGCTGAAAAATAACGATAAGTTTAACGTCTAAAAATTGCAAGCTTTAAAAACTTTTCTATTTTTAATGGCTTTATTTTAATTTTTAACAATTAATTCACGATAAAGCATTGAAATAAATAGGTTGTTATGAAGATTAAATTAATTGCTTTTTCTTTTCTTTTTCTTTTTTTATTGACGTCTGATTGTATCCATGCTCAGTTATTACAATGGAATACCTTTGGGAATACTGGTACAGAAACTACAGAGCCGAGCGTTTCAAATAATGCTAATATTTTACCCTCGAATCTTATCATTGGAGGGGGTGTTTCGCCAGCAGCTAATGGAAATCGCTTTGGTGGAAATAATTGGTTTGATACTGGAAATACTGTAACGGGAAGTTCTTTAACCGAAGCGATGGCTGGTAATAATTATATCGAATTTACCGTCACGCCAAATTCAGGTTTTTCATTTACACCTACCTCTTTTTCTTTTAGTTGGGACAAGTCTGGAACTGGTCCTCAAAATGTAGCATTACGATCTTCAATTGATGGATATTCTTCAAACATTGGAGTAATTGCGCCAACAGCTCCTATTGGGACTTTTAATGTTATAACCATCACAGGATTACTGAATATAACATCAGTCACTACATTTAGAATTTATGGTTATGGAGCAACAGGTACTGGTGGAACAGGAGGTTTTGATATCGCATCGAATATAAACAATATTATACTTAATGGAACTACTGCTTCTTCGGTATTGCCTAATATAAGCGTTTCGGCTTCTTCTTTGTCAAATTTTACTTATGTAGTTGGTTTAGGTCCATCGGCTGAACAAAATTTTGAGGTTAGTGGTTCTAATCTAACTGCTAATCTAACTTTGAATGCTCCAACAGACTACGAAATATCGACAACTTCAGGGGTCGGCTTTAGCAGTTCAGTTAGCCTCACGTCTACATCTGGAACCGTTGCCTCAACATCGATATTCGTAAGATTAAAATCAGGACTTGCATTAGGGAATTATAATTCAGAAAGTATTATTTGTAGTTCAACGGGAGCAACAAATCAAAGCGTAATCTGTAGTGGCAGTGTGACTAATCCATCTACAGTTTTTTCTAAAGGTGATTTTGCCGTTATTGGAATCAATTCAAATATTTCTTGCTATGCAGGAGGTTATGCAGCTGGTGATGACGAAATTAGCTTTATTACGTTTAAAGCAATTCAAAATGGAGATTCTTTTTATATCACCGATAATGGCTATGAACGGACCAGTTTAGGAGCTTGGGGCGATACAGAAGGTGTTTATCAGTTGACAAGGACCGGAAGCATAATTCCGGCAGGTACGGTTGTTACTATTCGATTGAAAACGGCTGCTCCAAATGTTGAATTTGTTTCTCCTGATGCCAATTGGGCTTATTCGAAACCTACAGGTTTTACAGGGAGTGTTGTGTTGAATTCTGGTGGAGACCAAATTTTTTTCATGCAAGGAGGAAGTTGGAATAATCCCGCAGGAGCAAATGATGCGATTTATACACCTGGAAATTATTTATATGCCTTTAATACGGCTACTACCTGGGAATCTCTTGGTGCAAGTACTCAAAAGTCAGGATTGCCAATAGATTTGCAATGTTTTAGTTTGGCTCCTGGTTCTGCTACTGATTTTTTAGAGTATACAGGACCTACAACTGCTGCCGATAAATTAGAGTGGATCGCGAGATTGAATAATTCTTCTAATTGGACCAATAGAATTTCTTGTGCAGGTTATCTTAGAACACATGTGGGACAATTGTATGTTGTGACAAATACCGGAATTTATAGTAATGGAATTTGGACAGGGACAAAAAATACAGATTGGTTCGACTGTTCCAATTGGCAAACGCTTAATGTTCCTGATAATACCATCGATGTTGAATTGAATGGAACATATGCTGTCAGAGATGCAATAATTGATATTTCTTCTACTAATGCTTCTATTTATGGAGGGATTGCAAAATCTAAGAATTTAACGATTTCAACTCATAAAGTTCAGTTGGAAAGCGACGTCAATAATAAATTGGAAGTTTATGGTGATTTTTCTATTATCGGGACTGGCTCTTTGGATATGGATGATGCCAACAATAGTACTGCTGATGGACAACTATACTTACATGGTAACTGGACAAATAATGTAGGTAATGTAGCTTTTTATGAAGGAAATGGAACTGTTCTGTTTTCAGGAACAACTCCTCAAATAATCAATACTGTAACACCCGAAGGGACTGAAACATTTTATAATGTAGTGTTGAATAACCATTTTACAACGAGTGTTTCAAATGATCTATTAGCAAATGGAGATTTGACAATCAATGCTTCAAAAACAGTAACTATTTCTTCAAATGATTATATTCAGGTAGGAAAAAATGTAGTAAACAATGGCACTTTAACGATTCAGGATGATGGCTCGTTACTACAGGTGGACGATGCAGGAACCTATTCTGGAAGTGGCTCTAATTCGTTAACTAGAGTTGCGGAAAACTTGAAGTTGTTCGATTATGTCTATTGGTCCTCTCCGCAAAATAATTCGCTATTTGCAACAATTCCGAATAGTAGGTATTATGAATGGGTGCCTGATTATGCTAATCCAATAGGTTATGGTTATGGAAACTGGTTTACTCCTTCAGGTAGTACGATGACCAATGGGAAAGGTTATATTTTTAGAGTGCCAAATGGTAATCCAACACAAACGGTTACTTTTACAGGAAGCCTATTCAATACTGGAGTTATCACTTCACAACTAAAAAAAGGGCCATATACTTCAGCAACCGTTATTCCTCCAGGAGTGAATGGTCCGATAACAAGTACTGATGATAATTGGAATTTACTAGGGAATCCGTACCCATCTGCGATAGATGCAATTGAATTCGCCAGCGATAATAGCGGTGTTCTGGAAAATGGAGAGGTTTCCTTGTGGAGACATTTGACAGGGATTAGCGATACAATATTGAGTCCGTATTATCAGTCTTTTGTTTATAATTACACATCGAATGATTATGTGACTTATAATGCTTCGGGATCGGTTCCAGCCGGTGCTTTTGACGGGAAAATAGCTTCTGGTCAGGCATTTTTTGTGCGAATGAAAGATGATGTGGCTGTTCCAAATACATCGAATGCAGTGTTCAACAATTCGCAAAGAAGTAGAATCCATAATAACAGTCAGTTTTTCAGAACTACAAACACAACGGCTGAAGTAGCAACAGAAAAACACAGGATTTGGTTGGATTTAGTTAACCCCAATAATAGAGCAACTAGCCAGATGATAGGTTATGTTGAAGGCGCTACTAACGCTGATGATTTCTTGTATGAAGCAAAATCAAGTTTGAAATCGGGTTTCCAGTTCTATTCATTAATTGCTGATAAAATATATAAAATTCAGGGAAGACAATTGCCTTTTGACCAGAATGATACAGTGCCTCTTGGTGTAATTGTTCCCACGGATGGTAATTATACTATTGCTATTAATTCGGTGGATGGTCGATTTGCAGAAGGGAATCTTAAAATTTATCTGGAAGATAAATGGACAGGTGTTATTCATGATTTAAAAGCATCGCCGTACCAATTCAATGTGGCAAAAGGGAATTATACTAACCGTTTTCTTCTTCGTTACCAAGAACAAAGACTTTCAGATGAAGATTATGTGGTAAATGATACTACAGTTCGTGTTTTTGTTACCGATGAAGTAATTAAGATTACCTCCGATAAACAATCTATTCATACATATGAAGTGTACAATCTTCTCGGTCAGTTATTAAAAATAAAAACAGATTGTAATGCTTTAGAGGTGAATGTGTCTGATTTTGGTAATAAAAACCAAGCATTAATTGTCAAGGTTCTTTTGGATAACGGAACTTTGATCAGTAAAAAAATCATTTTTTAAAATATCTAAAAACAACTACGATAAAACCCTCAAAAGAATATCTTTTTTTGAGGGTTTTTTAGCTAAAAATTAATAGTTTGAAATTGTATTTTCTTTTAACGAATTGATTATGAGTAATATTGTAAATATTTCGTAATTTTAATCCAGTTTCTTTACAAAGTTTATCCCGCTTTTTAGTGTAGTGTTTTCTTCCTTTCAACTTTGGACGTTTATTTCTTACTGTCCAAATTAGCGTATGCGATAGATTATAAGTTGATTGAAAATCATCGTAGGTATTTGTACATGGAAAAATAGCCATGCTAACAATGTTATTGAAGCTGTCGTTATTTCCTTTCTTCCGGCTTTATTTTGGGAGTATTTGCTTTTAAACCAGAGCTTTGAAATTGACAAATAGGACCAAAAATTCATAAATACGAGAAAATACATATTCTAAAAAATATCTAAAAAAGTCAAATTTCATCGACCATCGGCAAAAAACATCGATAAATTTAACTTTTTTGTTATTATGTAAAGGAATAGTAATATATTTGACGGCTCTATTTTGAACTAAGTGGTTGGTTTTCAGTAGAGAATTTTACACAATTAAAACATATACAATGAGAATTAAATTACTTATTTTTTCTTTGCTGTTTTCGGTAATTGGATGGAGTCAGGTTTCTTACTTGGGTCTAGATGGTGGATTTGAAGGATCTGCTTCGATCGATAATGCTACAGCTTATGCAGTTCCACAAGCTGGGAAATGGGCTAAAGCAAATGCTACACAAACAATCTCTAACGAGACTTCTGTTGTAAGGTCTGGCGCTAACTCTTTAAGAGTTAATAATTCAAGCACAACAGCTAGGAGAGTTTGGTCGCCAAATATTACAGTTGCCTCAACAACTTCTCAAGTTACTGTTCAATACTACAGAAGGGTTGGTAGCCTTACAAATACTCAAGAATCTCAAGCTGGTATAATTAATAATTCGGAACTTTTAGCTGGGGCTTATAACGTTCCGTCTGCTATAAATACTTGGGAAAAAGTTACTCTTTCGAAACCTTCTTCAACTTGGACAACAATTTCTGGTTTGTTTTTACACAGACAATTGGGTACCGGAGGTGATATGTTTGTCGACGATATGTGTGTTTATACAGGAGCAGTGGATATAACCGCTCCCAATGCACCAACTGCAGGAATTGTAAGTAATCCAAGTACAAATACTCTTGATGTTAGTTGGACAGCAGCTTCTGGTGGAGTTGATGGTGGAGGTTACCTTGTAGTTAGAGGGACCGTTGATCCAACAACAGCTCCTAATGGTAATGGAATTTATGCTGTAGGAAATAGTATTGCAGCAGGTATGACTGTAGTGTATCAAGGTACAGGAAACTCTTTTACAGATACAGGTTTACTTTCAGGCACCCAATATTTTTATAGAATATATACATATGATAAAGCCTATAATTATTCAGGTTCTTCAAACTGTAATGGAACAACGACAGTTGCTCCTTCTGTAATTGTGTCTACGGGTACCCTTTCAGGGTTTAATTATTTTTTTGGTTCTGGGCCTTCTTCGGAGCAGACATTTTCTGTAAGTGGTACTAACTTAACTGGAAATATCACCATTGCACCTTCAGCAAATTATGAAGTATCAACTACTTCTGGGAGTGGTTATGGGGCTTCAATAGTATTAACTCCTTCAGCAGGAGTTCTTGCTCTTACAACAATATATGTGAGATTAAAAGCTGGGCTTTCAATTGGAAATTATAATGCTGAGAATATCGTCGTATCTTCTTCTGGCGTTGCAAATCAGAATGTTGTTTGTAGTGGGAGTGTTTCTGCTACAGGACCGGAAATAAATATACAAGGGAATTCAGTTACAATTACAAATGGAGATGCTTCACCAAGTCTAGCTGATCATACCGATTTTGGAACGGTGAATACAACATCGGGAACAATGGTGAGGACATTCACTGTTCAAAATATTGGAACGTCGGATTTGAATATTAGTAATGTTTCCATTTCTGGAGCAGACGCTGCGGATTATTCGATTACGGCATCTCCTTCAGCAACGGTTGCTGCAGGTGGATCGACAACTTTTGATTTGACTTTTAATCCTTCAGCTGATGGATTGAAATCGGCTACAATTACGGTTTCAAATGACGATTCTGATGAACCTGCTTATAATTTTGCAATTCAAGGAACAGGTTTAAGTGCTCCGGCAATAACAAGCAGTTTAACAGCAACAGGAACACAAAATATCACTTTTTCGTACTCAATTGTAGCAACAAATACCCCTACTTCTTATGGGGCGACAGGATTACCGTCCGGTTTGGCTATCAACACGGGTACAGGAGCAATCACTGGAACTCCAACGGTTTCCGGTACTTATAATATTAGTATTTCGGCAACCAATGCGGTTGGAACGGATACACAGACTTTAGTGTTGACATTGGCGGTAGGGCCTTGTTTAATTGATAGTTTTACATCAGTTACATTCCCGCCAGCAGGATGGGTTGCCACAAATGTTACAAGAAGTACAAATGCTGTAGATTATAATACCGGACCTGCAGCTGCAACTTTTGCACAAAATACAGGAACATTAGCAATGACAGCTGTGGCCTATCCAACTCAATTGAAATTTTATTTAGGTAGATCAGGAAATACAACAGCAAAAACATTAACAGTTGAAGTTTCTACAGTGTCGCAAGTAGCTGGATTTACAACAATAGCAACTTACGATCATAGTAACGTTCCAGTGTCAAGTTATAATCAGTATACCGTTGATTTGTCTTCTTACACAAATGCACCGAATGTTTGGATTCGTTTTGTAAAAACCTCTACTACTACTGCGCCTTGGCGTTTTGATGATGTAGAGGTGTATTGTGGTACTCCGACTTTCCCAGAAATCGATATTAAAGGAAATACCATTTCAATCGCAGATGGGGATCTTACACCTACATTAGCCGATAATACTGATTTTGGTTCGGCTCTTTTAAATAGTCCTTTAGCCAAGACATTTACAATCGAAAATACAGGTGTTGATCCGTTAAAACTTTTTGGTTCAAGTCCATATATTACAATTTCAGGAGCAAATGCTGCAGATTTCAGTGTATCAATTGCACCCGCTTCATCAGTTGCTGCTGCGGGTTCGACCACTTTCGAAATTACATTCCAAACATCTGTCGTAGGTTTAAGAACGGCAACTGTTACCATTGTTAATGATGATGCAGATGAAAACCCCTATAATTTCACTATTCAGGGAACTGGAGTTCTTTGTGCAGATACAACAACATGGAATGGAACTGCATGGAGTAATGGAATACCTAATTTGACTAAAGAGGCAGTTCTTACTGGCAATTATACAACTTCAGTTACAACTCCTAGTTTTGTTTGCTGTAGTTTAGTGGTGAATGTTGGTGCTACATTGACTATTGCTTCAAATGATTACATAGAGATAAATAATAATGTAACGAATAATGGAGCAATAACAATTCAAGATGACGGTTCATTAATTCAAATGAGTAATACCGGAACGTATTCCGGAACAGGAACGAATTCGATGGTAAGAGTTGCCTCCAACTTAAAATTGTTCGACTATGTGTATTGGTCTTCTCCATTGACAAGCGCACCTTTTACCTCAATTCCTAATAGTCGTTACTACGAATGGGATGCTGATGTTGTAAATCCTGCAGGTTATGGTCAAGGTAATTGGGTCGCAACAGCAGATGCGAATATGGTTCCTGGAAAAGGATACATTTTTAGAGTACCTGATGCAAATACAACTCAAACGGTTACTTTCTCAGGAAGCTTATTCAATAATGGTGTCGTAAACAAAACTGTAAATAAAGGTACGATTACTGCTCCTTTTGCAGGAACGAATACTACGATTACAGAGTTTGATGACAACTGGAATCTTGTAGGTAATCCATACCCTTCAGCAATTGATACACAAACTTTTGTTGTAGATAATAATGCAGTACTTGAAGATGCAACGGTTTATTTGTGGAGACATTTGAATGCGCCCGTTCAATCAACTAGTCCTTATTACTCGACATACACCTACAATTATACTACGACAGATTATGTGAAACATAATGGAACAGCTTCAATTCCAGGGGGTGCTTTTGACGGAAAAATTGCATCGGGTCAAGCTTTCTTTGTGAAAATGAAGGAAAGTTTAGGATCGAACTCAGCTAACCTTGAATTTAAGAACGGACAAAGATCAAGTGCTCACAATAACAGCCAGTTCTTCAGAAGTGGTGCTGGACAAACAGAAAAGCACAGAATTTGGTTGGATTTGATTAGTCCTGATCAATCCGTGAAAACTCAAGTTGTGGCTTATGTGGAAGGCGCAACGAATGAAGATGATTTTTATTTTGACTCTAAATCGAGTTATAAATCAGGATTTGGTTTCCATTCTGTGAACAACAATGTGATTTTTGATATTCAAGCGAGAGCATTGCCTTTTGCAGATAATGATTTGGTGCCGCTTGGAGTGCAATTGCCTACAGCCGGAACGTATACCATAGCTATCGGTCAAACGGATGGTGTTTTTGCTAATAGATCAAATAAAATTTATCTAGAAGATAGAACAAATAATACAATTCATGATTTAACAATGTCACCTTATCAGTTTACAGCTGCACAGGGTATCATTAGCGACAGATTTGTGTTGAGATATACGGATAACAGACTGAATAATGATGATTTTGAATCGTTAAAGAATTCAGTGAAAGTTTTTGGCAGAAACAATGCAATTGCAATTTCGTCAGGAATCGAAAGCATAGCTTCTTATGAAGTGTATAATGTACTTGGTCAATCGGTAGCATCTAAAAACAAAATTGATAGACAAGAGATAGAAGTAACTTCGGTTAAAAGAAATAATCAGACATTAATTGTAAAAGTGAATCTTAAAAACGGTCATACAGTAACTAAGAAAATTCTTTTTTAGAAGATTAATTCAACTGTTTTATTACAAGTCTCTCTTTCAAATTTTGGAAGAGAGACTTTTTTTTGTTGAAAACTTATTCGTTTAGAGTGATAAAAAAAATCTATTTTTACTAAAAATAAATCGCAATAAAATTTAAGGATAATGAGTTCAGAAAAAGAAGCTAAACTAAAAGCACTACAGCTTACTTTAGATAAATTAGATAAGGCTTACGGTAAAGGAACCGTAATGAAAATGGGGGATAAAGCTATCGAAGAAGTAGAAGTAATCGCTTCTGGTTCGCTAGGTTTAGACTTGGCTTTAGGTGTAAATGGTTATCCTAAAGGAAGAATCATTGAAATTTTTGGCCCTGAATCCTCTGGTAAAACAACATTGACTTTGCACGCCATTGCCGAAGCTCAAAAGGCAGGAGGAATTGCGGCTTTCATTGATGCTGAACACGCATTTGACCGTTTCTATGCTCAGAAATTAGGCGTGGATATCGACAACTTAATCATCTCTCAGCCAGACAATGGAGAGCAAGCATTAGAGATTGCTGAAAACTTAATCCGTTCTGGAGCTATAGATATTGTGGTTATTGACTCAGTTGCTGCATTAACGCCTAAGAGTGAAATCGAAGGAGAAATGGGAGATTCTAAAATGGGACTTCATGCTCGTTTAATGTCTCAAGCATTACGTAAATTAACAGCTACAATCAGTAAAACACATTGTACGGTTTTCTTCATTAACCAGTTACGTGAAAAAATTGGTGTAATGTTCGGAAACCCTGAAACAACAACCGGAGGTAATGCATTGAAATTCTACGCATCGGTTCGTTTGGATATTCGTCGTTCTTCACAAATTAAAGATGGTGAAGCGGTTTTAGGTAACCGTACTAAAGTGAAAGTAGTTAAAAATAAAGTAGCACCACCGTTTAGAACGGCAGAGTTTGATATCATGTATGGAGAAGGAGTTTCTAAAACTGGAGAAATTTTAGATCTTGCTGTAGAATTCGAAGTGATTAAAAAATCCGGATCTTGGTTCAGTTATGGTGATACTAAATTGGGGCAAGGCCGTGATGCTGTAAAATCCTTAATTAAGGATAACCCTGAATTAGCCGATGAATTGGAAGCTAAAATCAAGGAGCTGATTAAGCAAAACGATAATTAAAATAAAAAGCCATTCGGAAGAGTGGCTTTTTTCTTTTTTATGACGCAACCCTTTTAGCAGTTTTGTATCTTTAGTTTATAAAGAACCATTTTAAGATGGTAGAAATTGAATCTAGCTGAAATTTTGATTTTGATGAATAAATTAACACATATATGAGAAAAGTATTTTTATTGTTAGTTGCTGTGATTTTATTAGGAAGTTGTAGTTTAGGTGATGATAATGGAACAAAATTCCACACCGAATTATTGCCTATTGAAAGTGCCGATTTGCCCGATGAATTCAAAAATGACAGTATCTATGAGTTGCCTTTTACTTATGTTAGACCTTCCACTTGTCATTTGTTTGAAGGGTTTTATTATGCAAAAGACGCCAATATAAGAACCATTGCAATTCATACCAGTGTTATTGAACAAGGAGGTTGTACTACACCTACAGTGAATCCTATAACAGAAAAGTTACAGTTTAGGCCCTCATCAAGTTACACTAGTTACATTTTTAAACTTTGGAAGGGTGAAGATAGCAATGGAGTTGATGTTTTTGAAGAAGTTGAAATTCCAGTAGTACCTTAAAAAAATAGAGTAAATTGAGTTTACCAATACTCATACAAGGATGTGTAGAGAAAAATACCAAATCCCAGGAACAACTATACCAGCTGTATGCAGGAAAGTTGTTTGCTGTCTGTTTGAAGTATTCGAAGAGTTATGCAGAAGCTCAAGATAACCTTCAGGAAGGATTTCTTCTTATTTTTGACAAAATTGGTCAGTATAATTTTAAAGGTTCATTTGACGGTTGGGCTAAGCGGGTTATGATTAACCATGTGCTTCAACAATATAGGAAGACGACTTTCTTGGAATTGGTGAATGATGTGGCTGATGAGAAAGAGGTTGAAATTGATGATGATAACATTAGCCTTGAATTTTTGCTCAAAATCGTTCAAGAGTTGCCCGATAGATATAGGTTGGTGTTCAATTTATATGTATTAGATGATTACTCTCACAAGGAAATCGCCGATATGTTAGATATTTCAATTGGCACAAGTAAATCGAATTTGGCAAGAGCAAAAATGATTTTGAAAGATAAAATTGAAAAAAACAATCAAAATAATTTACCCTCGGTAAAATGAATGATAAAAAAAATATAGAACGTTTGTTTCAGGAAAAATTCAAAGATTTTGAAGTGAATCCTTCTCCAGAACTATGGGGAAATATCGCTTCTCAATTGGAGAAAAAAAAGGAAAAAAGACGAATTTTCCCATTTTGGTTTAATGCTAAAGCAGCCGGTATTGCCGCTGCTTTAGTGTTAGGCTTTTTTACATTGAATACAAATTCCGATTGGTTGAATAGGACTAGTTTAACTGATTCGGCTGTTGAGAGTCAAACGAATTCAACAATTGTTGAAAAAAGTAATGTAACGTCAAATGAGATCTTGAAAAAGTCGCCGAATTCGACTTCTTCGTTATCCAGCGAAAACCAAGAATCGGGAGTCATTTCAAGTAATGAAAATGGAATAGAAAAGCGAAACAAAACTTCTCAAAACGTAATAGTTTCCTCTGCGTTAGAAAACAAGCTTCCGTCCAATCAAAATCCTGTAGCATCCAATGTGATTAAACCTACAACTACTAAATCCAAGAATACCACTTCGTATTCTAAAAGCACCAATTTGGGTACTGAAGGAACTTTGGTTCAAAACAATTCAAAATCCCCTAGAGAACAAGGTGAAAAGACAAGTTTAGTATTTTTAGATAACCCGGAAAACGCAAAAAAAATCGCTAAAGATGTTGATGAATCGTCTTTTGATAAGCCAACTTTTATTGTTGACAAGAATAAATCGACTCCAATCCAATCCAATACAGCGCTTGCGAATTCTACACAAATTTCAGATCTTTTAAATACAGAAGATCCAATAGCTAAAGATTTTGATGCCGATAACAAAACAGTTACTTCAGATAATAAACAATTAATTGTTAAACCTAATGATAAGAATCAAAAATGGGTAAGTCTGAGTAGTGTGGTGTCCGATGAAACGGAAAAAGATTCGAACGGTAGCTTATTGCAGGTGAATGAAAAAAACAAAGATAAACTTGTAGTTAATCCTGTAAAATCGGATAAAGCTCTTAATGGGAAGCTTTCAGAAGAAAAGGGTATCAGTACCACTTCGGATTATAGACCGAATTTAGAGAGTCAGTTTAAGGTAATACAAAATGATTCTATCATGGCGGCATTGGCAGCAAATAATCCATTGGAAAGGATTTTAAGAGAAAAAGAGATAGAAAAAAGTACTTCCGAGCAACAGGAGAAAGTTGAACCAACGACTTCAAAATGGGGAATTCGACCAGCCGTAGCAGTGCTTTTTTCAGGCGCATCTCAAGGTTCTCCTATAAGCGAAGAATTTGCTGATAATGAAAAGTCTTTTGAGTCAAAGTTCGGTTTGGGTATTGGAGTTGATTATGCTATGAATAAGAAATTGACCATTAGAACGGGTATCAGTAGAGTAGATATGGCCTATAATACGAATGACATTTCGTTTCATTCCAATCTTTCAGGAAGGGAAACGCAAGAGCGTACTATGAAAAACATCAATAAAAATCCAGCTTCTTCGAATGTAGTTATTGAGGATAAACCCAATACCAATTCAATTGAAGCTTCATCTATAGTTGAAGAAACAGGTGTTTTAAAACAGGAATTGGGTTATATTGAAATCCCTATGGAGATTTCCTATAAACTCATAGATAAAAAATTAGGGCTTAACTTTGTTACAGGAATAAGTACTTTGTTTTTAAGTGGTAATAAAATTTCAATAACTAGTAACGGGATGACCACTGAAATAGGGGAAGCAAACAACCTGAACAAGGTACATTTTAGTACGAATATTGGTGTGGGTATGAAATACAATATCTCCAAATCGTTTGATGTGTCAGTTGAGCCAATGCTTAAATATCAAATCAAAACATTCAGCAACGATTCTGGTAATTTTAAACCCTATGTAATGGGGGTATATTCTGGATTTCGTTACAAATTTTAATATTTAGTTAAGTGTGTTGCTCTTTTGGGCAACCGTGGAAAGTGCCCTACGCCGGGGCACTTTTTATTTTTGATTTTCGAATTGTAGTAATTCGTTATAAATAAGTTCGCGAGCTTCATCACGAATCGCTTTTCTGTCGTGGTGTACTTTGTTTGAAGTGTCCAAAAAAGGAAGGATTTTAACCCTAAGTTTTCCGGGACTACCACTAAAAAAAGTATACGAAAATCGTTTTTTATTATCTGGAAAAATCATAGGTACAATCGGTAAATGATGATCAACAGCCAAGTTGAAGGCACCGGTTTTAAATTCATCTAAAAGAATGCTCTCATCATCAGGGACTTTTCCTTCCGGGAAAATACAAATACTTAAATCTTGATTGATTTTCTTTTGAGCACGTTCGTATACTTGTTGACGGCTTTTCGGGCTGTCTCTGTCTACCATGATTACAGCTCTTTTGTAAAAGAAACCAAACAATGGGATTTTAACCAATTCTTTTTTTCCAACAAAAACAAATGGATTTTTAACGGTTACCAACATTAGCATGATGTCGACCATCGAAGTATGATTGGCAATAAACATATAACTTTTGTGGGGTATTATGGCTTCTTTCGCTTCTACTTTTGGATAGAAACCCATGCCATATAAAATAACTTTGGCCCAAATTCTGGCCATTTTAAAAAAATACGGATACCAGCTTTCTTTCAGAAAAGAAGCGAATAAAAAAGGGAACATTACTACAATTGGTAAAAGTACCAAAATGTAAAACCAAACACGCCAAAGTAGCCAAAGTGGAATTTTAAATAGTTTCATAACGTCAAAAATACGGAATCACTTTAAAAATCTGATAAAAGAATTAACTTTGCTAAAAATAGATTAAAATTTACCATGGCAAAAATACTTACCGGAATACAAAGTACAGGTACGCCGCATTTAGGCAATTTATTAGGAGCGATTTTACCCGCTATTGAAATGGCTAAAAATCCTGATAACGAATCGTTTCTTTTTATCGCCGATTTGCATTCTATTACGCAAATCAAACACGGCGAAACCCTACGAAACAATACAACTAGTACTGCTGCGGTATGGCTTGCTTGTGGTTTAGATCCGTCAAAGGTGATTTTTTACCGTCAGAGTGATGTGCCTCAAACTACGGAATTGTCTTGGTATTTGAGTTGTTTCTTCCCGTTCCAAAGACTAACACTGGCGCATTCTTTTAAGGATAAAGCAGATCGATTGGAAGATGTGAACGCTGGTTTGTTTACTTATCCAATGTTGATGGCTGCCGATATTTTGTTATACGATGCAGAAGTGGTTCCGGTAGGAAAAGATCAGTTACAGCATCTGGAAATCACACGTGATGTAGCGTCTCGTTTCAATCATCAAATGGGGGAGACTTTTGTTTTACCAGAAGCATTGACAGCAGAAGATACTAAGTTGGTTCCGGGAACAGATGGCGAGAAAATGAGTAAGTCAAGAAATAATATCATCAATATTTTCCTTGAAGACAAACCTTTGCGCAAACAGATTATGGGAATTGAAACCGATAGTACGCCATTGGAAGAGCCTAAAAATCCTGAAACTTGTAAAATTTTTGCAATATATAAGTTGTTGGCTTCAGATGTGCAAATTGCGGAAATGACTGAAAAGTATAAGAACATCAACCGTGATTTTGGTTATGGTCACGCGAAACAAGCATTGTTTGAATTGATTATTGAGAAGTTTGCCGCCGAAAGAGAACGTTACAATTATTATATGAACCATCTGGAGGAATTGGAAGGATTGTTATTGGAAGGCGCTAAAAAAGCCTCAACGATAGCTGATGGTGTTTTGAAAAGAGTACGAACTAAATTAGGCTATTAATTCAGTTTTGACTTAAAATATAAATCCCGGATTTCATCAATTGAAATCCGGGATTCTTTTTTATTGCTAAACCTATTATTCTTCTTGCAAAGCGTTCCAGCCTCTAGCTTTTAATTCAATTTTAGTGTTGGCGCGGGTTACTAAATGAATTCCTTCACTTTGTTGTGTCATATGCCCAATTACTGTGAAATTCGGATTGCCTTTGATTTTGTCAAAATCATTCATCGCAATTGTGAATAATAATTCATAATCCTCACCACCATTTAAGGCAATTGTCGTACTATCAATATTGAATTCTTCACACACATTGATGAATTGTGGGTCTAAAGGTAGTTTCTCTTCGTACAAATTACACCCAACACCTGATTGTTTGCAGATGTGCATGATCTCCGAAGACAATCCATCAGAGACATCAATCATCGAGGTTGGTTTGATTTCCAATGCTTTTAAAATGCCAGCCACATCTTTACGTGCTTCCGGTTTTAATTGACGTTCGATGAGATAAGTATAATCGTCTAAATCAGGTTGGTTATTCGGATTGACTTCAAATACTTGTTTTTCTCTTTCTAAAACCTGTAGTCCCATATAAGCGGCACCCAAATCCCCTGAAACTACTAATAAGTCGCCTTGTTGAGCTCCATTTCGGTAAACAATATCTTCTGCATTAGCTTCTCCTAAAGCTGTAATCGATAGGATCAAGCCTTTTTGCGATGAGGTAGTGTCGCCACCAATGACATCGACTTCGTAGTGTTTAGCAGCCAAAGTAATTCCTTCGTATAATTCTTCCAATGCTTCCAGTGGGAAACGATTG
The DNA here is from genome assembly GCF_051908335.1 of Flavobacterium sp. MAHUQ-57. Lineage (NCBI taxonomy): Bacteria > Pseudomonadati > Bacteroidota > Flavobacteriia > Flavobacteriales > Flavobacteriaceae > Flavobacterium > Flavobacterium sp. MAHUQ-57. The sequence goes on along the minus strand of NZ_JBPZTE010000007.1, from coordinate 922,473 downwards.
GAAACTGCAACAGAAACTGTAATCTGAGTAGCTTTGGCATTCATGGCAAATATATCCGAAACATTAACCACCACGGCTTTATATCCCAAATGTTTCAACGGCATATAAGCCAAATCAAAATGAACACCTTCGATTAATAAATCGGTAGAGACAATCGTTTTTTTGTCTTTAAAATCCAAAACAGCGGCATCATCTCCAATACCTTTTAAAGTAGATTCGTTTTTTATTTCGAAATGTTTCGTCAAATGATCAATCAGGCCGAATTCGCCTAACTGAGCAATGCTGGTTCTTTGTGGGGTTTTATCTTCTATCATGGTTATTCAATTTCTAAGCGACAAAGGTACAAAGTTTTTTCAGGCGTGAAATTTTTTAAAAATGCAATTTTACTACTGACAAGCAGTTGTCACTAACCCCTATTAATTTTGTTTCAGTAATCATTAAAACACTAATAATATGAACACAGAAACAGTTTCACAGGTAATCAGTCAAGAAGATTTGTTAAAACATTGGCAAGGGCACAGAGCGTTGACAAGACGTGTAATAGAAGCGTTTCCGGAAAAAGATTTCTTTGAGTTTTCAGTAGGAGGATTGCGTCCGTTTGCGAAGTTAACAGATGAACTTTTAGCGATAGCGGCTCCGGCATTAAGAGGAATTGTAAACAAAGAAGTGCAGCCGTTTACAGAAGACTCAAGTAAAGGATTTACAACAAAAGCCCAGTATTTGGAACAATGGGATAATGACACCAAAGAAATCGATGCGTTATGGCAACAATTGACCGTTGAGGATTTTAGCGAAACGTTTAATCTTTTCGGTCAGTACGAATTCCCTATCATTCAAAATATTTTGTATTTCATTGACAACGAAATTCACCACCGCGGGCAAGGCTATGTGTATTTAAGAGCGTTGAATATCGCCCCGCCTTTTTTCTGGGAAAGATAATTTTTCCAATTGGAAGGTGCTTTTTAAAATAGTGAAAGCTTTTGCTAATTAAATTGTGTTTGATCCCGGAGACTTTGGTTTTCGGGATTGTTTTTTAGTAGTTTGGTTTTGCTGCGTTCCAATAAATCCAAAACCCGGGTTTTGAGTTCTTCGGGTTCTAGTATCTCTGACTGATCGGCAAACATTAGAAACCATCGTGGAAAACCTTCCTTGATTTCACTACACATAAAGGTCATTTCAACTTGATTGTCTTGGTTTTTTTCCGAAACAAATCCATATTGTTTGCGTTCCCAACTAAGGTAGCGAGCTATTTTTTTATCAACCAAAACACGCACTTTAATTAGCGTGTCCAGAGGTTTGTCTTTGTGTAGTAACTCCTCAAGGGTTTTGTGTTCAAGGGTGTACTCTAAATCGGTTTTCTTAATCAGCTGAATGCGATCGGTGCGAAACTTTCGGTAATCGTTTCTTAGGTGACAATAGCCCAAAACATACCAAAAGTTATTTTCGTGAAAAATACCTACAGGTTCTATTCTTCTTTCGTTGATTTCTTCTGTATCGAAGGTTTGGTATAAAAGCAGTATTTGTTTTCGTTCCGCAATGCCATCAAAAAACAAGGCCAAAGCATTGGGTGCTTTTTCGTTAAATACTTCTTGGTTGGATTGCATGACGACTTTCGATTCGATAGCATTCAGCCAATCTTTGTCACTGGTTCTTAGTACCGCTTTAAGTTTATACATTGCCGATTTGTAATGTTGGTCCAATGCTGGATCTGTGAACTTTTGCATTAACTTTTCGGCAGCAATAAAACTACTGGCTTCTTCACGAGTAAACATGATAGGAGGTAAACGATAGCCGTCCATTAAAGAGTAACCTATCCCTGCTTCACTGTAGATAGGAACTCCGGATGTTTCTAAAGTACGTATATCTCGGTAAATGGTGCGCAAACTTACATTAAACCGATCCGCTAAATCCTGAGCTCTTACAATCTTTTTGGATTGTAATTGGATAAGAATAGCGACAATTCGGTCAAATTTATTCAGAGTTTCGTCCATGAGATTACCTATAACTTTTCTTTCAAAGATACGGTTTTGGCTAGATTGATTTATAATAAAAAACCCAACAACAGTTGTTATTGGGTTTCAATTATGCAATCATAAAATTTTTAATCATTCAATTTCAATACTGCCATAAATGCGGATTGCGGGATTTCTACGTTACCCACCTGACGCATACGTTTCTTACCGGCTTTTTGTTTTTCCAATAATTTACGTTTACGAGAGATATCACCACCATAACATTTTGCAGTTACGTCTTTACGTAAAGCTTTGATTGTCTCACGCGCAATAATTTTGGCACCGATAGCCGCCTGAATAGGAATGTCGAACTGTTGTCTCGGAATCAATTCACGTAGTTTTTCACACATTTTTTTACCAATATGGTATGCATTGTCTTCGTGAATTAAGGCAGATAAAGCATCTACATTCTGACCATTTAATAATACGTCCAAACGAACTAATTTAGACGTACGCATCCCGATTGGATGGTAGTCGAAAGAAGCATATCCTTTGGAAACCGTTTTCAATCGGTCGTAGAAGTCGAATACAATTTCAGCCAATGGCATATCGAAATTCAATTCTACACGCTCAGTAGTTAAATACGTCTGATTGGTGATCAATCCACGTTTCTCAATACATAAACTCATTACGTTGCCTACGAAGTCTGCTTTGGTAATGATGGTAGCTTTGATATAAGGTTCTTCTACACGATCTAATTTAGATGGTTCTGGTAAGTCAGAAGGGTTGTTTACTACGAATGGTGTTTCCGGATCTTTCTTAGTGTACGCCAAATACGATACGTTGGGAACCGTTGTGATTACCGTCATATTGAATTCGCGTTCCAAACGCTCCTGGATAATTTCCATATGCAACATTCCTAAGAATCCGCATCGGAAACCGAATCCTAACGCTGCCGAGCTTTCTGCTGCAAACACTAATGAAGCATCATTTAACTGCAGTTTTTCCATAGAGGCGCGAAGTTCTTCGTAATCTTCAGTGTCAACAGGATAGATACCTGCGAATACCATCGGTTTCACATCTTCGAAACCATGAATCATATTGGTAGTAGGTACTTTAGCATCCGTAACAGTATCACCTACTTTTACTTCTTTCGCTTCTTTGATTCCCGAAATCAGATACCCTACGTCACCGGTTGAAACTTTATCTTTGGGAACTTGGTTTAGTTTAAGCGTACCGATTTCATCAGCGAAATATTCATTGCCGGTCGCCATGAACTTGATTTTCTGACCTTTTTTGATTTCACCATTCTTCACACGGAAGATTACTTCAATACCTCTGAATGGGTTGTAAACCGAGTCAAAAATCAAGGCTTGTAATGGTTCTTCTGGATTTCCTTTTGGTGCAGGGATTTTTTCAATAATAGCTGCTAAGATGTTTTCCACACCAAAACCGGTTTTACCAGATGCATGAATAATATCTTCCAAATCACAGCCTAATAAGTCAATGATGTCGTCACTTACTTCTTCCGGATTGGCACTTGGTAAATCCACTTTGTTTAATACTGGAATAATCTCAAGATCATTTTCCAAAGCCAAATAAAGATTGGAAATGGTTTGTGCCTGTATACTCTGAGCCGCATCAACAATCAATAGCGCTCCTTCACAAGCAGCAATGGAACGGGAAACCTCATAAGAGAAATCCACGTGACCCGGAGTGTCAATAAGGTTTAAGATATAATCCTCCCCTTTGTATTTGTATTCCATTTGGATGGCGTGACTCTTAATGGTAATACCACGTTCACGCTCTAAGTCCATATTATCCAGTAATTGTGCTTTCTCTTCGCGAGCTGTTACTGTTTGCGTTGCGCCCAATAAACGGTCGGCCAAGGTACTCTTACCATGGTCAATGTGCGCAATAATGCAGAAATTTCGAATATGCTTCATCTTATACATTTATGGGCATTTGGCTGTGAACTGTAGAATTGATTAGGATTTCAGGACAATTCACGGCCAATGCTCTTAGTCATCATTTTAAGCTACAAAAGTATGAAAATAAGTGAAGCAATTAAAGTCTCTTTTTTTAAACTTTCTTTAGCTGAAAATTTTAGCAAATACAGAAGGCTTTTTAGTGATTTTTCCTCTTGCAATTCTGTATTTTCTGAATTCCATAAGTTGCTTTTGCAATTTCTTTTTAAGACGGTCTAGGTTTGATTCTTTTGCCATGATTTTTTAGTTTTTGAAGTTTGTTTGAAATCAAAAAAACGTGATTTAACGTGTCTTAAAAATAGTAAAAAAAATCCTATAAAAATAAAAATTTTTTATAAAAAAAATCTTACATTAGCTAAACTAACTTACTAATAACTAATATATATGAAAAAATTGGACTTGGACACACTTATTGAAGAAACGGGGGTAGATTCAGCATTGGTCTTTAATGAAGATGGAGTTTTGATCAAATCACATTACTTGGATTTTGATGGCAACATTGCAGCAATGGCTGGTGTATTGCTTACAATGTGTAAGGAGTTAGTGGCTGATTTAAAATTTGGAAATTCTAACGAGTTGATTCTTCAGGCAGATAAAGGGCTTTTCTTCGTGCGTAAACTAGAAAAGGATGAGTATTTGGCTTTAATTACTAAAAACGCCAGTAAGCTGGGCTTGATTCATTTGAAATTACAATCAGCACTATAAAAACAATCATTACTAACAAACTAAAACGCTTAAATTATGTCAGAATTTTTAACAACTTTCACTACAGACCTTAAAGATAACCTTAATGGCTTTATTGGTGTTTCCGTAACCGAATTAAAAACAGGAATGTCGTTTGCTTCACTTTCTGTAGATCCGAAGTTCGATCCTGAATTGGCTTCTGCTTATAACCTTGAAGTGGTTAAAGCCAAACTAAGTGCGATCAAAGCATTAGGATTAACAGAGAAAATAGACGATATCTTAATTACATTGTCCAACCAATTGCATATTATCGATTTATCCGATAACGGAGAGTACTTTGTGTATTTGGCTGTAGATTCGAATAAAGTGAATCTAGGTATGGCTCGTGCTACTCTAAAAAAATATAGTAAGGATATTGCGTCTAAAATGTAGAATAGTAGTATCTTTGCGCCGAAAATGAAGCTGTAATTTATTGCAGCTTTTTTTTGTTTTTATACTTAATGAAGTGGACTAATTGAAGAAGCAATGGTTAAAATTGGCAACATAGAATTACCGGATTTCCCTCTGTTACTCGCTCCTATGGAGGATGTGAGTGACCCTCCTTTTCGACGCCTGTGCAAGATGCATGGTGCCGATTTAATGTATTCGGAGTTTATTTCTTCTGAAGGCCTCATTCGTGATGCAATCAAAAGCCGTCAGAAGTTGGATATTTTCGATTATGAACGTCCGGTAGGTATTCAGATTTTTGGTGGAGATGAAGAGGCTATGGCGATGTCTGCCAGAATTGTTGAAACGGTTCAACCTGATTTAGTGGATATCAATTTCGGTTGTCCAGTGAAAAAAGTGGTGTGTAAAGGTGCCGGTGCCGGTGTTTTGAAAGATGTAGATTTGATGGTACGCTTGACCAAAGCCGTAATACGTAGTACGAATTTACCAGTAACGGTGAAAACTCGTCTAGGTTGGGACGAAAGTTCGATCAATATCGATGAGGTAGCAGAACGATTACAAGATATCGGTGTGCAGGCTTTAACGGTTCATGCTCGTACTCGAGCACAGATGTACAAAGGACATTCGGATTGGTCACATATTCAAAGAGTAAAAAATAATCCCAGAATTAACATGCCGATCTTCGGTAATGGTGATATTGATTCGCCTGAAAAAGCATTGGAATACAAAAACAAATACGGCCTGGACGGTATGATGATAGGACGAGCTGCTATCGGTTATCCTTGGATTTTTGATGAAATCAAACATTATTTCAAAACCGGAGAGCATTTGCCTTCGCCAACCATTAACGATAGAGTGGAAGCAGCTCGAAACCATTTAATCTGGTCAATGGAATGGAAAGGGGAACATGTTGGTATTGTCGAAATGCGTCGCCATTATACCAATTACTTCAAAGGGATTCCTCATTTTAAAGAACACCGTAATAAATTGGTTACCCTAAACGATCATAATGCATTGTTAGCTGTTTTCGAAGATATCAAACAAGACTACGCAGGTCAGTTATTATAAAAAAGTCCCGATACTATCGGGACTTTTTATTAGTGTCAATTTCTATTTATTTTGATGCAACGACTTCTTACGTCAAATAAACTTAGAATTTTGGTTTATAGACAATTAGAATTGTGATAAAATCTTAAATTATAGGAAAAATCTTATTTTTAATTGAGTTATTTATATATTTGTTTTATTGATAATTAACTATAAATTAAAAAAAATGAAAAACTTTTCCAAAAAGATTATTGGCGCAGGGGCACTAATTGCTTGTTGTGCAATCACTCTATTCTCTTGTAGTACAGATGAACCTGCATCGAAATCAACTTTAGTAAATGGGTCTGCTATTGACGCTAATGCTGCTAGTAGATTTAGAATTAAATTTATGATTGGTTTAAGTGCTAATCTTGAAAAACCAAGTAGAGGTTGTGATTCTGGATGGGGTATCTGTGAAGTTACAATAGGTATTGTAAATATCGGTTTTGACAGAATCAATATGGGTGTTTCAAGTGACAATTATTTGCACTTTGCCTTTGACCGTGATCAAGTTGAAGAAGAAACGTTAACAATCGAATCTGGAGATGAATTAATTAAATTTGATCAAGCAATTGTTGAGGAATTTGCGAAGGAAGACTTTGATATTGCTAACATTGCCTTAGTAAGAGGAACTTATGATGTTAGGTATGATGAAGCTAGTGATAAGTATATCGCTAAAATTCCATTTGTGAAAAAATAAAATAATACGTAGAACTAGTTCTATGACAAAAAAAAGTCCCGATTGTGTCGGGACTTTTTAGTTATACTTGAATGGTTTTCCATTTTCCTTTTCGATAAAGAACGATACTCGCCAATGTAATTGCAGTTTCTGCTATAGGAACGGCCATGAATACGCCAGTAGGCCCCATGTTGAGGTGTTTGGCCAATAGATACGCCAATGGAATTTGGAACAACCAAAAGCCTACGAAATTGACTTTAGTGGGTGTCCAGGTATCACCGGCACCATTGAAGGTGTTAATCAGTACCATTCCGATACCGTAAAAAATATAACCCAAGCTCATAATCTGTAAGGCAGAAACGGCTACTTTGTGTACGGCTTCATTATTGGTGAAAAATGAAATGATAGTGTCGCCTAAAACCAAACATAAAACCATTATGGTACCCATGAAAATGACATTGTATTTGGCGGTGGTGTACACGGATTGTACCGCACGTTCTACCTGCTGTGCACCCAGATTCTGTCCAACTAAGGTGGCGGCTGCGTTGCTCAATCCCCAAGCGGGAAGAATAAAGAACATCATAATGCGTAAGGCGGTCTGATAACCAGCCGAACCCGTATCATTGCCTGTAGTGGCTACCAATTGAGCTAGGAAGATCCAACTACAAGAAGCAATCACGAATTGTAATACGCCTGGAGCGGCTATTTTTACGATAGCGCCAATTTGTTCGAAATCAGGAATAAAATGCGAAAGGCGGACTTTCAGCATGCCGCTTCCTCCAAACAAATGGTAAAATTGATACAATACGCCAATACTTCTTCCGATAGAAGTGGCCATGGCAGCACCAATCAGTCCAAACGCAGGAATTGGACCCAATCCGTTGATCAGTATCGGACACAAAAGGATATTGCATCCATTGGCGAGCCATAAACTGCGCATGGCAATGGCAGCGTTACCCGCACCACGAAAAATACCATTGATCAGAAATAAAAGCATTATACTAATACTACTTGCCATCATAATTCGGGTGAAATTCATGCCGTAGTTGGCAGCTTCAATCGAAGCGCCCATAATGAGTAGGATTTCTTTGGCATAAATAAATCCGAAAACACTAATGAGTGTATTGATCGCAAAGGCGATGATGATGGATTGCATTCCCGCTTTGGCGGCTGCCTCAGGATTTTTCTCTCCAATGCGGCGGGCTACTACAGCGGTGGCAGCCATACTGATTCCGATGGCTAATGAGTAGATGATGGTGAGTACAGATTCGGTGAGACCCACGGTTTGAATGGCATAGCTGCTGTTTTCCAAGTGGCCCACAAAGTACAAGTCGACCAAAGCGAAGACAGATTCCATCATCATTTCCAATACCATGGGAATGGCTAATAGAATGACTCCTTTTTTGATGCTTCCCTTGGTGAAGTCAAAAGTGTCGTCTCCTTTAATGGCTGTTTTTAAAGTGGAAAAAATACGTGTACTTAGTGCAGTACTGGTTGTTTCTGTCATGATTAATTAGGATAAAATGAATACTGAGCTGGTAGGCAAACTACCAGAATAAATTAAAACGCCCTAATTATCTCCCGATAATAGCAGGACTAGACAAATACAATCATAAGTTTTATTTTTTGTTGTGATCAAAGATATAGAAAAATCCGAAACCGAGTTGGCTTAGTCGAATAATTTCTTGTTCACGTTGCTACTGGCAATGTAAGAGGCTAAGAAACCTAGTACAACGATCGTAAAGAAAACAACCGTACAGTTTTCCATGTTGAATCGAACAGGATAGGCCAGACTTTCCGTAATCATAACCAATTTGAAATGCTGTTGAATGAATACCACTATTGCGCCCAATAGAATTCCTAATAGCCCTCCTAAAACGGTTACCAATGTTCCCTGCAGTAAGAAAATACGACGAATGTCACGAATGGTATTGCCTAAATTGTATAAGGTTTTTAGATTTTCTTTTTTGTCCAAAATAATCATGATGATGGCGCCAGCTAAAGTGAACAAAGTCATGATAATAACCAAAGTGAAAATGAGGTATATTACCGTGTTTTCGGTGTTGAGCATCTTGTGCAGACTATCGTTCAACTGCATTCTGTTTTTGATGGTAACGCTATCGCCGAATACCGATTGGATTTGATCGATTACTGCTACTTCATTGGCAGAGGCTTCTGTTTTGATTTCAATGGCAGAAATTTGATTGGGTTGGTACTCCAGTAATTCCTGGGTTAATTGGATGTCGGCAAATACATATTTAGAATCCAGTTCGTCATTAATAGCATAAACGCCCACCGGAATCAAATTCGATTTGTTGAATGCGGTTTCCGGATTGGTAATGGCACCTTTTCCGGGTCTAGGTACAAAAATCTCAAAGGTATTGTTGAGGTCATACAGTCCCATGGTTAGTTTTTGACCAATACCAAAACCCACGACGACCTGCGGTGTTTGAGGGGCGATCCAATTGCCTTGGAACATTGATTCTTGAATGTTGTTCACCAAGTTGTATTGGTTGTCCACTCCCTTAATTTGTGCTACCTGTTCTTTGCCACGGTACACAAACAATACTTTTTCTTCTACGCAACGGGAATAGTATTGAATGCCTTCAATTTGCTTTAACTTGGTGTTTTGTGCTTCGGTAATCAGAAACGATTTGCCTGTTTTGGGCATCACCTTTAAATCCGGATCGAACTTATTGGTGAACGAAAGACTGAAATCTTTCAAACCGCTGAATACCGAAAGAAAGACAAACAGTGCCATAGCGCTTACAATAACTCCAAAAGACGCAATCGCTGAAATAATATTGATGGCGTTGTTTTTACTGGAGGTGCGCAGGTACCGTTTGGCTATGTAAAAGGAGAAATTCAATTTAGGACTTCTTTCTACGTTCTAACAAATCAGGATTTTCGATTGGGTTCTCTTTACCGGATAAGGCGTTGTCGATTTTTTCAATATAATCCAAACTGTCGTCAATGTAAAACATCAAGTTAGGTACTTTACGCAATTGTAGTTTTACACGTTGCGATAAATCGTGTTTAATTAGTGGCGTGTTGGATTTTACAGCTTCCAAGATCTCCGGTGCTTTCTCTTGCGGGAATACACTCAGGAATACTTTGGCAATGGACAAATCGGTAGTAACACTTACTTTTGAAACCGAAATAACCAGATTGGAAATACCGTTTTTACGTACTTCACCCTGCAAAATATCCACTAAATCTTTTTGTAAAACGCTGCCTATTTTTTTCTGTCTATTTGTTTCCATAGTGCAAAAATACAATTTTTTAGTTGGATAGTTGCAATGCAGATAGGTTACAAAGTTTTTATATTTGTCCAAACTATTGCAAGATGAGAAAAATTGAACATATCGGCATTGCCGTAAAGAGTTTGGAGGAATCCAATTTGCTTTTTGAAAAGTTATTCGGAGCGCCGGCCTACAAGGAAGAAGAAGTAGCAAGCGAAGGAGTAAAGACTTCGTTTTTTATGAACGGTCCCAACAAGATCGAGTTGTTGGAAGCTACGAATCCGGACAGTCCCATTGCCAAGTTTTTGGAAAAGAAAGGCGAGGGGATTCATCATATTGCGTTTGATGTGGAAGACATCGTTTCGGAGATAGCCCGATTGAAAGCCGAAGGGTTTACGGTTTTGAACGAAACGCCCAAAAAAGGGGCTGACAACAAATTGGTTGCTTTTCTACACCCGAAGGGAACAAACGGTGTGCTCATAGAATTATGTCAAGAAATTGCATAATACGTTTGCAGAAGATAAAAAAATGCAGTAATATTGCAACCTCAAATAAAGCTACGGCTTTACTGAGGGAACACAGCAACGGTTAACGTACTGTGCGCCAACCGGTCCTATAGCTCAGTTGGTTAGAGCACCTGACTCATAATCAGGTGGTCCCTGGTTCGAGCCCAGGTGGGACCACTGGTAAAAAAATAAAGCCTTTCAAGCAATTGAGAGGCTTTTTTGTTGGTATCCTTTATTTTCTTTTTTGTCTTGATACAAAAAAGAAACAAAAAAAATCAAGACTGCGCAGTCTAATCCTAAAAACTACCTCAGTATTCCGTTCCATGACCCGAGCCGCTCGTCGTACCTCCTCGTCTCGCGGATCATTGCCACTACATACTTTCGTTGTTTTTTACGGATTATGCTACGAGGTCGGGTTTGGATTGCGGTTAGTTCACAGTACATATATTTTCTAATGTTACTTCGAGCTCAGTTGCAAAGTATTTTCTTCCCTTTTTTAGGTATTGTTTCTTTTTATTTTAAATAGTGTTGCAGTCCTTCTTCTTTGATTCCCATGTAGGTGCAGAATTCCTCGAGCGTTACCATTTGATGTTTTTCTTTGTTGTGTTTTTTCTTGATGGCATTGATGATTGAGCGGGATTGTTTCAGGCTTTTTCCGGTTATGATTTGGATGTCTTGTGGATAGATGCAAATTCGTTTCATTGTTCAACAGTTTGTTGTTTATAGTTTATTGTTTGTTGTTTCGTACTTCCGAATAATAATTTATTTAAAGTTTCGTGCACTTGGCTTCGAGAGCCTCAGCCACTTTGATGTACTTACACTGCACTTACACTGCACTTACACTGCACTTACACTGCACTTACACTGCACTTACACTGCACGAGGCGACTTTATTACTTGTTTTCTTACATTTTGATAGACGAAAATTTTGAGTAAAGGGTTGCATGGCGTTTTGTTTTTTTTTGTCTTTTATGGAAAAAAGTGACCAAAAGTGACCGAAAATGATCAAAAGTGGCTAAATGGTGCTAAAAGGGAAATTAGCGCAGATTCCTTCCCTGGCACGGAATTGTGGCACCGCCTTTGTAATTTCTTCATCATTATTAATTTAAAATTTTTTAATTATGGCGAAAGTCAATGGGATCGTAAAGATCGAAGGAACGGTAGAAGATTTGAACTTTTACAAAAAAGAAGGTGTCAACTATGTACGCAAAAAAGGAGGCATTTCCAAGGAACGTATTAACAACGATCCGAATTTCATCCGTACAAGGGAAAACAACAGCGAATTTGCGCACAACTGCAGCAGTGGGAAACTATTGCGCATGGCATTGGGTAGTTTGGTTTTTAAAGCCAAGGACAGTAAGTTGTCGAGTCGTTTGATGCAGACTATGTCTATGATCAAGAACCTGGACACGGTATCGAGCCGTGGTAAGCGCAGGGTGAGTATCGGACTGGAAAGTGCGGAAGGAAAACAAGTATTGAAAGGTTTTGATTTTAATGCGAATGCCTCATTAAACAGTGTGTTGTTTGCACCTTATGCTTTAGACACCGAGACGGGAGTGACCCGCATTGCCAACCTGATTACCAAGGAGCAGTTGTTGTTCCCACAGGGAGCTACGCATGCCACTTTTCAGAGTGCGGTACTGGCGTTGGATTTTGAAACAGAGGAATCTGAATTGGCTTTGAGCAATGTGGTGACCCAACCGATCAGTTTGAGTCCGTCCACGGTAACACTGACTCCGACGGCGGTTCCTACCGGAACGGGTGTGCAGTTGTTTTTGCTGATGGTTTCTTTTTCGCAGCAAATCAACGGGCAATCCTATTCTTTGAAAAATGAGGAGTATAATGTGCTTCACATTCTTGAAGTGATCTAAGTAAACAAACAGATGATGATTAACAGACCCTATACGAGAGTATGGGGTTTTGTTTTTGGTGTAAATTGTAAATCAATGTAATAGAAATGTTGATAATTTAATTTGTAGATGATATTCTAATAAATAATATTTAAACTTTATATTTGAGTTTTAGATTTATTTATGCGTATTATACATCTGTCAGATATTCATCTTTCAAAAAGTAATTACAAAGAGTTTATAAACTTTTATCAAGATGCTTTGATTAAAGATTTGATTTCTTTTAACAAAGACAAAAAGATTGATGTTATTGTTGTAACGGGTGATTTAGTAGATAAAGGAGGTGAATCTTTATATGACATAGATGATTTTCAAGATAAATCTCATTACTCATGTCCGTATAAAATTTTTGAAGAAATCTTTATAGAGCCTATTATTCTTGCACTTGACTTTCCAAAAGAAAATTTTTTGTTCATACCTGGTAATCATGATATTGATGAGAATGAAATATTATTGAAAGAAGAGTATGGCTTGTCTAGAACTATAAGTGTTGATAATATAGATCACTATTTAGAAGAAAATTCGAGTTTTAAGCATAGCCACAGAATCAAGAAATTTAAGGAATTTGAAAAGGAATTTCACCTTAAAAATTTCAATTACCACTTCACTAACAATCAATCAATCTTTGTTTATAATGATATTGGGGTTAATGTGGGTTTTGTATTGGTCAATGATTCTTGGAGATGTAAAAGTCAAAAATTAGATATAGATAAAGGATTGTTTTTTGGTGTGAATCAAATATATGATGGATTGAAAATTTTAAAGAATAAGGATACAGAATTAAATATTGTTTTAATGCATCATCCTGTTGAAGTTTTCAATGAAAAAAACGAATTAGAAAGATGTTTTTCAATTTCTAATATTGGTTTTTATTTATATGGGCATTATCATAGCAGCGAATTTAAAAAACACTATCAAGGCTCTACTGATAAATGTTTTGGAATAAGGGGTAGGGCGAGTGTAAATAAAATTAGTGAAAAGAGTTCTTCTTATAGTCCCGGCTATCAGATTTTAGATTTAAACTATGAGTTTAAAAATATAAAAATGATAATTCATTATAGGCAATATAAGCACGAATTCAATCATTTTGATTATGATCCAGATGCCTGTTTAGGAGGGAGAGATACTGTAGATATAAAAAAACATAATTTAAAGGTTAAACCTCATTCATTAGATAGAAGCTTATTTGAATCAAAATGATTAGAAAAGATTATTACGTACCAAGATTTATTAAAAAATCTGATAAAAATTCATTTGCTTTTTTTTCGGATGATATTAGTGATTTTAAAACACTTGAAGACTATTTGTTTGAATACGACAAAATAATTTTACTAGGTAATCCTGGAATTGGAAAATCTAAAGAATTAAAAAATTTATTTGATATTTTATGGAGTAAAATTGATGAAACAAGTTTAGTTCCATTTTTGATTAATCTTAAAAATTTTAGGTCAGTAAATAAATTTGAAGATTTATTGGCTTATGAAGATTGGAAAAAACTCTCACAGATAGTATTTATTTTAGATGGGTTGGATGAAATATCTGAAATACAGGATTTTTTGTCAGCATTTGAGGTTTTTATAAACAACCACCAAACATATAATTTTAAATATGTTATTAGTTGCAGGACAAATATATCTGAAAAATATTTGATTAATATTTCAAACTTTGAAACATTTTATTTAGAAGATTTAACTCTAGGGCAGACCGAATCTTTATTGTTGAATAAATATGATATTAAAATTGAAGACTTAGATTTTAAAGAATCGCATAAAGATTATTTGAGAACACCTTTTTTTGTTGATCTTTTAGCCGAATATTATTTAACAGAAGGCAAATTAGTTGAATCGGATGCGAAAATTTGGGAGCATTATGTCAATAAGCAACTGGAGACTCATAAAATAAAGATTAGTAAGAAAAAAATTTTAAATGTCCCACAGGAAATAAAGTATTTAAAAAAAGTAGCTTTTACAAGTGAATTAAGACAAAAGAATTTTGTTACTAATGAGGAATTATTTAGGATATTAGGAGATGATTATTTAGAGTTTATTGAAAATCCTTTTATTGTAAATCTTGAAGATGGTAAAGAAAAATTTAGTTTTCAACATAGACAGCTGCAAGAATATTTTGTTGCAAAAACTTTGTCAGAAAAAGAATTTGATGAAATCCTGTCTAATATAAAAATAACTGGTCTCGAGAAAATACATCCAATTTTATTTAATTCAGTAGCATTTCTGATTAATCTGATGGAAAACGGTGATAGTAGGAATCAATTACTGAATTGGATTGAAATATATCAATTAGAATTATTGTTAAAGGCTGATTCTGACAGGATAAATAATATAGTTAGAGAAAAAGTCTTTCAAAACTTTTTTGAAGTTCAATGTATTGAAAAGACATATTGGATTTCAACAAATACTTCTTTTTCTGTAAAAGAAATTTCTGAGTTTGGTTGTTGTATTGAAAATTATAATTTTTTAATTAGACATATCAAAGATAATAAGCATTTTAGAATTGTTATTTCAGCTATTGAATTATTAAGTTTTTTTAATATTCGAAAATTGGGAAGAGAAGATGAGTTTAAGGGGATTCTTTTTTCAATGCTTCAAAATAAAGCAATAGATTACGGAGTTAAATCACACGTTATTAATTGTATAGTTTTACAGGGTTTTGCTAAAACAGATATTAAATATTTAAATTCAATTTTTAAAAATTTTGTGAGTGAATCAAATAAACAGTTAAATAGATCCCTTTTGAATCTTCTTGTTGAACGCGATGATTTGGATAACTATTTTGATTTTTTAAAAGAAGAATTCTTATTTGAAAATAATATTAAAAAGAGAGAAGAAAAAGATGATGTTTTAAGAGGAACAAGCTTTATATTAAATGAGTTAATAGTTAAGATTAAGAATGTAGATAACTTTATAGAATTAGTGAAATACTTTTTTGATAATGATACAAATCATTTTTTTTGGGATAGTGAATCAAAGTTAAAAGTAATTGAAAGATGTGTTGAATTTGATGAGAAATATGATGATTTTGTATTGAGATTGATTGGTGACTTGACATTTAGAAACCATTTATTTTTCAGTGATGAGTTAAATGTTTTAATTTCTAAAGTTAGAAGTTCTACAAGGAATAAGGTTTTTAATTATTTGTTAGAGAATTTTGATTTTAAGGATGTCAGTTATGAATTGGCAAAAATATTTGAAAAAGAAAACTTGACTAATTTATTAGAAAAGATCGATTCAATAAGTGATTTGGATAATAAAGAGATTGAATATTTTAGGAACAGATTGTCAAATAGAGAAGATAGGGAAGTTAGTAAGATTTTTAATGATACAATGACTTTAAGAGGATTTAAATTTAAAGAACGTTTGTTATCCGATGAAGAAGTTGAAAAAATTAGATTGGACTTTAAAAATAAACCACAAAAAGAATTTGAGTTATTGTTTGAAAGAGATTTATTAAAAAATGAGATTGAAGCTATTTTTAATAAATATGGACAGTTTATTGATCTTAAAATAATTCAAGAAATTAATAGTGAGTGGTATAAAAATAATGGGCATTGGAATAGAATAGATTTTTCTTATGAATTTTTAAGACGTCTAGTTTATGGATTTAGAAGTTCTTTTGATTTTCAAAAAGTTGTTAGTTTCATAGACGATGATGATTATATTGCCGAACAAATTAAATTATATATTGAAAATCAAAAATCAAATACTGATTTTAAAGTTTTAATTAAGCATACTGATTTTATAACGAAATGGGTTAGTTACACTGTCAATGAAATTAATTTTGATAAATTAATTTTAATTAATCACATAAATAGTTACAGTCAACTTGAAGATTATAAGAAATGGGAATTAGTGTTGTTTTTTTCTGAAAAACTTAATCTAAGTTTACCAGAAGCATTTCTTTTAAATTCACTAAAAATAGGTGTAATTCAATCAGGTTTTTTGAATAAAGAAACTTGTTTTGATTTCTTATTGAGAAAAATTGAGAATAAGAAAAAATTAGCATTAAGAATTGTTCATAATTTAAAAGAGGAAAAACTTTTTTCATCTGTTTTAAGAGAACATGTTCAATTTGCATTAGATAATAATCTAGAGGATTCTTTTATTGCGATTAGAAAGTGTTTATTAGACGATAAATTAGATTATGATTTTAAAAAATTACTTGATTTGTATGTGAAAGTTGTTCCCGAGGATGTTGATTTACTAATAGAATGTGCTACCAATCTAACAAAGAGAAAATCATGGGATGCAATAGCAATTTTGACAGAAAAAGGTTTGGAGAAAAAATTTTGTATAGAAAAGGCAATTGAGTATTTAGATGTTATTTGTGCGGAAGATGATTCAATTAAACATTTTATTATAAATTCTTTAGAAGTATTATTTAAAAATGAGGATAAAAGAGCAGTGAAGTATTATATAAAATATTTAGAAGATTCTTCGATTAATTATCTTAACACTTCATGTTATATTAGTTATAAAATAATTGAAAATTATGAGGTTTTAAATGAGATTTTTGATCGTATTCATTTATGCTTTAAATCTGATAGTTTATTTAATAGCCCGTCCAGTTTTTTGAATCAATATGTCTCGAATCTATCAAAGTATGATGAATCATATAGAGGTGTGAAAAAAGTTCTTTTAAGTAAGAGGGATGATTTGGTTGTTAATGGTTCAGATAATGGTGTGTTTCAAATAAACTTATTATTGGATTTAGCTGATAATAGCTATTATATTTCTAAGTCTAAACCTTTAGAATTTGATCAAGCTTTAGAAAAAGTCAATCAAATGATTTGTTAGTTTTTATAAATTTTTATTCTTATGAGAATAATTTAGAAGCAAAGTCTCCAGATTTTGAGCTATAAATAAAAAAGCCACAACAGGAATGTTAGGGCTTTTTTACTAAAATAAATGCAAATTGATTCTATTTGATAAAGCAGTTTACATTTCAAAGTCGTTCCCGATAACTATCTGAATTTCGGAGTGGTGAACCAGAATGGATAGTATGGGTAGTAACGTAACTAATAAAAAACATGAAAAACTATCTTTGTTATATTTTGCCATCAGTGGTTAGTAGTATCCTATTCTATATAATTGTAAGGCCCGGGATTTTTAACATGATTCCTTATTTCATACATCAAAGTATCTTCAAAGACAGCATCCAGGGAATACACTTTATCTACGTGTTTGATTTTCTGTTTTGTGTTTTGTTATGGTATGTCCTGTATAAATTATTAGGCTGTTTTAGGAATGATTAGAGTTAATAAAAAACTAACCACCGGAATATTTCGAGGCTAGGTTTTTTATCAAGATTAGCTTTTATAAGTGCTAATGAATGTGACTATTTTAGTGACTGAGTTTCTTTTTAGCCGTACTAATTTTCTTTGCCATTTCCATGGCATTGTAGACATTGAGTACTTTGCCTGTTTTAGAAAGCTCCCTGAAATGAGCTTTTTTTCCTTTTTCTCCGGGAATTAGTACTTCCAAGTCGTATGTCGTCCCCGAATCTAAGATTATCTTTTTGACTTCCTGTACGGTTAAATCAGGGTAGTGAAGACAAATCAATGCTGCAGCTCCGGAAACCATCGGTGCTGAGAAAGAGGTCCCTGATCCGCTTTCATATTTGTTTTCAGGGATGGCCGTGTATATTTCTTCTCCGGGAGCAAATAAATCGACATTCTTTTTGCCGTAATTGGAAAAACCTGACACAAATGTGCTGTCCAGTCTGGAAGAGATAGACCCCACATTGATTAAATTACTGCACACTTCTTCCTTATTGTCATAGTAATAATCGCTCGGATAAGTAGGGTTTGTATCAACATTGAAAGCATCATTCCCGGAACCATGAACCAATAATACATTGTGTTTTTCGGCATATTGCATTGCTTCAATAACCCACTCGGGATGTAATGAAAATTCTTTCGAAAAAGACATGTTAATGACCTTGGCTCCGTTGTCTACTGCGTATTTTATTGCGTTGGAGATGTCGGCATCATGTTCATCTCCAAAATAGAAAAAATTCATTGGATGTAAAATTATAAGGCTTCTTTATGTTGCAAACAAGAGAATAATTAATCGCCATGTTGACTCTATACAAAGCCACAATAACAGGAGAAGCCTTTTTAATCCAATGAATAAGTTACCAATGCCCCTAAGTGTCATAAAGTTTTGAAACGTTGGTTTCCTTACTTTGAGCTATAGTGGAATAAGAGCTGCAATTTGTGTTGCAGCTTTTTTTATTGACTACTTGTTCTAATTGTGAAGAAGAGGAGTGGTGTATTTTAAGTTTCTGATTTTTAATTATTTCCCTGTGGAAATTATGTAACACATACGCTCTATTTTATAACAGCACTGGGTATTGGTTGACTAATTTTACAACATGCAATCGAGTGGAAGACCTGTAAAGTAATCTATTTAGAAACAAGGAATACTGCCTAATGGTTCAAAACAAATTGGTTTTTTAGGATTGCACAAAAGATAGTATTAACTAAAATTCAATACCATGAAAACATCAATTTTAAAAACAGTAGTGCTTTTTATTTTTAGTGCTATTTCAGTTTCAGCGTATTCTTCGGAAGTGACTACAGATCCCGTGAATACGGCAAAGGTTGTAATGTCAGAGGATGTTAGAGGTGAACAGTTACTTAGTCGTTTGAAGGAAATAAAGGCAATTAAAAAATCAGAACTCTCCCGTGAAGAAAGAAAGGCGCTACGTAAAGAAGTAAAAGCTATTAAAAAAGAATTGGCAGCAGATCATAAAGGGATTTATCTTTCTTTCGGTGCGGCTATTATTGTTTTATTATTGCTGATTCTAATTTTATAATAACAAATCATACAAAATGATTGTTTACCATTTATAGTGATTGGGATTGCTGAGGTTATAATCAGAAATGCAATACCATCTTTCTTAAAGATAACTTAAGTGAGGGAAACAGTGAATTAATTGAATTGGTTGAAGCGTCTAATGCAGATCAATAATTCGAGTGCTAGGTTCTTTTATTTTTTTTAAGCAGAATGTCTGATTGTCAAAGTATTTAAATTATGAGAATGGTTTCTTACGAATGTTTCTTTTTTCCCTAAAAACCAAAAAATTAATTGTATTTTTACCTGAATTAATTTGTATAGTCATTTTTTTCGATTAATATTGCGGAAGAAATATTTATAAGCAATTAGTTAAAATTAATTGCTTTTGGAATACATTTTTTTATATTTTTACAAACATGAAGATTGCTCCAAAAATCACTAACCTAATGATACTTGCTTTGTCAGTGTCATTTTCTACTTATGCAGCGCCACCCGCAGGGGGGCCACCGCCGCCTACACCACCTCCACCAGTTGGATTGCCAATTAATGAAGGAGTGTTGTTTTTACTGGCTGCAGGATTGCTGTATGGAGTTTACTTTATACGTAAGAATAGTAAGGTAGATACGATACGATAATTATTTACATAGAGTTATAAAAAAAGTCCCAAACTAATTGGGACTTTTTCTTTTATAAGTGTTTTGCAATAGCGTTAGCCAAATCCTGAAATTCTTCAGGGGTAAGTTTTACTTTGTTGTGGAATCGAGCATCATCCATCATGTTCAATGGAATTAAATGTACATGTGCATGAGGTACTTCCAGGCCAATGACAGTCATACCAATTCTCTTGCAGGGTACTGTTTTTTCCAAAGCTATGGCTACCTTCTTGGAGAAAGCCATTAAGCCCAAGTAGGCTTCATCTTCCATGTCAAAAATCTTATCGATTTCCTGCTTAGGTATGCACAATACATGTCCTTTCACATTGGGGTTCACATCCAAGAAAGCCAAATAGTTTTGGTCTTCTGTTATTTTGTAACAAGGAATTTCCCCGTTTACTATTTTAGTGAATATTGAGGCCATAGTTTTTTGGATTAGTCTCTGGTGATTTCTAATACTTCAAATTTCAAGATGCCATTAGGTACTTGGATTTCTGCAATTTCCCCAACCGATTTTCCTAAAAGGCCTTTTCCAATTGGAGAGGTTACTGAAATTTTATTTTTTTTCAGGTCTGCTTCGCTTTCAGCAACCAATTGGTAAGACAAAGTCATGCCATTGGTTTGGTTTTTGATTTTTACGTGTGATAACACCAATGCTTTTGAAGTGTCTAATTGAGATTCGTCAATCAAACGGGCATTAGCATATAGTTCTTCCATTTTAGAGATTTTCATCTCTAATAATCCTTGTGCTTCTTTTGCAGCGTCGTATTCTGCGTTTTCTGATAAGTCTCCTTTGTCTCTAGCTTCAGCTATAGCCTGTGAAGCTTTTGGACGTTCAATATTTTTAAGTTGATCTAACTCGTCTTTTAGTTTTTTTAATCCTGCGGCTGTGTAATAAGATACTGTGCTCATAACGTCATTATTTATATAAATAGAAAAAATCCCATCGCGACGGGATTTCTTTATACAAAGATACTATTTTTTTTCAGTTTATAATTTATTTGTTTGTTTGTGCGTTATACAAATGTAAATAAATTAAATTTGTTCTGAACAAGTTTATACAATTAAATGAAGAAGATTTTAATCCTCCTGTGTCTTGTGTTTTTTTCGTGTAGTCCGGACGGAGTGAATAATGGAAATCCGCACTTGCCGAATGTTGGTTTTTCGAAAGAGATCAATACCAATTTTCCCGCTTACAACTCGTTAAAGTTTGTGAGTAATCCTATAATTATTACCGATGTAGGTGTTGGTGTGAAAGGGATTGTAGTGATGAAAGTGGGTGAGGGTGTTTATAACGCTTTTGAGGTGAGTTGTCCGAGCCACGAGCCAAGTAGCTGTTCTCAGATGGCTATTAACGGAATCAATGTGAAATGCTCATGTGAAAATTATGAGTACAGTTTGTATTCCGGAGCTGCTGTCAATGGCGGGACCTATCCACTAAAATACTATCGTACTGAGGTTATGGGTGACATCATTCGAGTGTACAATTAAAAAAGGAGCCAATTGGCTCCTTTTTTGTTTTAGAATTTCAATGTTACTCCAGTAAGGAAGTTGGCACCTGCTTGTGGATAATAGTAGATGTAACCTCCACCATAGTCAAAAGCATTTGAAACATATTCTCTATCAAAAATGTTATTGCACAAAGCAGTAATACTAATTTCCTTAAATACATTTTTCACTGGGATATCCCAACTGAAACTAAAGTCATTGATGAAGTAATCACTCAAATACGAACTTTTGTCATTGTTATTATTCAAGTATTGTTTGCCTACAAATTTCGATAATACTGCAATGTTGATGTTTTTTATTGGGCTAAAATTGATGCTATTCCCCACGATGAATTTTGGAGCATACGCAATGTTAGTATTTCCTAATGATTCTAATGTTCCTGAAGCATCGGTGTAGAAATCTTTATTCAAACTTTCGCTAATACTGACGTTAGGTGCGATAGTCCATTTTTGAGAAAGCACAATTCTTGCATCAGCTTCAATTCCTAAACGATAACTGTCACCACTATTCTCACGAATTGGAGATCCTACATCGTCTAGCTTTCCAGTGAGTACCAATTGGTCTTTGTAGGCCATGTAGTAACCATTTAAGTTTAGTTTTACTTTTTCGTTTTGATATCTCCATCCCAATTCAAAATCGTCTAATTTCTCTGGTTTTGGTGTTCCATTCTCGTAGTCGGTTCTGTTCGGTTCACGGTGTGCCTTAGCGTAGGAAAAATACAGGTTGTTGTTGGCATTGAATTCGTAGGTTAATCCTGCTTTAGGATTAAAGAAGTTGAAATTGTCAGTCACTTTAGAAGCTTGAACACCTGTTGCTTCATAGTTTACATTACGCACCTGAAGGTCGCCATATAAGCTTAATTTATCTAGAACTTTGTAGGTTGCTTTTAAAAAGGCATTGGCGTCGGTTTTGTTGCCGTAATCATCATAGTATTTATCACCTAATTCACTATTGGAGGCATAACGCGCCCAAATTACTTCTCCGAAGTGATCGCCTTCGTATTTGTTGACAGCACCTCCAAAAACCACATCTATTTTGTCATTTTTGTAGTTTAATGAGAAAGTGGTACCGTAAAAATTATTATCTAACCACTTCTGACGAATTAAATCAGTCGTGGTTTGTCCTGCAACCGGTGTCATGCCATAATCACTAAAATCGGCATCTTCCTTGTAGTTTTCGTAATAGCCTTTTCCTTTGGTGTAGTGCAAAGCCATCGTAAGGTCAAGATTGTTGTTCAATTGTTGGTTCCAATGCAATTGCGCATGATCTTGTTGGTAGTTGTCGGTTTCGTTGTCATAAAAACGAGCATTGCCTGATTCATCAGTATAGTATCCCGCCCAATTGAAGGTTCGGTCTGCTTTCAATGTGGCAGCATCCAATCCGTTCCAAGCTTGGTAAGTATGTTCTTTTCCGCCAAAAATCAATGCTTTGATTTTGGTTTTTTTATTGCTGTAGTTTCCTTGTAAGAAATACGATTTCAAATCCGAAAAGGCTCTGTCGATGTATCCGTCTGATTTAATTTGAGATAAGCGTCCAGCCAATTCAAAATGTTCGTTCAATAATCCGGTACTGAATTTTACGGTATGTTTATGGGTATTGAAGCTTCCGTAAGAGTTGGCAATTTCTCCACCTGCTTTTGTAGAAGATTCTGTGGCTAAATTTAAGCTGGCTCCAAAAGCACCTGCTCCGTTGGTTGAGGTTCCTACACCACGTTGCAACTGAATGCTTTCTGTAGATGAAGCAAAATCGGGCATGTTTACCCAGTACGTTCCGTGGCTTTCCGAATCATTGTAGGGAATACCGTTGATGGTTACGTTAACACGAGTTGCATCGCTACCACGAACTCTGATCCCAGTGTAGCCTACTCCGTTTCCGGCATCGGTTGTCGTAACTACTGAAGGTAGGTAATTCATTAATACCGGAATGTCTTGGCCCAGATTTCTTTTAGAGAAATCTTTCTTAGTGAAATTGGAAAAAGTTACCGGTGTTTTTTCGTCTGCTCTAGTGGCTTTTACGATTACTTCTTCTAAGGATTTTGTTTTGGTTGAATCTTTGGTTTCTTCTTGTGCAAAAGAAGGAGTTGATAGAACAAAAAAGGCAAAAATGAGGAAGCCTTTTCCGACTGATTGTGTATCTCGTAAGCGGTACGAAATACTCTTGAATACATTTTTCATTCGTAAAATGGTTTACAAATAAAAGGGGTAATTATTCTGTTATAATTAAATAATGATTTTCTCGCAGAAACGTTAATTGAAAGGCCGCTTTATCAGTCGGCTCTTTCGCTAAATATCCGCTGGACATTTCGTAACGCTCAGCCCTTCCCTAAACAGCATTACCTGTTCCAGGTTCATTGGGTATAATCTCAGCTCGTTATTTAGAGCACCCCTTTGAGACGGCACAAAAGTACTTCAATTTTAAAGAAATAAAAAACGAATTAATATTTTTCAACTTTGAAATTGGTTCCGTCAAAAACACCGTAGGTGAAATGCCCAATCCAGTCGCCTAAATTAATGTATTTGGAATTTTCATTCAGATCTATTTCCAAGGGAAGATGGCGGTGTCCGAAAACAAAATAATCATAGTGTTTTGAGGTAAGTTTTAGTTTGGCATATTGCACCAGCCATTCGTTTTCCTCACCCAGGAACTTCACGTCTTCAGCACCTGAAATCAATTTATTTTTAACCGAAAGGTATTGCGCCAGTTTTACGCCAATATCCGGATGTAACCATCGGAACAACCATTTTGAAAATGGATTGGTAAACACTTTTTTCATCCGTTTGTATCCTTTGTCGCCAGGACCTAAACCGTCTCCGTGTCCAATTAAAAAGGTTTTGTTGTTAAAGTTGAATTCTTTGGTAGTATGGTATACCGGAATGTTCAATTCCATTTGAAAGTAATCGTCCATCCACAAATCGTGATTGCCCACAAAGAAATAGATGGGAATACCGCTGTCGCGAATTTCGGCCAATTTGCCCAAAACACGTACAAAACCTTTAGGAACAACAGTTTTATATTCGAACCAAAAATCGAAGAGATCACCCAATAGGAATATAGCTTCTGCGTCGTGTTTGATTTCATCCAGCCAGGCTACAAATTTTTGTTCACGCGGAAAACTGGCTTCAGGTGTCGGTGCTCCCAAGTGCTGATCACTTGCAAAGTATATTTTTAAAGGTGGGGAAGAAGTCATTCGGTTTTATTTGTTTCAAAGATAAGAATTGTTCCATTAATTTATAGGGTATTCTCACAAAGGAAAAGTGTGATGTTTGGAGATGTTTTTCTAGTTGCTTTACGATTCAAAATAAGATGTGAATTTTTTATCATCACTATAATTGATTTGCTACATACATTAAAGCCTACTATATAAATTGAAAAGCGAGAACGGTTTAATCAAAAGGTAAAGGTTAATGAAATGATAGTTAAGAACGTTGCAATTTATCTTGTATTCTTTTTTTCGGTATCTTTATTCGCTTTAAAATATAAAACCCAATCTATGAAGAAAAACTATCTTGTTGTATTGTTGTTTGTTTTCGGGAGTATACTAACATCATTCGCTCAAATATGTCCTGCTCCTGGTGATTTCAGAATATTTACTACAACCGGAGGACAGATTGTTGCAGATTGGGAACCCAGTACGTTTGGTAGTGATTCATGGCTATTGCTGATAGTTCCTGCGGGTACAACGGCGCCTACAAATAATCCAACGCCTCCTGCCGGGACTATAACGGTTCCTGGCAATTCTTTTATACTCGATAGTGCTGTTCCCAGTACACAATATGATGTATATGTAAGAATGCTTTGCCCGGGAGGTTCCAGTGCCGAATGGGCAGGGCCTTTGACTTATGGTGCAAATTCTCCCTTGTATTGTTCCGCATTTATAACAAGAGATTTAGGCTGTGTTGACAGTGCATCAGTATTTGTGTCTGCTACAGGCGGATCAGGTAATTATGAGTATTCAATCGATGGGGTTACATTTCAATCGTCTAATACCTTTAATGTAGTACAGTCAGGGGTTTATACTTTTGCAGTAAAAGATGTGGTATCAGGAGCTATGACCCTTTCCAGTCCTCTTACAATTGCATCACCTTTCCCGCCGACTGTGACGGCAACTGTGATTAATAACAACATAGTAGCGACTCCTTCAGGCGGACCTGCACCTTTTAGATTTGCTATTGAGTCACCTATAACAACACCTTTTCAGTCATCGGGTGTGTTTACCAATGTTCCACCAGGGACTTACACTATCGTTGTAGTAAGTCAAAATGGATGTAGAGGAACAACTACTGTCACCATACATCCGGTTATTGCCAACGATGATGCGGTTACTGTTTATCCTGTGAACGGAAGTATTTCGACTTCAACTTATTCGGTTTTGAGTAATGACTTCCAGGGATCCAACTTGATAAATCCATCTTCTTTTGTTTTATCGTCGTCCTCAGTACCCAGTGGTTTTATTTTGAATCCAAACGGGACAGTCAGTGTCTTGTCAGGAACTCCAAACGGAGTGTATACTTTTGACTATATGATATTTGCCACGAATAGTCCGGTAATTAATGATACTGCCACAGTAACTATTACAGTGGTCAATGAAGGAATCCTGATGAATGCATTTATAGATTCCAATGCTAACGGAACCAAAGAAGTCAATGAGCCGTACTTTACCCACGGGCAGTTTGGGTATGAACTGAACAACAGTGGTGTCGTGAATCATGTTACATCATCTAACGGAGATTACTTTATCAATGAATCCAATTCGGCTAATTCGTATGATTTGACGTATGCCATCAATCCGGAATTTGCTTCTCAGTATAATTTGACCACAACGGGTTATGCCAATGTTGGTTATATTCCCAATTCAGGAGTAACATTGTATAGTTTTCCGGTAACCCAAGCGCCTTTTTCAGATTTGGAAACGGCAATTTCTCAAAACGGAACTCCGCCGAGACCCGGATTTACATATCAGAATAGAATTATGTACAGAAATAACGGAAATCTAACTGTTGCATCAGGAACAATAAGTTTTACTAAAGATGCTAATGTTACGATAACCACTATTTCAGAGGCTGGAGCAATCAATACAACTAATGGTTTTACCTATGATTTTACCAACCTTTTATCTGGAGAAACGCGATATGTTATTGTCACGATGCAAGTCCCAACGATTCCTACGGTTAACCTAGGGCAACTGCTCACGAATTCAGTTTCAGCAACAGTTCCTGTCAACGATACAAACGCTGGGAATAATTCAGCTACAGTAGCTCAAACTATTGTGGGTTCATATGATCCCAATGATAAAACAGAAGCACATGGTGGTAAAATACTTCATGCCGATTTTACGTCTAATGATTATCTGACCTATACCATTCAATTTGAAAATACAGGAACATATCAGGCTGAAAATGTAAAAGTAGTTGATGTTCTCGATGCCAAATTGGATGAAACTTCCGTTAAGATGGTTGATGCAAGTCATGGATATATGATGAAACGTGTTGGTAATACCTTAAATTGGAGTTTTGAAGGTATTGACCTTCCCCCTTCTGTTGCCAATACAAGGATAGGGCATGGTTATATTACTTTCAAAATAAAACCAAAACCAGGGTATGCTATTGGTGATAATATACCCAATACAGCTTCGATCTATTTTGATTTCAATCCGGCGATTGTGACCAATACGTATACGACGGAATTTGTAAGTGCTTTAAGTACTGATGACTTTGATCAAAGTGCTTTTACACTTTATCCGAATCCTACTACTGGAATGGTTACCATTGCCTTAAAAGATAGTAGTAATAGAATTGATTCACTTAATGTGGTAGATGTAACCGGAAAAACTGTTTTGAAAAAGTCTGTGAACGATTCTGTTGTGATAGCCGATGTCACATCATTGGCCAATGGCTTGTATTTCATTACCATCAGAGCGGGTCAGCAAGAATCGACAATCAAAGTGGTTAAACAATAGTATTGCATACCATAGATTTGACAATAAGGAACTAATAAACGGAATAGCTGTGCTTTATTCTGTTAAAGGGCTCTTTTTTTTGGTACTTTTGTCGGACCTTAAATTGCATAAAACCGTATTTATGATGAAAAAACTATTCTTCTTGTTGGTATTGTTGTGTGGTAATGCCATGTACTCGCAGCTTAATTATTATTTGAATATTCAAGACGCAAGTTGTTTTGGTGCAGACGGAAGTTTAACCGTCACTGCTTTTGGTGGTAGTGCTCCTTATACTATAGCACTAACCCCTCCAGCTGGGGTTACTCAACAAGTGGACGCTTCAACATTCCGATTTGTTGCTCTGCCTCCGGGAACTTATGGGTTTCTTATTACCGATTCCAATGGACAAACAGCATTCGGTTCGGCAAGCCTTGTTTATTCCGTTCCCCTAGTTGCCACTGCTATAGTGGATGGGAATACTATTACAGTGATTACCACAGGTGGAACTCCCGGATACTCGTATACTTTATCCATGAATGGTGGACCTATAATAGGTTCGCAAACGGCTAATGTTTTCACAGGTTTACAATCTGGATATTACCAATTAATTGTTACGGATAGCATGGGATGTAGTTATCATTTGATTGTTCAGATTACTTCTTTGGATATAACTGCACTAGGGGAATATGTCGATTTAAATGGGGACGGATATACAAGCATTGGAGATGTTATCGATTACCAAATAAGTGTAAAGAACAATAGGTCTTCAGATTTGACTAATGTCATGGTGACAAGTTCAAATGCTACAGTTTTAGGTGGTCCTATCGCTACGTTAACTCCGGGAACGACCGATAGTACTACGTTTACAGCACGACATGTGATCACACAAGAAGATATTAATAGAAGAAATACCACCGCTACTTTTAACGTTACGGCTACTTATAATGGTGCGCCGGATTCGAAGCAAACACAAGTGTATACCAATTTGAATATTTCAAGTGGTTTGAAATTGAATGCTTTTGTGGATGCCAATTCCAATGGTACACAAGAGGTTGGTGAAAATAATATTGATGCCGGTACTTTTAATTACCAAGTGAATGGAGGAGCAATGACTTCGGTAAGTTCTGTAACGGGTAAACATACGGTTTATGAATCGAACCCTAGCTCAGTATATAATGTATCTTATGCGATTCGCCCTGAATTAGCGGCTCGATATAGCATTGCTACTGCAACTTACAATAATATAACAGTGCCTGCCAATTCAGGAATTACAACACTTAATTTTGCATTGACCGAATTGCCCTATCTTGATGCCAATGTGACGCTTAGAGCCTATGGAACGCCTCCTAGACCAGGATTCACGTATAAAAATCAGATCGTATATACAAACAATGGCAATGCAGTGATTCCTAATGGTACCTTAACGTTTACCCACGATTCGTTGGTGTCGATTACTAGTGTTTCCCAAACGGGAACCTTGCCAACAGCGAACGGATTCACTTATAGTTTTACTAATTTATTGCCTTATGAGACTCGTATGATTACGGTAGAAATGCAGGTGCCTGTTATTCCTATTGTTAGTTTAGGTCAAGTCGTAACCAATACTGTTGCACTAACTGATGTTGTGGGAGATAGCGAAATTCGAAACGATACTAGTTTCATGGGACAGGTTATTGTGGGGTCGTACGATCCGAACGATAAATCGGAAGCACATGGTGGCAAAATTGTACATTCTACTTTTACGGAGAATGATTATCTGAATTATACGATTCGTTTTGAAAATACCGGAACTTATGAGGCGGTTAATGTGAGAGTGAATGATGTGTTGGATAATCAATTGGATGAAGCTACCCTTGAGACGATAAGCGCCAGTCATCCATATATTTTGGAAAGAAAAAACAATGTGTTGAACTGGAAATTCGATGGGATTCAATTGCCTCCTTCTGTTGCCAATTCCGATATCGGTCATGGGTTTATCCATTTTAGAGTAAAACCAAAACCGGGTTATGCTATTGGTGATAGTATCCCAAATACGGCTTCGATCTATTTTGATTTCAATCCTGCAATTGTGACCAATACGTGTACGACTGAATTTGTGAAAACATTGGAGGGGAATTCGACCAATACTGGCGAATTTTTACTGTTCCCTAATCCGGTAAATGGCATCGTTTCTGTGGTAGTTAAAAACAGTGATGCAAAAATTGATACACTTACCATTATGGATCTTTCAGGAAAGACTGTACTGAAAAAAGTGGTAAACGATAGAATTGCTGTTCAAGATGTGACCAACTTGGCCAGCGGAATGTATTTCATTCAGCTTAGAGCCGGTCAACTGGAAAACACCATCAAAATTGTCAAACAATAAATGAGAAGTATTAAAAGAAAGCCCGCCTTGTTCTGGTAACGAGGCGGGCTTTTTTGTTGCTTATAGTTCTTCGGATTCCAGAGTATCGTAAACCAATGCTTCGGGATGATGTTTCTTTAAGGAAAAGTAGGCAATCAACGTACTGGCCAACATTCCGAATCCACCCAATATAAATGGTGCGCCAGCAAATGTAAACGGAGCTTCATTGTGTGTGAAGTAGTAAAACACTGTCGACATTAGCGGTGGTCCAATAATCGCAGCAGCACTCACTAAACTCGTTAATGTGCCTTGAATTTCTCCTTGTTCATTAGCAGGAACCTGAGACGCGATTACTGCTTGCAATGCCGGTCCGGCAATTCCGCCTAAACAATACGGAATCAAAAATGCAAACATCATCCAACTTTGTGTAGCAAAACCAAATAAAAACATTCCCAAAGTATATAAGGCCATGCCAACATAAATACTCTTTACATCGCCCAATTTAGGATTAATCCAACGTATTAATCCACCTTGAACCAAGGCAACCAGTATTCCAACAACGCCTAAAGAGAGGCCTACCATAGTTTCGTCCCATTTAAATTGGTACATGGTAAAATAACTCCAATTACTTTGCACAGCATGAGAAGCAGTATGTAGTAAAAAAACAGCCGCTACTAATCCGATAAGGCTTGGGTATTTTTTTAAACTGATTAAAGAACCAACTGGATTAGCACGTTTGATATTAAATTCGCGACGGTGTTTTTTTGATAACGATTCGGGAAGTATAAAATAGCCATACAAAAAGTTGAAAAGACAAAGTATGGCAGCTGCATAAAAAGGCACTCTTGCACCATATTGGCCAAGTAATCCGCCAAGAACAGGTCCGATGATAAAACCCAATCCAAAAGCCGCTCCAATCATTCCAAAGTTTTTGGCTCTGTTTTCATTAGTACTAATATCACCTATATAGGCTGCCGCAGTAGTAATGCTTGCTCCTGTAATACCTGCTATGATTCTTCCAATGAATAGCCAAGTGATAGTAGGCGCAAAAGCAAGTAACAAATAGTCTAAACTAAACCCAAATAAAGAAAGTAATAATACTGGCCTTCTACCAAATTTATCACTTAAGTTTCCAACCAAAGGTGAAAAAAGGAATTGTGTAATGGCATAAGCAAACGTAAGCCATCCTCCATATTTTGCAGCTTCACTTACATCACCATGAATCAGTTCCTGAATTAGTTTTGGAACTACCGGAATGATAATCCCAAGTCCGATGACATCAATCAATAAAGTGATGAAGATAAAACCGATAGCGGCTTGTTTCTGATTTTTTTTCATACTGTTTTCTCGTTGTTTATTTTGGTTGTATGATTTTTACCGAGCCGTATTTTTCGGATAAGTACGCTTCGTAAAGTTTTTCAAAATCTTCAATTTTTAAGTCTTCTATTTCTTCAAAACCGTAGCTGTTGTATAGTTCTTTATCAATAAAATAAGTATTGATTTCTTTTAGTGTAATCATTGTGTTGTTCTCAAGGTATGCTGTTGCTTTGATTTTGACAAGGATTGAGCCTTTAAAACCTTTGGGTTGAATTATGTGTTCAAAATCAGTGTCATTCATTTCCTCTGTTGGCATTAAATCTTCTAATACTGTTTGCTTTTTCGCTGGGATAAGAAATGTTTTTTTAGATTCTAGTTCAATCGAAGTTTGCTTAACTGGAGGAAGTGTGGTGGCTACAAATGAAAAAGCACTGATCAGAACAATTGTCATTTGAATTAACGGATTGGCTTTTAAAGTATAGGCTTTTTTATTTTTGAAGTACAGATAGGAAAATGGTAGTATCAGTAAGGCGATTAAATCGGTAACATCTACAGTTCGGTAAACCCCAAGGTGAGTTACTGAAGAAAGCCAATCAATAAACGGCTGTGCCATTTCCAGTTTCCAGTAGATGAAAAATAAGGCAGTTGCGATATAAATGAACTTCGCCTGTTTCTCCATAAATACCGAGAAGAAATACGGGAAGATGAACAGCCCTGCAAAATCCGAAAGCTTTCCGGTAAGTATTCCCGGGAAGGCATATTTGAAATAGCAATCATTAGTAATGAGTAGCAGTAAGCCAAGTAGGAATAAAGGTCGGGAGAAAAGGGTGAGGTTTGCTTTCATATAGAAATTGTGCTATCCAAGATTATTTTAGAAGTGTTAAACATACAAAAAAACCCGCTTTCTTTTTACGGAAAACGGGATTGTCAAACTAAAAAACAGGGATTATGTATTCATCCTTTTTTGTGTAGGCTTTTTGCGGTCGCTTTTCTTGACACCGCCAGCCATTTCATATTGTGAACTGTTCTTGCCGTATTTGGTGGCTACACCAGCGAGAATCCTTTCGTTCCAGTCTTTAATTGCATCAATCTTTGCAATGCAGTTGTTGTACAAATTGTCTACCGTACTCAAAGCGGTATTGTAGGCTTCCAGATCAGCATTCAATGCGTTAATATGATCTTCGTAACTTCTTGCGTTAACTCCGCTCCCCAAATCTAAAGTATTGTCGATACTTTTAATTGCAGCCAGTCTTGTGCGTGCTTTTTCCAATGCAACTACACGTGATAGTTTTTTTCTTGCCATGATGTTCGTTTTTTAATGATTGTTATTTTTTACGATTACATACAGAAATCCAAAAACCGTTCCAAAAAATAAGAATATTCCTATTTTTTAATCTAAAAGTATCTTGAAAATGAGTTGTTTATCTTTTTTCTGAATCAAAAAATGAATGTAACTATTTGTTTTTCAGTATCTTATTGAGTATTTTAAAATGTTTGATACCGGAAATAAAAAGTTTATTTTTTTTGGCTGTAAAGCAAAAATGAGAACTAGTTACTAAATGTATAGTTCTCATCTTTTAGTTTATAGTTCACGTTACAAAGAAACTAGTTCACAACTTTTAGTTTATAGTTCACGTTACAAAGAAACTAGTTCACATCTTTTAGTTCATAGTTCACGTTACAAAGAAACTAGTTCACAACTTTTAGTTTATAGTTCACGTTACAAAGAAACTAGTTCACCTCTTTTAGTTTACAGTTCACGTTATAAAGAAACTAGTTCACAACTTTTAGTTTGTAGTTCACCTTTTAGAGTTGCTTCTTCGGGCCGTCGAGTAAGTAGATCCAAATCATTCGTGACAAGCGGAAGTTGAACGTGCTCCACAAAACCGCCATCGTTGCGATTAACCCTACAATGGTTAAGAAGCTGTCGATGAATTGGTAGGCAATCAAAAAGAAAACCACCATTTCGGCTACTAAAAGTGCGTAGCTCACAAACATCGATCCGAAGAAATACCCCGGTTCTTTTTCAAACTTGTGGTTACAGTGCGAGCAATGGGTGTGCATCTTGGGTAATTGCAAAAGGAAGATGTTACCTTTTTTAGCAAATACCTGTCCTTGATGGCATTTTGGACATTTTTCTCCGATAATATGTAAGAAAGTTGACATGACTTATTTTTTAGGTAAAGGTAGTGCGATGTTTGCATTGGGCTATTGCTAAATCACGCTACTATTTGTACTTTTAGGACATATTGTAAAGGGTAAAGCAATGAAGAATTTAAAAGTGTTGCATTTGGATCAATTTGGAAGCTCCCATACATTGGAGGGTTTTCATACCAATACAATAGAGAGTCATCTGGTAACGGCACATCGCAACATTCATAAACCGCACAAGCATAGTTTTTATTTGACTGTACTATTTACGCATGGATCGGGTACGCACGAAATCGATTTTGAAACCTATACCATACAGCCGGGGAGTTTATTCTTTCTGAATCCCGGACAAATGCACCATTGGGAATTGTCGGAAGACATTCGGGGTTTTATTTTTTTTCACTCCCAATCGTTTTATGAATTGCCGTTCACCAAAGCCAAGTTGCTGCAGTTTCCTTTCTTTCAGCGTATTCAAAATGTACCGGTATTGAATTTAGGGCAGGAGGACTTACCCTATTTTAGGAACATGTTTGCCCTTATTTTGGAGGAAGCTACTTCTGGAAAGGTGTTCCAGGCTTCTAAAATTTTGGCATTGGTCGAATTGATTTATATTGAAAGTACCCGTTTGTATATAGGTGAGGATAGTATAGTGCAAAAGAAGACGCATTCGTATTCGGAAAAGTTTCAAGAGTTGGAGCGCTTGG
This sequence comes from Flavobacterium sp. MAHUQ-57, assembly GCF_051908335.1. Taxonomy (NCBI): domain Bacteria; kingdom Pseudomonadati; phylum Bacteroidota; class Flavobacteriia; order Flavobacteriales; family Flavobacteriaceae; genus Flavobacterium; species Flavobacterium sp. MAHUQ-57. The sequence goes on along the minus strand of NZ_JBPZTE010000007.1, from coordinate 888,551 downwards.
TGGAACAGCATTACAAAAGCGAAAAGTCGGCGTCACAATATGCGGATTGGTTGTGTGTTTCGCCCAAGCATTTGAATCGAATTACACAAGATCAAGTCAATAAGACCACGACCGATATTATTCTGGAGCGGGTTTTCCTGGAAGCCAAACGTGAACTGATTTCGCAAAAACGGAGTTTCAATGCCATTGCCGCCGATTTAGGGTATGTGGATTATGCCTATTTTTCCCGACTATTCAAAAAGAAGTGCGGGGAAACGCCTTCGGAGTTTTTGCAACGGTATGGGTAGGAAATAAAAAAAACAAACCGCACTTAAAAGTATTCTAAGTACGGAAAGAAATTATGTTTTGTTTAGATGAAAAAATTATTTTTGAAAGTGAACCATTGCGGCGTCTAAAAGTTGTTTTTTTAGTGCAACTACACTTTCTATACCTTTCACCTCATATTTATTTCCATTAATTTCAAGTGAATAATTATTTCTTGAATTAAGAATTTTGCAGATATTTTTTTTGTTGTTATCGTCTACTAATATATTGAAGCTGTTTTTTTGGTCTCTGTAAGATATTCTATCTGCATCAATCTCTTTTTTATGTATTAGAATTGTTTTGATAGCATGATATATTTTTAATTCTTCAGCGGTTGTGATTATAAGACTTCCATTTTTTGATTCTTCTTCAATGACTTTATATAAGGCTTTTTGAATTGAACTAGAATTAATCTGTTCTCTAATTTTTGTTTTTAATGGATCTGTTAATCTTTTTCCATTCATTCTGTTGAAAATTGCTTTTAAGAAATCATCAGAAGGGTCATACAATTCACTAGCAAATGCAACTGAAAAACCGCGCATAAAATAAAAATCAGTCGCTTCTTCTAATAACTCTTTAACATCAATATTATTTTTATGTAGTTTTGATAGATTGTCAATTAAAGTATCGTTCACTTCATTAAAATCTAAAACTAAAAACGGATTAACGTTTAAATTAGTTTCTTTATTTGCTTCGTCTGCACTGTATATTCTCCATTCAATACCATTTGTTAAAATGCCCAACTTTGAACTAGGTGTATTTATGAAATATCCATTTAATTGTGATGCTTCTTTATCAGTTAATGTCTTTCCATACTTTTTGCATTCAACAATAATTTCTGGATTTTTTCCTTTTATTAGTAAGCCTATATCAGCTCTATCATTTTTTTGTCCCCAACCAGCATTTATTTCGGTTAGCATATCATCCATTCGGCTGTATCCTAATATTTCAATAATTGGTTCGATTAGATATTGTCTTGTTTGAGCCTCATTAGTACATTTTTCTTCAAGTTTGTTGAAATCAAATTTAGAGAGTGATTTTTTAATGACGTTGGCTATCTGTTTGTTTATTGGCATATTAGAATAGAATTGATTTGACTTATGCTAAAGATAGAAAAATCTTTCTATCATTATTCTTTAAAAAGAAGAATAACTTGATTTTAAAAAAAATCCCGAACTAAATGTCCGGGATTTATATTGAAATAAAAGAAATATTATAATTCCAATGCTTTTCTTGGATTACCACCCATTAAGATTTCTGTAGGGTTTTCTAAAGCTTCTTTAACTGCTACTAAGAAACCAACTGACTCACGGCCGTCGATGATTCTGTGGTCATACGACAATGCTACGAACATTACCGGAGCGATTACGATTTGACCGTTTTTCACGATAGCTCTATCCACTACATTGTGCATTCCTAAGATACCTGACTGTGGAGGATTGATGATTGGCGTTGATAACATTGAACCGAAAACACCACCATTCGAAATAGTGAAAGTACCACCTGTCATTTCATCTACAGTGATTTGTCCGTCACGAGCACGTAAAGCCAAACGTTTGATTTCAGCTTCCACACCACGGAAAGACAATAATTCTGCGTTACGCATTACTGGAACCATTAGTCCTTTTGGTCCTGAAACCGCTACTGAAATATCACAGAAATCGTAAGAGATTTTCTCTTGACCATCGATCATAGAGTTTACATCCGGATATAACTGTAAAGCGCGTGTTACCGCTTTAGTAAAGAAAGACATAAAGCCTAATCCCATTTGGTGTTTTGCTTTGAATTCTTCTTTATACTGATCACGTAATTTATAAATTTCAGTCATGTCAACTTCATTGAAAGTAGTTAACATAGCCGTTTCGTTTTTCGCAGCTACTAAACGCTCTGCCACTTTACGACGTAACATGGATAATTTTGATCGGTCAGAACCACGAGAACCTCCAGTTGGTGTTCCCATAGAAGGAACTGCATTGGCAGCATCTTCTGTAGTGATTCTTCCTGCTTTGCCTGTTCCGGCTACTGTTGCAGGATCGATATTTTTTTCTGCTAATATTTTTTTAGCTGCTGGCGAAGCACTTCCTGTAGCATAGGTAGTTTCTTGAGCAGGAGCCGCTTTCGGAGCTTCTACTTTCGGAGCCTCTGCTTTCGGCGCTTCTGCAGCTGGAGCACTACCTTCTGGTTTTGCACCGTCTGTATCAATTAAACATACTACAGCACCCACTGCTACTGTATCACCTTCTTCTGCTTTAAGCGTAATGATTCCGCTCATTTCAGCCGGTAATTCCAATGTTGCTTTATCCGAATCAACTTCTGCAATCGCTTGGTCTTTTTCTACATAGTCTCCGTCTTTTACTAACCAAGTTGCAATTTCTACTTCCTTGATTGACTCTCCCGGTGAAGGGACTTTCATTTCTAAAATCATCGGTTATAATTTTATAAAGTGTTGTTATATATCAGTTTATCAAAAATACAATTTTTATTGGAATAAGGTTTTATCGAAAACCATAGCGATAGCAGCGGCATGACGTTTTTTAGAACGCACATAACTTCCTGCTGCCGGCGCACTGTAAGCTTTTGGAGACGCTACTCTGAACTTCACTTCATTGAAATTCATCAACATGAAACCGTAAGCTCCCATGTTTCTCGGTTCTTCCTGAGCCCAAACGTAATCCTCTACATTAGGGTATTTCGCTATGATCGCTTTCATTTGTTCAACCGGTAACGGGAACAATTGCTCCAATCTTACTAATGCCACATCGTTTCTTCCGTTGGCTTCTCTTTCCGCTTTTAAGTCGTAGTAGAATTTACCTGTACAGAATACCAATGTTTTTACATCAGCCGCATTTACATTAGCATCGTCAATCACTTCCTGGAATTCGCCGTTTGTGAAATCTGCTACCGAAGAAACCGCTTCCGGATGGCGTAATAAACTCTTAGGCGTCATTACCACTAATGGTTTACGGAACTTGGTTACCATTTGTCTTCTTAATAAGTGGAAGAAGTTGGCAGGCGTTGTACAATCGGCTACATACATATTATGGTGTGCACATAGTTGTAAGAAACGTTCCATACGTGCCGAAGAGTGTTCAGCACCTTGGTTTTCGTATCCGTGCGGTAATAACATTACGATACCGTTCTGATTGTTCCATTTGTCTTCTGCAGCAGAAATGTATTGGTCAATCATGATTTGTGCACCGTTTCCGAAATCTCCGAACTGAGCTTCCCAGATAGTCAAAGCATTCGGGTTAGCCAAAGCATAACCATATTCGAATCCTAAAACACCATATTCTGAAAGGTGAGAGTTGTATACGGAGAAGTTTCCTTTTTTACCAGGGATATGATTCAATAAGATTACTTCTTCTTCAGAATCTTCTACTTTAATCACAGCATGACGGTGAGAGAATGTACCACGCTCTACGTCCTGACCGGAAATACGAACATCGTATCCTTCGGTTAATAAAGATCCGTAGGCTAACATTTCACCCATAGCCCAATCCAACTTATCTGTTTCGGTATACATTGTTTTTCTGTCACCGATTAGTTTTGTGATTTTGCTGATGAATTTTTTATCAGAAGGCAATTCGGTTACCGTTTTTGCTACTGCATCAATAACCTCTTTGCTTACTTTTGTGTCGTATTTTTGAAGCATTCCTTCCGCTTCAACTTGTTCAAAGCCTTTCCACTCGTCTTGCATGAACGGAGAAATTACCGTTAAGTCTTTTTTGCGAGAGTTTTCCAGGTTTTCTTCCAAAGAAGCTTTGTATTCGTCTTCTAAACTTTTTACATAATTACCATCGATGGTACCTTCTGCTTTTAACTTATCTGCATATAGGTCTCTTGGGTTTTTATGTCTAGCAATTGCTTTGTATAAAATAGGTTGAGTAAACTTAGGTTCGTCACCTTCATTATGACCGTATTTTCTGTATCCTAATAAATCGATGAAAACGTCTGTTCCGAATTCCATACGGTATTCTAAAGCGAATAACATCGCGTGTACTACCGCTTCTGCATCGTCGGCATTTACGTGTAATACTGGAGATAAAGTTACTTTGGCAATATCGGTACAGTACGTAGAAGAACGTGCATCCAAATAGTTGGTTGTAAATCCTACTTGGTTGTTGAATACCACGTGGATGGTTCCATTGGTTTTGTATCCGTCTAATTTTGCCATCTGGATGATCTCGTAAACAATACCTTGACCTGCTACTGCAGCATCACCGTGAACGGCAATAGGTAGTACTTTAGAGAAATCCTGTGGATAGTATTTATCTTGTTTTGCACGAGTGATACCTTCTATAACGGCACCTACAGTTTCAAGGTGCGAAGGATTCGGTGCTAAGTTGATGTTGATTTTCTTTCCGTTAGCAGTTTGTCTGTCGGCAGTTAAACCTAAGTGGTATTTTACGTCACCATCAAATAATGCATCATCGTCATAATCTTTTCCGTCAAATTCAGAGAAGATATCTTGTGTTGGTTTTCCGAATACGTTAGCTAACACATTCAAACGACCACGGTGTGCCATACCCATTACGAATTGTTCTACACCTTTATCGGCAGCTGCTTCAATTAAGAAATCTAAAGCTGGAATAGCCGATTCGATACCTTCTAATGAGAAACGTTTTTGACCTACATATTTAGTATGTAAGAAATTCTCGAAAGAAACCGCTTCATTTAATTTCTTAAGGATGCGTTTCTTTTGGTCGGTATTGAAATTCGGTAAGTTATCGTTAATATCCAAACGACGTTGAATCCAATCGATTACTTTCGGGTCACGAATGTACATGTATTCTACACCAATGTGCTGACAGTATACATTGTCCAAATGTTTTACGATATCACGTAAAGGACAAGGTTGTAAGTTAACCACTTTAGCGGCGTCGAAAACCGTATTCAAATCGGCATCCGACAATCCGAAGTTCTCTAAAGATAAAACAGGAGAGTAATTTCTTCTATCGCGTACCGGGTTTGTTTTCGTGAACAAATGTCCGCGAGTTCTGTAGCCGTCAATTAATTTAAGAACGTTGAATTCTTTTTGTAATTTTTCGGCATTACCGCTGATGGGTGCTTCACCATTTGAGATGGCATTTAGTTGATCTACCGGATTTGCAAATTCATTGGCAAAGTCGAAACCTTGAAAAAATGCTCTCCAGCTAGGCTCAACACTATCAGGGTTTTGTAGATATTGTTCGTATAAATCGGCAAAAAATGCCGTGTGTGCTGCGTTTAAAAAGGAAAACCTATCCATAATATTGGTCTGAGGACGATTTAGGTTAAAAAATTTATGCAAAAGTATAAACTTTTCGGCTAATCTTTTAAAGAAATTGGTACATTTATCTCTTTAATTTTTAAATATTTAAAATGATGTTAAAAATTGGTGGAAACTTTGTTAAATTGATTTTTATTTTGGGAATATTTTTCAATAGTGTAATTTCTTCCGCTCAGAATGATAGCATTCCGAAGAGTAAGAGTGCCTTTTGGGAAAGAGTGCAGTTTGGAGGAGGTGTTGGATTGGGGCTTGGGAATCGTTACACTAACATTACGTTATCTCCAATGATGTATTATAATGTGAATGATATTTGGACTTTAGGAGCGGGTTTGAACGGTAGCTATGTTAAAAATAAGGACTTTAATTATAATTCTTGGATTTATGGAGGGAGTTTGGGTGCTATCGTGAATCCTGTAGAGTTTTTACAAGTTTCAACTGAATTGGAGCAATTAAGAGTGAATGCAGAATATGATACGACTTCCGGAACAATAAACGACAATTTTTGGAATACGGCACTTTTTGTAGGAGCGGGTTATCGTAATACTAATTTCACCATTGGGATTCGATACAATGTATTGCACGATGATGACGATAGGATTTATTCGGATGCCTGGATGCCTTTTGTAAGAGTAGTTTTTTAAGACATAAGTATATATCAAAAAAAGGAGAGCAATTGCTCTCCTTTTTTTATTTGCTTAGTTTGAATTGATTTTATTTAGATGTCGTTTTTACGGAAGAACAAGTGGTAAAAGTATTTCTTGGATTACTCGTAAATAATTCTGTTTCATTATCAACTGTTATAGGGTCATTACCAGTGTTGTAATTAGTACCTCCATAAATCGTATGCATTTGTAAGCTGTTTAATTCGACAATTGAAGTCTTTTGCAAGCTTAATTTTTCATTTCTGATTTTTTTCATAATAATAGCTTTTTTATAAAGTTAAAAAATAATGATGTTGAAAATAGGTATTAGGTATTGCGGTCTTTTTACAGTTTATTTTGTTGCTGTTTTAATCGCAGAACAAAGTGTGTATGTATTTCTAGGGTTGTTTGTGTTGTTGTCGTCAGTAGTACAGTTTGTAGTAAAAGGTTCACCATCATCTCCTCCTTTAATTCGAATCAATTGAGAATAATTTAGTTCGGTTACTGTTGCCTTTTGTAGACTCAATTTTTCTTTTTTGATTTTTTTCATAATATTTGGTCTTTATTTGCTGCCAAATGTATTTTAAAAATTTGAAGTTAAGTAAATAGCTACACACTTTTTTATAAAAAAAGGGGTTGTTTTAATGAGTTATTTTCTTGGTTTTGAAGTTGTTAGATGTTAAAAATGAAAAACCTTTTTTTTATACTTGTCTTTCTATATCTATCGGTTCCGTTACTAGCACAATCAGCTAGTAATAAAACATTAATTGACTCCATTAAAAAGACACTTTTCAATGATACTAAGAAAGCAAAGAAACTCAGTTATCGACTATTGGCCAAGAGTAAGAAAACAAAAAACCTTAAAGAGCAAGGACTGGCTTATTTTTATTTAGCTGATTTGTCGGGTGCTGAATCACAGATTGATAGTGTTTTTTATTTTTATGAAAAAGCAATTCAAAAAGCAGTTGAAAACAATGATTCTGATCTTGAGCTTAAATTTAAAATTAATAAAGCAGGCTATTTATTTAATCAAAATGATTTTGACAGTGCGTTAGAATTGTATGATGAATGTTTGAGTTTGGCAAAAAAAAACAATGATTCTTATGCCTATGATTTTATTGTTATTCAAAGAGGAAACGTCTATTTTGAAATAGAGAAGTATGACGAAGCTTTAAGTATATTCAAGGCAGGATTACAAAAACAAAATTTCGACAGACTTTCACGTTTGGGAATACAATTAAGTCTTTCAAAGGCTTTTCTTAAACTCAATAAACCCGATTCATCACTAGTTTACATTAACAAAGGGTTAGCGGTTTCTAAAAAATTTAAATATGTTGAATATGAAATTTTCTTTAGAGATCAGTTGGCTACTGCTTTTATTTATTCGAAACGATATAAAGAAGCTGAAAATGAGTTGAATAAGGCGTATTTAATTGCCGAAGAGTATGGTGTTGTTGGGTATTTGAGAATGATACGTATTAGTAGGGCCAAACTATATACGTTACAAAATCGATCAAAAGAAGCCGTAAACTTAATGGAGGAATTGCTTGTTAATAAAGAGAATGTTCCGTTTAGTATTGAAAATAGTATACAAATTGACAATATTCTTGCTGAAAACTATAAGGTTTTGGGTAATTCTGAAAGAGCTGCCTATTATTTTGAAAAGTATGTAGATGATTCCAAAAAAATTGGCCAAAAGAAAATTGAAACGATTGATTATCTGCATAATATTAACGTATCAGAAATAGAAAATGAAAAGAAAGCCCTTAGTTATCAAAAATGGGGATTAACCATTGCACTGAGTGTTTTAAGCCTTTTGCTTGTTGTTTTGTATTTCAGAAAGAAAAAGAAAGAACAGGAAAATCAGGAAAAATTCGATCATCTAATGCGTCGAATCAATGAGTTTGAAGCAGGAGTGAATGTAGAGAAGGAAACGCCAATTGAAGAAGAACTGCATATTGCAAGAAATCATATCGCCGATATTGAAGAAACTACAGAAGAAGAGGTTTCTTTCGAAGCAACTTTTGAAGGTGAAATGGAGGAGGAGAGTATCGAAGAAATGGATTCGGAACCGGAAAGCTACGATGAGGAAATGCTTGCTTCAGGCGCTACCGGATTCATCATAAAAGATGAAAAAGTAAATCAAATACTTGACGGTTTAGTTCGTTTGGAAGAAAAAAAATACTTCTTAAAGCAGGAATGTACACTGCATACTGTAGCCAAAAAATTAAAAACCAACACGGCTTACTTGTCTAAAATTGTGAATAACGAGCTGGGCAAGAGTTTCAGTACCTATATTAATGAACTTCGCATCAATTATATTATTGTTGAATTAAAAAACAATGCGAGACTTCGATCTTATTCCGTAAACGCCATTGCAGTGGAAATTGGTTATAAAAGGCCAGATGCATTTACCCGTTATTTTAAGGAAGCTACTGGAATAACACCTACTATTTATATTAAAAAGATCAATCAGCACCTAGAAAACAACAAATAGCATAACTTGTTGTAAATGTGATTGTTGCTTTGTTTTTTGAACGCCTTTTTTTATAAAAAGGTGTGTTTCTCATTTTTTTCCTTCCGAAAACCTCTTTTACTTTGGCTCAACGAAAATGAACAAGGCGCCGTTCTATTTTCGTTGAATTAAAACAGTCGTGTAAGATGCTGTTTTAGAAGAAATTGTAACAAAATGCAAACTAAACAAGTAAAGGTTAGGAATTATAATAAAGGGAACATTTCTATAGTTCTAGTTTTCCACTTTGTAGTACTTCTTGCTATTATTTGTTTGTTAAAAAGAACGATTTAATTGCAAACAATGTATCTGAAAAAAGACAAAAGATTAAACCGCAACTCGATTTTTGAATTGAATGATCCGATGAAACGAGGTCAGAAGCACGCAGGATTTAAGCTTTTTATTTTCAGACTGAAAGAGGCGCTACAAAAAATCTTTTAACGCAATCTTTTTCAAACAATTGTTTCCGTTGATTCCTTCTTTTAAGGAAGTACCCGAAAATCCTAGTAAAGAGTAGGGAAAATTCAAAAAAATAAGAAACAATGAAAAAACAATCAGAAAACAACAAATTGCTTTTTGAAAAAACTTCCATCATCGAATTGAATGACAATCAATTGATGTCAATTCATGGAGCAGATTTAGGAGATGCCATTCAATCTGCAGTGGTGTCCTTTGTGCAAAACTTGCCAGCGGGTACAAATGCTGCGGTAGTATCAGCGGCTGTTAATTTCGCACAGACATTGCAAATGCCTTAATTAAGTAACTAATCTAAATTTTATAAACATGAAAAAAGAAAATGCAAACAAGTTGGCTTTTGCGAAAAAAGCCGTGGCCGAATTAAACATTGATGAATTGAACAAAATCCAAGGGGGAACAGGGTATTATCAGAATCAATTTCAAACGAATCCTTTGGGATGTACTTTTTGTGTTGCCAGTAGTAACGGACCTGGTACAATAGGGGATTATTATGAAATCTATCAACCGTAATTCAAGTAGTATGAAAAAACAAAATGTAAACAATCAGTTGGCATTTAAGAAATCTTCTGTTATAGAGTTGTGTACTAATTCTTTAAATCAGGTTGTAGGAGGAAGTAGGACGATTTCGCCCGTTGAAAATCAAATTATTAACGGAGTGAAAGAAATTTATAATGACGTAAAAGAAGGAATTAAAAATCTTTTACCTTGATGATCTATGCCGGATAAATCATTTCGGAAGGAATCAGAGAAACATTAAAAAAACAGGAAAATAAAATCATAATAACATGAAAAAACAAATTGTAAACAATAAGTTGGCTTTTAAAAAAGCATCTGTTACAGAGTTGTGTAATGAGTCTCTCAATCAGGTTATTGGAGGTACCGTGACGGGTTTGACCCTTGAAGCTCATATTGTTGAGGGAGTGAAAGGAGCTTATAATTCAATAAAAGAAGGAATTAAAAACCTTTTGCCTTGATGATTCATGCCGGAAAAATCATTTCGGAAGTAATCAAACAAACATTAATAAATAAAATCATAATTACATGAAAAAACAAATTGTAAACAACCAATTGACTTTTGAGAAAAAGTCGGTTGCAGAATTGAATAGCAATGAATTGAAAAATGTTCAAGGAGGTTCATCTCCGATTTGTTTCCCTCAGGCTGTAAGCCAGATGACTCCAGCAATAGTTACTTCTGGGTTAATTGGAGATGAAAGTAACGCAAATTAATTATTAATCAGAATAGTATGAAAAAGAAAAATGGAGCAATTGTTTTAGCATTTACTAAAGCTGCTGTGACCGAATTAAACGAAGCATTATTGTTAGAAATCAACGGAGGATCAACCATCAATGGAGGAATTGACTGTTCCGGATGTTGTTGCGATCCTTTGTTGGAGGCCATGAGAACTAAGGTAGCTTTTTAGCCTATAGCAGTCAATTCGGACTATGACGTATGCTACCGGTGAACGGAATTATACCTATGTCAAAATGATTTAAATACAAAGTGCAGAAAAGGAGGATCCTGAAAATCCTTTAAAGAGTAAGGGGAAAATAAAAAACTAAGAAAAATGAAAAAACAAAATGTAAAGAACAAGTTGGCTTTTGATAAGCTAGCCATTGTTGAATTGAATGACACTAGAATGATTGGGGTTTATGGTGGTGAATTAACGGATGCAGTAGACGCAGTAAGTAATGTAGTTACCAAATTAATGGATCAGGCCAACGAGGCAGGATACGCAGTTAGCTACGCAATAACAACAAAAATTAGATAAACTAAAAAACGACAAAAAATGAAAAACAAAAATTTAAATCAGTTAGCATTCAATAAATCTACTCTAGTTGAATTGAATGATAAGAATTTAGTAGAAGTTAATGGAGGAGGAACTACGACTCATGTATGTTTGATAGCTGCGTCAGCTTTGAGTGTAGGTAGTTTAGCGGTGACTATGGCTTTTGAATTCGGTCTTTTAGAAGGAGCGGCAGATGCAATGGCTACTAAATAATTAACTTGTGAAAAAGCAAAATATAACAGGCGAACTAGCTTTTAAGAAAGCTGTAGTTTTAGAATTAAACGACGATCAACTGTATAGTATACAGGGCGGAAGTTCTACTGGTTGTGTTTGTGAGGCAGTCGCTGATGCAATTGCTGAACTTACAAAAGATTTTTCACGTCCAATAATTAAATAATAGAATTTGAATTCTCTTATTTTTTGAAGTATGACAATAAAAAAAGCCAGACTCCCCAGTCTGGCTTTTTCTAGTAATAAATAATTAATTAAAGACTTATTTGTATATCAGCCTGTACATTTAGGCAAAATTTACCAGTGAAGATACTTCTAGGATCTGTATCAATTCCACAAGCTGTTCCTCCGTAAATTTTGCTTGCTTCTTCAGAATTTAACTCAACAATGTTAGTCTTTTTGAAATCTAATTTTTGAAATCTAATTTTTTTCATAATCTTTGGCTTTTTAATTTGATACCCAAATCTATTTGAAAAAACTTAGCCAAAAAAATGTACACGCCTTAAATTTATAAAAAATGGATAATTTTAATTTTTTTAAATAAATGATTTTCAGAAGATTAGTCGAATTAAATGGAAAAACATGCCTTTTTGGACTTGTTTTTTTCATTCTCTCAAATGCGTCGATTTATTCACAAAAAAGTGATAGAATCAATGATTCAATCCAAAAATATTTATATGAAAACCCTCAAAAAGCAAAAAAATACGCTCATAAACTATTAACTTCTTTAAAAAGTAGTGGACAAACTAAAGAAATTGTCTTCGCTTATTGTACACTTGCCGATTTATGTGGTGCGTTAAGTGAAAAAGACAGTGTTTTTTATTTTTTCGATAAAGCAGCCCAAGTTGCTCCCAATGACAAAGATTTTGAGTTGGTGGTAAAAGTGAATAAAGGGAATTATTTATTCAATCAGTTTGATTTCGAAGGAGCACTGAATATTTACAATGATGTATTGGCAATTTGTCAGGAAACTAACGATGATAAGACGTACAATTACATTCTGATAAAGAAGGCTAGTATTTTGTTTGAATTGGAAAAATACCATGAAGCACTGGATATTTACAAAAAGAACTTAGACGATAAAAATCTTAATGAGATGCGAATGCTCGATGTTAAGTTGGGATTGGTTAAATCGTATATTAAATTAAAACAACCTGATTCTGCTTTTGTGTATATCAATAAAAGTTTAGAGTTGTGTAGAAGAAATAATCTTAAGGAACATGAAATTCATTTTTTAAAACAGTTAGGACTTTATTTTATAGATAAGGGTAAGCTTAATGAGGCAGAAAAAGCGATGCAAAAAGCCTCACAAATGGCTTATATCACAAAAAACATTAATGTAATTGCTCCTATTCAAATTGATGTTTCTAAAATATATACACTGAAAAAAGAGTACAATAAAGCAATTTCGACTTTATTGAATATGATCAAATCCAAGGATACGGGTATAATGCCTATCGAATACCTTTCTGAAATATATTACTTATCGGCCGAGAACTATAAACTTTTGGGAGATACTGAACAGTCCAATTATTATTTCCAGTTGTTTATCGATAAGTCAAAAAAGATTGGGCAGAAAAAAATTGACACTATTGACCACCTTCATAAGATTGATATTTCAGAACTCCAAAACAGGGAAGCTTCTTTAATTAATCAAAAATGGGGTTTGTTTTTGGTTGTATTGTTTTTATTTGCTGTGATTCTGATTGTTTATATGAATAAGAAAGGAATCGAAAAACAAAATCAATTGAAATTTGATGAGTTGTTGTTCAAGATCAGAAATTATGAAGACGAGACTAGAAAAGTGCAATCTTCAATTGGGAATGAACCCATAATAAGTTCATTAAAGGCAGTTGAAGATGGCTTTGAGGATAACCCAAAAGAGGAATTAGAAATTGAGGAAATTGAGGAAATTGAGGAATTTGATGAGGTAGAAGAAATTTCAGAGGCTTATGAAACCTCAGAAGAAGAATTGTATAAGGAAGAAGTAGATAGTCAAAATAATGGATCAGGATTCAATATAAAAGACGAAACGGTTGCTGATATTTTAGAAAAGTTGGTAAAATTGGAAGAGAAAAGACAATTCTTGCGACAAGATTTTACTTTGCATAATGTTGCTAAAAAGCTAAAGACTAATACCGCATACTTATCAAAAATAATCAATTCGGAGCTTGGAAAGAGTTTTAGTACTTACGCCAATGAACTACGTATCAATTATATTATTTTAGAATTGAAGAATAATACCAAATTAAGGTCATATTCTATCAATGCAATCGCAGAAGAAATTGGATACAAAAGTCCAGAATCATTTACAAAATACTTCAAAGCAGCCACTGGAATTAGTCCTTCAGTATATATTAAAAAAATTAATGAAATAAAGTAGATTAAATTGTAATTATCTTTAAATCAGTTAATTAAAATTGAAAAACACGCCCGATATTTTATAAATATGGGGCGTGTTCGTTTTTTTATTCAAAATTAACCTGTTTACTTTGTCGAAGAAATATGAAAGAAATCTGATTATTTCTGCTTTGGACTTTTTATGGTGGTGAAAATTAAAGTAGCCACCTAAAGTCAAAAAAATAAAACAGAAAAAATAAAACAGAGTGTGGAAGACTCTGTTTTATAAGAAAATTTAACAAAATATAAACCTAACAAGGTGTTGCTAGAATTTACATTCTACAAATATAGTATATATTTTTTATTTTGAAAATAGTACTATTCTAAAAATGTCTACACTAGCATTGCTTATTAGGTCGAATTACAGAGAATGAGCAATTACAAAAAAAACAAATTAAGTTCGAATTCAATTTTCAAAATCAATGAAAAGGATTTGCAATATCCGCAAAAGAGCCTTTTAAATCGATTCCAATCCTTTTTTAAATGGATTGTACTCTGGAAATAAATTCTAACCTATAAGTTTTAATCCTGCTTTAGCTTGATTTAGGAATTGCTTGTGCTTACTCTAGATGAGTGGGTCATCATGGTATGCGAATAATTTGATAACTATTAATACATAAACTATGAAAAAGCAAAATGCAAAAAAATTGGCTTTCAACAAGGCTGATGTGACCGAATTGAACCAATCTGAGATGAACGTTATTGGAGGTGGATTACCAACCACATCAACTATAGGTCCAATGACGATAGTGTCCATTAGCTGTACATTCTGTATCTCAAGTAGCAATGGGAATTTCACACAAATCGAATTTTAATTTAAATAGTATGAAAAAAACTGCAAATACTAACGAATTGGCTTTTCTAAAAGCGATTGTAGTCGAATTAAACGATAACACTATGGTATCGATCAATGGGGGAACTTCTGATCAAAATGCCATCGTAGATACTTGTACGATTTCAATTATATGTCAAACTAAAGATTGGTTTTAAAATGAAAAACAACAGTAAAAGCACACTGAATTTTAACAAATCAACACTTTCTGAATTGAATGAAAGTGACATGTTAAAAATTAATGGTGGAACTTTAGAAACATCAGGGTACTGCTGTTTCACAACGAAACAATTAGAATTGGATAACGCTTAAAAAACTAAACATGAAAACAACAAAAGAAAACAACAGTTTGGCTTTCAACAAAGCCTCGGTAACAGAATTAAATGATTTGGAATCAATGGCTATCATTGGAGGTACAGAAGACATGCCAGTGCCAACGGTAATTCAAAATTTGACTAAAATTTCAATCATTAGATTCCATTAAAAGTATGAAAAAGTTTAACGCTAGCAATAAATTAGCATTCAATAAAGTAGCAGTTGCTGAACTGAATGACACTACATTAAACGATGTAAATGGAGGATCAATAACTTTAGGTGTAGCTGTAGTTGTTGCATCGATTATAGTTATGGAGTATATCAAGGAACAACAAAAATAATTCTGGAAGAATTACAGGCAGATAAAGATTCTTTATCTGAATAATCATGAAACATTTGCATTTTGTAAATGGCATGCCAACTATACATTAGTCTTGGTACAGAGCAACTATTGCCTGTAATTTTCTTCAGATTACTCATTTAATAATTTACAATTAATCAAATTTTAAAAACATGAAAAAGCAAAATGCAAACAAGCTGGCTTTTAATAAAGCAGCAGTATCTGAGTTGAATGAAAATCAGTTAACAAAAGTAAACGGCGGAACTTATGTGTATACTTTGCCAAGTGATCTAAGCTGTACTTTTTGTATCTCAAGTAGTAATGGGAACTGGACTAGAGACGAAATTTATTTTAATCAAATTCAATAATGAAAAAAGATAGCCATACAAGTAAGTTACAGTTTGCCAAAACAGTAATTGTAGAGTTGAATGATGACCAGCTTCATGGAATCAATGGTGGTGCAGACGGTTCAATCGACTGGCCTTCGACTGGATGTTTATGTACTTGGATTACAAGAACGATACAACAGATGGCTCAATAAAGCACACTATGAAAAAACAAAATAGTTATGACAAATTGGCTTTTAATAAAGCAGTTGTCGCAGAATTGGACACTCAAACATTAGCTAATGTGAATGGTGGTACTGGGACTAGTTATTTAACTGTAGTAGGACCTACAAGCGCATTCACAAGTGCAACAATAGATATGTCGCAGGCAATCAACTAATCAGGTCGTTTTTAGGATTCGCTGTGATAAATGACAGCACAATGAACTGTAGTCTGGATTTTAAAATCTCAGATTAGAGAAAGGGATAAAATTGCCTGAAAAATGAAAAGTTATCATTGTGCTTTTCAGTTGAAGTCTTTTATGAGTCTGATTTTGATTACCAATCATAAAAATTTAAAAGTTTATAACAACACTAAATCAAGAATTTAAATGAAAAAACTAAATGTTAACAACAAGTTGGCTTTCAATAAAGCGGCTGTTACCGAACTGAATGAAAATTCATTAATCGCAATCAATGGTGGATCTACTATTGTTGGTGGTGAAACATGTACTGGATGTGTTTGCTTTTCCGTAACCACTAAACTAACTCGTCAAAATACACTAATTGAATTCTAAATTATATGAAAAAACAAAATGCAAACAACAAGTTGGCTTTCAATAAAGCGGCTGTTATAGAATTGAATGAAAAGAACATGCACGAGGTAAATGGCGGTACATCTGGAGCATTTACGGTTGGTACAACTTCCTTACTTACTTTAACTGTAAGTAGTGATGTAATCCTTAAAGAATATTAAAAACTTGCATTAAACATGAAAAAACAAACATTAAACAACAAGTTGGCTTTCAATAAAGCGGCTGTTGCAGAATTAAACGAGACATCATTACATGCAATCAATGGAGGAAGTTCTACAGGATGTGTATGTGACGCAGTTGTAGATGCGATTAAAGACGCAATCAGCCAAATGACAAGACCAATAGTAAACTAACTTTAAAATTAGAGAAAAACATGAAAAAGCAAAATATGAACAACAGATTGGCTTTCAATAAAGCAGCTGTTATTGAACTAAATGAAAATTCATTAATCGAAATCTACGGTGGATCTACAATTGTTGGTGGTGAAACTTGTTCAGGTTGCATGTGTGACCCGATTACTATCAGGATTACAATTTACGAAGTTGCTTTTTAATTCACATTTACAACTATGAAAAGACAAAACGCAAACAATAAGTTGGCTTTTAATAAAGCGGCTATTACAGAATTGAATGACACCTCGTTGACAAACGTTCATGGTGGTTCATCAGAAACAGTAAGTATTGCAATCACTATTTATTTGGTGACCATGAAAGTTGTAGAATATGTTCAGGAGCAACAAGCAAAATAGTTTATAAGGAAACTTCACGGCTTGTAGGATCGCCGCTCTCAATCTATTAATTCATATGTACTTGTAATTGAGAATGTCAGAAACGAATTGGTTTTGACACTGGACTTCTATTGTCTTGATTTTCCGAAAATACTATGTCAATAAAGTGAGTTAAATAGCACAAAATGAAGCAATGGATATTTTGGATTCCTCTTCATTAATAAGTGATGGTAGAATTGATTATTGGCTAATAATTGAAAATAAAAAGATTTCAAAATGCTAGCAAAGTCAATTGGAACTGCCAATTGTTTTAACAAAAGCTTTCAATTGACAATTTGCTTAGAATTATTATAAAGGTAATAATAAACTAAACTAAAATAAACATGAAAACTCAAAAGGTAAACAACAAGTTGACTTTTACTAAAGTTGACGTATTAGAGCTTAACGAAGACCAAATGTCAGAAGTTAACGGTGGGGTATTTACTTCTAGATATTGCATAATAATACTTGAAGATATGTTTTAAGCATTGCATCACTAAGTGATACATCTAACAAAAAAATCAAATAAAAAACATGAAAACTCAAAAGATAAACAACAAGTTAGCTTTCAATAAGGCAGCTGTTACAGAATTGAATGAAAATACGTTGGCAGAAATTAACGGAGGAGCTTCTATAGACGATCTTATCGATGCTATTGGTGATGCAATTAAAGATGCGGTTAGACAAATGACTCGCCCAATTGTAGGATAATTAAAAACAAGGAAGCATGAAAAAGAAAAACGCAACGAACAGATTGGCTTTTAATAAAGCAGCTGTAGTAGAGCTAAATGACGCCTCCATGTCAAAAGTACACGGTGGTTCTACTGAAACTGTAGGTATAACAATTAGCCTTGTCATCATCAGTATGAAAATTATTGACATGATGCAGGAAGATGCAATGAAATAAAATGAAAACAATGAATACGGCTAGTAAACTGATTTTTAAGAAAACAGTTGTTACAGATTTGAAAGATTCTCTAATGCAGCAGATCAATAGCGGAAGTGCATTGAATGATGTGACCATACAGCTGACTATTCTATTGATAAATAGTTGAATATTAAACAATTAAAATTAAATAACAATGAAAAAAGAAAATTTAAACGGAAAATTAGCTTTCAACAAAGCTTCAGTAACAGAATTAAATGACTCAATGTTGAGAAGTATTAATGGTGGTGCAGAAATCATGGCAGAAGATGGTTCAACTATCCTTGGTGGTCCAACTTGTACAGGTTGTGTTTGTTTTGATGTTACAATCAAAGTAACTAAAACGATAGTATTATACTAAAAAATCTTGAAAAATACAGTTTGAACTTAATGAATGATTATGCACAGACTGCTTTAGTCCAATTGATGATTTTACAATCGTTCGAACAAGCATACACAACTGTAATTTCTCTAAAAAAAGATAATGGAGAAAGCTGAAAATCCTAAAAAAGAGTAAGCAATATAAACAATTTACAACATGAAAAAACAAAATGTAAACAACAAGTTGGCTTTTAACAAAGCTGCTGTTATCGAATTAAATGATGCTCAAATGCATAACGTTGATGGTGGAACATCTCCAGTAGCTACTTCTTCTACTTGGTGTTTAGCGGGTGCAGGAGCTGCAATTGGAGCTGCAATTGCGTATTTCGTTGACTAATCAAAATTATCAATGAAAAACGGTGCGTTTGTCTTTGTTTTAAGTATGCTCACTAGTTACATGATAGTTAGAGATATTAAAAAGAGCTATCAGAAAAAAAACGATTTAGAGCAAACAGAGACTTGTAAAAAAAATCAATCTCAAATTAAATAATTTAAGTAATCATGAAAAAACAAAATGTAAACAACAAGTTGGCTTTCAACAAAGCTGTAGTAATTGAATTAAACGAAGCACAAATGTACGATGTAGATGGTGGAACATCTCCAGTATGTGCAGCTGCTGTAGCATCTTCAAACTGGTGTATAGCTGGAGCTGGAGCTTTAATTGGAGCATCAATCGCTTATTTCGTAGACTAACTATCGACTAGTTTCAGTAGTTCATAAATCAATTTTCAAACTAAATAATTTAAATAATCATGAAAAAACAAAATGTAAACAACAAGTTGGCTTTCAACAAAGCTGTAGTAATTGAATTAAACGAAGCACAAATGTACGATGTAGATGGTGGAACATCTCCAGTATGTGCAGCTGCTGTAGCATCTTCAAACTGGTGTATAGCTGGAGCTGGAGCTTTAATCGGAGCATCAATCGCTTATTTCGTAGACTAATTAATAAACTATATCATGAAAAACAACAATTCAAACATCGCATTGTCTTTCAATAAGGCAGCTATTGCTGAGTTAAACGATCAATCTTTAGTTGATATCAACGGAGGAAGTACA
>NZ_JBPZTE010000007.1:770894-869164 GCF_051908335.1 Flavobacterium sp. MAHUQ-57 | reverse complement strand
TATATCATGAAAAACAACAATTCAAACATCGCATTGTCTTTCAATAAGGCAGCTATTGCTGAGTTAAACGATCAATCTTTAGTTGATATCAACGGAGGAAGTACGCCTCCATGTGCATTCGTAGCTTCAATTGCATTAAGCTACGCGATTACTAAAGACGTTTGGTAAAAAATTATTCTGGCAGGGAATTATTCTCTGCCAGTCTTAAAAATTCCAGAGTGGAATACATAAACAAAGTGGAAAACTAAAAAATTAAAGAAAATGAAAAAACAAAATGTAAACAACAAGTTGGCTTTCAATAAAGCTGTAGTAACTGAATTAAATGAAGTGCAAATGTATGATGTAAATGGTGGAACATCTCCAACAGTTACTTCTTCTACATGGTGTTTAGCTGGAGCTGGAGCTTTAATCGGAGCATCAATCGCTTATTTCGTAGACTAATTAACAAACTATATCATGAAAAACAACAATTCAAACAACGCTTTGTCTTTCAATAAGGCAGCTATCGCTGAGTTAAACGATCAATCTTTAGTTGATATCAACGGAGGAAGTACGCCTCCATGTGCATTCGTTGCTTCTATCGCATTAAGCTACGCAATTACTAAAGACGTTTGGTAAAAAATTATTCTGGCAGGGAATTATTCTCTGCCAGTCTTAAAAATTCCAGAGTGGAATATGTAAACAAAGTGGAAACTAAAAATTAAAGAAAATGAAAAAACAAAATGTAAACAGCAAGTTAGCTTTCAATAAAGCTT
Source organism: Flavobacterium sp. MAHUQ-57 (assembly GCF_051908335.1). Classification (NCBI taxonomy): domain Bacteria; kingdom Pseudomonadati; phylum Bacteroidota; class Flavobacteriia; order Flavobacteriales; family Flavobacteriaceae; genus Flavobacterium; species Flavobacterium sp. MAHUQ-57. The sequence continues at coordinate 868,409 of NZ_JBPZTE010000007.1, read as the reverse complement.
CTGTAACTGAATTAAACGAAGTGCAAATGTATGATGTAAATGGTGGAACATCTCCAACAGTTACTTCTTCTACATGGTGTTTAGCTGGAGCTGGAGCCTTAATCGGAGCATCAATCGCTTATTTAGTAAAATAATTAACAAACTATATCATGAAAAACAACAATTCAAACAACGCATTGTCTTTCAATAAGGCAGCTATCTCTGAGTTAAACGATCAATCTTTAGTTGATATCAACGGAGGAAGTACACCTCCATGTGCATTCGTAGCTTCTATCGCATTAAGCTACGCGATTACTAAAGACGTTTGGTAAAAAACAACCCCGGTAGAAATAAAGTCTACCGGTTTTGAATTAAATTTTTAGAGGTAAATATTCATGCTCAAACCGCTTAGGTTATACATAAAATAATATGCAATTATTTATATAGAAAAAGATTTAATTTTTAAAGTTCAAACAGAAATGGAATTCTGTCATATAAATTTTAAACACTAAAAATAAGAAAATGAAAAAACAAAATGTAAACAACAAGTTGGCTTTCAACAAGGCAGCTATTACAGAGTTAAATGATGTTCAAATGTATGATGTTAATGGTGGTGCTACACCTGTACTTGCAGTTTCTTGGGCTGCAGTAGAAGGTTTTGCACTTTCTGTTGGATTGTATTTAGCTACTAAAGAATTATTAAAAGACTAATTAAGATGAAAAATCAAAACGTAAACGCAAAATTAGCTTTCAATAAAGTAGCTATTGTGGAATTAAATGACAGCCAGTTGTATGATATTAATGGTGGAGCAACTCCAATAGCTTTAGCTGTTGCTTCTTCAACTACATGTGCTGCAGTTGCAAGTGCGATCATAGGATCGTTAGTGGCTTGGGCATTAGACTAGTATTAGACTGATTATATTATAGGCTACTTTTTGTAGCCTATATATTCTTAATAAAAAATAAAAAATTAATAAAAATGGGAAATACGTTAAAAATATCAATAGCAGCTCTCTTACTTATTTTCGGATTAGTGCTGGTGGTTTATTATTATTGTTTTAAAAATAATTTATCGAGTATTATACCGATAATTGGATTTTTTATAATTGCTTTTGGAGCAAAAATGATGAAGGATTTGAATTCTTAATCATTTTTGAGATAATATCAATTTCAATTTTTTAGCCAAATAAAGGTAAACTGAAGTTTTATTACGACTTTTTTGACGTATCTAAATCGGTTTTTTAATTGGTTATCCTCGTTTTTTTGCCTATTTTTTTGAGATATCAAGGGTTGCATATATGCAACCCTTTTTTATTGATTTTTGATTTTATCTTACTAATATTCAGTATTTTAAAACCAATTAAAGACTGCTTTTTTTATAAAATTAGGTTAATCCCGTTTTTCTGTTCATTAAATATTAAGTTCATTTGCCCTGTTAATAATTCAAAAAATTGATATGACAGATAAGAACATTTTTCCAGAAGAAATTTTAAACAATACTGTGGAGAACCATATCGTAAAACACAGTAAAAGGACATCGTTACTTTTCCTTATTACTTTTATTGCGGTTGCAATAGCTTTTGTGTCATTGCCATTTATTAAAATTGATATTTACACTACAAGTAGAGGTACAATTATTCCACAGGACAAAAAATTGAACATCTATGCGCCAGTAAGTGGTCGTATTGCTTATTTTAATATCGAAGAGAATAGAAAAATAAAAAAAGGAGATACTCTATTAATTATCGAACACAATGTCTTAAAAGAAAAGGAAAATCTTAATTCGATACAGAGTTCTGAAAATTCCTCCTATATGATTGATTTGTCCAATATTATCAATAAAAATTATTCAGCTGTTAAATCAGATCTTTTTCAAAAAGAGTTGTTAAAGCATCAGCAAGAGTTATATAATTTGGATGTAATTATCAAAAAGACCCAAACAGATTTTGATAGAACTGAACAACTCTACAAAAAAGATGTTGTGGCAAAAGCCGAATATGAAAAGGCTTTGTTGGAACTGAATAAAATCAAAAATGACAGAGTAAATTTAGTTAAACAAGCAGAACTAGCATGGCAAAAAGAATATGCTGAATTGGTCAATACTGATCATAGAATTCGTTCGAGTCAAAAACAACTTCAAGAGGAAGAAAACGATTATGTAATTAAGTCTCCTATTGATGGTGAACTAGTGAATATGCAAGGATTTCATAAAGGGAGTATAATAGCACCTGGAAATCTAGTGGTTGAAATCTCACCAGACAAGAATGTAATTGTTGAAACTTATGTCAATCCATCGGATATTGGTTTTATTAAAGAGAAAGGGAAAGCAATTTATCAGATTGATGCATTTAATTCCAATCAATGGGGTTTCGGAACAGGAGAGATTATTGAAATTAGTAAAGATATCCTGATGATGAATAACATGCCTTTTTATAAAGTTAAGAGTTCATTAGACAAAGATAAACTAATGCTAAAAAACGGTTCAATGGGGAAACTAAAAAAAGGAATGACACTCACAAGTCGATTTTTCTTAACAAAACGTTCAGCATTCCAACTGTTATTTGATGAGGTAGAAGATTGGTTTAATCCATATAATAATAAAAATGAGTAAAATAGCTATTAAACAACATGATTTTTCAGATTGCGGCGCAACATGTTTGGCATCGATATCTGAATACTATAACTTGAGTTTGCCAATTTCAAGAATCAGACAATATGGTAATACAAATCAGAAGGGGACAACCTTACTAGGTTTGAGAGAAGCTTCGGTTAAATTAGGTTTCTTGGCTAAGGGTATTAAATTGTCAATGGAAGGAATTAAAGATTTACCGTTACCTGCTATTGCACATGTAATGATTATTAAAGACGGACATGAATTTCCGCATTATGTGGTGGTGTACAAAGTGACCGATACCTATGTTAAAATCATGGATCCTGCCATTGGGAAATTGGAAAAAAAGAAATTAGCCGATTTTGAAAAAATTTTTACAGGATATGCTTTGATTTTGATTCCTAATGAAGATATTTTCGTGGAAAAGAATGAAAAATTCTCCAATTTTAAAAGAATTTCATTTTTGCTGAAACCGCATAAATATATTTTGGTTCAAGCTATTATAGGTGCTGTTTTATATACTGTTTTAGGATTCTCTGTGTCAATATACGTTGGTAAAATTACAGATTTTGTTTTGGTAAGTGGTAATAAGAGTTTGCTCAACCTAATGAGTATCATTGTTATTGGGTGTTTGATCTTGCAAGTAGTATATAGTGTGTTAAAAGATGTTTTTATTCTAAGAACAAGTCAACAAATAGATTCCCGACTTATTTTGGGATATTATAAACATTTATTTACCATGCCTCAGAAGTTTTTTGACACGATGCGAATTGGTGAAATCATGTCAAGAATAGGTGATGCCGTTAAAATCAGAACCTTAATCAACGAAACGGCTTTGAGTGTTTCTGTAAATATTCTTATTGTGATTTTTTCATTTATTCTAATGTTTACCTATTATTGGAAACTGGCATTGATAGTATCCTTGATTATTCCTTTTTATTTGGCAATTTACTTTATTGTGAATAAACTAAACAAAAAAGTGGAAAGGGAAATAATGGAAAAAAATGCCTTATTGGAATCTCAATTAGTAGAATCCATTAAAAATATTGGTACGGTAAAACGATTGTCACTTGAAGATTTTTCGAAGACTAAAACCGAATTGAAGTTTATTGATTTGTTGGGAAGTGTTTATAAATCAGGTATTAATGGTATTTTTTCCAGAACTTCGACTGATTTTGTGTCAAGGTTGTTTACCATTATCTTGCTTTGGGCTGGAACCTATTATGCTATTGATGGTGAAATCACACCTGGAGAATTGTTCTCTTTTTACTCTATTATTGGGTATTTTACTGGACCAGCATCTCAACTTATCGGAACAAACCAAGCGATTCAGAATGCTATGATTGCAGCTGACAGATTATTTGGAGTTATGGATTTGGATCGTGAAGAAATGGAATCAAAAATAAACTTGACGTCAAATTCTTTGGGCGACATTCAATTTAAAGATATTGATTTCTCGTATGAATTAGGAAGGTATATTTTTAAAGATTTGAATCTTGAAATCAAAAAAGGAAGTTTTACTGCATTCGTTGGGGAAAGTGGAAGTGGTAAAAGTACAATTGCCTCTTTAATTCAAAATATTTATTATCCTTCCGAAGGTAAAATATTGATTGGGGATTATGATTTGAGGTACATTAGTAAAGAAAGTATCAACAATTTGATTACAACAGTTCCTCAAAACGTTGAACTATTTGATGGAACAATTGCTTTTAATATTGCCATTGGTGAAGCTGAGCCTGATATGGCTAGGATTATAGATGCAAGTAAAAGAGTTGGAGCATATGATTTTATCGAAGCTTTGCCAAATGGATTCAGTACATATTTAGGGGAATTTGGAGCAAATCTTTCTGGAGGAGAAAGACAGCGTATCGCCTTTGCAAGAGCTTTATATAAAAATCCTGATGTTTTGATTTTAGATGAAGCTACTTCAGCATTGGATTCAGAATCTGAAATGGTCATCAAAAAGTTAGTGGAGGATTTATCAAAAGAAGGTAAAACGATTATTGTAATTGCTCACAAACTCCAATCCATTAAAAATGCAGACGTGATTTATGCTTTCAAAAAAGGTGAAGTCGTAGAAAGTGGTACGCACGAAACTTTGATGCAAAACAAAAACTATTACTATAAAATGTGGAATAATATAGCTGTTTAATAAAAAAATTTAACAAATGAAAAACTACTCTTTTACAAAGACTGCTATCGTAAGAACTCCAATCGAGGAGAAGCAAATTGATTTAACATGGGAAAAAATCCAGGAAATCTTTTCAAAAGAAGAAAACCGCGAAGCATTATTCTTAGGATCACCTAATATATATAAAGCGCTCGTAGCCTGGGAAAATGGGGAAATGTTCCAGGAAGAAGCTGACTTAAAAAACCTTAAGGGATCATTGTATAAATATGCATCAAGATTATCAAACAGAAGTACTCCTTTTGGTATGTTTGCCACAGTTGCGCCAATTACTATGAGTGCTACAACTAATCTGGATGTAAAAAACAGTGATTTAGGAAGATTTACAAAATACGATATGTATTTCTTAGGACAGCTAATTCCAATAATCATTAAAAACGATTCTATCAAAAAAGCACTAAAGTACTTCTCTAACAACTCAATGTATAAAGTGTTTGATAAGTTTCGTTACGTGGAATATTATTTCAAAGACAACGTAAGGTTTCATAAAATATCTGAAGTTGAATTTAGCGAGTACCTTGAATTGATTTTTGATAAAGGAAGAAAAGGAGCATTAATTGAGGATTTAGCAAATGCTTTAGTTGGAGATGATATTTCAAGAGAAGATGCATTAGGCTTTATTGATACGCTAATTGAAAGTCAATTTATCATCAGTGAATTAGAATTTACGGTGACGGGTGAAGATTATTTTGAAAAAATAATGAAGGTGTTTTCAGAAGAACGTTTCAATTTCTATGAAGCACAAGTGATAAAAGATTTAATTACAAACTTAAAAACTAAAATCAATGATCTTGATAGAAATGGTATTAATGATCCTGCGCTATATAACTCAATTTTTGAGTTAGTTAATGAGCAAATTGGGAATGTTGACATCACGAAGTTATTTCAGGTTGATGCCAGCAGAAAAATTAAAGAAGGAACCTTGAGTTTCAAAACACTTAAAGCACTCCGTCCTGCAATATCTGCATTAAATAAATTAAGTTCTAATGGTGAAAATCAAAATTTAAAAGATTTTAAGAAGAAATTCCAAGAACGTTATGAAGAGTATGAACAGCCTCTAGTAAATGTTTTGGATCCTGATATTGGAATTGGCTACGGTAAACAATCTGGCGCAAAAGCACCTTTAGTAGATGAATTGGCTATTGCTCCAAGATATGCCAACGAAAAACAAGTGAATCTAGATGCGAAAAAGAGCTTTTTATTGAAAAAGTTGATTCATGCTACAGCAAACAATCTAAAAATTGTCGATTTGCAAGATGAAGAAATTAATAAATTTGAAGAGGATGAAACTTTATATCCAGAAACTTTCTCTGCTTTTGTTAATATTTTCCATGAGAACGGAAGCGAAAAAATAAATCTTAAATCGATATCAGGGCCTTCAGCCAACGGATTGATTGGACGTTTTAGCCACCTTGATGAACAAATTTTGAGCTTATGTAACGAGATTTCTGATGTGGAAAAACAATTAAACCCTGATAAAATCATTGCAGAAATCGTGCATTTGCCTCAAGCAAGAACTGGGAATATTTTGTACAGAAACTTCCAGAGAGACTATGAAATTCCTTATTTAGGAATGTCTTCTGTGCCATTGGAAAACCAAATTCTAATTGAAGACTTGTATGTGTCCGTAAGAGGAGGTCAAATTGTTTTACGCTCTAAACGTCTCGGTAAAGAAATTATACCAAGATTAAGTAATGCACACAATTATAGTTCAAACGCTTTACCTATTTATCATTTCTTGTGTGATTTGCAAAACCAAAATTCTATGGGATTTGGTTTTAGCTGGGGAGCATTGCAAAACGATTTTAGTTATTTGCCAAGATTAACATACAAGGATGCGGTTTTAAGTAGAGCAACTTGGAATATTACTAAAAATGATATTGATACGCTACTTTCTAATGATGAAAAAGATGCGGTTAATGTTGTGAGAGCTTTCCAGGAAGCAAGAGAAATTCCAAACATTGTTTATATTACTCAAGGTGATAACGAAGTGTTGATCAATTTCGAAAATGAATTGAGTTGTATGGTGTTCTATTTCATGCTTAAAGGAGAACGTTTCTTACAATTAAAAGAATTTTTCTTCACTGAAGATACTGTTACTAATACTTATTGTAATGAAATAGTGGTTTCAGCACATCGTAATGTTGAAAAAACAGAAGAAAAAAATACCGTTGCATTTATTCCAAATGAGAAGAAAGAGGGTGTTCAAGAGTCTTTTTCAATGGGTGAAAAGTGGTTGTATTATAAGTTTTATTGTGGAGAAAGAGCTGGAGAAGAACTTTTAAATAAAGGAATTAATCCAATTGTTGCCGAGTTAAAAGAAAAAGGTTTGATAGAAAAATGGTTCTTCATTCGTTATTACGATGCACTTGGTCACCACATTCGTTTTAGGGTTTTATTAAAAGATTTATCAAATTATAATGATACTTTAAAAACAATTAAGGCGCATATTAAACCTTTTGAAGATACTAGAGTGGTATGGAAGACTCAAACAGATAGCTATTTGAGAGAATTACAACGTTATGGTTATGATGCTATTGAAAGTACTGAATCTTTGTTTTTCAATGATAGCGAATGTACAATGAAATTTGCCGATATGATTGAAGGTGACTCGGGTGAAAAAATTCGCTGGTTATTTGCACTATTGTCAATGGATCATTTGCTGAATGATTTTGGAATTTCTCTTCAAGACAAATGTAAAATGATGAACGTGGCAAAAACCGGTTTCGGAAAAGAATTTAACCGTGCCGGAAGATTGAACAAACAAATCAATGAAAATTTTGCAAAAAGTGAATATGAAATTGATTGTTTTCTTGATGCAAATGCCATTGAAGAAATGTATGAACCGCTTTGGGAAATTATGAAGGAACGTTCTTTGGCAAACGCTGAAACTATTCAAGCTATAAAAAAATTAGAAGCAGAAAATAGACTTCCAGCTCCTTTGTTTCAAATAATCTTGAGTTATATTCATATGGTATGTAACAGGATTTTCTTGACCAAACACAGAATTCATGAAATGGTAGTATACGATTATCTGTACAAATATTACAGTAAAAAACTTCACATGAATGCTGATACTAAAGAGGAAGAAAAAAACACATTAGAACTGATCAATTAATTATGAGAGCATTATCTGTAGTAACTCACTCGCTTTTTGAGAAAGTAGAAGAGAATAAGAGACACCTAATTGAAATTGACGATCTTAGAATTCCATTAGCTTTAATTGAAGGTGTTAAGCCTGAATTCGATCCCGAAAGTGACGAATATGCAAATTTGGTATTGGTACGTAAAAGTAGCTTTTCACTAAATTATAGGGATTTAGGAATCATTGAAAATGCATGGCGTAAGTTAGAGTCAGTTGAAGGTGACTCTTTTTATCCAATTGGTTCCGATTTTGCAGGGTATGTTGAAGCGGTTGGGAAAAACATTACCAATTTCTCGAAAGGGGATTTGGTTATCGGGAATGGATTTTATCCCAATTTCGAAAATGGAGCTGTACCAGGTATTCCATCCAATCACGCAAGTAAAGAATATGAAATATACCATTATGCGAAATTGGTTAAAGTACCCGAATTTATTTCGGAAACAGAAGCGGGTGGTTTGAGTATCGGTGTGCAAACATCGAATTCAATGATACGTAAAGCCGATATAAAAAAGGGGGATAATGTCTTAGTTACATCTGTTACGTCGAATACTTCGTTCTTTATTTTAAATGCACTTTGGGAAAAAGGATGTAATGTGTACGGACTTTCTTTCTCCGGGAAAAATACGGAAAAGATAAAAAATCATTTTCCTTTTATTAAAGAGATTTATTCCATTAAAGAGAACAATATTCCTCAAGAACTTTTCTTTGATGTAGTTTTTGATGCCTTTTCGGATACTTATTTGGAGTATTTGGTGAATAAAATGAATGTTAATTCAAGATACTTGACCTGTGGAATTTTCAATCAGTCTTCAGGAAAAATGAAAGGGGTTAAACCCGCAAACCTGTCATTACTCATTGCAAATATGATGATGCGTAATGTGAGTTTTATTGGAAATTGTCTCGGATCAACAGAAGATTTAGTAAACGGTCTACAGAATTACAAGGTAAATAAGGCTTGTATTGATTCCGTGTTTACTGAAGAAGATAAAATTGCAGATTTTATCTCGAAATCATATAATCTTTCGAATGATAAATTCGGTAAAGTAGTATTCCAATATTAATATACATAATTTGGTAGTTTTTTGGTTAAAAGGGGGTGTGGTTACCCCCTTTTGTGTTTGTTATACGCTGGTTTTCATAAGTTTAACTTTTTTTATGGTTTAACCATAAAATTTTTCTTACGTGTTAAAGTATCTTTATATACAGATTTCGAGAATTATTACTGCCCTAAATACATAAACTTCGAAACATATGAGAAAAACTATTCTACTTCTGCTTTTATTAACAGGAGCCGCACTTTCGGCTCAAGACCTGAAAGGAATTTATGGTGAATCAAATTGGTTGAGAACTTGGACAAATTTTAAACCCAAAACCTCAGAATATAGAGAGACCACAACATTGCTCACAGGTATAATTTCTCAAAATACGGTCCTACAAAACAATCAGATTTATCTTTTGACCGGCGTGGTATATGTTACCAAAGGAGCAACATTGTTTATCGAACCTGGGACTGTGATTCGTGGTGATTTCGAAACCGATGGATTGTTAGTTATTACCAAAGGATCTAAAATTGTTGCCATAGGAGATGAGGCTAATCCCATAGTTTTTACTTCGAATAAGCCACAATCTGAAAGAAAATCAGGTGATTGGGGGGGTATAATAGTTATGGGAGATGCGCCTACAAATAAGTTTTCAAAACAACTTGATTTCACACTGGAAGCCAATTATAATAGCTATGGAGGAGAGAATTTAACGAGTGATTCGGGTGTCATGAAATATGTACGAATCGAATTTGCAGGAAAAAGAGGAAAACATAAAAAATGTCCTAACGGATTGTCTTTGGCAGGTGTTGGAAGAAATACTTTGTTAAGCAATATTCAAGTCAGTTTTTCCGGTGATGATTCTTTTGAGTTTTACGGAGGAAATGTTTTTGTAGATAAGTTGGTGTCTTTTAGAGCGCTAGATGATGACTTTGATTTTACGGAAGGCGTGCAATGTGTTATTGAGAATAGTGTTGCAGTACGTAATTCATTTGTTTCCAGTCCGGAAGGCTCGAGAAGTCTTGAAGTTGAATCTTATGATGTAGCTTCCAATGCAGATTTTAGTAAAAAACTAACCAATGTTGAAGCGAACTATTTGACTTTGATAAATGATAATAATGAAGTGGAAGGGGTTACTAATGAAGCGATTTATGTGAAAGAAAGAGCGAATCTGACTTTCAAGAATAGTGTGATCTCTGGATTTAAACAGGGCGTTTTATTCGATGGGCAAATTAAAGGCAACATCGTGCAATTACAACCGTATAAATTTGAGAATGTCCTTTTTAATAAATGTGGAACCAATTTTATAAGCGAAAACTCTTATGCAACTGCTGCGGTTGTTGAAAATTATAACAGAGAAGAATTCTTTTTGGAAAAAAATGAATTGGATCCGTTCTCGCTCTTTATCGAAAGTGATTTGAAGAAAACACCAGATTTAAGATTCAAATCAGCTCTAGTGTTGGCAAGTAAAGACGTCGCAAAAAAGAATTAAAAGCGGTTTCTAAACCAAACTTTTTGCCATTCTCTTCTTAAAATTAAATAGGAAACTTGTTCGGCAAGTTCAAGCAGGTCGGAACCGTCCAATTTTTTTACCTGATCTTCAGGTACATCGATGATGTAAAGAAGATTAAGGTATTCGGCAAATTTATGTTGGATTAACTTGTATATTTTTTCGTGCAATTGAATCTTTAAATCTATTGGAGATAAAGTGGTTGGAAAATCAAGACTTTCGTTAGCAAACGTAAAATCTTTATTAAGTTGTTCAATCAATTTAATGTACAATTGTTCTTTCTGTGCTTCAGAAAGTAATAAATCGGTATTTAAAGGTGCAACAAACATATTGGTTATACTTTTCGACGCATTAAATTTTCACCAAAAGCTTTCAATAGCTCTTTTTTGTTTTGCTCAATATCCATTCTTTCTAAAGTTTCAAATGCCTTGAAAGTATAATTTTTGATGGCTTCCTGCGTTGCTTCGCTAGCGCCAGTTGAGTTGAAAATTTCTTTTACTGAATTAATTTTGTCAGTATTATCTGCAGGTTGTATTGAAAACAAATGTAATAATTGTGCTCTACTGTTAGTTTCAGCGAATTCATTGGCCTTAAGATACAAATAGGTTTTTTTGTTTTCTATGATATCACCACCCACTTGCTTGCCAAAAGTTTCCGGATCACCAAAAGCATCCAAGTAATCATCTTGCAACTGAAAAGCGATGCCTAAGTTCAGTCCAAAATCATAAATACAATTCGCATTTTCTTCCGAAGTTTTAGCTACAATCGCACCCATTTTCATTGCAGCTCCAACCAATACAGCTGTTTTATATTCAATCATTTTCAAATATTCCGGAATAGTAACATCATCTCGGGTTTCAAAGTCGACATCATATTGTTGTCCTTCACACACTTCCAAAGCAGTTTTGCTAAACAATCTGGCCAAATCCCTAAAGATTTCTGGTTCGTATTGCTCGAAATATTGATAGGCCAAGATTAACATGGCATCTCCTGATAAAATTCCGGTGTTAATGTTCCACTTCTCGTGAACCGTTTCGTTTCCTCTTCGTAATGGTGCATCATCCATAATATCATCATGAATCAATGAAAAATTATGAAACACTTCCACTGCCGTTGCTGCTGGTAAGGCATCTTTACAATCTACATTGAAAATCTCTGCTGCCATCAAAGTTAAAACCGGACGCATTCTTTTCCCTCCTAATGATAAAATATAGCGTATAGGTTCATATAAATTGTTGGGTTCTTTATCAATGGCCAAGGCTGAAAAGTGATTGGAAATAACTTCCTGATAGTGTGATATAGAATGCATTTTGCTTGTAGAAACTTATAAGTTGATAGCACAAAAATACTCTTTTTATGGCAACTACTCAAATGAGAAGTAAAACGCTTTTGTTTAAATGTTAAATAATTGTAAAAACCAAGGAAACTATTTTGGTGTTAAAAGTTTCCATTCTATATTTGCATCGAATTTGGACTTTGAACTCATAGTTTCCAAAAATAGTTGAATATGAAATGTAAGATAATCGAAAAGGCAACTGAAATGTTTTTAAAATATGGTTTTAAAAGCATTACTATGGATGACATTGCAAACCAAATGGGCATTTCCAAAAAAACAATCTATAAGTATTATGCCAACAAGGAAATGCTTGTTGAAGAAGCTACTGGTTTGACTCATAATAAAATACATGAGGTTATTGAAGGTATTATAGAGAAAAATTTGAATGCCGTTGAAGAAAATTTTGCAATACGAAGAATGTTTGATGAACTTTTTAGTTCAGCAGATTCTACACCACTTTTTCAATTGAAAAAGCATTACCCGGAGATTTATGAAAAAGTAATCTGCAAGGAAAATGAATCTTGTGATCACTTATTCCGTATGAATATTGAAAAAGGGATTAAAGAAGGGTATTATAGAGCAGAATTGGATGTGGAATCAAGCATTCGTTTTTATTATACACTCATATTGAATATTAATGAAACCACAGCACTGGAAAAAGACAGTCAGGCTTTGGAGCTAAAAGCGTTGGAATACCATACCCGCGCAATCGCCACAGCAAAAGGAATTGAAGAACTTGAAAAACAATTATTAATACACAAATTATAAAAACCAAACCATGAGAAAAAGCATTTTGTTCTTAGTCATGATAATACAGGTGCAGCTTTTTGCACAGGACAGTAAGAAGCTTTCTTTTTCATTGCGTGAGGCCATTGATCATGCAGTTAAAAACAACTACAATTCGATCAATGCCAGCAGGGAAATTGAAGCTGCAAAACAAAAAAAATGGGAAACCACAACAATGGGACTACCGCAAATAACAGGTAACGTTAGTTATCAGAGCATTTTTGAGGCACAAAAACAAGGGGTTTATGCCAATAATTTTGATGCTAATGCGCCTGCTGGTTTGATTATACCTGTTGGTTTCGGATTGAAACATAATATGGTAGGTACACTTACTTTAAACCAGTTGATTTTTGATGGTTCTTATTTGGTTGGCTTAGAATCAGCTAAAACCTATTTGAAAATTTCACAAAATGCACAAAAGAAAACCAATCAGGAAGTTACCGAGCTAACAACGAATGCCTATGGGAATGTATTGTTGGCTGAGGAAAGCATCAAAATTGTAGAACGGAACAAAGCCATATTGGAGAAAACATTGAAAGAAACGAGCGAAACGTATAAGAATGGTTTTCTTGAAGAAGAAGCAGTAGAGCGTATTCAGATCACATTGGCTTCGGTTAACAGTACATTGGATTATGCTACTCGTATGAAAGTGATTGCTTCCAATATGTTGAAATTGATGATGGGAATCGAATTGAATGAAGAAATTGTTTTGACAGATAAACTAGATATTCTGACCACCCAAAATATCGATATGGCATTGTTAAGCGAAACGTTTAAAGTGGAAAACAATATCGATTACCAAATTGAGAAAAATGTGGAAGAATCGAAAAGACTATTGCTGAAATTGGAAAGAAGTAAAGCTCTGCCTTCTTTGGGAGCGCAGGTGAATTTCGGATATAATACTTTCAATGATAGTTTTACAATGTTTAATAGCGACCAAAAATGGTATAATTTTTCAAACTTTGGTGTTGGTTTAAATGTGCCGATATTTAGTTCTTTTGGTCGTAATTCAAGAACAGAACAAGCTAAAATTGCTTTTGAACAGGCTAAGACTAAAGTTTTAGAAACAGAACAAACATTACAACTACAGTATCAAAAAGCAAGAAGTGATTATGAGTACAGTGTGGCACAATACAATTCAGCAAAAAGCACGTTGAATTTATCAGAGCGAATTGAAAATAAGCAACAAATTAAATTTAAAGAGGGTTTATCAACCAGTTTTGAATTTACAGAAGCGCAACGTCAATTGTATACGGCACAACAAAGTTATCTTCAGGCCATGGTGGATATCATCAATAAAAGAGCTGCTTTGGAAAAAATTATCAATAAAAACTAACTTAACATATTAAAAATGAAAAAAGTAATCCTACTTTCTTTAGTTGCTATATTCCTTTTTGCTTGTGGGAGCAAAGATAATGGAACCTCGATAGATCAACTTATCGAAACTAAAAACGTACAAGAATTAAAGAACAAAAGAACCGTTTTACAAGCGGATTTGACTAAAATCGATCAAGCATTAGCCAATTTGGAAAAGAAATCGGAAGAGGCGTTGGTTGAGGTAATCACGGTGAAAGATACTGTATTCAATCATTATCTTGAAATTCAAGGAAATGTAGATACGAAAGAAAATATCCTGATTCAGCCTGAAATGCCAGGTGCTTTAATCGCTTTGAATGTTAAAGCGGGTCAAAGAGTTGGAAAAGGTCAAGTTTTAGGACGAGTGGATGATTCGGGTATGAGTCAGCAATTAGCGAGTATTCAAACACAATACGAATTGGCCAAAACCACTTTCGAACGTCAAAAAAGATTATGGGATCAAAAAATTGGTTCTGAAATACAATATTTACAAGCCAAAACTCAAATGGTTAGCTTGCAAAAATCAGTTGCGCAAATGAAAGCACAATTGGAGAAAACAGTAATAAAAGCGCCATTTACGGGTGTGATTGATGAAGTATTTGTCGAAAGAGGCGAGATCGTTTCAGCTAATCCACAAGGTTTAATGCGTATCGTGAACTTAAGTAATATGTATGTGAGCACTCAGGTTCCGGAAACCTATGTTGGAAAACTTCAGGTAGGAACTGTGGTTGAGGCAGATATTACTTCCGTTGGAAAAACGTACCAAGGCAAAGTTAGACAAGTAGGTAAGAGTATTAACCCAGCCAACAGAAGTTTCGGAATCGAAGTAAGTGTGCCAAATCCAGAAGGTTTATTACGACCGAATCAGGTAGCAAAACTGAAAATCATCGATTACACTAACAGATCGGCTATTGTTGTGCCTGCAGATGTAATCCAACAAGATGCACAAGGGAATAAATTTGTATACGTGGTGAATAATGCTACGGATAAATCAGGAACTGCGAAGAAAGCAATAGTGAAAGTCGGACAATCGTCTAATAACACTACAGAAATTAAATCAGGATTGAATAAAGGAGATGTAATTGTTTCGGAAGGAGCAAACACAGTTTCTGAAGGAATGAAATTAACATTTTAAGGAGAAAGAAAAGAAAGGGTTAGTTCTTGTTTCTAAGAATTTTGTTGGTCCCAAATCTTGAACATATAAAAGACTAACCTTTTTCTTTATCAACTAAATCAAACAAATATGAGCCATCAAAGTAAAGAATTCGGGATATCCAGTTGGGCGGTTGATAATCGCGTGACGGTATACATACTTACATTTATCGTGGTGATAACAGGTGTTTATGCCTATATAACAATGCCGCGTGAAGATTTCCCAGAAATCATTGAAAACAAAATTTACGTTTCTTCCATTTTTCCCGGGAACTCGGCTGAAGATGTAGAGAAATTAGTAACCAAACCTCTAGAGGATAATATTAAAAACATCAGTGGTGTTAACAAAGTAACTTCAAGTTCGTTCCAAGATTACGGTATGATTGTGGCCGAATTTGATGATGATATCACAGTGGATCAGGCCAAAATTTTGATTAAAGACAAAGTGGATGTTTCTAAAGCTGACACCGACTGGCCGACTCTTGATAACGGTAGTAAAGTGGAACCTAGTGTTTTTAGTATCAACATTGCTGAAGAGGTGCCAATTCTTAATATCAACTTGAAAGGAGATTATACGGCACAGCAATTGAAAAAATACGGCGAATATCTTGAAGATGAAATTGAAGATATCTCAGAAGTAAAAGCAGTTGATATTTTAGGTGTCGATGAAAAAGAAGTTGAAATTGCAATTGATGTTTACAAAATGAACGCTGCAAAAGTAAGCTTCGATGACATTGCAAGTGCTGTGAAGTATGAAAATATGACGTTGTCAGGAGGTAATTTAATTTCTCAAGGCGCAAGAAATAATATTAGAATTATTGGAGAAATAGAAGATCCTGCCGAATTGGAAAATGTGATTGTTAAATCGTATGGAGGTTCTGTTTATCTTAAGGATATTGCAAAGATTTCTTTTAAGGAGAAAGAACGTACGACATTCGCACGTGAGAAAAATGAAGAAGTAGTGATGTTGAACGTAAAAAAACGTTCGGGTCAAAATATGATTTCAGCTATTGATCAGGTGAAAGAAGTTGTAAAAAAAGCACAGGAAACAGTTTTGCCTAAAAATTTGGAAGTAACATTAACAAACGACCAATCTTCGCGAGTAGAGCATCAAGTGGATGAATTGTCGAATCATATCATTTTCGGTGTGGTTCTGGTAATGATTGTATTGATGTTTACTATGGGATTGCGCAACTCGTTATTCGTTGGAGCTGCTATTCCTTTGTCCATATTTATTGCTTTTACTTTGTTACAAGCTATCGGAGTTACTATGAATACTATGGTATTATTCGGATTGGTAATGGGACTTGGTATGTTGGTGGATGATGGTATTGTGGTCGTTGATAATGTTTTTGCCAATATGAAAAAAGGGATGCCGCGTATCGAGGCTTCTAAAATTGGTATTGGAGAAATAGCATGGCCAGTTATTTCCTCAACGGCAACTACATTAATGGCGTTTTTACCATTTGCATTATGGCCAGGTACTATGGGTAAATTTATGATGTATTTCCCGTTAACTTTATCTGTAACACTGGGAGCTTCATTGTTTGTAGCTATGGTTGTTAATGCAGCCATGACTGGTGGTTCGATGGATATTGAGGATAGAAATATTTCTCCAAGAGTTTTAAAAAGAAATACAATCATTTTCTTGGCTGTTGGAATAGTGTTTGTGATTTTGGGCAACGTAATCGATTCCAAATTAGGTAGAGCTGTAGGGCATTTGTCTTTAATTTCGGTAGCATTAATGTGGTTGTACTACAAAAAACTATACCAATGGACGCAAGATTTTCAACATAGCTTTTTTCCACGTATGGAAGACAAGTATAAAGCTGTGTTGGCTCGAATTTTGGAAGGAAAAGCGGCCTGGAGAGCTTTTGGATTGATTGTAGCAATGTTGTTTTTCTCTTTTATTTTACTTGGAATTTTCCCAAGAAAAGTATTGTTTTTCCCAGATAATATTCCAAATCAAGTAATTGCTTACATTGAATATCCTCAAGGAACAGACATTTCAAAAACGAACAAAGCTACTGAGTTTGTTGAAAAACAAGTTATTAATGTCTTAAGTAAATATGTTGATCCTAAAACCACTGAGAACTTTTTAGCAGAGTCTATTGTTGCTCAAGTGGGAGTGGGTGCGACTAATCCACAAGTTGATTTGGGTTCACAATCGGAAACACCTCATAAAGGTAAGGTAACGGTAAATTTTGCCGAATTCAAATTCCGTCGTGGTGTAAATACTGCCGATGTTATGGAAGAAGTTCGTGCTAAAATTAAAGCAATTCCGGGTGCTTCGGTAACGGTAGAAAAAGATGCGGCTGGTCCACCGGCAGGTTATCCAATCAGTATCGAATTAACAGGTACCAATTATGATTTGATGTTGAAAGAAGCAGATAAAATGATTGCTTTCTTGAATTCGAAAAATATTCCAGGAATTGAAAAACTGAAAGTAGACATCAATAAAGAAAGTCCCGAGTTGTCAGTGAAAATCGATCGTGTAAATGCAGGTAGCTTAGGTGCTTCTACAGGAATGACTGGTTTTACATTACGACGCGCTGTGTATGGTCAGGAAATATCTACATATAAAGAAGGAGATGACGATTATAATATTGTAATGCGTTTACAAGACGATCAGCGTAAAAATGAAAGCGTTTTGTTCAATCAGCCTTTAACGTACCGTAATCCGAATAATGGTCAAATTATGCAGGTGCCAATTTCGGCTGTGTCTAATACAGAAAAAACGACTACTTACAATCAGATTAAACGTAAAAATTACAAACGTATCATGACAGTGTATTCCAATATTTTAACGGGATATAACGGGGATGAGATCACAAAGAGTATTGCAAAAGAGTTGGAAAATTATAAGCTTGCTGGTGATATTACCTATGGTTTTTCAGGAGTTCAAGAAGAGCAAGGAAAAAACCAAAGTTTCTTATTCTTCGCTTTGTTCTTGGCGTTGGCAGGTATTACAACAATTATTGTGTTGCAGTTCAACTCAGTTTCGAAAACAATTGTAATTATGTTTACGGTGTTGTTGAGTTTTAGTGGTGTTTTCTATGGCTACGTAATTGCACAAATGGACTTTATTGTCTTAATGACTATGATGGGAATTATCTCATTAGCCGGGGTTGTGGTGAAAAACGGTATCGTATTGATGGACTTCTTCGTGTTGCTAATGGATAAGAAAGTAGCCGATAATGGTTTGAAAAGTCATGACGATTTAACGTTAGACCAAATTAAAGAAGTAATTATCGAATCTGGAAAATCACGTTTGCGTCCGGTATTGTTAACGGCCTTGACTGCGGTATTGGGATTAATTCCATTGGCAATTGGTTTGAATTTCGACTTCTTTGGATTGATTACAGATTTCAACCCGCACTTGTATATGGGAGGTGATAATGTGATCTTCTGGGGACCATTGGCATGGACAATTATTTTTGGATTGACCTATGCGACCGTGTTGACCTTGGTTATTGTGCCTGTGATGTTCTATTTGGTAAAACGCACCAAATATAAACTACGAGAAAAAAGTTTAGCGCGTAAAGCGGCTAATGCAGAATAGAAGAAACGCCCCAATTTGGGGCGTTTTCATTTTAAAAGGTATAGGTTAAGCCAACACCTAATACTTGTTTCAACTGAACCTTTGGACCAACGGTTATTTGTTCTCCATTTTCTTCTTCTTTTGCTTTGATGTCATCATCGTAAATTAAATGAGTGCCAATATTTGCGCTTACGTATTCGTTTACAATTAGGTCCAATTGTAATTGCCAATTGACATCAATATTGCCAAAATTATTGAGATAGTCCGAATACAATGCAACTCGGTTTTCTAAATATATATTTTTAAAAATTTCATCTTTGTGTTGTCCCGTAAGCAATACACCAACTTCCGTTCTCGATTTGTGACCTTCTGAGACTAAATTGCCAAATTCATCATATACTGCTTTTTTTACACCGAATGCTCCCTCATTAGCCAGACGTTGATTCAAAACTAAAGTCGTTTTCTGTGTTAATGGAGAAAGGTATAATTTTAAATGGTCTTCTTTGCTGATGTATTCGGTACCCACTCCCAGAAATATATAGGCTGGTGCGAAAAATCGTGAAATGGCTGTCTCAGTATCTGGGTAAGAATAGCCATTGGTAAATTGAGTGTTGAAGTTTAATTTGGCAGAATAAAACCAATTCGAAATAGTGTCTCTTCTAAAACCAAAGGTCGAATTGAATTGCAAAGCGTCATCAGTTTTTCTTAGACTAGTTCCGTCTTGTTTATTAACACCATACCGAACAATTAACTCGTTGTGCCATTTTAAATTCTCATATTCGTATTTTCTGATGAAGTTTAATTTAAGTAAGCCGGAAATCGAATTGTTACCTCCTGCATTCCAGTTCATGAATGCAGTTTCGCTAATGTCAAAACCTACTTTATTGTGTTTTTTCCAATAGGTAGTGGAATCGGGTAGCTTCGTTGTTATTTTGTCTTGAGCTAGTGAGGTAAGTGTGGTAAATACCAGAAATACAACAGGTAAAATAACTTTCAGTTTCATTGAAATCTTTAATTTGGGCTATTAAAAAACGCCTCTGCAATGCGAGAGGCGTTTTTCTTGGTTTTTGGTTTTTGGTTAATCTGTGGAGAATATCGGAGTCGAACCGATGACCTCCTGCGTGCAAGGCAGGCGCTCTAGCCAGCTGAGCTAATCCCCCTGATTGAAGCCAAATATACCATTTTTATTCAAAATTCAATGAATCAGCAATGAAATTAACAAATTAAGGTGTTTTTGTTGCTTTTTGCTTTAAAAAGGTAGTGTGGCTTTAGTGGAGAATACCGGATTCGAACCGGTCGCCTCTACGCTGCCAGCGTAGCGCTCTAGCCAAATGAGCTAATCCCCCAAAAAGTTTTCCAAATATACTCTTTTTGCACAATAATTGGTACTTTTGCAAAAAAAATAGTATGGACGTTACCATTAAAATTACCGACCGAGAAGGTGTTACCCACGAAGTTAAAGCTCCAACTGACATGAATATGAATATTATGGAGTTAATACGAGCGTATGAATTAGCACCGGAAGGTACAATTGGTATTTGCGGTGGTATGGCAATGTGTGCTTCCTGTCAATGTTATGTGTTGAATGATGTGGCTTTACCTGAAATGGGACAAGATGAAGAAGCGATGCTATGGGAAGCTTTTAATGTTAAGGAAAATAGTCGCTTAGGCTGTCAAATTCATATTACAGAAGAACTCGATGGATTGGCTGTTGAGTTGGCTCCAGAAAGTTGATACAATAAAAAAAGCTCCAAATAGGAGCTTTTTTATTTTTTTTGTACTACTTATTTCCCTTTGCCAGAAGCTTCAAGATTTCTTTCAATAGTATGTCCTGGTCTAGTCCATTTTGGTTTTTCTCCCAACGATTCGAACCTAGAATCGCATGCTTCTACAGTTTCAGGTTGCATTTTCTTAATGAATGGTTTTTGGGGTTGTAGGCCCAACATTTCAAACATTTTCATATCTTCATTCACATCAGGATTTGGTGTTGTCAATAATTTGTCTCCAGCAAAAATTGAATTTGCTCCTGCAAAGAAACACATCGCTTGACCCTCACGGGACATATTGGTTCTTCCTGCTGATAAACGCACTTGGGTTTCTGGCATTACAATTCTTGTTGTAGCTACCATTCGTATCATTTCCCAAATTTCAACTGGTTTTTCATCTTCCATCGGTGTTCCTTCAACGGCTACTAATGCATTAATTGGCACTGATTCTGGTTGAGGGTTTAAAGTCGATAAGGCAACTAACATTCCTGCTCTGTCTTCGATACTTTCTCCCATGCCGATGATTCCGCCGCTACAAACTGTAACATTAGTCTTGCGTACATTTTGAATAGTTTCGATACGGTCTTCAAAACCACGTGTTGAAATCACTTCTTTATAATATTCTTCGGAAGTATCTAAGTTATGATTATAAGCATATAGTCCAGCTTCAGCTAAACGTTGCGCTTGATTTTCAGTTAACATTCCTAATGTACAGCAAACTTCCATGTCCAGTTTGTTTATAGTACGTACCATTTCTAAAACTTGGTCAAATTCTGGTCCGTCTTTAACGTTTCTCCATGCTGCGCCCATACATACTCTTGAAGAGCCTGAGGCTTTAGCTCTTAGTGCTTGTGCCTTTACTTGTTGTACGCCCATTAGGTCGTTTCCTTCAACGTCTGTGTGGTATCTTGCTGCCTGAGGGCAGTAACCACAATCTTCAGGGCACCCTCCGGTCTTAATAGATAGTAATGTAGATACTTGAACTACATTGGGATTATGGTGTTCTCTATGTATGCTTGCAGCTTCATAAAGCAAGTCCATTAGAGGTTTGTTGTATATTGCAATGATTTCTTCTCTAGTCCAATTGTTTCTTGTTATACTCATAACTCCTTTTTTGTATGCGTCAAAAATAAGGATTTCAGCTTGAAAAACCTTAGTAAACAAAAAAATGTTCCCAACAATTGCGTTGGAAACATTTTCTCTCAATATAATTGATTCTAAAAACTTTTAACTCTTCTGTCTTTCCAATATTGCATTAACGTGAAAGTAATAATGATAGAAGAGGCGATGCCTTCAAATAATAATCCAATACAGTATTGGTACATAGAAGGTTCTCCGCCTCCAAAGAGGAAATTTTGAGACAGTTTGGCAAGATATGCGTCGCCCCCTTTCATTGAGATGTAAGCAAGCAGAGCTGCAACACTTAAGGCTACACCGGTAAGTGAAGTCAAACTGCCGGAAATGATATTGTCTAGATAGGCTGTTTTTCCTTCGGCGTAATTTGATTTTATTGTTTTGTTAATAAAATACACTACAATGAAAATGTTTAGCAATCGTAGAAGGAAAATGTCTGATAAACCTAATAACTCCATAGTTAGGAAATAAATACCAATAGCTATGAAAATCATAATGCCGTTATGTACTTCTCTTGAAATGTTCATGGCTTATTTTTTTAGTTAAACAATCAGTAATTGATTAGGACTTGTTCTCAAAGTTATTGATTATAATATTGATTTCCAAATGTTTAACAAATAAATAGCTTCAATGTCTAGGAGAAATAGGTTAAAGATTCATTTTTGTCCATTTGGAGCTGTTTTTTTAAGGCATCTACAGATTCGAATTTCTGCTCTTCTCTTAAGTGTTCTAGTACTGATATTGTAATCTGTTTTTCGTACAAATCTTCATTAAGATCAAAGAAATGAACTTCGATAGAAAGATTCTCTCCATTAACGGTTGGTCGTGTACCAATGTTCATCATGCCTTGATGCGTTTTTCCTTCCCATGTTCCGGTAACAATATAAACTCCTTTTTTTGGGATAATTTTTTGTTGGTCTTCAACTTGTATATTGGCAGTTGGGAAATCTATGGTGCGTCCTAATTGTTTTCCTTTTACCACTTTACCTGTGAAAAAATAATTGTAGCCTAGATATTGATTGGCCAAGTTGATCTCTCCCTGCGTAATTGCATTTCGAATTTTAGTTGAGCTAATGGTGATTTCATCAATTTCTTCTGCAGAAATCTGTTCTACATCAAAATGGTATTTCTTGCCAAAATTGATTAAATCATGAATGTCTGACCCTCTGTTTTTTCCAAATCGGTGGTCGTAACCTATGATTATTTTTTGGAGGTTTAATTTTTCTACTAAAATGGTTTTCACAAACTCCTCTCCGGTTAATTCCGATAGATTGCTGTCAAAATTCAAAATGATCAAATTGTTGATTCCTGAATTTTCTAACAAGATGGTTTTTTCTGGGGTTGTATTTAGGAGACCGATTGTTTCTTTTTTGTGTAAAACGTTGCGTGGATGCTGTGCAAAAGTAACAACAACGGTTTCCAAATTGTCCATTTGGGCGCTCTTCAAAAGTTTGGCAATGATTTTTTTATGCCCTAAATGAACCCCGTCAAAAGTTCCTAACGTTACAATTGTTTTGACGGGTGTACTAAAGTCAAAAATTGAGTGGAATACTTTCACTATAAAAATTTTGGTAAATATAGGATTTGTTTTGCTTAGTACGAGGGAGTTACATTTTCAATACTTCACTTTTTTAATAAATATTTTTAAAATTATTTCATAAATTTGTTAAAAATCAAATAAATTAAAACATGAAAACACAATTACTAACGTTATTCGTTTTATTTTCTTTGAGTCTTGCCACTGCACAAACTGGTGGGTATTGGTCTTCTCATAATGGATCTAAAGCTGAGCTGACAGTTAATAAAGCTGCAGCTAGAGGAAATTTTCCTAAAGAATTTGTATTGTTTGATTTGAATTTTCAGTTGCTGAAGCAGAAATTAGAAGGGGTAGTTGCTAAGAGGACGGGTTCAATTTTGATTGAATTACCGAATGCTGATGGAAAAATTGAACAATTTGAGTTGTTCGAAGCTTCAAATTTTGATGATGAATTACAGGCTAGATATCCCGATATCAGAGCTTTTTCAGGTAAAGGGATTACAGATAAATATGCTACTTTGAAAATGAGTATTGCTCCACAAGGTGTGCAAACCATGGTTTCTAGAGTTGGAAGTAATACCGAGTTTATGGAACCGTATTCACAGGATAGAAAAACCTATGCGATATATCGTTCTGAAACAGGAAAAGGAAAATTCAGTATTCATTGTACTACTCAAGATGAAAAGATGATGGATGATTTGTCGGGAAAAATTAGATCGGTTCAACGCTCTAATACCGGTGAATTGAAGACAATGCGTTTGGCGCAATCCTGTACAGGGGAGTATTCGTTTTTTCATGCCAATGCTATTGCGGTGGGGACAACCCCAACAGTGGCTATATCATTAGCTGCAATCAATGCGACATTAACACGTTGTAATGGAGTGTATGAAAAGGATTTAGGACTTCATCTCAATTTGGTAGCTAGCTCAACCAATGTTATTTATACCAATTCGGTAACCGATCCTTACAGTGATACTGATGATAATTACAATTCGGAATTGCAAACTGCTTTAGATGCCGTTGGTGGAGTGGGATCTGCTAATTATGATATTGGACATTTGTTTTCGGCAATCGGAAATAATGGGAATGCAGGGTGTATTGGATGTGTTTGCGATGCTAATAAAGGAAGCGGATTTACTACTAGTACCGCGCCGGTTGGTGATAATTTTGATATCGATTTTGTGGTTCATGAAGTGGGGCATCAATTGGGGGCGAATCATACATTTTCTATGAGTCTTGAGAGTAATGGGGTTAATGTTGAGCCTGGTTCGGGTGTTAGTATTATGGGATATGCAGGTATTACAGATTATGATGTTGCTCCGCATTCGATAGATAAATTTCATGCGGTTTCTATAAATCAGATTCAAACAAATCTAGGAACAAAATCCTGTCCTGTTACAACGAGTATTACTACCAACAATGTGGCGCCAGTTGTAAATGCTGGTGGAAATTTTACGATACCAATCAATACACCTTTCATTTTGACTGGATCTGCAACAGATGCAAATTCGGGAGATGTATTGACTTATCAATGGGAGCAGGTGGACAATGCTTCTGCAGGTCAGAGTGGTGCAAGTAGTTCGGCGAGCGCTACCAAAGCTTCAGGGCCGAATTGGAGATCATATGATGCGAGTAGTTCGCCTTCTCGGTATTTTCCAAGACTGGAAACTTTTCTCAATGGGGCGACTACTACTTCGGGGTCTGAAATAGTGGTTGAAGCCTTGAGTTCGGTTACAAGAACACTTAATTTTAGGTTAACTGTAAGAGATAATGTACCTTATAGTTCTTCGGTGCCGGTGAAAGTTGGTCAAACGGGTTTTGCAAATGCGATCATTTCTGTCGATGGAACCAAAGGACCGTTGATTGTTTCTTCTCAAAATGTGGAAAATCAATCATGGTTGCCCGGCAGTAGTCAAACCATTACGTGGGCTGTGAATAATACCAATACGATTACTGGGGCTACTAATGTTAATATTTTATTGTCTACTGATGGTGGATTGACTTATCCAACTGTGCTTGTTGCTAATACCGCTAATGATGGTAATCAGTTGATTACTGTGCCAAATGTTTCGGGACAACGATGTAGGGTGATGGTGAAGCCAACGGCTAATGTTTTTTTTGCTGTGAATTCCAAAGATATCGCAATAGGTTATTCGGTAGCTTCGGTTTGTAATAATTACACGATCAATCCTAATGCAGCAATTCCTGATAATGGAACAGATTTTTTGGTGCATTCAGTAAATGTGCCAACGACAGCACCTATTTCTGATGTAAATCTTGGGGTGAATCTGACACATACTTATATTTCTGATATCACATTGGCTATGTTAAGTCCTCAAGGGACTCAACTTACTTTGTTTAGTGGTTCCTGTACGAGCAATGATAATATTAATGCAACTTTTGATGATCAAGGTTCGGCTATTGTTTGTGCAACAACTATTACTGGAAATATTGTGCCTGCACAATCTCTTTTTGTTTTAAATGATCAAAATCCTAATGGTTCATGGCTTTTTGGTGTTATCGATGAGGAGGCTTTAGATGTAGGAACAATCAATAGTTATACGTTGACAATTTGTTCTAAACAGTATACTTTAGCAAATGATGATTTTGAATTGGAAGCTTTTGAGTTATTTCCCAATCCAAGTAATGGAAGTTTTACTTTGAAGTTTGTTTCGAATACTGGTAACGACATTAAGGTTAATGTTTTTGATTTGCGGGGAAGACAAATTTTTGATAAAACCTATCGGAATACAGGTGTTTTTAGCCAGGATATTGGTTTGGAAAACGCTCAGGCTGGTGTTTATTTGTTGTCTGTTTTAGATAGTGGAAAAAAAACGGTAAAACGAATTGTTGTAGAGTAAATAGGTATATACTTACTAAAAAGACGAACCTTTGTTCGTCTTTTTGTTTTTTTTGTTTTTTAACATTTACATTTTAAATTTTACTATATATTTGTTAAAATACCATATAAATTAACCAAAAAGTTTGTTTATGAGAAAAAAACTACAAATTATTGCGTTTGCCGTATTAATTTCTCTTGGGGCACACTCCCAAGAGGATAAGTATTGGTCGCAAAATCCAGCAGGCAAAATGGAGTTGTCTGCGAACAAAACTGTGAAAAGGCAGTCTTTCCCCGAAGAGTTTAAATTGTTCAATCTGAATTCGGATGCATTTAAACAAATGCTGTACGCCTCGGTTTCTTCAAAAAGCCGAAAGACGAATATTATCACTTTGCCCAATTCAAGTGGTAAACTAGAAGAATTTGCTATTTATGAAGCGTCTAATTTTGATCCAGAATTACAAGCTAGATTTCCAGAAATCAGAGCTTTTTCTGGAGTTGGAATTACAGATAAGACCGCTACACTTAAATTGAGTGTTTCTCCACTTGGAGTGCAAACGATGGTTTTCAGATCCGATAAAGAAAATGAATTTATGGAGCCTTATTCTGAAGATGGTAAAGTATATGCTGTTTACAATTCTCAAAGAAATAAAGGGAAGTTAGCATGGAGTTGTACTACTGAAGATAAGAATGTAATGGAGGATTTGAATGGTCAAATCGAAAGAAAACAATTGCGTTCGAGTGGACAGTTTTTGAGAACTATGCGATTAGCTCAATCTTGTACTGCAGAATATTCTAATTATTTTGGAGCTACTTCTTCTGCACAAGTGAATTTAGTATTGGCAGCTTTTAATAACACGTTAACTAGATGTAATGGTGTGTACGAAAAAGACCTTGCTTTACATTTGAATTTAATTGCAAATACTGACAGTGTTATTTATTATAACGCAACTACGGATCCTTATTCGCCGGCGGGTCAAATGAATAACTGGAATAATGAATTGCAAAATACCTTAACTAGTGTTATAGGAGATGCCAATTATGATATTGGGCACTTGTTTGGCGCTACAGGAGGTGGTGGAAATGCAGGTTGTATTGGTTGTGTATGTAATAACGGAAAAGGTAGTGGTTATACATCTCCAGCCGACGCAGTTCCATCAGGAGATAATTTTGATATAGATTATGTGGCTCACGAGGTGGGACATCAATTGGGAGGGAATCATACCTTTTCAATGAGTAACGAAAATACGGGTGTAAACATGGAAGTAGGTTCGGGTATCACCGTTATGGGTTACGCGGGAATTACTTCTTATGATGTTGCTAGACATTCTATCGATATTTTTCATGCAGCTTCTATCGAGCAAATCCAAACCAATTTGGAAGGTAAAAGTTGTCCGGTTAAAATTGCTATTGCTAATCAGGCTCCTGTAGTTTCAGCTGGTTCAGATTATACGATACCAACAAGTACGCCATTCTTGTTGAACGGATCTGCAACCGACCCTAATGGGAATCCATTGACATATTGCTGGGAGCAAATGGATGAAGGTGCCGGTCAAACCGGTGCCAGCAGTCCGGCAAGTGCTGGTAAAACTTCTGGGCCAAACTGGGTAAGTTATTCGCCAGTAACAGTTCCGTTTAGATTTATGCCAAACATTAATTCTGTTGTGGCAAATTCTGCAACTACAGCTGGGACAGGAAATGAAATAATTAATATAGAGGCGTTGAGCTCTGTGGCTAGAACTTTGAATTTTAGACTTACTGTCAGAGATAATATTCCTTTTTCTCTTGCAACACCAAGTGTGGGACAAACGAACTACGATGATATGAGAGTGACTGTAGTAAATACTGGAGCTCCTTTCGTAATAACTTCGCCTAATACTGCAGTTTCGTTACTAGAAGGTTCTAATCAAACTGTGACTTGGAATGTGGCTGGAACTAATGCGAATGGAATTAATGAGAGCTATGTTGATATTTATTATTCGAATGATGGAGGATTTACTTATCCTATTTTATTAGCAAGCAGAGTGCCTAATGATGGTAGTGAAGTGGTAACTATTCCTGTTTCTGTGGATAGTGGAAGAGCCAATTCTTTAGGTAGAATTATGGTGAAAGCAAATAACAACATCTTCTTTGATATCTCAAATGCGAATATTACAACTACTGTTGGAGGAAATACGTTTGCAGCAAGTTTTAATGGTGTGGCAGGAGAACAAAACAAAAGCAAATGTCAAAATGCTTCAACAAATTTAACCTATACATTTAGATACGACGCAATGGGGTCATTCAATGCGACTACTACATTCAGTGCAACTGGTTTGCCTGCTGGAGTTACAGCAAGTTTTTCTCCTGTTTCAAGATCAACAGATGGTGATGTGGTTATGACGCTTACGACTTCTGGGTCTACTCCGGTTGGTCTTCATAATGTTATAGTAAATGCGACTTCGGGTGCAACGACTAAAACGGTGCCTTTCTATTTAGAAATTCTGAATTCTACATTTGGGGTGTCTAATTTGTCTGGACCAACTAATAACGCAACTGCTCAAAACACCACTTTAAATTTAACATGGTCTGCGGCAACAAGTGCAACATTGTATGATGTACAAGTGGCAAGTGATTCTGGTTTTACTTCTATTGTTGCTTCGGGAACAACTGCATCTACCAATTATATTGTAACCGGTTTAAATCAGGCAACAGATTATTTTTGGAGAGTTTTACCAAGAAATGCTAGTTGTAATGGTGCGTTTACTTCGTCATTCAAGTTTACCACAGGTATTATAAATTGTAGTACTGTGAGTAATAATACAGTGCAGGCAATTGCTGCTAACGGAAAGCCAACAATAACATCAACTATTGCAATTCCATCTGGAGTAACAATTAATGATTTAAATTTAACTGTTAACTGTACACATTCTGATGTGAGTGATCTGATAATTACGTTAACAGGGCCAACAGGAGCTTCTTCTAGAGTATTGGATCAATCGTGTTTAGGTGGTACAAATCTTAATGCAACTTTTGATGATTCTGGAAATGCTTTGGCGTGTGGTTCAAATCCAGCAATTAGTGGAGCTGTGATTCCGTTGAATGCACTTTCTGTTTTTAATAATACATCTTCTACAGGCACTTGGACATTAACAGTAAAAGATAATGATAGTGGTGATGGAGGTTCATTGAATAGTTGGTCTTTGAATATTTGTAATATTCAAGCTGCATTGTCTAATTCAGAGAATGAGTTGGCTTCATTGAAAATTTATCCGAATCCAAATAAGGGAAGATTTACTATCGAATTCCCTTCTCTTTCTGGAAAAAATGTTGAGGTGAAGGTTTATGATGTGAGAGGAAGACAGATTTTCGATTCATCTTATGTAGCTAACGGCGCATTTAGTCAAGAGGTTAATTTGGAAGATGTTCAATCTGGAATTTACCTTGTTAATATTACGGATGGTGATAAAAAAATTACGAAAAGAATAGTTGTTGAATAACGTAGTGTTTTTATTTGAAATGGAAGCGCAGGTTTAGCCTGCGCTTTTTTTATTTTTACAATAAGTGCAATTAAAGTGTTAATTTTAACATATATTCTTTAACAAATTATTAATCAATTGTTATATATTTGCCGACTTAATCTATAAACTATGAAAAAAATATTACTATTAACCTGTTTTTTTGGTTTTTATCAAGCTCATTCTCAAGAGTTAAGGGTAAAGACTGGAAATAACAAAACTTTTCAAAGTACAATTGAAGAGTCAAAAAGACAAGCGCCTAACGGAATTGTAAGATGTGCTTCTGTAGAACATCACAAAGCAAGACAAGTGAAAGGGCAAATCTTATCTGATGAACAATTTGAACAATGGATTGCTCCAAAAGTTGAAGAAATCAGAAAACGTCGCGAAAGTGGCAGAGCTTTACCGTCAGTAATTAGAATTCCTGTAGTTGTTCACGTTATTCATAACGGTGATGCAGTAGGAACTAATGAAAATATTGCTGATGCTCAGGTATTGTCTCAAATTACAGTTTTAAATCAAGATTTTAGAAGATTATCGGGAACGCCTGGTTTTGGTGCTGGGGTAGATACTTCTATTGAGTTCTGTTTGGCACAAGTAGATCCAAACGGTAACCCAACCAATGGTATTCATAGAGTGAATTTGGGAGTGGCTTCCTTCAATGAAGCTGCGGTTGAAACGAATATGAAACCAAATACAATTTGGGATCCTACCAAATATTTTAATATGTGGACGGCCAATTTCGGTGGAGATTTAGATGGCACATTGGGGTATGCGCAATTCCCAACAGGTTCAGGTCTGGCTGGTATGCCAACTGAAGATTGTATTGCTGGTGAAGCGTCTACAGATGGTTTGATCATGGCTTATAATGTTTTTGGATCAAGAGCTATTTATCCTGGGGGTAATTACATGGATACCAGCTATGATAAAGGAAGAACTGCTACTCATGAAATTGGACACATGTTCGGATTACGACATATCTGGGGTGATACTAATTGTGGTACTGATTACTGTGCCGATACTCCGACTGCTCATACTGCAAACTATGGTTGTCCTACTATAGTAAATTGTGACTCGACAGGAAATGAAATGGTACAAAACTATATGGATTATACTGATGATGCATGTATGAGTATTTTTACTCAAAACCAAAAAGACAGAATGCTAGCCGTATTAATGAATTCTCCACGTAGAGATGATTTATTAGTGTCTACAGTTTGTTCGGCTCCTCAAGCTTCTATTCAGTTCAAGAGAACTGCTTGTGAAACAAGATTGATTAATGCGGATGTTACAGAAGGAAACGGATGTAGCTTCACAGAATATACTGTGCCGTTAAGTATTAATAAAGCGCCTACTGCTAATGCGGTTGTGACTTTTGCTGTTGATGGTTCTTCAGTGGCTAACGCTAGTGATATTACTATAATGACTCCTACGGTTACATTTAATTCTGGTTCAATTGCTGATAAAAATTTAGTGTTTAGAGTTTTAAATGATGGAGTAGTTGAGCCTAATGAGAATCTTGTCATTAACTTCACAGTGAATGCAAATGGTGGAGATGCTTTTGCTAATGCAGAAGGAAATAAATTGACACTTACGATTTTGAATGATGATACTGCGCCTTTGGCGACTCAAGCTGTAAATATATTTTCACAAAATTTTGAAACACCTCCTTCTATCACAAATACAGATAGGGATGGTGATGGTCGTAGATGGCTTTCATTTGCAGGTAATGCTAATACAGCTGCTATAGGTCTTACGGGTAACTTCCAAGGATCTAGGTCTTGGGATAATTTACCAAGTCCAAATGGAACACCATTAAGTCCAGATAATTTAATGACATTCACTACTCCAATTGTAATTCCTTCTGGAACTACTGAGTTGTCATTTAGAGTTGGTGCTGCTGATCCTGATTACTTCGCGGAAAACTATTCGGTTTATTTGACCACTTCAAATGTACCTAATACAATTGTGGCACAGCCGGCTATTTTTAATGAAAGACTTACTGTAGGTGGGGTAACTGCGGTGAGAACTGTAAATGTTAGTTCTTTTGCAGGTCAAACAGTCTATTTAAGCTTCAGACATCATGCAACGACAGATATGTACGTATTGGTTTTAGATGATGTTGCTATCAATAATTTTACTTCAGCTAGCGTTCAAACAGCGGTGAACTCTGCAACGCAATACCAGTCTAATTTGTCATCAACAGGTACTGCTTATGCGAAAGACAGTTCAACCTCTAGAATGATGGTTGATATTAATAATACTTCAAATTTCAACTACGGTTGTACTAATGTTTTTGTATCAAGAGATCAGGCTACGGCAGGTGCTGCTGCAGTTAACTATGGTACAAATACAGCAAACAATTTGAAAGTAATGGCTAAAACGTTTACGATTACGCCAACAACGAATAATGCTACTGGTAATGCTACTTTGAAATTCTATTTCTCTGAAGCAGAAATTGCAGCTTGGGAAAGTGCTACTGGGAATTCAAGAACAGCATTAAGAGTAATTAAACAAGGTGATGCTTCTGCATTGTCAACTACTGCAGGAACTTTTGGTACTAATACTACTTTAACTGCAAATGTAGCTAATGGTATCGGAGGAGTTTACTACTTCGGTGTTCAAAATACGTTAGATACATCTGATTTTGAATTTGATAATTTTGCATTGTATCCAAATCCAAACAAAGGAAACTTTACGGTACGTTTCAATCCTGAAACTAATGATAAAGTGAATATCAATGTGTATGATTTAAGAGGAAGACAGATTTTTGAAAAAGCGTACGTGAACAACGGAGCATTCAATCAGGAAATCAACTTGGATAAAGCACAGTCTGGTGTGTATCTAATTACTATTGCTAATGGTGATAAGAGAACAGTAAAACGTATTGTTATTGAATAATATAAAATAATGATATAAAAAAAGGGAAGCTTAATGCTTCCCTTTTTTATTTTCCGTTGAACGTGTTCATGGTATTTCCTAATCCGGCCAACGCAAATGATTCAATGACTTGAGTTGAAACTTCTAGTCTTTCGGTAAGTTTTGTTTTTTCTTCCTCATCCCATTCTCCTAAAACATAATCTACCTGTTTTCCTTTCTTGAAATCATCACTGATACCGAATCGGAAACGGGGGTAATCGGCAGAATTTAATAATTGCTGAATGCTTTTTAATCCGTTATGTCCACCGTCTGATCCTTTCGGTTTAATTCGAATGGTGCCAAAAGGTAAATTGAGATCATCGGTAATGACTAAAATATTCTCTTTGGCAATTTTCTCCTTTTCCATCCAGTACTGAACTGCTTTGCCGCTTAAATTCATATAGGTATTGGGTTTAAGAAGAAAGAGTGTTCTTCCTTTGACTTTGTATTCAGCCAATGCGCCTAATTTTACTGTTTGGAAGTCTAATGCTTCTTTTTTGGCTAAAAAATCCAAAACTTTAAAACCGATATTGTGTCTTGTGTTGGCATATTCAGCACCAATATTGCCTAAGCCTACTATTAGAAATTTCTTCATGTCTGTGTCTGTTACTGCTGTTGGTGTTGTGAACAGCTTTTTAAACCAATTCATCATCGGGCAAAAATAATCCAATTATATCAAATAAAAAAAGCACCTCGTTTGAGGTGCTTTTGTATAGAGTGTAAGAAAATTATTTTTTCTTTTTTCCACCTTTTTCTGCTTTTGCAGCTTCTTGAGCAGCTTTCATCGCAGCACGTGAAATTCTCACTTGACACACTACAGTGTTGTCTGGGTGTAAAAATTTGTATTTATCAGATACTAATTTAGTAATGTATAATTTATTACCCATTTCTAAAGAAGAAATGTCAGCATCGATATAGTCAGGTAAGTTAGCAGGTAAAGCTTTAACTTTCAATTTACGTTGGTTTAAACGTAAAACACCTCCTAATAATACACCTGGAGAAGTACCTACAACTCTAACTGGAATTTCCATAGTAACTTCTTTGTTGTCAAACAATTGGTAGAAGTCAATGTGTAAAATTTTGTCAGTTACAGGGTGTACTTGAATGTCTTGTAAAACAGCATTGAAAGATTTACCGTTCTCTAACTCAATCACAACTGTGTGTGCGTTTGGAGTGTAAACCAAGTTTTTGAATGCTTTGTCTTCTGCTGAGAAATGCACTGGTTGATCTCCTCCGTATAACACGCAAGGAACCGCTCCAGCATTACGTAAGGCTTTAGTAGCAACTTTGCCCACGCTTTCTCTTTCTGATCCTTTAATTGTAATCGATTTCATTTTAAAAAAATATAGTTATTAAATATTTTACTCGTTTTCGCATGAAGTTATTTACTTTATGCGTAATGAGCCGGCAAATGTACGAACTTATTATTAAGTTGAGTGCCTTTACATTAAAAATTTTCCACTAATGGAATTATTATGGTGAACCATGTGCATTACCTCTGCAAATAATGGGGCACAGCTCACTACTTTTATTTTGTGGGATTCTTTCTTTAATGGAATAGAATCGGTAACAATCAATTCGCTCAATTGCGAGTTTTCAATTTTTTCGTAAGCACTACCCGATAAAATAGCATGAGTACAAATTGCACGTACGCTCAATGCGCCTTTTTGAATCATCAAATCGGCAGCTTTGGCTAATGTGCCTCCGGTGTCAATCATATCGTCAACCAGAATGACATGTTTTCCTGTTACTTCACCGATTAATTCCATCGATTCGATAATGTTGGCCGCTTTTCGCTGTTTGTAACAAATCACCACGTCAGATTCTAGGAATTTAGAATAGGCATACGCTCTTTTAGAACCACCCATATCCGGAGATGCAATCGTTAAGTTTTCCAAACCTAAACTTTTAACATAAGGAAGGAAAATAGTTGATGCAAACAAATGATCTACCGGTTTTTCGAAAAACCCTTGGATTTGATCGGCGTGTAAATCCATCGTCATGATGCGAGTGGCACCAGCGCTTTCCAATAATTTTGCAACCAGTTTGGCTCCAATCGGAACTCTTGGCTTGTCTTTTCTGTCTTGACGAGCCCATCCGAAATAAGGAATTACAGCGGTAATATGTCTTGCAGAAGCTCTTTTGGCAGCATCTATCATTAGTAACAATTCCATCAAGTTATCAGAACTTGGGAATGTTGAACAAACAATAAATACTCTCAATCCGCGGATGGATTCTTCATAAGACGGCTGAAATTCACCATCACTGTATTGCGAGAACGTTACTTTTCCTAGTGGTACACCGTATTTTTCGGCGATTTTCTCAGCTAGGTAAACACTTTGTGAACAGGCAAATATTTTTGCTTCGGGTTCTAGGTGTGGCATTAAAATGTTGTTTTTATGTCCCAAAACGTATAAAATTTAACTTTTATGTTGGTAAAAGTTTTAAGTTATAAGCGCCTCGGGTGTAGTTAGTTATGTGTCGTGTGCGTCATACGCGGTGCAAATTTAGGAATAAAATCGGACTAGGAAAGATAATTTATAACTATTTTTTTTATGATTTGTAGAATTTTTTTTTACATTTGCACCCACAATACTGAAACAACAATTCGTTTTAGTTTCATCCTTGCCCGGATGGCGGAATTGGTAGACGCGCACGACTCAAACTCGTGTACTTAGGTGTGTGGGTTCGATTCCCACTCCGGGTACTAAACCTCTCAGCAATGAGAGGTTTTTTTGTTTTTGGGCGTGTCCTCATTCGTTCCTCAATCGGTCGGGCTGTCCATTGTATCTTTAGTAAGTACTGTCGTACTTACTGCAGGATGCCATTTCCATCCCTCACGCAGACTTCAAAACAATATCCTTCTTTTAACAATTGTATTTTCTTTTTAAAGATTGTTTTTTATAGTTGTGGCAAATTCATTTTTAATAATCTTTTTGCCACAAATTTATTGATCGCATTGTGTTTGTATAAACCAATATCCTAAAATAATGTTTTTATATTCTACCTCGGGATCCCTTAAATAATGATTTTGAACACTTGTATGTTTTTACAAAATTATTGGAACCATGATATTGTATAAGGGAAAAATTATAAAGATGGATTTTTAATTGATTGATTATAAATGTCTTAATTTTAATTGAGATAATCAATAATTGAAATACTTGATTTTGCCTGTTTTTTTTGTTCTCTTTGCAAAAATTTCAAATACCCTTATGAAGAAGCATTTTTATCTTTGTTTTTTATTTTTTACGATAAAATTCTTAGCTCAGGATAAGATAGATTTATCACCAAACACATACTCTTTACAGCAAGTAAATCACCCATCTTCCAATGAATTCAGGGGATTGGTGGATATTTCCGTGCCGCTCTACACACTCGAAACCAATTCTGGATTTAATTTGCCCATAAATCTGAAATATTATTCCGGAGGAGTTAAAGTGGATGATTACGGAAGTAATGTTGGTGTAAATTGGAATTTGAGCGGAAACGGTGTAATTATCAGGAAAGCTTTCGGTAGGCCTGACGAGATGACCGATCATTCAATTCCGATATATATCTACTATTCCGAGCCGGGCTACACTATTGATTGTAATGCTACAGGAAGTTACTATAATGTGGGTTGGTTTAGTTCTAAACAAACCATACTTGATAATATAAATTATAGAGTTAATAATCCTTTAAATAGCGATATTTTATACGGACCCAATGTAAGTCCAGATTGGTTTAGTGCCTCAAGAAGTACAGATTTTTTAATTTTCCCAAATGAAGGAAAGATGGGGTTTACTTCATTAGATAAGGGACCGGATGAATTCCAGGTTTTTCTACCGGACGGAAGATTTTTTACTTTCTTTTTTAATGATGAATTAAAGCCAGTAGTGACAAACTCATTGAACTATAAAATTATAAATTCAAATTCGGATATTAATGGGATTATTAATTTTACGGTAATTGATGATGAAGGGACAGAGTATTTATTTTCAGACAGGGAAATGAGTTATTTGGAATTCCCGGCACCAAGTATAAATAGCCCATATAACAGTTTGGTTAGAGGAACAGGCTCCAGTTTTCCTTCAACTGAAGTGATTAATAGGTATGATTTGTGGAGGATTTGCACAGGAAATGAAGCTAGTGCACCACTTGCAAAAAGAGAATATACAAATGCTTGGTATCTGACTAAGATAACAACTAAATTACAAGAAGTGATTAATTATCAGTATGAAGATAGATTTGTTTATAATATCGAAAAGGCACCTTATGCTAATTCTATTAATTATACTACAAAAAAAGCTAAATTTTTGATGTCGTTTTCAGATATGAAAACAGGTTCGTCATCATTTAATTTGGCAAAGTTCAAAGAAATAATTAAAATCCAATCTGAAAATGCCACAATACACTTCAACTATGGTGGTAAACGAGAAGATATTATAGCTAATAGTAGTTTGTCAACTGTCAGAAAACTGAATGAGCTGATAGTGGAAACAAAATTTAGTAAAATTGCAAAAAAATATATTTTTAAACAGACTTATGTAAAATCGGTATTGGACGGTAATAATAGAGCCGAAAGTGAAATAGATCAGGCTGTCTTGAAAAGGTTGTACCTTGATGAAGTAGTGGAAATTAATCCTTCTAATCTGGTACAAGAAAAAAACAGATATAAATTTGAATACTACAACAGGGATTTATTACCTAATAAACAGTCGTTTAAGATGGATTATTGGGGTTTTTATAAAAAAATAATTACCGGGAACTTGTTTTTTCTTCCTGACCTATGGCATTATCCTGAAGGAAATATTGAGAATCAGGATAAATCAAAATTTTCGATTTATCCAAGGACCTTACAAGATGAGCCATCCAGAAGAATAGAAGGTAATTATCCAATTATTGAATGGAGTAATAGTCAAAACCAATATATCCCTTCTCAGGTTACTGGATTTTTCCAAGATAGAAGGCCAAGTACCGATGAAATTAAATATGGTTCATTGGTTAAAGTTACTTACCCAACAGGTGCGGAGTTAAATTTAGAGTATGAAAATAATACATTTAAATATTATGATATTGAAAGATTTGGCTCAGGAATAAGGATTAAAAAAACCAGTTTAAAAGAAGGTCTGAATAATTATGTTAAAATATATGGATATCCAAGTGTAAATAATGAAATATCCGGAAGAGTGCTTGAGGTGCCTGAATTCACAAGAGAATACGACACTAAAGTATCCTATCTAAATCCAGACAGGGTTGAGCTTGAACGATTTTATTCAATTTGTAATTATCCTGTTTACCAGAGAGGTAATGAAAACTTTAATGTGATGTATCGATTTGCATCCATTGAAGAAATCAATAATGGTGTTTCAAACGGTAAAATATTGAAAGAGTTTTATGTTCCTTTTGAATCTGGAGTTTTTCAAAAACAGCTAGCATCAAATTATAATTATTTATCAAGTGCTAAATTGAATGTTAGCTTATGGAAAACTACTTCGAGCGATTTTAACAGACCAAATTTTATTATTAAGAGTGGTGATTATCATCCTTATTTCGCAGAATCAGATTTCAGAAATTTAAATGGACGTATCATTTCTGAAACCATTTGTGATAAAAATAATATTGCATTAAAAAAGACCGAATATGGATACGATGATTATATAACCGATTTTAAGCGTATAAACTTGTATGGATCACCCGAATATCTGTCTGGAGGAACAGATAGATTATTAATCATCAATTCTAAATTAAAAACAATTAAAACAACTGATTTTCTTGGAAATGGTAGTCAAACCATAATTAAGAATTTTGAGTACGATTCAAAAAATTATATCAAAAAGATTTTTGAGAATGACAGTAAAGGGAATACTTATGTAACCGAATTTTTGAGACCGTCCGATCTGACAGTCAGTGTTAATTCACCTGAAGAAAAATTAATAAGTTCAAACCAACTTAAAACTGTACTTGAAAAAACGTTATCACTCAACGGGAAGGTGGTTGAAAAAAGCAAAAACACTTTTGTGAATAAGCTAATTGGTAAAACCAAATTGGAAGGGGCAAATGTCGTTCCTGAGTTTTCACCACTAATCTCGTCTATTGAAAATTCTAAAGACGGGATAACTTTTTACAATACTAAAAAATATAACTACGTAGATAACACTAACGTACCTGTTGAGATTTATAAAGAAGGTAATTCAAAAACAGCATTGATCTGGGGTTATAATAAAAAATGCATTATTGCTAAATTGGAAAACATTGACTTTTCAGCCATAAACTCAAGTGTAGTTACTAATCTTCAATCTTTGTCTAATTTAGATAATGATAATTGTAAAACAAGTTCTTGTAAAGAAGAACAGTTGAGATTAGCATTGAATAATCTGAGAGCATCTTATCCTAAAGCAATGATTACCACTTATACACACGATCCTTTAATAGGATTAACCAGTGTTACCAATCCAAGGGGTGAAGTAATGTATTATGAATATGATCATGATAACCGTTTAAAATCTGTTAGAGATTATTTAGGAAATATAATTTCTGAAAATGAATACAATTACAAAAATTAATATTTTTTGAAAGCCATGTTTAAAACAATAATATACGTTCTAATACTATTGCCAATATTTGGTTTTGCCCAAACCAAATCAGAGAATTATCTTAAAACAACTAATTATAGAGATGAATATAAGGGGAGCTATGTCAATTTTTCCCAAAATTTAACGACATCCGATTTTATTCTAAACGGAGGTGGCGGAGGAAGTGGAGTATTAAAAATTACTGATAATATACTGGAAGTTAATTTTAGCGGTTCCTGGTCGGCTCAAAGGATGAAATCAGGAGTGATTAAATATCTTAATACATCACCTAAATTGCCTAATATCGATTTAGGGCCTATCAATCACAGTACCACTTCAATTCCAACAGGTTATTACGCAAAAATTAAAGATAATAATCTATTTTTTTACTCGCCTTATTTTTTAGACGGGGTAAAGTGTGATAATACGTATCCGATAAACGCGCCTGGTGTAAATTATAGTACTAATTTGCCTAACCTGTATGCGTGCACGCCATCAGGCGGTGGTGGTTCCGGAGGTTCGGTTACTATAGCAAATAATTCGATACGACTTTATTTGAGTGGCGGTTGGTCTTCTACCTGTAATCTGAAAACCGGCCAGATAATGTATCTAAGTACGTCAACTTTGCCGAATATAGATCTTGGGCCTATTAATAGTAACCTTGATGAGCGAACGGTTTACAGAGCTAAAATTGAAAATAACTGGTTAGTATTTTATGCAACGGAAACCATCCCGCAATCGCCTGTGGGATGTTCGATGAATTTTGCCAAAAGCTTGTTGATAAACAAAGAAAATAAGCAAACCACTTTAAAGTATTATGATGGCTTGGGAAGAGAAAAGCAAAAGATACAAGTAGGGCAAGGAAATAAAGATAAAGCTAAGACAAATATTATTGATTGGAAGAGTATTTGGACATTAGGGTCAGGATCTACAGGTATTTTTACTGCAAACGGTACAACAGCAGAAAACAATAGGATAAATGAAGTTACTCCTTTTGGTCAAATTGATAAGGTTTGGAGATGTGGAAGTGATGTTGAAAGTGATGCTGACGGTGGATGGAACACTTCGCCGATACAAATAGATCATAAAAAAGCATACCAATATTGTGTATGGATTAAACGTAAAAACAGTTTGAATGGTTATGCCCACCACGGGACAGGGAATGTTCAGAATCTTGACGGTACGCCTGACAATAATCCTTATTTCTGGGCAGGAAGTCTGCCGGCATTAGATAAATGGTATTTACTTGTTGGATACATCCATCCCTCTGATTATGTAGGGAGTGATACCGGTAAAAGCGGTTTGTATGATATGCAGGGGAATAAAATCATAAACGGTAAAGAATTTAAATGGAATGCAGGCGTAACATCTGCACATTTTAGGAATTATATGTATTATGTAACCGATACTAATGCTGTACAATACTTTTATAATCCAACATTGCAAGCCATCGATGGATCTGAATCAACTCTTAAGGGGATATTGAATAATTATGATATTCCTGATTTAGTTACTTATTTTGAGTATGGAGGAATTAGCCGTAAATCAAAAGAGTTTCTTCCTTATGCATCACAGCATACTTCATCAGAGCAGATATATTCGAGTCCTTCAACAGATCTGAATGCATTTTACAATACACCAAAATTTGAAAATACTTTAAATCCCTTTAACGAAATAAGATATGAAGCTTCGTCTTTAGATAAGGTTCTGGAAGTTGGATATCCTGGTAATGATTGGAAAATAGACCCAACCAGTGATTTGGACAATACTGTCAAAATGGAATATGAATTAAATACGGCAGCTGATAAAGTAAAGCTTTATAATGTTTCTATTAATTCTTCGAATATTTCCTCACTGATTGATGCTGGTTATTATAATGATTTTGAATTGACTAAATCTGTTGTGAAAAATGAGAACTGGAAACCAATACAAGCTAATTTACTTAATAATACATCAACTGAATTTAAAGATAAATTAGGGCGCGTTGTATTGAAAAGGGAAGTTAATGACGGAAAATGGCATGATACTTATAGCGTTTATGATGATTATGGTAATTTATCATTTGCCCTTCCCCCAATGGTTAACACATATCCCAACAACCAACAGATATGGAACAACCAATACTATGAAGACTACAATATAGCTTCTCCTTTTACTTCCGGTTATACAAACAATTCAGGAAATGAACTTGTAGTAGCTTTGCATAACGGCAGATTGTCAGGTTATTTTGATAATTTCGGAGACGGGCCTAATGTGCCTTTAAATACTGTCAGCCCTGCAATTGACCTCAATTTTGATCCGCCGCTTCCTGACATGCAGTTAGGGACTGTTTATACCTTTGTAAACGGAGTGCAGACTCCTTCAGGATATACCGCTTATGTTCAAAACGGAGATATTTACTTTAGCGGGAGCAATGCCATAATCGATAACGGAATTCATTTTTATTTTGATATCGATCTGGGTACCCTTTCAACTAATTTAGGTATCACGATTACTCCTGCAATACTTGATGAGCTGGCTTTTCAGTATAAGTATGATAATAAAAACAGGCAAATTGAAAGGAAATTACCGGGTAAGGAAACTGAGTTTATTGTTTATGACAAATTGGACAGACCAGTCTTAACACAAGACGGAAATCTCCGTAAACAAGACAAATGGCTTTTTGTTAAGTATGATGTTTTTAATAGAACTGTTTATTCCGGGATTTGGACAAATCCAAATACTGGACAAAGTAGAGATGCCGTTCAACAGATAGTTGATAGTCAGGTAGTGGGTACATGGTCTGAAGTTAAAAATTCGACGGCATTAAATGTAGGATCACCTTCAGCATCTGTTTATTATAGCAATAATTCGTTCCCTTCAGCAAATACTGAAATATTAAATATCAATTACTATGACGATTATGTTTTTGATACTGTAGGCTTGGTTCCTGAAATTTCTTTTGAGGTTAGTCCTGCAACTAATGTGAAATCTTTACCAACAGGGACAAAAGTTAAGATTTTAGGTACGAGTTCATGGAGCACTTCTGTTACTTACTATGATAACAAAGCAAGAGCAATTTTGATAGCAACAAACAACAATTATTTAAATGTTGTTGATAAGATGAAAATGAAACTGGACTTTGTGGGTAATGTACTTGAAACGGAATCGACACAGTTAAAAGGGACTTTTCAAACAACTATAAAAGATGTGTTTTCATATGATCATGCAGGAAGAATAATATCCCAAAGGCAAAAAATTGATAACCAGGCAGAACAATTATTGTTCAAAAATAACTATGATGAATTAGGAAGACTGGTTTCAAAAAACGTAGGAGGAAAAACTATACTGACCGGGGAGCAAGGGCTTCAGAAAATTGATTTTAGTTACAATGTCCGTGGTTGGTTGAAAGAAATAAACGATGTGTCCGAAATGAAAAATGATTTGTTTGCAATGCAGTATTTTCATCAGGAGCAAAATGGCAGTTCCCAATTTTTGGGAGGTAATTTAGGTAAATCTTTGTTTAATGGTAACATCAGTGCTGTTTCATGGAGAAGTGATAATCACTCATCTTCTCTTAAATCATATTATTATGAATATGATCATTTAGACCGTCTCAAGCTGGCTAATTTTGTTGAGAATGCTAACAGTAATATGGGGAAATTTAATGAAGGAGTGTCAGGGTATGACCGGAACGGAAATATCCTTGATATGTATAGGAATGGTCAAAGTCTAACTAATCCTTCAGTAATTGAAACTATCGATTACTTGGATTACACCTACAAAGGCAATCAATTGATTTCGGTTGATGATAGTTATCGCCAGACATCTTGGGGAGAACGTGGATTTAAAGACGGAAACACGGTTGATGATGATTATGATTATGATGAAAATGGGAATTTGATATTTGATAAAAACAAAGGGATTACAACGATAGAATATAATCATTTGAATCTGCCTACAAAAATTGTATTTAACAATGCTGATACCGGGACAGCAAATCCCAGGGTGATTACGTATAAATACAATGCTTTGGGTTCCAGAATTGAAAAGAAAGTGTATGAGCCGGTTGGAACGCCTTTAGCAAATACAATTACAACTATCCATTATAATGGAGGAGCTGTTTATAAAAATAATATTTTAGAATTTTTCCAGCAGTCTGAGGGATATGTGGCATATGACGGTAATGCAGTAGGCGACAAATTTTCGTATGTTTTCCAATATAAAGATAATGTTGGCAATGTAAGATTATCATACAAAGATGTAAATAATGATGGTATTGTTACTAGGGCAACCACCGAAATATTCTTCGATGGTTTTGAAACAGCCAGTGGTTGGGATAACCAAGGATTTTCATGGGGAACAGCCATAAGCGGATATGATAACAATAAGAAACGTTCAGGAAACCTGTCTGGTAAGGTCGAAAAATTATCAGCTGGTGTAAAAGCTGTTCATAACAATAATTGGGTGGCCATAAGTAATACACAGCCAACAGATTATATTTTCTCAGGATGGATTTATAGCAACGGCCCTTTCGCACAAATGTTTTTATTTGAAAATACGTCTACGGAAACAAATTATTATACAAATGTTGAATATGTAAGAACTGATGAAAAAAACCGTTGGGTGTATGTTGAGAAAAGAGTAACGGTTCCGGCAAATATTACCAAATTGAATTTACGT
This sequence comes from Flavobacterium sp. MAHUQ-57, assembly GCF_051908335.1. NCBI lineage: Bacteria > Pseudomonadati > Bacteroidota > Flavobacteriia > Flavobacteriales > Flavobacteriaceae > Flavobacterium > Flavobacterium sp. MAHUQ-57. The sequence goes on along the minus strand of NZ_JBPZTE010000007.1, from coordinate 824,854 downwards.
ATAGACAATGGAAATGGAAATGGGACAGTTTGGTTTGACAATGTAAGTATACGACGTGTAAATCCAACAAACGAAATTGTTGAGGAAAACAATTACTATCCTTTTGGTTTGAAACATGAAGGTTATAATAATATTGTTAGCGGTTTCGGTAATGTCACAGCAAATAAATTTAAACTTACAGGAAAGGAACATGAAAGCGAGTTAAGCTTAAATACATATGATTTTGGATCCAGAAACTATGATCCTGCTGTGGGACGTTGGACAAGTTTTGATCCTTTGGCACAAAAGGCCTTTAACTGGACACCTTACAGGTATGCATTCAATAATCCAAATGTTTATATCGATCCTAATGGTGAATATGAAATTAATTCAGCAGGTCATATAGTTATAAATAATCCTGCGGAAATTGATATGTTTATGAATTACATGGCGAATAATCCTAAACAAGGGGTAGAGAATTATGCAGACCACGTTATGAATTCGGGGAATTACAGCTATGAATTGGATGAAATATCGATAACTGCGACTTTTAGTAGCTCTAGAGGGATGAAGTTTAGTCAAACGGACAGCTATTACTATAATGCAATTTTTAAGCAAATTGATAAGGCTTATTCAAGAATCAACGATTTCGGAGATGGATTGATTGGAGGCAGTATCTTTTTGGATGGACAGGAATACAACGATAAAGGTTATTCAAATGCTGACCATCTAGGTGCAATAGGTTTTGCCGGGACATTAGGAGAAGGCTATATTGAAGGTTATACAACGCTAGCCAAATTTTCTAAAGGTGCAGGAGATTTAGCGAAGTCAACAGGTAAAGTTTTTGCCGGTGTAGGTGTAGTGACTGCGTTAGGAGATTTTGCCCTTAGCGCTAAATCCGGTTCAGACTATGCAAGGCTTGGAGGGGCAGCTTTAATTACCTTAAGCGGTGCAATACCTGTGGTTGGTCCGGGTGTTTCAATTGCTTTAGGGGTTCTGGATGGAGCCGGAGCGTTTGATTCGTTTTACAAAAAATTTGATTAACAGATTATGGAAGCTTTTTTATTGATATCGTCACAGTATGTCCTTCTCATATTTTTTTTTAAGAGATCACTGTTGTTAAATAAAAAAATCAAGACAATATTAATAATTGTGAATTCTATTTTGCTCTTGATTGGTTTATCTGGCTTCTTAGGGCATCCGGTAATTTCAAAAATGTTTATGGTTCCTTTTCTTTCGCAGTGCTTATTTTATATCTTAAATTGGATATTCAATGTGTTTTATGAGAGGGACATCGAAGATACTTTTTGGCATAGGGAAAATAGTTTATGGGAAGATTCCTTTTTTAATATGATCTATATATTTCTTACAATGTTCTTTTTTACAATGTTTGCTTACAGTGATTAAAAGTTAATTGTATTTTACAATGAAATGATCTACGAAGCTATAAACAAATTAAGGAATTAATACCTGAAACTAGACAGGAATTTATCTTGAGAGTTTAAAATACAAAGCAGTGTCTTATTTTTTTATAAGATGCTGCTTTTTTTTATTCGGTTTTATTGTTGTAGCCAAAATTCCAGGCAAAAAAAAAATTTCTGCTGCCAAAAAGTTGTGGCAATTTCGTTTTGAAAAACCTTTTTGCCACAAAAAGTGTGGCAATTTCATTTCCGGAAATCTTTTTGCCACAAAATTTATCCACTCGGTGTTTTGTTGCTGTAATCATAGAATTATGCTGGATTCAGTAAATCAATTATAGGAATTTTCATTCGGAAAATGATGATTGACATTTTTCACAAATTGAAAGTCGATTTTTTTGAAATTATTTTCAAAAGAATTTGTTAAAAAAAACTTTAACAGTTATTTTCGCCACAAAATAAATTTAATATTAGTAACTCTATTACAATGCCAATAGTAGAAGTAAATTATCTAATAAAGATAGTTTGAAACTGTCTATTTGGGTTTTGTGTCTTACAACTGGAACTAATTTGAATTATTTCTTAGCAAAATTATAAAGAACCTCATTACGATTATACCATAAAATGAAACCAAATTCAAGATTTCAACGGGCCATTGCTACGTTCTTTTTATTGATATTCTTTCCAACGTTAGTACCACAAAGTTTATATGCAAATAATAATGGGCCAGCGGCACCTGAGGCAACTAGTTTTGAGCCTGTAGACGCTACGGATATGGTTAATTTGGCAACAGGTGATATGTCTTACGTGTTGCCATTAATCAATGTTCCAAGTCCGGAAGGTGGTTATCCGTTAGCGTTGTCGTATCATGCTGGGATTGCTATGGATCAGGAGGCTTCATGGGTTGGATTGGGATGGTCTTTAAATCCAGGAGCGATAAATCGTTCAGTTAATGGAGTTCCGGATGATTGGAGTAAATCGAGAGTAAGTAAGTTGGCATATGACAGGGGAGAAACTTTAGATTACTACAATTTTGGGATTGGAGGTACTTTGCCAAATGGTATAACTATAGGGATTAGTAGGTCTTGGGGAGCTCATCAGGCGTGGGGTGGTACAGTTGGATATATGGGAATGACTATGACTGCTGATACCGATGGTTATGTAGGAATTGGTATAGGTGCCGGCGGAGCTTCTATGTATATGGATACCGAGGGCAATGGAGGATTTACTGTGTTTGGTTTAAAATATACAGAAACTGAATCTGGAAAAAGTATTGGGGCTAGTTATGGTGGTTTCTCAATGGATTTCGATCCTGAAACAGGAAAAGCAAGTAAGTTCTCCGCTTTGGGTGTATCTTTTGATTCAAAGAATAACAGTGTAGGAGTTGGTCCTGCTAGTATTAATAGCTCTCAGATGAATCTTTCGAAAGGAGATTTTTATTACAAAGTGTCAAACGATGGTTTTAACTTAAATGCAGGTCTTTTTTGGGTAAGTTACCAACACACAAATGTAACATATTCATTGTTTAAACTTAATAACGAATATGTTTCAGGAACACTTAATTTGTTTGATTCAAAAAAAGAAAATGGATATACACAAGATGGAAGACATTATATGGATGTTAAAAGATTCATTTTCGATGGAAGTCAATCTGAGAACATGGGTAGTCCAACTTTTATAGAGAGAGCTTTGACTTTGCCTAATTATGATAATTATTCAATTTCAGGACAAGGAATAGGTGGGGTATTTTCTCCTAAGATATTTGATGAGATTTTGTTGTATAGTTCATCCGGAGAAAATGAATATAGACGTTCTTGCTTCCTTACAACTCCTTCCAGCCCTAGTGATTCCAATTATAAATTAAATAATAAAATCTTCTTTTATTTTGATAATGTAAATTCCTCTTTCTTAAGAACACAAAAAGGAACTTTTAAATCTTTAGATAGTGCAATTGATTTGCATGCTTTTTATAATGGCGCCCCTGTAGACACAAATATTTATATGCCTATTGGAAATGAGGCGAATTTAATTAGCAAAATTATAACAGATAATGATACTAATTTTTCTTCCCTTTATGATAACGATGGAAATCTAAAAAAAACAAACGAGAGAAAAAGAGATGGTAACTTTATTGAGGCTTTTACAAATACTGAAATAGTAAATGGCAATACTAATGGTTACTTTCTAGAAGTTCAAGGATATGATAGGAATTCGTATAAAAATATGTCTCCTGATGGTATAGGGGCTTATAGGGTAACGGGATTAGATGGTAAAGTTTATCATTATTCGCTACCGGTTTATAGTATGGAAGAAGTTCAGAAAAATTATAAAAATGCGAATGACGAAAATGAAAAGTTCTTTGAAGCAGTTAAAAAAAATCCCTACGCTACTCATTGGTTGTTAACCGCAATAACCGGACCTGATTATGTTGATGTTAATAATAATAATGCTGTAGATGAAAGTGATTATGGTTATTGGGTTCAGTTTGATTATGGGAAATGGTCTGATGGTTACGGTTGGCGTTCACCCAAAGTAGGAGGTAAAGCTGATATTAAATATTTGGGTAGTGCTCCTATAGGTTATTTTTATTATTGGGGGCGTAAAGAAGTTTATTATCTGGATAAAATTAAAACGAGAACCCATTCGGCTTTGTTTTTAAAGTCTATAAGAAATGATGATAAAAGTTCTATTATTCAAAAGGGAAATGGGAGTTATAGTTCAGGACCGATACCTAGAAGTATAACAGAAAAATATGCGGATAAACTATACAAGAAAAATGAAATAGGTTCTTATTATGGAGTGAATGGTGATAATGATGTAAATGGACATTGGAGAAGTTTTAATGAGCAAGGTGATTATAGGCATGAAAGTTATAGATATGTTAATTTGCCTGAAAATTACTCATTAAAACTAGATAGGATTTTATTATTAAAAAATACGGATGTAAACGGAGTTCAAAAAAATCTATATCAAGGGATGAGTAAAAAAACAGGGTATACCTATTTTGATTATGGATTTAAAGACGGTGCATCCCAATTTGCTTATTCAATATGGAGAAAAGACCCTTTTGATGTTAGGAAATCCAACATAAATACTGATCAGAACGTTCTAGAAAGTGCGGATATTTCCAGGTTAAATCAATCTAATGGATATGATTTAGCCGGTAAAGCATCTAAAGTGATTAATTTTAATTATGACTATAGTTTGGGTAGTAATCTTCCAAATGGAAGTGCAGGGAGATTAGCATTGAGAAGTGTTGAATTAAACGGCAAGAATAATATTAAAATTTTGCCTCCATATAAGTTTAATTATTTAAAAAGTACTACTCCTTATAATGCAAATAATTATGATGTCTGGGGTCATGTAAAAGATAATCCTGATGCATGGAGTCTTGGTGAAATTATCACACCGACAGGAGGTAAAATAAATATTGAATATGAAGCTGATTCATTTATAGAAGAAGCAGCATTGCGTCAACCTTCTATGTATACTATTGGTTGTGATTTTGCCCGAAATAATTTATATCCACAGTATACGCAATTTTCGATCAGCGGTGATTATATAACGGTGAAAATCGGGTCAGCACATAATCAAGAATATACACCTAATTTAGATAACATATTTGAAGTTGGAGATGAAACTTTTTTTGGATTTAGGTTTTTTCAAAAAACACCATATTATTATGCTAAACCACTTAGCGAATATAATTCTTATACCGTAGAGGAAGTTGATAATGTAAATAAGAAAGTTGTTTTTAAAATTAATACAAAAACAGATCAAAGTATCCACAATAGAGCTTTTTATGGTCCCCAATATACATTGTCGATGATGTCGGGTAGTAGTGCAATAGTAATACCTGATGGAGGACCAAACGAAGTTGTTAAGGCTTTTACTATTTTCAAAAGAAGGAAACCACATTTGGAAAATTTTGGTTTAAATGGTAAAAAAGGAGGGGGTATAAGAGTGAAAAAAGTAATTGTTTCAACTAATGAAATCGGGGAAATTATTACGACAGAATATGATTATCGTAATCCTAAAAATAATCGAATATCAGGAATAACTTCTTATGAACCTTTTGATGCATCTTATGAGTCAGTGAAAATATTTGGTATTGAAGAAATTCCGTCACCCAACGTTATTTACGGATATGTTTCGGTTTCTGTTAAAAATCGTTCAGAAGTTTTGAATAAAACGATTTACAAATTTAAAACTTTAGATGGATTATATTTACGAGACTATAGCGTAAATTTGAGTAGTTATTTAGGTGATTCTTATGCAATAGTTCATGAAGATTCAAATAGAATCCCTCCAACTTCGGGACAGTATGGTAGACAAATCAGTTATGACAAGATTACCTTGTATGACAGATTATCGAATATTGGAAATCTAATCTCGGTACATTCATATAATAACAAAAATCAGCTTTTAAAAAGTGTCGTGAATAATTATAAAGAATTTACCAATAATGAAATTGATAATGGAATATCTCAAGAGACTTTTAAAACTATTATACGGGAAGATACAGATCAATTAGTATCTGGTCAATATTCATATGTTCGAGTGAGACCAATGTATCTGTTTTCATCAATCAGTAAAGTAAAGTTTCCGAGTAGACTAGTTTCTTCTACAACGACATTACCTGGATCGACTAATACAGTTTATTATGATAAATATGATTTCTTGACAGGAGAAGTGGCAGAAACCAGAATAATGGCAAGTGATGGAAAGGTGTTTAAGAAAAGGTTTGTTCCTGCATATTCGAAGTATAGTCCAATGAGATCCAAGGTCGATAATCCTAATAATCGCAATATGTTGTCTCAAAAGGCTGCTGAGTATTCTTATATTTATGATCCGGCAGATGCAAGTAAACCCTGGAAAGAAACGGGTGTGGGTATCACGACATGGAACAACGAATGGACGTATCAGGATATCGAGGGCAATTTAAACACGCCAACGTTAGACAAAGAAAAAGTATGGCGTAAACACAAAACTTTTGTTTGGAATGGTGTAAGAGACAGGGGGATTTTTCAGCACTTTGATAGCGCTACCGATGATGGTTTTGATTGGACAGTTGGAGTAGGCTCGCAGTCTTCCAAATGGAAACAAATATCAGAAGTTACCAAATATGATCATTACTCTATGATGTTAGAAGCGAAAGATATCAACAAGAACCATGCGGCAACAAAAATGGGTGACAACGATACAAAAATCACTACTGTAGGTAATGCCAAGTACAATGAGTTGTTTTATTCCGGTATGGAGAATTTGAAAAGCGGAAGTCAGTGGCTGGACCCTGGAATCAAGTCAAATGGAGCTTTGCGTTCCAATGTTTTGGCACACACAGGGTCATACAGCGCGAGTGTAACTGATGCAACAGCGCTTACTATATATTTAAAAGCGAACCAGCATAAAGCGGGTAAGTATAAATTGAATGTTTGGGTTCATAAGAATAATGCACAGGAAGCCCGTATAAATTATGATGGGGTAACGTATAATTTTAACGGAGAGACCAAACAGGCAGGTGATTGGATTTTAAAAACACATTATCTTGATCTTACTGTAGCTGACATTAAAGTTCATTTACTTTCCGCGTCTAGTGCAACGGTAGTTTACGATGATGTAATGTTACGTCCTTTGGCTACCAGTATTGCAGGTTATGTTTATAACCAGTGGGATGAACTGTCCCATATAGTAGGGAACAATGGTTTGGCAACACGCTTTGAATACGATGCAGCAGGACGCCTGGTTAAAACGTACATGGAAGTGTTCGATGATCCAGCAAACATGTTAACGGGTGGCTTTAAGTTAACCAAAGAAAATAAAATGAAATATAAATATTTATAAAACGTAAAATAGTTTTTGAAAAATAAAAAGAAATAGTAATTTTGGAAGCGTAAGGAGGAGATTTCAAACCGAATGGTGAAGCGTAACAGTGGATGTTGTTGTGGTTGTTTTTAAATATACAGCTCTTCTCCTTTTCTTTCCTTTATCTTTAAATCTTATATGAGTCACTTCACAAGGAAAGATTTTATTAAATTAACATCATTAGGATTTTTAGCGACGGTTTTACCTGTACATCAGGTAGAAGCCGTAAATGGATTATTCAACCTGAATATTCCTGAGGGAGCTAATGATTTGCAAAAGGCACAACTAATCGCTAAAAATGCAAAAGAGCATTTTTATAAAAAAGAATTTGCAAAAGCAGAAGAGCTTTACTTACAGTGTGTTAAGCTGGCGCCTGCTTATATACAGTTTTACGATTCACTTAGTAATGTATATGGTGTACGATGTAATCATTTAGCAAGCGTAGAACTTTTTAAAGCCGGGATGAAGAAAAACGTAGCTAAGGCGGTATTCTGTGATCGCTTGGCTAAAGCTTTAGTGCGTTTGGAAAAAGGCAATAAAAAACAAGCAAAGGAGTACAAAAAGAACCACAAGATATCCCAATCATTACTTGAGGAAGCGGAAAAACTTTGGAAAAAAGGAATTGCTCTGGAAGGGAATAAAAAGTATTTGCAGGAAGGCCTTTCCGTATTAGAAAAATCAAAGCAAAAAAGAGGAGCTGCAGTAAAAATGTCTGCAAAAGAGTCGAAAAAACTTATCATTGAACGTAAGACGCAAAATCGTAAGAAGATTAAAAAAGAACTATTGGCCAAATCCAATCAGGATCTGGAAGGAATGGTTAAAAAGATAGACGCTAAACCAAGAACTGTTTTGTTTGTTGGAAGAGAAAAACAACAACAACAATTTCATATCACCAAACAAAAGAAAAAGTTACTACGGTTATTAAATGAAAAAGACAAAACGAATAAGATAGCTGTATTAAAGAGATCGCAGCAAATATTTGATCTGGATCCAACCGACTCATTGTCTTTGTTTCATCTGAAAAGAGCGTTATATGCAAATGGAAACTATTTTGACTTGATAAGCCAAAGACAAAAGTTTGCGCAAAAGAAAGATTCAGTTTACGCTTACTTAGGTGTGGTGGATGCAATTGAAACAGCGCATGAAAAAGGACAAACAAATCCTGAAGCCCTAAGTAATGCCATTTCGATTTGCGGTCTAGTACTGTCCAACTTCAGCCTGACTGAAAAAACAACAGTAGAAGTAATTGATAAACTGACCAAGATTTATATTCTTCAGGGTAAATCAGCAGATGCCATAACGATGTTGGAAGCTTTGATAAACCAATTTGAAAACAATTCTGTATGTTTAGTCAATATGCTGTTGTACCGCTATGCTTCGGCTTTAAAATCGGCCGGCCAAATCCAAAAAGCAAAAGAGGTGTTGAACATCGGGATTCATAAAATAGTGAATCAGGATCCTTCATTGAGTAAAGTTTACCAATTGGCTTCAAGAAAAGAAAAAGAGGGTTTCAACCAGAAAAAGCCGTTGTACCATTTACTCTACGAAATTCACAATGAATTGGGAGAAACCGAACAAGCATCTCAGATTCTTCTGGATATAAGACAGTTTAACCCTTCAGATAAATTTAGAACTAAAAGAAAATAAGAATAGAAAATGATTTCAGGTGTTATAAATATGAAAAGAATAATATTGGCAAGTTTCTTGGTTTGTGGTGTGTCTTTATATGCACAAGTAGCAACTAAATTGGATGTAGCCGATACCAGAAATACTAACGATCTCCCTAATTTCAGTGACAGAGGTATAAGAGCCGATTTTAAATTCAGATCCGTAATTGGTGTGCCTGGAACAGGAACGTACAGTGCAAACCTAACCATTAACCAATGGACCAATTCAGACAATTCAGGAGGAAAAGTCCATCAGTTGAATTTTAATGACGGCGGTATTTTTTACAGAAATGCTTTGCCTTTACAGTCAAGTTGGGACACTTGGAGAAAATTAGTTGTAGCGGAATCTAATGGTAATGTGGGTATAGGTACAGATGTCCCTCTTGGGCTTTTACATGTAGGTGATAACACAGGTGCCGGAATACTTTTTTCGAATAAAATATCGGGAGTTAGTTCACAAATCCCAGGGCAAATTGCTTGGGGTGATTCCTCAATGGGATTAGCTGGAGATTTAATTGTTTCACCTAGGACAAGTATTGCTAATAATTCGGTTCGATTTTATACAAATGATGGGGCGAGTATTTCGGAACGATTCAGGATTGCCGGAAATGGCGATATTGGAGTTGGAACAAATGCACCACAGGCTAAATTAGATGTACGAGGGAAATCGTCATTTAGTGACAATATGGTAGTAAATGCGAAAATAGAAGCCAAAATAGTTAAAGTTACAGCAACTCCAACCGCCGATTTCGTTTTTGAAGAAGATTATGGTCTTCCGAAATTGGAGGAAGTTGAAAAACATATTAAAGCAAAAAAACATTTACCTGAAATCGCTTCTGCTAAAGAAATGGAAAAAGAAGGAGTAGATGTAGGGGAGTTCCAGATTAAGCTGTTACAGAAAATTGAAGAATTAACCTTGTACGTTATCGATCAGAACAAGCGTATCAAAGAGTTAGAAGCAAAATTGGAAGAAAAACAAAAATAAGCCTGTTTTAAAAATACAGGGAAGATATCAACGATAAAGAATAGTCATCATTTGTGTCTTTTTTGAAAGACTGCATAAAGTTTTCATCTGAGTATGATAGATAAATTAAACAAGTTAATCACCTTTGCATTAGTATTGGTAAGTTTCACGGCAACTTCCCAGACAATTTTAAATACCCCGGTCAGAATTTCCCGATCGGTGCAGGACCCTAATTCTATATTTTTGAAGCAAGGTTTTGAAGCCAATTCAACAACAGGTATAGAGTTTGAAGCGAAAACAGTATTAACAAGTTCAGTTTCGAGTGGTACATCATGTGAGGAATTTGGTAAAGTGGTTATTTCAGAAATTTATTTTGATACTCGATATTCTGAAAACATTGAAGGAAGGTACCATCATTATGGTGAATATATTGAATTATACAATTCATCGAATACCCCGATTGATTTAACAGGTTGGGTCATTAAAGATAATCATACACAATTTACTTTACACCAGAATTTTAATAATTCAGATATGATTATTGCACCTGGAGGGTATAAGTTAATTATCTATAGTGGGTTTTATGCTTTCAGGATGCCACTTCCGGTTCAGGGTTATCTCGATCAAGGGGCATCGAGTTATATCGGGATGACTGCTAAATTCATAGAGATGTTTCCTGAATTAAACAGTTTGCCTAATTTTACTGTTAATGATATTATCATACAGGACCGAATGGTGTTGTGTAATGAAGGTGATAAAGTTACTTTAGTAGCACCAACTGGAACAGTGGTCGATCAGGTAGTATATTCACAAATAGACGGTGGCTTGTCAGTTGGCCCGCAAACTACTGACTTAACAAAAATATCTTCGATAAATATCGATAATGGTGATGGACATATTTTTAACGGGCCAATCGGTTTAGTGAATCAATTGGATTTGAATGGCATTGTAGTAGTTGATGGTAACGGGGATCCTATCAAAGAACAACATGACGAATTCAAACAGGCTATTTACCGTTCAAACGTAGAAGGATATTATGCTAATAAATCATTTCAGTTTGCAATAGCTACTGCATCACCTGCTTCTTCACCTCAGGTGAGTGTTACATTAGCACCCATTGATCCTTACATGACCGCAACTTATACTCCTAATGATGACAATCAGACCGAAAGCGTTGTCTATGATATTAAGACAGGATCAGTTATAGGGCAATCCAAGACCTACTTTGATGATTTGGGTAAACCCCATGTTTCAATAAACAAGGATTTTCAAAACAACCTGACTTGGGGAAGTGAAACGGTTTATGATAATTTTGGACGTAATTGGAAGCAATCTTTCCCAACAACTACCTGTAAGGGGCTTAATAATGTAAAATATTTATCGGATAGTGCAATACGTTCACAATATTTGGAACCTTTCTATAGCAACAACAATATGCTTGAGGCCTATCAAGCTACAGCTGAACAACCCTATTCTGAGATTAATTATGATGATGATCTGAATCCTGGGAATGTGATCAATATAGTAGGGGGTAACAAAATTGATGATGGTTCAGGTCAGCCAAAATGGAAAACTGGGTACAGTTATACGGTACCAGCCGCTCAGGAAATGTATTATGCTTTTGGTTATAATTATTATAATGGGGCAATAACTGGTGGAAAGGAAGAAGTCATAACAAAATTTTTTAAATCGGTAAGTGTAGATGCTAACGGTGTGGAAAATGTTGTTTTTACTGATGGGGAAGGTAAAGTCTTAGCAGCGGCTCGATCGGGAGAAAGTAATAATTACCCTGTGTATTCACTTATTGGTACACAAGGTTTTATAGATGTACATATTCCTGTGAATGCACCTCCGGGAGTACTCCTTGGAAATGTTTCCGATTACAAAGTTTTCAACTTAAAGACAGGTATGCAAATTGTTCCAACTCCTTCCAGTCTGCCTTCAGGAGAAGGATATCGTATAGAATCTAATGTTATTCCTACTACAGATCCTAAAATATATATCGACCAAACGCCAAGTGGAGGAGCAATTACTTATGACGCAGGAGCTTTAGGAGTTTCTTATAGTGTAAACTATTATCACTATACCTTGAACATATATACCGAAACAGGACAATTAATTAAAAAGGTGCAGCCAAAAGGATATGAGTTTAATATGGTCATAAAAGATGTGCCACTTCATATGCAACCTGCAGCCATATCATATATTACAACGTATAGCTACAATAATCAGGGACAAATCAAAGAAATAAGCAGTCCGGATGAAGGAGTTTCGAAATTTGCGTATCGTAGTGACGGGCAAATACGCTACTCACAAAATGCCCTTCAAACAGATTCAAAAGTATCCTATACGAATTACGATGAGTATGCACGCCCTGTTGAAAGTGGTATCATAAAAGGAAACTTTGGTATTTGGGCGGCAGCCTCAGCAGATACAGACGGACCATTAGTGATAGGCTTTTCAAAATCAGAGCAGATATTTACAATTTATGATCATCCATTGAATTACGATGTCTCTATTACCTCTGGAGATCAAATACCTACAAGTTTGCAGTTAGGTACGCTAGTGGGATCAACGTACAAACAGGAAAACCTGGCGGGTAATGTAGCGGTGACTTATAGTAAATCAGGTTCGTTGTTTAATGCCATAACCTGGTACAATTATGATGTTTACGGACGTGTTGTATGGTTGGTGCAGTACAATGACGGACTAGGAACCAAAACCATTCATTATGAATATGATTACAAAGGGAATCCAATCAAGGTAATCTTCCAGAAGGATGTGGTGGGAGAAAAATTTATGCATCTTTATACCTATAATACCATCGACAATGCTTTGATTAAGGTGGAAACAGTCAAAGGAACAGATGCGCCTGTCACCCATGCCGAGTACAGTTATTATGCAACTGGAGCGTTAAAGCGTACGAATATTGCACAGGGAGCACAGGGAATCGATTATGTTTATACCCTAGGAGGTCAGTTAAAAAGCATCAACCATCCCAACCTGACACAGGCAGATGACCCGGGACATGATCCAAATGATGTTTTTGGTCTAATCTTGGATTACCACAACGGTGATTATCAAAGAGCCAATACTAATATTGCATCTTCACCAACAATAACGGGTCCTAATCAGGATTTTACCGGTAACATTAAAGCGGCACGCTGGGGCAATAATAATTTGACAGGAACCGTTGATAAAGCAGCTTACATGTATAATTATAACCGCAACGGTTGGATGGAAAGTGCCACGTATGGAAGTTTTAATACCGCTGGTGCGATTACACCGAACAATAAATTTGCAGAAAAAAATCTGACTTATGACGCCAATGGTAACATTGAAAAACTGCAGCGTACAAACGAAGCGGGAACTGTTATCGATGATTTGGCTTATAAGTATAATAACAATAACCAATTAAATCATGTTACTGATGGTGTGAACCCGGGAGTAAACTACGACATTGATATGCAAAATCCGGGTAATTATGTGTACAACAGTGTAGGTCAATTAATAAAAAACAACAGTGAGAACATAGATTACCTATACAATACACAGGGTCTGATCACTGAAGTTAAACAAAGTGGCCAAACCAAAGTTAAATTCTTTTACAACGAACGTGGACAAAGAGTTAAAAAGGAAAGTTACTCATTGGCGGGTACTTTACAAAGTACCACCTATTACGCATTGGATTTCAGTGGTAATACTATGGCGGTTTATACCAAAGTGGGAGCAAACCCAATCGTTCAAAATGAAATGCCTATTTATGGTTTATCGCGTTTAGGAGTGTATACAAGATCGACAACTGCAGGTACAGATTATATGAACTATCAGATAACTGATCATTTAGGAAATGTAAGGGCGATTGTGAAAAAACCGGTAGGAAGCCCGATAGTAGCAATTTTTACCGCCGATTACTATCCTTTTGGGGAAAAATTACCGTCAAAGGACAACGTTAGCGGAGTGTACCGTTATGCTTACCAAGGTCAGGAACTGGACGGCGAAACCGGTATGGAAGCTTTCCAACTTCGTCTATGGGATGGACGTATTGGTCGTTGGTTGAATCCGGATCCAAAAGGAGAGTTCTTTTCGCCTTACTTAGGAATGGGAAATAATCCAATCAGCCTTATTGATCCTGATGGGGGTCATACAAGTGATTTTTATAGACGTTTAGATGCAAATGGAAAACCAACCGGAGAAGTAATGTGGTTAGATATGACTGGTAAATTAGATGGTTTTGAATGGTTAGGTGCTGAATATAATTACCCGGGAGTGGGTTATGGATCTAGTTTGTATGGGAGTATTACTTCTTATAGTTATTCAACCGGAGAATTTACTTGGGAAGCTGGTAAGAATTACACGGAGGCTGTAGCTGTATCTGGTGTTAGTAGTAAAAGTAATTTTTTTGATTTTAAATGGTCGGATTATAGATCACTTACTCAAACTAATAACATTGGTGAAAGTGAGATTGCTTTTTCTCCTTTTGGTCTTGGAAGGGTTGATGTTACAAATTTTGCAGAGCAAGTTACCGGTACTCAAAAATTATTTGATATTAACGCGAAATACGATAGTGAAGGATACCTTGAAGATATTGAATACAGCTTGAATTTAGGACCAAATGCAGGAATAACATATTCCAGTGCTAATACAGAACTAAAATTTATGAATGCTGCAGGTGTAGGTGGAAGTGCTTATGCAACAGGTATTAGTATTGGGTCAAAAGGACTTGGTATACATTCAGAAGTTGGAGTAAATACCAAAGTAGGTAGTGATGTATATTATACTCCTTCGAAGACAGTAAAAGCAGCTTTGATATTTATATTGTCGGAAGGAGCTATTAAGCAGCCGATGGGGTCGTTTGCACATTAATATATTATAAAAATGTAAACTTTTAAATTTTTATTTTAGCTGTAAAACCAAGCTCCGCTAAGTCTGATTACGTCGAATCTTCGATTTCCTGTCTTGGAGAAATATACAAACAAAAAGCTATAGCAGAAATGTTGTAGCTTTTTTATTAGAAAAGAATTCTGATTTATTATTTTTGATATAACCCGATAGCGCGGATTTATTTCGTCAGTTCGCTATGCCCAGGTGTAATCGTGCCCGCAAAGAGAGGAAAACAAAATCACAGCTTTTTACAGTTGTGGTTTTTTTATTAACAACCAAATTGTGTTAAAAGTTTTGGAATTAGATTTGTGATGGGATGTGCACGGGTTGTAAACCTGTGCTATCAGAACTTTTCAACAAATGACTGAAAAGAAAAAATAAGATATATGAAAAAAAACATAGTAATATTATTTCTAATGTTCACTCTGATTTCTTTTAAATCAGCAAAATCATTATTTGCATCAGATAATGTATTTGAAAATTATGCAAAAGAAATAATTGGTAAGATTTTAAAAAATGACAAGATTACCAAACGCGGTCATAAAGAAGATAAATTCCATTTTAAGTTTAAGAAATTAAGTGAAAACTACTACATAGTTGATGTGGTCTTGGATGAATATAAGCCAAAGCAATACAGCAAAAAAATAAGACATTTAAATTTTGATGCTTATTTGTATTCTGGGAATAATAATGCTAATCTCGATAAATCAGTTTTTTTTATTCCAGATTCGATTTATTGGCAATTTTTGATTTATGTTGAAGGTGA
This sequence comes from Flavobacterium sp. MAHUQ-57, assembly GCF_051908335.1. Taxonomy (NCBI): domain Bacteria; kingdom Pseudomonadati; phylum Bacteroidota; class Flavobacteriia; order Flavobacteriales; family Flavobacteriaceae; genus Flavobacterium; species Flavobacterium sp. MAHUQ-57. The sequence goes on along the minus strand of NZ_JBPZTE010000007.1, from coordinate 809,311 downwards.
CAAAATAACTATTTTAAAAAAAATGATCTTATATGATTGAAATGCCTTGTCAATAATCATTAAAGTTTATAATAATTGTAAATAGTACAAACCACAACCGTAAGAAGTTGTGGTTTTTTTATGCCTTTGACTAAAATGCATTTAGTCATTCTTTTAATTTAATTGGCGATTGTGTTATTGGGGTTTTATTTTGTGGCAATTTCGTTTTTGAAAATGGATTTGCTACAAAATTTTCCGCAGTTGTACAATCGAACAATCGAACAATCGAACAATCGAACAATCGAACAATCTGAAAATCTAATAGTCTAAAGATCTAAGAAGTCTAAGAAGTCAGCAATCAAACCGCCTTAATCACATACGTTACGATGCCCCAAATGCTAATTTGGTTTTCTGCTGTAAGCTTTATAGGTTGGTAGTCTTTGTTTTCGGGAAGTAGATACAGACAGTCTTTTTCGAGTTTGATGCGTTTGACGGTAAATTCTCCATCTACCAGGCACACCGCAATTTTATTGTCTTTGGGTTCAATGCTTCTATCTACTACCAAAATGTCTTTGTCGTTAATCCCCGCATCAATCATCGAGTTTCCATTGACTTTGATGTAAAAAGTGGCCAATTGGTTTTTGGATAACTCTTTGTTTAAGTCGATATTACTTTCGCTAAAATCGGCCGCAGGCGAAGGAAATCCTGCCGAAACTCCGCCCGATTCATAAGGAACCTGCTGGTTGCTGTCGAAATCAGGAGTAAAAAAAGTCAGTTTGTTGGAATTGTTTATTGGCATTGGATTTCAAGAATTTCTTTAAAATTGGTGGTGTAACGTTGGGACAAATGGTTTTGATTCATATCCCATGTCTTTTCAAGGTTCTGATTGCCTAATTTGATTTTACGCCCGCCAATTTTCGCATTGAGATGGTCGATGGTTTCCATCAATTGTAAATGTTTCGGATTTTCATCTTCAAACATATGGAATTGTTTGCTGTCTTCGGGTATTAGACTGGTTACTATTACGCCCGCTTTTTTGAAAGGGATGCTTTTGTTTCCACCGAGCATTTGTTGTAACAAGGCAATAGCTGCGTTGGCAATTGTTAATGTCGAATTCGTTGCAAATGGTAAGGTTACCGCTTGGTTAAAATAATACTTGTCCGAAGGATATTTATGTTTGTCAATCACTAACATGACAATGATGGTGTGGCAACAGGATTTCTGTTTGCGTAATTTTTCGGCACAGACTGTTGCAAAGGTCGATACACGCTCTTTGAGTAAATCAAAATCGGCAATTTGTTTTGGAAAACTTCGAGTAACCGCAATGCTTTTTTTCTGTTCCGAAACGGGTTCTAATGGTAAAACCGACTTGCCTTCGAGTTCTTGTTTCAAGCGAAGCCCAATAACACCCATTTCTTTTCGAATCCAGCCTTCGTGTTCGGGTAATGTGAAATCATAAGCGGTTTTGATATTGCGAAGCTGTGCTTTCTTTGTCGTGCGATATCCGATTCCCCAAACGTCTTCAATTTTAGTCCATTTTAATGCTTTGATGCGACTTTCTTCTGTATTGATGATATAGGAGCCTTTGGTTCGTTCCGGGAATTTGCGCGCAATTTTATTGGCCACTTTGGATAATGCTTTGGTTTCTGCAAAGCCAATCGAAACAGGTATGCCCAACCATTGCTGAATTCTTGATTTTATCTGTAATCCGTAAGTGAGATAATCAACAATGTTCATGCCTTCAAAGTTCATAAACGCTTCGTCAATACTGTAAATTTCTATATTGGGCGTGAATTGCCCTAAAATTTGCATAACTCGGCTACTTAAATCGCCATAGAGCGGGTAGTTGGATGAGAAAACAGTGATGTTTTTCTCTTTTAGCAGTTCGCGGACTTTAAATTCGGGTGCTCCCATAGGAATACCTAGTGCTTTGGCTTCATCGCTTCGGGAAATGATACATCCGTCGTTGTTGGATAAAACCACAATGGGTTTGCCCATTAATTTGGGTTGAAAAACACGTTCACAAGACGCGTAAAAATTATTGCAATCCACTAAAGCATACATGTTGTAAAATTAATCAATATGCCGTGTCGGAAGATGTATACAGTCGTTAAAATTTTGGCTTATCTGTAATTTTCCAGTTTTTCAGGACCTTCTAAGTATTCCTTTTTGATTTGTAAAGTGCCGTCTTCTTTGGTGTCAATGAACCATTTGATTAACGCAATATTATTGTTTTCGATTTCAATGCCGGTTATGCTTCGGGGATGCACGCAACTTCCGTCGTTAAAATAATGCAGGGCGTTGTCTTCCGGTTTTGGGAATCGAGGGCGGTGGGTATGGCCGGTTAGGGTAATTTTGTTATGATTGTTGGCGATCCATTTTTTGATACGGCGTTCCACTTTAATGAGTTCGACATAGTTTTTTGCAGGACTTGTAGGATCTTTGATTCCCCAAACTTGTAAAGGTTTCCATAAAACGCGAACCAGAAATCGATTGATTTTCCATCCAACATAATTCATAAAATCGGCCTGATGTCCATGAGTTAAAAATAATTCCTGTTGGGTTTCGGAATGTTGTAGGACAATGGCTTCTTCGTATTTGATATTGGGGAAAAGTGGTAGTTTCTTTCCTGTTTTCGGTTCAAAATAGTCGAACAAATTGCGTTTTACTACGTTAGGATTTCGGAACACAAAATCATGATTTCCAAAAATCATGTGCAAACGGTTTTCATTAAAAAAACGTTGTAAGAGTAGGTACACATTTTTGTTGGCCTCAAAGATGTCTTTGAAAAATAAATTTTCCCACAATTCATCACCATCACCTAATTCGATATACGTAAAATGATGATTGTAATAATGTGTTAGTGCGTGATAGTAGATGTTGCGATTGTTGGCAAAATCATCGGCAAAACTCGCATCACCACGGTGACAGTCACTAAACAGAATAAACTTCGAGTCGCTATTGAACGAAATGCGTTTGGCATTTTTATAGGCTCGATCTAATCTGTCTTGCGATGAAAGCATAGGAGAAATTTATGCTAAAGATACCTCTTTTTTATTAATGGATTCTTCGATAGCATTCCATAAGCCGATTCTTTTTTCAAGCGCGGCAATAGAAACTTCTTCCACTTCGTTCCATTTTTGAGCATCGTTACCGCATAATTCGGTAATCATCTGCATGGCCATCGGTCCGTGTTCATCAGCGTCCAATTCGATGTGTCTTTCGAAATAGTAAATCAGTTTGGACAAATCGGTTTCAGGGAAGTTGGTTCTGAAGTTGCGCAAGATTTCGGTGAACATATTTGGAATTAGATCTTCTCTTCCGAAGGTAAAAGCGGCTGCAATTTTATGCGATTTCCCTTCTTCAATCACTCGGAACGTAAAATCCAGAAAAGCTTTTACATTAGGATGTAGGTTGCTATTCCTGATGGAAATAAATATATTTTTAGTTTCCAGAACATGTTCCAAAAACGCTTCGATTTCATAGGTTGGCGCGCCACAATCCTTCATTGCTTCAAGATACATTTCGAAATGGCTTTGTCTTTTGCCGTCTATAGTCAAATCCGATTCTTCTGCTAATACTATTTCGTTGATTAAATAACGTGTTTCGGTGTTTTCGGTTGCAAACCATGGAGTAGTCGTGCAGGTTAGCTTTTGCTGTAAAGCTTTTAAAAGTGACATGAAATCCCAAACGGCATAAACATGGCTTTCCAAGAAGAAATGCAAGTCTTCTATGGATTTTATTTTTGAGTACAACGAATGGTGCAACAATTGTTGTTTTTGTTGTTCAATGGATTGATTTACAGCGGCTATATTCATGGGACAAATTTTAAATGATATACGAAAAACAGTAGGTATTGGTTTTTGTTTTTCTCGCTACAAAAATAAAAAAGCTTCCTGTAATAGCGAAGCTTTTCATATTGATTTTGTTTATGTTGTTATAAATTGCGGTATTTCGGCTGTATTAGGATACTATTTTATTCGAAATTGTTAGTCAACATTTGTACGGTAGCTTTATGTTGTGTCGATTTGCGCAGAACTAAGAAATTAGAAAATTTATGGAGTTTGTTCTTCTAGTGTTTTTTTATGCACAGGCCTAAAACAAAAAAAGAGCCTTAAAAAGGCTCTTTATGTATTGGTTTTGAAACTATTATTTGAAAGCAGAGAAACCAGTTACATCCATACCTGTAATTAATAAGTGGATGTCGTGAGTTCCTTCGTAAGTAATAACAGATTCTAAGTTCATCATATGTCTCATGATTGAATATTCACCTGTGATACCCATTCCGCCTAACATTTGGCGTGCCTCGCGAGCGATTTCAACAGCCATGTTAACGTTGTTTCTTTTAGCCATCGAGATTTGTGCAGAAGTTGCTCTTCCTTCGTTTCTCAATACACCCAATCTCCAAGTTAATAATTGTGCTTTGGTGATTTCAGTGATCATTTCGGCTAATTTTTTTTGTTGTAATTGAGTAGCACCAATTGGTTTGTCAAATTGAATTCTTTCTTTTGAATAACGTAAAGCCGTATCGTAACAGTCCATAGCGGCACCAATAGCACCCCAAGCAATACCGTAACGAGCTGAGTCTAAACATCCAAGAGGAGCGCCTAAACCAGATTTGTTAGGTAATAAGTTTTCTTTCGGAACTTTTACGTTGTCAAAAATTAATTCTCCAGTAGCAGAAGCACGTAAAGACCATTTGTTGTGTGTTTCAGGAGTTGTGAAACCTTCCATTCCACGCTCTACAATTAAACCATGGATTCTTCCTTCTTCATTTTTAGCCCAAACTACAGCAATGTCAGCAAAAGGAGCATTAGAAATCCACATCTTAGCACCATTCAATAGATAGTGGTCGCCCATATCTTTGAAGTTAGTTACCATTCCACCTGGATTAGAACCGTGATCTGGTTCTGTTAAACCAAAACAACCGATGAATTCACCTGAAGCTAATTTTGGTAAATATTTCATGCGTTGTTCCTCATTTCCATATTTCCAGATTGGATACATCACCAATGAAGATTGAACAGAAGATGTAGAACGAACACCAGAGTCACCACGCTCGATTTCCTGCATGATTAATCCGTACGAAATTTGATCCAAACCTGCACCGCCATATTCTACCGGGATGTAAGGTCCGAAACCACCAATTTCTGCTAATCCTTTGATCAATTGTTTTGGGAATTCAGCTTTTTGAGCATATTCCTCAATGATAGGAGAAACATCACGTTTCACCCATGCACGTGCTGCATCACGTACTAATTTATGTTCATCTGTTAATAAATCGTCTAACAGGTAATAATCCGGAGATTGAAATAAATCTGGTTTCATCTGTGTTTTTTTTATAGTTTTTAATTAGTCAGATGTAATTCGCATAATTCACATTATACTCATTTCACAATTAAATTATTGCAAGCCATGCAATATATTCATTCAGGGCACAAAAGTAAGTAAAGATTTTTAACAAATCAATTACGGATTGTTATAATTTTTAAAGCGATTATTTTTCTAAGTTTTCATTAATGACTTTGTTTATAACTTCATTAAGTTTATTTTTGGGGAAATTAATTTTTAAATGAAGTTTAATTTCTGGCTTTTTACGCTTTTTTTATCGTCAGTTCTGCTTGCACAAAAAAAAGATTTTTTGTCAGATGCCGAATTTACAGAGCTTCAGCATAGAGCCAGGTTGAATATCAACTCCAATATAGATAGTTCATTTTATTTTGCAAAAAAAATTGAATTGTCAGAAAAAACTTCCCATAAAACCTTTGCTTACGGGATCAAATCGTACCTTTTTCAATTGAAAGGGGACACTGTAGAATCAAAAAAAACATTAAAAAAAGCATTTCAGTTGCTGAATCAGTTGCCCCATTCAAAATCAAAAATTCAGTTGCATTCGTACCTATTAAATTATGCCGGACTCATTGAATGGAAGAAAAATAATCTGGGTAAAGCGTTAAAATATTATTCCGAAGGGAAAGCGCTTTCGAATCAAATCAATGATATCGAACAAATTGTTAAGTTCAATAATAATATTTCGCTAATTTATTCTGATGTAAAAGAATTCGATTCGGCAATTAAAACGTCCAAAGAAACCTATCTTCTTCTGCGAAAATATGGATACTTGTTTGATAAAGATCAATTTTATCTGAATAAGAGTAATACGAGTTTTAATATTGCCAACCATTATTTCAATTTGTACAATCGAAAAGTACAGCGACGAATTTATTTGGATTCTGCGGAGTTTTACTTCAAGGAAGCGGTTAGTTTTTCAGATGATTTGTTTTTGAATAAACTGAACTCGGAGTTGAGTTTGGCTGGGATATACCAAATCAAAGGTTTGGATTTGAAAGCCGAAAAAATGTACCATGAATTACTGCAGTTGACAGCTAATCATCCTAAAGAACGCTATATCATTTATTATAATCTTGGTTATTTATATTATAAAACCAAAAGAGAGGAAAAAGCGTTGGTTTGTTTTAAAAAGGTAGATTCGTTATACGCAGTTCACCCAGTACGTTCGAGTGAATTTATCAATTCGAAATATTGGCAAGCTAAAATATTCAATTCAAACGGGAAATCGGAACAGGCATACAAATGTTCGACCGTTTATTTGGATACTTTGAGCAAGTATGAAGCGCAACTTAATTCGGAAATGTTGGAAGTGAAATCCAAAATTGGATTTGAAAGCTTTAAGAAGGAAATGAACAGAATCAAGGTAGAAAATTACCAATCGTTCATTATTAGTAGGGGCGCATTTGGTTTGGCTTTGTTGATCTTCATTTCGATATTGTCTTGGCTGGTCGTGAATATCAGGCAAAAGAAAAGCGCTGAAGAGAAAATCAAAAAACTGATTGATGAATTTAGTCAGGAAAAGAATGATCGAATGGATATGATTGAAATTCCATCGGATAAGTTTGTTCTCAATATTGATGAAGAAAAAGAACTTAAGATATTACATGATTTAAGAAAATTGGAGGAAAAACAGTTCTTTTTAAGTAAAGATTTTACGCTACCTAATGTAGCAAAGAAAATAAAAACCAATACGACGTATTTGTCGTACATTGTGAATAAACGATTTGGAAAAACGTTCAGTGATTATTCGAATGAACTTAAGATTAATTATGTCATCAGTGAAATGATTAATAATTCACTCTATCGAAAATACTCTACTCAGGCAATTGCCGAAAGCGTTGGCTTTAAGAGCGCTATATCGTTTACAAAATCTTTTAGCAAAAGAACGGGTGTAACTCCAACTCAGTTTGCTAAAAGATTTAATGATTGATTTTTTATGGTACAATAGCAACAATAGGTTCGGTTGTTCCAACGACAACTGGAGGAGGGGTAATAATGATCATTTTTCCAGAACCATTGGTTGTGCCTGAAGTCGTTGCACCTTTAATCGGATCTGTTTCATCATCCGGACCTGGAGGTGTAGTATCTCCACCGGAAATCTTTGCTAATTGATTTTTTGTTAATTCATGTTGTCTGAAATTGTTCAATTTTGAGCTTAAATTTTTCATCGTTTTATCGTTTTGAACAAACTTAGCTCATTATCGAAACCGTATCCCAGATGTGGGCTCTTCGTATCCTGTGGTTGAATTTGATTTAAAATAAACTTCTTATAATCAGATAATTACAACTTTTTTTTCGAATTAATAATGTATAAATTGTTAATGTATAATTTACAAATTATCTAGTTTTTGTTTTTTTTTTACCCTCATATAGTAGAATATTTGTAGGACTCTCTTTAAAAAACAAATTGAAAATTAAGTACCTCATTTATGAATTTAGTTAAGAAACTTTTGATTCAAAACAAATACTCAAATTCGATTGAAGAATTTGAGGATTTATTTTCATCCCATCCTAATTATCCAAGTTTATTTGCTATTACTGATTCGTTGAATCATTTGGGGATTGACAATGTAGCCATAAAAATACCAAAAGAACAATTTGTGGAATTACCATATATTTTTCTAACACTTTACGATAATGAATTGGTATTGTTGCTTAAATATGAAGAATATGTTACAGTAGAAAATGAAAAGGGGAAAAAGCAAAAATTATCGTTCAATGAATTTCTTTCAGGATGGAGTCAAATTATAGTAGCGGTAGAACCCAATGTTGAAGAAAATAAGCACAATGCTAAAAATTATAAATGGATCACATATGTAGTACCTTTTTTATTAATGTGTTCGGCTTCTGTGTTTTTAAACGAGTATTCCGTTGCTGCCATTTTATCATTGACCGTATCGATTGTTGGAATGGTGTTAGGCATACTGATTATGCAGGAAAAATTAGGTATTAAGACCGAATTGGTGTCGAAATTCTGTAACCTAACCCCAGTTGCTTCTTGTGATTCAGTAATTAAATCCGATAATGGAAATATCACCAGGTGGTTAAGTTTTGCGGATTTACCAATATTGTTTTTCAGTACCAATCTATTGGCGCTTTTAATGAATCCGATTCAATCGGCTTGGATTGTATCCGGACTAAGTTTGGTGTCAATTCCTTTCCTAATTTATGCAATATGGATTCAGCAAGTAAAGATAAAAAAATGGTGTGTTTTATGTTTAGCGGTGTCTGCTGTAATCCTTTTACAAGGGTGTGTTTTCTTCGCTTCCAATTCTGATTTAATGGTAAATGATTTAGTGAAAGGAATTACTTTCTATTTGTTTTCTTTTGTTTTTATGTTTTCTGGATGGTTGTTGTTAAAGCCTATTTTGGAAAAAGGGAATAAAGCTACGAGAGAGGTACATGAATTGAAAAGATTTAAAAGAAATTTTAAGGTTTTTCAATCGCTAACAAAAGAAGTAACCTCGGAAATCGGATTGCACAAATTAAAAGGAATCGAGTTTGGCGAGCCGAATTTCAGCACAAACATTACTCTTTTTGTAAGTCCAAGCTGTGGTCATTGTCATAAGGCTTTTAAAGATGCCTATGAACTCTATGAATTGCATCCAGAAGATGTTTACCTGAATGTTCTCTTCAATATTAATCCTGAAAACGAAGAAAATCCGTACAAGACAATTGTGGAAAGCTTGTTGATTCGAAATACAATCGATACGCAGGAAGCTCAGGAAGCACTCATAGATTGGCATATCAACAATCTGGATATCGAATTATGGAAACAGAAATGGGGTGCTAACAATAATGATATGTTGGTCAATAATGATTTGCTAAACCAATACCAGTGGTGTACTATGAATAATTTTAACTATACACCAATTAAGATTGTCAATTCAAAACTTTTTCCTAATGAATATGAAATTTCAGATTTGAAATATTTTATGAATGATTTTGAGGATGAATTCCAATCGCATTATGAAAAATTAGCACAAAGTAGTGTATAAAAAATAGGTTCTCGGCCAGGAACCAACAGACAGAAATCCCAAATGTCTCTAAATGATTGGGAATAAGCAAACTAAAAACTAATAATTATGTTAAAAAGCATTTTAGACCTTAAGGGTGTACAGCAACTAACTGTAAATGAGCAAAAATTTATCACGGGTTCAAAAGAATTGCAAATTGCTGATGCAAGCTTCCCGTGTTATTGCAACGGAGTGTATAAACAAGATTGTGGGACAGTTCAGTGTTGTATTTCTGCTTGCGGGCTTTAACATCTTAAATCATGTTAAAACACATTTCTAATTTATCCAATGCTCAAGAATTGAGTAAAAAGGAGTTGCAAAGCATTAACGGAGGTTACGCTTGTATTGATGGCTGGAAATGTCCGGTAGGAACTTATTGTGATGACAACGGACTTTGCAGAAGAAATTAATCCATTTTAATTACTAATCATTAAAACCATTAAATTATGTTAAAAAACATTTTAAACTTAGAAGGTGTTAAAAAATTATCATCAAATGAGCAAAAATCTATTAGCGGTGGACTAAAGGATTGTATCGATCCAATGACAGGTTTATGTAAATACTACAGCTTAGCTTGTGCTAATCCATGTCGTATCCAATTAGAGCCATAATAAAAATGAATTATAGTAATCCCTGATCATATTCGGGGATTTTTTTTTAACCAAAAAACAATAAAAATCATGTTAAAAAACATTTTAAACTTAGAAGGAGTTGCTAAATTAACAGCTAATGAGCAAAAGTCAATTAAAGGTGGATGGATTCCCGATTTAAGCCAAATATGTGGTTATTATGTGTTCAATTCAACACAATCACAATGTATGTCGCTTTCTGCAATTCATCAGCCTGTATGGAATCCAACAACACGTAAATGTTCTGCTTTAGGAACAGGTACGAATTGTAATGATTAATCAAGAGATTATGTTAAAGAATATCGTAAACTTAATAGGAGTTCAGGAATTGTCTGCCTCAGAACAAAAAGCAATCATCGGTGGAATTCCGGCAGGCTGCAGGTACCAAACATGGCCTGGAACCAGTTTGGCAAATTGTATGGCAACCAAATCGGAAGGCTATAATTATACCTACAGCAACGGTACTTGTAAAGCGTACTTTTGTGGTCCGATTATTCCTCCGCCTCCTTATTAAAATTTCAAAAAGGGTAAAATTAGCGGCAACTTAGTAATGGGATTGCTTTATTATTTTTAGAAAAAGAGGGGAGATTTCCTCTCTTTTTTTTAAAACTTATAGCAGTTGGAATAACGATTTTAAACATAATAAATAACCTGTTTTTCATTTTACTTGACTTTATGCATTTAAAGATTATTTTTGTTAAAAATATCCCCCAAAAATGCGACAGTCAATTTTTTGTGCCTTTCTTTTGATTACTTCGTTAGTGTTTTCTCAGAACAGGAAAATGCTGACTGATAAACAATTTCTAGAATTACAGGATAAAACTAAACGATTTATAAATTCAAATGTAGATAGCGCTTTTGTTTTTGCCAATCGGATTGAACAATCTCAAAATGCAACTCATAAAGTCTTTGCACTTGCAGCAAAATCCTATTTGTATCAGTTAAAAAGAGATAGTATACAGTCGAAAAAGTATTATGCGGAAGCTAATAATTTACTGATCCAAATTCCAAATGGGCAGGAGAGACTTAAAAGTCAAGCGTTTCTACTTAATTGTGGTGGACTTTCCGAATGGAAAAGGTTAAATTTTGGTAAAGCATTAAGCCTTTTTTTAGAAGGTAAAAAAATTTCGAAGAAAGCAGGTGACTTAATACAGGTAGTTAAATTCAATAATAATATTGCTTTGATCAACTCAGAAGTGGGTAATTTTAAGTTGGCTATTAAAGCCTCAAGGGAAATGGATGCCTTTACAGACGAAATTGAGTACCTATATGCTCATGATCAATTTATAAGAAGTAAAAGCAATATCAATTTAAATTTAGGTACTTTTTATGAAAAATATTATGCCAATAATAAATCCCAAAAAAAGTTATTGGATTCAGCAGAATATTACTATAAAAAAACCTTGAATTATTCGAATAACCTTTTGGTGACGAAGATTAATGCCAAACTTAATCTGGGTAATGTTTATTTTCTAAAGCGTGATATGCCTAGAGCTAAAAAAAACTATGAGGAAGTTTTGTTTTTAACGAAAGAGGATGGGAATTTGGTCGAGGAATATTATACCACTTTATACAACTTGGGTAATTTATGCTTTACCCAAAACAAGTATGATGAATCTTTGGTCTATTTCTTGAAAATGGATTCTATTTACAAATTGAATAAAATAGAAAAAGAACAATCTATTAATTCAAATTATTACCTGGCTAAAATTTATAACAGTTATGGAAACGCCTCAAAAGCGAGAGCCTACTCTAAAGCTTATATAGAAAGTTACGAGAACAACGAACTTAAATTAAATGATGAAACTTCTGAAGTGAATGTAAAACTTAATCATGAAGAAGTAAAAAAGGAGATGTTTGCAATTCAAAAAAAGTACAAAAACGATCTTATGTTGAGGTATTTTTTTACCGGACTTTTGATTGTTTTGATAGCAATGTTCTTTTATTTTAAAAGCAAAAGAGATAGAAAGAAAGTCAATGCAAAAGTCAATGCAATTATCGAAAAATACAAATTGGATCAGCTAAGTATAAATTCTACAGAAGTAAAAGACACGTTTGAAGAATTAACCGATAGTCAAGAAAAGAAAGAAGGGGTATCTATTAATCTTGATGAAGAAAAAGAAAATGAGATCCTGGGAAAATTAATCGTTTTGGAGAAAAAACTATATTATTTGAAACCGGATTTTACTCAGCAAAGTGTAGCTAAAAAAATAAAAACCAATACGACCTATTTATCTTATGTGGTCAATAAGAAATTTGGTAAATCATTTAGTGAATACTCCAATGAGCTAAAAATTAATTATGCCATTAATGAAATGATTTCGAATCCTGTCTACAGGAAATATTCCACACAGGCTATTGCTGAGAGTGTCGGATTCAAGAACGCAGTTTCTTTTACGAGATCCTTTAATAAAAGAACAGGGGTAACCCCTGCTCAGTTTATTAAAAGATTAGAATCTAATTTGGTTTAAGGTTCAAAAACTAAAATTTTAATTTCTGTAACACCTGGTTTAATATCTCCGTTATTAGTTCCTGTTGTTGGGTTAACAGGATTACCGTCTTCATCTATTAGTGGAGGTGGTGGGGAAAAATCTCCTCCAATTACTTTTAGTTTTTTTTCTTTTGGTAATTCACTTCCCGCGAATTCATCAAGATTTAACTTTTGGTTTCTCATAATTTTTAAATAGTTTTAATTGATTCTTCAAATGTAAATTGAAATCGAATGCAATCGGCACGATAACGGTTTTCAAAACGCAATTATTTGTAATACATTGATTATTAAATAATTGCATTGCTATTTCTTAGCGATAATTTGTAAATTGTAAGTGCCATAATTTACAAATTGTAAGAGACATCATTTTTTTTATTCTAAAAAGCGCTAAATATTTGCCAGACTTTCAACGAAAATAAAATTGAAAGACTAACAAATAAAGGTATGCGTTTAGTAAAAAAACTTTTAATTCAAAGCAGGTATTCAAATGCTGTTGAAAATTTTGAAGACTTATTTTCTTCACATCCTAATTATCCTAGTTTATATGCGATAACCGATTCTTTAACTATTTTAGGAATTGATAACCTTGCCATCAAAATACCTAAGGAACAGTTTGTAGGGTTGCCTGAAGTTTTCCTGACATTATACAAAAGAGAACTTATTCTATTGTTTAAAGAGAATGAGTCGGTTGTTATGGAGGATGAAAAAGGTAAAAAAACTATAATGTCAATTGACGAGTTTCTTTTGGATTGGGATCAAATCATTATTGCTGTCGAACCTAATGTAGAGAGACAGTTGTCCAATAATCATCGCAACTATAAATGGCTTTCCTATAGCCTACCTGTGCTGATGTTGATTGCAATTTCCATGTTTTTGAACGGATTTGGTGTCAATTCGGTTTTTTTAATGATTACATCGCTTTTAGGACTAGTGTTGAGTGTATTTATTCTGCAGGAAAAGCTAGGTATTAAAACCGAAATGGTGTCGAAATTCTGTAACATGAAACCGGAAGCATCGTGTGATTCTGTAATTAAGTCGGATCAGAGCCAAATTACCAAATGGCTTGGTTTTACCGATTTACCTCTTTTGTTTTTTGGAATAAACTTTTTTGCATTATTGATTCAACCCAATGCATCTGCTGTAATCATATCCGTTTTAAGTACGGTTACAATTCCATTTTTGGTGTATTCAGTCTGGATACAGAAGACGAAAATCAAAAAGTGGTGCTTACTTTGTTTGGCAGTTTCAGGTGTTGTTTTTCTTCAAGGTCTTAACCTTTTCTCACTTTCGAAAACAACATTACTAACCGAAATAATTTCTGGAATACCAACCTATTTATTTGCTACTGTTTTAATTTTTTCAAGTTGGATGCTGCTTCGACCTTTCCTAGAAAAAGAATCTAAAGTTGCACAAGAAAATAAAAAACTGAAAAGACTCAAAAGAAATTTCAAAGTCTTTCAATCATTAACAAAAGAAGTAACATCCGAAATTGATTTGCTTAAATTGGAAGGGATTCAATTCGGAAAACCCAACTTCAGTACCAATATTATTTTATTCCTGAGTCCAAGTTGTGGTCATTGTCATAAGGCTTTTGAAGATGCTTACCAATTGTATAAAAAGTATCCAGAGAGTGTTTACTTAAATATACTATTCAATGTTAACCCCGAAAATGGCCAAAATCCTTTCCGTTTTGTAGTTGAAAAACTATTGCAAATTAACGCAATGGATTCAAATAAGGGACATCAAGCTTTAATCGATTGGCACCTTAATAAAATTGGAATGGAAGCCTGGAAAGAAAAATGGAATAATGATTCACATGATATGCTGGTGAACAATGAAATTCACAATCAGTACAACTGGTGTTTGAAAAATGAATTGAATTTTACACCGGTTAAAATTATCAATTCCAGACTTTTTCCTGAGGAATACGAGATTTCAGAATTGCCATTTTTCATGAACGATTTCGAGGAAGAATTCGAATCGCTTTATACTAAAATAGCGCAATAATAGCGCAGAAATATATTCTTGGCCGAGAATGGACAGATTTCCCAACTGTCTCTAAATGATTGGGATATTAATCAATAACCAAAATTAAAATTACCATGTTAAAAAACATTTTAAACTTAGACGGAGCACAAAAATTGACAAATGCTGATCAAAAAACTATTCAAGGTGGAAGACCACCAGGTATATGTACTGATAGTAATATCGTTTGTACAGGAGTAGGTAACGCTGGATGTCCTGTAAATCAAGGATGTTATATTCAAGACCCAGATAGTACTTATGCACTTTGTAAGTGTTTACCAAGAGGCTAATCAACAACTAAAACGCTTTTTATGTTAAAGAATCTTTTAAATTTAGAAGAGGTTAAGGAATTAACCAATGCCGAACAAAAGTTGATTTCTGGAAGCGGAAGTTCTTTCGGATTGTGCTATTGTGCAAGCTTAGGATATGAGGTTGATTGTGTAAACTACGATCACATTTGTCCATTAGATAATTAATTAAAAATCAATTATGTTAAAAAACATTTTAAATCTAAAAGGAGTTCAAGAAATCACTAAAAATGAACAAAAAGACATTAGTGGTGCTAGAGTTCCTCAAATTGCATGTTATTGTAATGGTGCTTATGCAGGAACTTGTTGGTCAGTTTCTTGTTGTGTAACTACTTGTGATTTTCTAAGTACTGCACCGTTTCAACCTTAATATTACTAATTATATAAAACTGGTACCTTGTAGGGAAATATTTTACACTTAGAAGGTACACAGTTACTGAGTAAAAAATCGCTGAAATTAATCACAGGAGGACTTGAATTAACTGATTCTAATGTAATTGATGGTAAATCATGCAAGCCGATTTGTGAAATGAGATACTCATGTGCTGATGGTAAGTGTAAATTTTGCTGATAAATATAATAGTAATGTAAGCAAGTGTTTCTTGGTTAAACACTAAAAATCTTTTTAACTGCCTATTTTTTTAGGCAGTTTTCTCTATTTTTGCTCAAAACAAACTAAAAAATTGAAAAAATTTCCTACATATAGACAAGCAGATTCCAAAGATTGTGGGCCTACCTGTTTAAAAATAGTTTCGAAGTATTACGGAAAAACCTTAAACATACAACAATTACGTGAATTAAGTGAAACCACAAGAGAAGGCAGTAATCTACTTTTTCTAAGCGATGCTGCCGAGAAAATTGGTTTTAGAACATTAGGTGTCAAATTAAATGTCGAAAGTCTTGAAGACGCTCCATTACCATGTATTTTACATTGGAATAAAGAGCACTATGTTGTACTGTATGAAATTAAAAAAGGCAAATATTATATTTCTGATCCAGGTTTTGGACTGATAACATACAATCAGGAAGATTTCCTGAAGTTCTGGATAGGAAACAACGCAGACCAAAAAACTACAGAAGGTATCGCTTTGTTAATGGAGCCTACTCCAAAATTCAATCAGACCGAGTTTGAAAAAGAAGAGAAAAAAAGTATTGGTTTTGGAATTTTATACCAATACTTAATACGATACCGATCGTTTTTAATTCAGTTAAGTGTTGGATTGTTAGCGGGAAGTTTACTTCAATTAATATTTCCGTTTTTAACACAGAGTATCGTCGATGTGGGGATACAAAACCAAAACATCGGATTCATCTATCTTATTCTTTTTGCACAATTATTCCTGTTTGCAGGAAGAACTGGTTTGGAATTGATTCGTAGTTGGATTTTACTACATCTATCTACTCGTATCAACATTTCCTTGATATCGGATTTCTTTATTAAACTGATGAACCTTCCTATTTCTTTTTTTGACGTACGAATGACTGGTGATATCATGCAACGTATCAACGACCACAGACGCATCGAAAGAATTTTGACCACTTCTTCCTTAAATGTTGTTTTCTCTGTAATCAACATGTTTATAATGGGAGGCGTTTTGGCTTATTATAATCTACAGATATTTTTTGTGTTTTTTGGAGGTAGTGTATTGTATTTCGGATGGATTACACTGTTTTTGAAACGAAGAGAAGAACTGGATTATAAGCGTTTTTCTGAAATCAGTCAGGAGCAAAGTAAAGTGATGGAATTGATTAACGGTATGCAGGAAATCAAATTGCATAACGCCGAAAAACAAAAGCGTTGGAGCTGGGAATATGTACAGGCAAGATTGTTCAGAGTTTCGATGAAAGGATTGGTTTTGGAACAATCGCAATCTATCGGATCTTCAGTTATTAATGAACTTAAAAACATTTTTATTGTCTTTATTTCGGCCAAGTTGGTTATTGATGGAGAAATTACGTTAGGTATGATGATGGCAATCAGTTCTATTGTAGGGAGCTTAGATGGTCCAATTGCTCAATTGATCGGTTTTGTGAGAGAAATGCAGGATGCCAAAATTTCACTTTCTCGCCTTTCTGAGATTCATGATAAAGAGGATGAGGTGCAACAAGAAGAATTTCAAATGCATGAAGTACCTAAGGATGAAGATATTCATATTAAAGACGTGTCGTACCGCTATTTAGGATCAGATGTCCCGGTATTGGATGGTGTCAATTTAACAATACCTGCCAAAAAAGTAACGGCAATTGTAGGTGTTAGCGGAAGTGGTAAAACTACGTTGATGAAATTGCTGTTGAAGTTTTATGAGCCTGAAAAAGGGGATGTTACCGTTGGAAATTCACAGCTTAAAAATATTTCTCAAAAAGCTTGGCGCGATAATGTTGGAGCTGTAATGCAAGAAGGCTTTATTTTTAACGATACTATTGCGAATAATATAGCGGTTGGAGTCGATGTAGTCGATAAACAGCGTTTGGCTTATGCTGCAGATGTAGCTAACATTAAAGACTATATTTTTAGTTTGCCGTTGGGGTATAATACAAAAATTGGTCAAGAAGGTGTCGGAATGAGTACCGGACAAAAACAACGTTTGTTAATTGCTAGGGCGGTTTATAAAAATCCAGAAATGTTGTTTTTTGATGAGGCAACTTCCGCATTGGATGCCAATAACGAAAAAGCAATCATGCACAAACTAGATCAGTTTTTCAAAGATAAGACAGTGGTAGTAATTGCACACCGATTAAGTACTGTAATGAATGCTGACCAAATTGTGGTTTTAGATAAAGGTAAAATCATCGAAATTGGAAGTCATTCGGCTTTGGTAGAACAAAAAGGAAATTATTTTGAATTGGTTAAAAATCAATTGCAATTAGGAAACTAAACTATGGAAGATACAAAATTAGATACTTCATTTGAATTGCGAAGTGAAGAAGTTCAAGATATACTAACCAAAGTGCCTAATTGGATGATCCGATGGGGTACAGTATTAATTTTTGGTATCATTATAATGCTTTTTACCGTGTCTTGGTTTTTGAAATACCCAGATATTGTTGGTGCTGAGGTGATTATTACTACCAATATTCCACCCGAAAAGATTATTGCCAAAGCTTCTGGGAGGATCCAGACTATTTTGATTAAAGACAAATATGATGTAAAGGCACATACACCTTTGGCAGTGATTGAAAATTCAGCTGATTACCGCGATGTATTTCGTTTGAAAAAAGCAGTCGAATCGTTTCAAATTGCCCAAAATGCTAATTTTCCGTTCACAGATTTCAAAACAGCACAATTGGGTGAAATTGAAAACGCATTTGCAGTATTTCAAAAGGATTACCAAGCAAATAATTTGAATGCTAATTTACAACCGTATCAGGTAGAAGGTTCCGCTCAAAAATCCGAAAACGCACAAATCAGAGAGCGATTGACCTTGTTAAATCAACAAAAGGAAATCAATGAACAGGAATTGCAATTACAACGCAATGATATAGCCAGATATACTAAGCTTCACGAAAAAGGAGTAATATCAGCCCAAGAGTATGAAACAAAAAAACTAAGTTATTTTCAGGCGGAAAAAAACTATAAAAATTTATTGACTTCTATTTCACAATTGAATTCTTCCCTAATTGAGAACAATAGAGCTACTAAAGGAACCTCAATCAACGATGTGAAAGAGACCGTGAACCTGGACCGTAATCTTTCGCAATCTTTTTTTCAGTTGAAAAAAGCAATTAAAGATTGGGAACTAGCGTATGTAATAGAATCTGCAATCCCAGGAACGGTAACTTTTACTCAGGTTTGGATTGAAAATCAAACCATCAATGCAGGAGAAAATGTTTTTTCGATTGTACCGTCTTCCAAAAGTGGATTTGTAGGGAAAGTAAAAGCGCCTTCATTGAATTCGGGTAAGATTACTATCGGTCAAAAAGTGAATATTCGACTGAATAATTTTCCGGACAGAGAGTTTGGAATTCTTAAAGGAGAAGTTAAAAATATTTCATTAGTACCCGATAAAGACGGTAATGTGATGGTCGATGTCGCTTTACCGGAAGGTATGCTTTCCAGCTATAAAAAGCAAATTCCTTTTCAACAGGAAATGCGCGGTTCTGCCGAAATCATAACTGAAGACTTGCGACTTATCGAACGAATTTTATACCAGTTTAGAGATATGTTTAAGGTCGAATAAAATTTATAGATTTGCGGAATGCGAATACTGTCAGTTTTTATTTTTCTTTTTTATAATTGCTGTTTTTCACAATTTAAAATTACTCATTATAATTCGGAGAATGGGTTACCCCATGACCTATGCTATCAGATTATCCAAGACAAAGAGGGATATGTTTGGATAGGTACAGATAACGGTTTAGTAAAATTTAATGGAAAACGGCTCCTAAATTATACACAAAATCAAGGTTTAGAAAGTAGCTTTGTAATTGGAGTAAGTGAATCGGAATCAGCAAACAAAAAGCTCATTGCCACCTGGGGTGCAGGAGCTTATTTTTTTGAGAAAAACAAATTTACACCTATTGGTGATGGCAGCTTTAAACACCAAAAGCTGAATCAAATTCTTGAGTTTAAGGATAAGATTTTTGTGATTGAAAACAAGTGTAGTTTACGTTTTTACGGAAAAGGGAAATCAACATCCGAGGTGCTGAATCTTTTTAATATTAAAGGAAAGTACAAATGGTTTACTCCTCGAAATGCCGAAAAAATTACGGAATACGTACGAAAAAATAAAATTGGTTCTGAATTAATTCAAATCGCAAAAGTCAACAATCAGCTTTTTTGTTTACCAGATAAATACAATCCAAAGTTTACTAACATTATCGCAATCGATGGAAGCGACAAAGTGAAATATCCATTTCCTTTTCTTAACGATTATGTTATAGTTGGTTTGCAACGAAAAGAAGATCATTTTTTGGCAGTTACCACAAGTGGCTTGGTCGAGTTCAATAACCAAAGAGTAATTCGAAAGCGTACATTTAACTTGCCGAATTTGCGGGTTATACAGTTTGTGGAAAATCAAAAGTATGAAGTGTATTTAGCCGAAAATAAAGTAGATAAAAGCCATGAAGTCGTACTCTTTGATAAAAAAACCAACAACTATACTTTCCTGAATAGAAAAAGTATTAAAGCGCCAGTAAGTGATATTTTAATGTCTAGAGAGGGCATTCTTTGGATTAGTACTTATGGAAATGGTCTGTTTACTGTAACAGAACCTGAGGTTCAGGTTGAAAAGAATTTTCTTCAGAATAATTTTTTTTTCGATTTTATCGCTACTCCCCATTTCAACTTCTATGCTACAACTGATAAAATATTCTATTCCAACAAATCAAATAGTTTTTTTAATGAAATAGCATGTTCGAGTGTCATGCGTTTCAAGGAATTGTCGAATGATACCTTAGGGATTACGACTAAAAAAATAGATCCTATTTTTAAAAAAGTGGGTCCCTACTATTTGACAAATAAGTACCCAATGTATAAAAAGGCATTTGGTGACTTTGATTTTATATATGGTGATGAAATTTTGTACGTCAGTAAAAAACAAAAACGAAAAGAGGTCAGTTTAAAATTACCCTATTCTCCAGAGGATAATCTAAATATTATTAATATAATCAAAATCAATGCAGAGTATTGGGTAGCCACAAATTTGGGAATCTTTGTTTTAAATGAAGATTTTGAAAACATCAGAAGGATAAGTGATAATGACGGATTGCTTTCCGAGAAAATAATTGGAATGCAACAAAGAGGAAATAAGGTTTGGATTCTGTCTCTTCAAGGGTTGACAATCTACACGAAAGGTAAATTCCGCAAATACCCGTATGTCAACGATAAGAACGATTGTTTCAATGCTTTTATGGTCGATTCCGATGGATCCGGAACGGTCTGGTTTGGAAGTCAAAAAGGTTTGGTTCGTTTTCATGAGGGGCAGTTTTATCGCTATACCAAAAAAGAAGGGTTACCTTCTAGTTTTTATTCGAGAATTTTTTTGAATGGAAAAGGTAGATTACTTTGTTTGGGTAATAAAGGGGTTACTCTGCTTAGTTCGAACCAGCTGAAAAAGACGAAACATCTGCCAATTAATCTTACTTCGAATACAGGTAGTAATATTGTAAAAAAGTCAATTAAGATAGAGCCTGATTCTAATTTTGCGATAACTGCAGAGGTAATCAATTTTAGCGATTCTGAATATACCATGGAATACCAGCTCAATACGGATAAATGGGCAAAATTAACAGGGAATACCATTGATTTTTCCAATTTTTCTTCTGGAAAGTTCTCCCTCCAGTTTAGAGCAAAATATTACTTTTCAGACTGGAGTTATTCCGCTAAAATAACGGTAGATAAAATACCGGTTTGGTATCTCCGATGGTATGTGTTGGTTCCTTTTGTTTTGCTTCTTTCCATAATTCTTTTCTTTTTGGTAAACCGTAGGTTTAAAAAATTAAGAGAAAGAAATCAAATGTTACAAAATCTTTTGGAATCCAATCTGCACCTCGAAAATCAATTGAATGAAATGCGTCACAATATTGCTCAGGATTTTCATGATGAATTAGGAAATAAATTGGCAGGTATAAGTGTGATGTCCGATCAATTATTACATGTAGAACAGCTTAAAGATTCGGAAAATTACACGGTAGTGGAACGAATTAATAGAGATAGTCAGGATCTTTTTCAGGGAATTCGAGACTTTATTTGGGCAATTGATAGTAAAAACGGAACGTTAGAAGAATTGATATTTGCATTGACAGATTTCGGTGAAGAATTGTACCAATATTCCGGGATTAAGTTCATTGTGGAAAATGAAGTAGAGGATGCCAAGTTTTTATTGCCTCACTTCTGGAACCGCCAATTGTTGCTTTTGTTTAAAGAGGCAATGACTAATGCTTACAAGTATAGCCATGCAAGTCAATTGCAACTTGTTTTTAAGCTTGAAGAACAGTTTTTAATTATCGCATGCAAGGATAACGGTGTTGGTTTTGACAAAGAACAGCTTAAAAGACAAAATGGATTGCTTAACCTCCAAAAAAGAGCCAACAAACTTAAATCAGAAGTGACAATTGCATCCAAAACGGGTTCGGGAACAATAATTACTTTTAAAGGACAACTTTAAAAAAAACTCCTTGTAAGCAGTTTCAAAACGAATAGCAAGGAGTTATTACATTAGGTTTAAAGTTATTTTACTTCTACTTCTGCTCCAGCATCTTGAAGTGGTTTAGGATTGTCTGGAGGTGTGTTACCGCCTTTTATCGTTAGTAAGGCATTTTTGTTTAATGAATTGGCATAAAATGTTTCCATAGTTTTCTTGTTTTTTGTGAATAACAAATATAACACGTAGTATATTTTTGAATATCACCCTTTTAGGGTGATATTCAACAGTTTGTTTTCTTTTAATTTTGCCCGGATAATGAAATACGTACTTAAAAGTCGATAAGCATTACTAAAGCATGTAATTAATATACATTTTTAATATAATAGACAAACAATGAAAAGAATTCTACTGTTTTTAATCATTTTATTCAGTGCAATAAGTGGGTCAGGGCAAGTTAATTCTGTTGCCACTTTTTCAGGTAATGGTACGGATCAAGTTCTCACAGGTGCGGGTTTGAATAATAGCTATAAATCCTTATCTGGGATTACTAAAGACTCCCAAGGAAATATTTATGTGGTCGACTTTTCAGCCAATAATATTCGTAAAATTACTCCTAGTGGGGTTTCAACCGTTTTTGCGGGAAGCGAACTAGGGTATCCGGGTTCCGCAAACGGAGCAGGTACTGCTGCTAGATTTTATGAACCCTACGATATCGTTGCAGATGCAGATGATAATTTGTACGTAACCGATAGAAGAAGCCATACGATACGAAAAATTACGCCAACAGGTGTAGTTAGTACGATAGCTGGAGATGGTTTTTCAGGTTTCTTGCTAGGTGGGCAACCTGTCCGATTTAATCAACCTCAAGGGATCGATATTTTACCCAATGGAGAACTAATTGTGGCGGATAGAATGAATCGAATAATCAGAAAGTTAACTACTTCTGGTACTTACATCGCTCACTATGGTATCGCCAATAATGCAGGGAATGTTGATGGCACTCTTGATGTCGCAAAATTTTGGGAACCCATGGATGTAAAAGCAGTTTCAAATACAGAATTCTATGTTGCAGAATCGGCTATCCATAAAATCCGTAAAATTGATTTAACAACCAATACCGTTAGCCATTTCGCTGGTAATGGGGCTGCATCAAGTAATAATGGACCGCTGTTAACGGCCTCTTTTAATTCGCCTTCAAGCATAGAATATGATGGGACCAATTTGTATGTGGCAGATCGAAGTGGTCATACCATTCGTAAAATCTCTGGCGGACAAGTGACGACTATTTCAGGAGCAACAGATAGTGGATTTGCGAACGGAACAACGCTGTATGCAAGATACAATACTCCATCAGCATTATTGTTTGTTGCACCCAATTCGTTATATGTGGCCGATTGGTACAATCGTAGGCTAAGAAAAATCACATTGGGTGATTTCTGTGCCAATGCAACCGAAGTTACGGGAACAAGCGGGACTCAAAGCATAGGAGTCATTAATGAAGGAGTACCAAATTGGAATTGTGCAGTGAACAATAGATATTTCGATGCCAATGCAAAATGGTTTGTTTATAAGCCTACACAAAATGGACTTTTAACAATTAGTACCCGAACTGCAGAAAACAATACCAGTACAAATACACTTTTGTCTGTATATGCTCATTCGAACAATATATGTGAAGGGCTTAATTGCTACGCTTCTAATGATAATATTTCGGAAACTGATTTGCGTTCTGAATTGGTTGATATTGAAGTGGCTTATGGTACAAATTACTATATTGTATGGTCTGATTATTATTCAGATGATTATCAAAATGTAAATTTTACATATCAATTTACACCTAAAAATTGTTTCAAACCATCTGCAATGTCTACTACGCAAGTAAATACCGAAACAACGGTAAATTTGGCATGGCAAACAACAAGTATAAATCAAGTTGCTGTTCAAGGTTATGTTTTAGAAATCGGAAATCCAGGTTTTGTTCCTGGAACTGCATCTGAAATTCAGTCCAAGTCGGTTACGGTTCGAAATACTTCCTTCACGGGTTTAACGCCCAATACTACATACCATGTTTATTTAAAATCAAATTGCGGAGCTAATGATTTCTCGCTGTGGTATGGTCCTATAACTGCAATTACAGAATACACTTCTGCAGCATTGCCTCTTAGTGAAAATTTCGATACTACTGCCACCTTATATGATACGGGTTTCACCACCGCTGGACCTTCAAATACACTGTTTAGGACGTATTCTAGTGCATCGGGAAGAGGAGTTTCGGGTAGTGCAAATGAAGTATTGTCACATAGTGGCACAAAAGCGGTTTTTTCACCATTTGCTAATGCGACAACTTCACAAGCCTCACTTTTTACTAGGAAAGTTAATTTGTTGGCAGGGTCAACATATACAATTGGCTATTATGCTAGAATCAATAAAACCTCGGGCTCGAGTTTGATCGGATCTTTATTCGAATTTGTAGTGCCTAATGCAAGCTATACTTCAGAGGCCTCTTATTCTTTTTTGACGTCAAGAAGTGTGGCCACATTGAACAATACCTACACATATATGGAAAGTAGTTTCGTGCCTACGACTTCTGGGGAGTATAGGTTCGGACTAAAGAATAATGGCTACTATTTAGGGACTATCGATGATAATGCACAGTTGTATTTGGATAGCTTCTCTATTACGTCAATGCTTTCTGTAGATGATTTTAAGAAAACATCAATTTTTATGTATCCAAACCCGGTTTTGGATCGAATCGCATTGCTGAACCCGGACAACCTACTAATCAAAAACTACGTCGTTGTCGATATGAACGGAAGAGTAATCATCAGTAAGCCATATCTTGATTCTGACAATACAATTGATTTGTCGAAACTTTCAAAAGGGTTTTATTTTATACAATTAGAAACCGAAAAAGGAATACTGTCAAAAAAGATTATTAAAGAATAAATTCTCTACCGCCTCATCAGAGGCGGTTTTTTTTGTAAAATCACCCTTTACGGGTGAAGTTGAAAATTTGTTTGTTTGTTATGTTTGCTTCAATCAAAAAAAACATAATGAAAAAAACTATTTTATTTTCGGCTTTCACTTTTATAGTGACTAGTGCAACTTCCTATGCACAAAATCAATTTCCTTCAACCGGAACAGTTGAAATCAATAACGTTGATGCCAATAACCGATTGTTAATTCAGCAAACCACAGAAGCGGTAGGTCAAAACCTGGTTTCTTTTATTACTGGATTACAAAGAGGTGTTTTCTTCAAAGACAGACAGAGTATGCAAGGTGGACTTTGGCTTTTGGGAGGCGGATGTTGTTATCCTGAAGGAGATATTAGAACGAATGGTACAGGCTATATCGGAGCTGGAGTTTTCGGCGACGGCGCTACCTTTATACCTACTTCGAATCGTGCTTCATTTATCCGATTTCAAGAAGGAAAAATCGATTTTTACGGTTTGAACAATCTTACTCCTGGAAGTAGTGTTTATCCAACTTCAGATGTGGCGAAGATGACACTAAATACTTTTCCTACTACTCAATTAAATGTAAATGGGGAGGTAAAAGGAAAAGAAATCATTGTGAATACGAATGGAGCTAGTTATAATAGAGGTTTGCGATTAAGTTATGATGACAGATATAATTCAGGTGGAACAGGCGAAGCGTATTTTGATAATAATCTTATGTATGGTGGATTCAGTTGGAGACAATTGAGAGTAAATACCAACGGAGAAAGCTATGGAACCCTGATGCGTTTAGATCAGGCAGGTACATTAAGACTTGATGGAGAATTTAGAGCCAAAGCAATAAGAGTACGAACTAATGTATGGGCAGATTATGTGTTTAATTCAGAGTACAAATTGCCTGCCTTGTCGGATGTGGAACAATTCATTAAAGAAAACAAGCACTTGCCAAATATCCCTTCCGAGAAAGAAGTGCTGGAAAACGGGATTGATGTAGCGCAAATGCAGGAAAAACATATGCAAAAAATTGAAGAGTTGACTTTGTATGTTATTGATCTCGAAAAGCAAAACAAACTGTTACAAGAAAGGTTAGCAAAAATTGAAGCTTTGTTGAATAAATCCAATTAAAGCGATGAAAAAGGTATGCTATTTTTTGCTCCTTAATTTCTGTATATGGAATGGAGGTCAAGCGCAAATTTTTCAAGAAAATTTCGAAACAGTAAGCCCTGAATATGGAGCCAATGTAACGTCAAGTGGGATCTGTCCGAGTATCTCTTTCGAAGCAGGTTACCCAGTTAGAAAGGTGGATTGCTTAGCGAATTGGAAAGCCTCCAAAGGAACTCCTTCAATTCTAAATGAGAATGGGAATTCTTCATTGACTTTATGGGCACAAAATTTTCAAGGAACTAATAATCGGGTTTTAGCGGAAGAAGTTTATTTGGATGGTTATAGATTAGAACCTCACACGAATTACCGATTGGTTTATTTTATTAAAGCAGATTTTAATGCTCCCAACGGATATGCCAGTTTTAATGTTAAATTGTCTAATTGGAACAAGCCTTATTATTATAAAAATTCAGGTGATTGTGGTGCCGTTTTGGAAGAAGGTGGTGTTAGAGGTAATTTAGAATCATATACTATTCCTTCCACCGGAATTTCGGACTGGGAAATGAGAACCGTTTATTTTTCTACAGAGAATGAGTCGGAGTATTTTTTGTCTTTTTTCCCTTTAGTGTGGCTCTATAACAATCCGGCAAAACAATTAACGGTCCAGCTAGATAATGTTGCACTCTACAAGGAAGGCGTATGTGAATCCAATACAGTTTCTATACAAAACAAAACAATCACTGCCAAAACGGTCTATCCTATCATTAAAGCGAAAAGAATTAATGTGGGTAGAGCTGTTTTAGCTTCGTCTGTAGTGCCGTTTGGAGATGTTGTAGTGAAGCCTAATGCAGTGCTAAACTTATACGGTACTTATACAATAGACTTGGAAGATGGTTGTATTGTTGAAGAAGGAGCTGTTTTTGATGCTTTTGTAGATGATAGTTGCTATCGTTCCTTGGGAAGTTATAGAATGGGTGCTGATGATGAGGTATCCGAAGAAGAAATCATAAGCGATAGTACAGTTGGAACTAGTGTTGAAATTGGAGTATATCCCAATCCATCTAACGGTCAGTTTACCATAAAATCCTCTGCCAATATAGACGAAATTGAAATTTATAACACTTTGGGACAAGAAGTGAATAGGATTCAAGATCTAAAAAATACAACAGTAGTGGAAGTGAATCTAATCAACAAAATGAAAGGGATGTATTTCCTTAGGATTCGCTCAGGTGATCAATGGATCGATAAAAAAATTATCATTGAGTAATTGAAGTTCTTTATTATGTAAGAAAAATCACCCTGTATGGGTGATTTTTTATTGAAAACACCACAGTATTTTTGAATTATAAACTAAAAAACACGTAATATGAGAAATCTAGAAAAATTCCAATCTCTACAATTGAATGATAACGAGTTGTTATCTGTAAGAGGTGGTAATCCTATTTTTGTAGCTGGTATGTTAGTTGCCGCTGTAGTAATTTACATGGAGCATGATGCCAATTCTTCATCTAGCGAAGGTAGTAATCCAGGTAGTACTGCAGGTGCAGGTGCTGTGGCAGGTGTAAAATAGTAGGATAAGAAAATTCGTAACATATTGAGCAGCTTCTTTTTGAAGCTGCTTTTTTTGTAAAATCACCCAATTTGGGTGAAGTAAAAAATAAGCATAGTTAAGACATTTGCAAAAACAAATTAACTATGAAAAAAATTTTATTTTCTCTTTTTGTGCTTGTAAGTATAAGTGCATTAGGTCAAATCGGACAATCAAATACCTATACAGGAAGCACAACCGAAGGATCGCAAGACGGAGGGTTGTTTCAAGCGCGTTACTCTTATCCTACTTGTGTAATAAAGGCAGGTTTTTACACTTATGTTGGAGATAATGGAAGGTTAAGAAAAATAGATGAACTTGGTAATGTGTCTACTATTTCAACTGTGATTGGGAATATACACGATATGGCATATGATGCTACAACGAATACTTTTATTGTGTCGACCGTTATCGATTATGAAAAAGTACTACGTATCGATACGAATGGCGCGATTTTAGGACAAATTTATTCAAATAGTTCGACAACCTCTTCATTTGGGGGAGCTTGGGGGGTTGAAGTTGATGATGCAGGGAATATTTACTATTCAGTTCCAACATTTCATGCCATACAAAAGTATGTGCCTTCAACAAATACAACAACTACTTATGCGGGTACGCCTCTTTCTCCTGGAAATGCAAATGGAACTCTACTGGGTTCTTCGTTTAGTTATCCACGTGATTTGGAATTCGATACGAACGGCAACCTATATTTTACCGATCAAAATAATACGGTAATTAAAAAAATTACGGCTACTGCGGTATCTACAGTAACCGGATCAGCAGATAATATCAACTGTATAAGTTACGCGGATAACATGTTGTATTTTACGAACAATTACAAATTGATGGGGTTTAACCTGTTAAGCAACTCATTACAGGTTATTTCAGGAACTTCGAACACATCTGGTTTTCAAAATGGGAACGCCGCAACTTCTAGATTTAATGGATTAATGGGGATTTTTCCAATAAATTCGTATTATCTTTTGGCCTGTGATTATTATAATCACCAAATTAGAAGAATACAAATCGGTGATGCTTGTGCTAATGCAACTGTTTTAACTAACAATTCAGATAGGGTTTTAATTGGCAGTTACTTTGGAAATCCACCTTCGGGTTCGGGCTTGTGTTATAATTACTCCAATAACAACGCTGCGGCTAATTGGTACAAATTTACACCAACTCAAAACGGTGTTTTGACAGTTACTTCACAAACTGTACAAAATCCTATATCTGAAGATACAAGGCTTTCAATCTATTCAGGAACGTGTGGTTCGTTAACTTGTGTGGCAGGTAATGATGATATTTCTCCTGGAATCAATAAGAATTCATCCGTTCAGAATCTGGAAATAGTTGCAAATACAACCTATTATATCGTTTGGGATAATATACATGATAGTGCTGCCATTGATTTTACGTATACTTTTACACCTCAAACTTGTTTTACACCCAATGCCTATAGCTTAGTGTCTCCTGTAACAACAACAAGTGTTCATTTACAGTGGAATGCGCCAACATTAGGTGATTCGACACCGGATTCGTATTCTGTTCAAATAGGATTACGTAACTGGGGTAGACAACCTGCTGGTTTAATTCAATCCGGGAATCCAACAACGAATAGTTTTCAATTTACAGGTTTAGAGCAAGGAAAAGTGTACGATATGTATGTCAAGTCTAATTGTTCCGTGTCTGATGAAAGTTTATGGGAAGGTCCTATTCAAGTAGCAACTGCTTTTGATCCAGTCGAAGCTCCTTATGTGGAGAATTTTGATACAGAGACCAGCTTTGGTTTTTTAGGTTTAGGCAGATACAGTGATACAACAAATGCAAATTGGAGATTCCAAACTGGTGGACCAAATGCTTTTGTATATAATGGTTCAAATTCAGTGTATTCAATTAGTGACTCAGCAGCGCTAACTAACGCTTATTTGTTTACAAAACCCGTAAATTTAATCGCTGGACAATCGTACAATGTTAATTTTTATTTGAAAGATTATTCAACTTCGGGGAATACCACGCAATATCAAGTTGAAGTACTTGTTGGAACTAATACAACTTCAACGACTCCAGCTGATTATAATATCATTTGGACTGATTTCGATACGCAAGCTCCCAATGTATTTGTGGCTAAAAATGCATCATATACTCCTTCTGTTTCAGGTGCGTATCGTTTTGCAATTAGAAATAGTTCTCAAAGTACAGGAACGGGCACCCATTATTTATTCGTAGATAATTTGGTAATTTCTTCAACTTTGTCTGTCGAGGACTTTAACCAATCGGGCTTGTCACTTTATCCTAACCCAGTGCTTGATGTTATCACTTTGCAAAATACCAATAATCTGACAATTAAAAAGTTTTCTGTTGTCGATATGAATGGGCGTGTACTGCAAACAAATACCTTGTCCAATGACAATAGTATCAATTTAAGTGCATTGTCAAAAGGTATCTACTTTATCCAATTAGATACTGAAAAAGGAATTTTATCTAAAAAAATTATTAAAGAATAGGGTTGGTTGGGTTGTATTAGCCGTCTCGAAAGAGACGGCTATCTGATTTGTCTATTTTAAATAGTAAAGACAGAAATTAAGCAATACTACGTAACAAAATCCTTTTTGGAAATTGGAATTGATTTGTCCTGTTTTTTCGTTTCAAGAAAGTAAATGGGTGCGATTTGATCGAATAATCCAATATCTAATTTTACTGCTTTAATGTTATTTGTTGCAATTTTTAAGTGTATAAAATCACCCAAATCGGGTGATTTTTTTCATTATAGAAATCGATACATTTGAAATCTATACTTAAATTCTTTTTTATGAAACTAGAAAACTTTAAAAGCAAAATGGAAACGGCTGTTTTGAAAAAATCAGAGTTAAAACACATTGTAGGGGGTGAGTATGGTGATGTGGATTGGGCATTTTGGGGGAGTTATTTCTCAGGTAACCTAACAGCACACCAACTGGGACGTTCAGTCGGAGCAACCATTGCTACTACCCTCCCATAATTTAAAATAGAATTAAAATTAAAATCAAGTGCAAGTATTTTACTTGTACTTGATTTTTTATTTTTGCCCAATGAAAGTTGTATTAATAGAAGATTACGAAATTTTAAGAAATTCCCTGAAAGATATTATCAATCAGGAAGAGGGATATGAAGTGATAGGTGATTTCGAATCCTATGAAATGGCGCTGCCGCTAATCAAAGAATTGGCTCCTGATATTCTCCTGACCGACATTACTTTGCCTGGAATTAACGGTATTGAAGGAATTAAACAAGTAAAACAACTACTACCACACTTAGCGATTATTGTAGTGTCAATACATGAAAATTCTCAGTATGTTTTTGATGCATTGTGTGCGGGTGCTGTAGGGTATCTTACTAAGAACTCCGGAAAACAGAAAGTAATAGAGGCTTTGAATCAACTAAAGTTAGGTGGAGCACCCATGAGCGTTAATATCGCCCGTATGGTGGTGGAATCGTTCCAGCAAAAAAGACATAACGATTTAACCCAACGTGAAAATGAAGTTCTCGACCTGTTGTCTAAAGGGAAAAGCTATGCTTCCATTGCAGATGCCTTGTGTTTGAGTGTCAATACAATCAAAACCCATGTAAAGAATATTTACGAAAAACTACAGGTAACCAGTAGAGAAGAATTAATTAATAAACGATTTTAATGAATAAAGTAGTTCTAGTTTTAGGTTTGCTACTACATCTTGTTGGATCTGCTCAGGATATGGACAATGACGGTTATTTGAATGCTGTAGATAATTGTCCCTCATTGTATAATCCAACACAATCGGATCAGGATGTAGATGGTCGTGGAGATGTTTGTGATAACTGCCCTTATGTGGCCAACAATGCGCAAATGGATGCCGATATGGATGGGGTTGGAGATGTGTGTGATAATTGCATTTATGTCAGTAATCCAGGGCAACAAGATAGCGATGGGAATGGTATTGGGAATGCATGCGATCCCTCGCTAAATAATAATGATTTTGAATGGAGTGGACTAAAAGTCTATGTGAAAAAGAACACAAATCTGATCGAATTAATCGTGGAATCCAAAGCAATTGTTGAAGGAATTCAGATTTTCGATCTCAATGGAAGAATTGCTAAAGAGGTACTGCAACCTAAACAGGAAAATGTCAATTTAGAAGGATTTTCTTCGGGTGTCTATATCGTGAAAATACGCACTTCAGAAAATGTGCATACTCGTAAAATCAGGTTGTAATTACATTTTTAAGTAAAAGTCTTTGGTCAGTGCAACATACTCCGGAGTGTAGTCATGACGTCCAATTTCTATAACTAATTCATCAATAAATGGGGTTTGCTCAATTCTGGTAAAGGCGAGTAAACTCCTTTTGATTTCTGCAGTAGGCGTCCCTTTTACTCGAGTGATTTTCAAAGGAAATAATTGACTGTCCTGGCAAAGTGCAATGATTTTTTCTTCTTCTTTAAACGGAACAATCAAGGCAAAAATTCCATTATCTGATAAGAAGAAATCGGCTGCTTCGACTAACTCATCAAACGGAAGGGAATCTTCAAAACGGGCATTATCACGCTGATCATCACCTGATTTGTAATCGTCGGTGTAAAAGGGTGGATTGGATATAATCAAATCAAATTCTTCTTCTACTTCTTCCACAAATTCATCGAGTCCGGCATGATAACAATACAAACGGTCATTCCATGGGGAGTTTTCAAAATTTTCGGTAGCCTGCTCGTAAGCATCGTCGTCGATTTCGATAGCGTCAATCTGTTCGGCATTACTGCGCTGGGCTAACATTAAAGCAATGAGTCCGGTTCCGGTTCCGATGTCGAGTATGGAATAAGGATTGTTGATAAGGGGAGTCCAAGCACCTAATAAAACACCGTCAGTGCCGACTTTCATCGCGCAACGGTCTTGTTGAATGGTAAATTGTTTAAAGTTAAATTGGCTCATAAAAAATCACAAAACCCAAACTCAAAATTCCAATTTTTTAATCATTGCGGATACTATTTTTCTTATTTCTCCTGCTTCTCTGATTAATGGGTTGGAATCTATTGATTCATTGGGATTTAAATCATGTAATAATTGTAACCAAAGCATTGATTCTTTGGCTTCTTTTCTTGAAATTTTTAATCGAAATAATAAATCTTTAGCTCCTAATTTCTCATTCCCTTCAATATAATTTGCTGCAACGGAACCGGATGATCTTACAAGTTGTTTGCTGTCTTCAATGTTAGAAATTGTTTTGGGTAATCGGCTAATGTAAATTCTGCAATATTTGGCAAATAAATAAGTGCGCTCTTCTAAATTATAAGGCTTTTCCATGATTGTTTTTTTGGCTTTTAATCACTGAAAAGTAGTGTTTATTCCTGAGAATTCGAAATTTAGTTTTTGGAATTTAGTTTTTGGAATTTGGAATTTGAAATTTGGAATTTGAAATTTTAACCTAGATAAAGATCAACCAATCCCTCAGGAGTATTCAAAAAGATGGATTTTTTCTCGCGACTTACCTCGATAATGAAATCATCAATCATAGGAACCAAAATTTCAATGCCGTCTTTGTCAATTTCAAATAAAGGTTGTGCAGCACTGTCATTAATGGCAACTATTTTACCAATATTCCCCAAACGGGTATCGATAACATCAAAACCAATGACTTCGTGGTAGTAAAATTTGTTGCCCTCAAGTTTCGGCAACATAGTTAAAGGAAGGTATACTTCACAGCCAATCAATTTGTCGGCTTCTTCCTCGTTATCCACATCTTCAAAACGGACTTTCAGGAAGTCACCCTTGTGAAGCTGGGAGTTTTCAATAAAAAATGGAACCAGATTTTTGTTGAATTCAACAAAAACTGATTCCAAATCTTCATACATTTCAGGTTCATCCGTATCCAAATAGATAAGGACTTCACCTTTGAAACTAAATTTTTTAGCGATTTTACCTAAATAGAAACAATCGTCTTTACGCATTACCGCCAGTTATAATTAAGCTTCAGTTTCTTCGTTGTTAGCTTCTTCAGTTGCAGGAGTTTCCTCTACAGTTGCTTCAACATCTGCAGGAGCTTCTACTTCTTCAGCAACCTCTTCTGTAGCTTCAGCAGCTTTTAACGCTTCTGCTTGTGCAGCAGCACGTTTTTCGTTAGCCGCTTTTTCAGCTTTTAACGCCTCAGCTTTAGCATCTGCTTTCGATTTTGCTAATCCGTCTTTCTTAGCAGTAACTTTTCCAGCTTTCTCGTCTAACCAAGCGTTGAATTTAGCTTCTGCTTGCTCAGGAGTTAAAGCACCTTTACGTACTCCGCCTTCTAAGTGGTGTTTTAATAAAGCACCTTTGTAAGAAAGGATTGCTCTTGCAGTGTCAGTAGGCTGAGCACCGTTGAATAACCATGTAACTGCTTGATCAACATTTAAGTCGATAGTTGCAGGGTTAGTGTTTGGATTGTAAGTTCCGATTTTCTCTAAGAATCTACCATCTCTTTTTGATCTAGCATCTGCTGCTACGATCCAGTAAAAAGGTTTCCCTTTTTTTCCGTGTCTTTGTAATCTAATTTTTACTGACATAATCTTTATTGATTAATTTGAGGTACTCGACCTCGAGTTATTTAAGGGTGCAAATATAGTCAAAATTTTCATTCGCAACCTATTTTATATCAATCGAATAAAATATTTTGTCTAATTTATACTTTCAAAACGCGAAAAGTATACTTTTGTATTCCACAAATACTTCTATTATGAAAAAAATTATACTTATACTTTCAGTGGTAACCACCTTGTTTTCTTGTCAGAGTGAAGTTGAATTCAACGATCCTGCTTTTCAAGCAAGAATCAATAACGAAGTTTGGAGTGCTAATCTAAAATCAGCAACGGTTGTCGATGGTCAGCTAACTTTGAACGGTACATCATCGGGTTATAATTTGATGTTGAAAACTAGCGGTACTGCAGTGGGGGCATATTTACTAGGAACATCCAATCAAGCCAATAAAGCGGTTTTTACTACGGTTAGTAATACTTCCGATGAACAATATACTACCGGTATTAATGCAGCACCGGCTTATGAAATTGCTTTAGCTAACGGTGGTAGTAATTATGTTACTTCAAGCATCGTTGCTACAACAGGAGGGTCGGGTACAGGGTTGAAAGTGAATATCGAAGCAAATCCTAATGGTGTTGTTACGAAAGCAACGATTAATATTCCAGGTACTGGATATGTTCCGGGGGATGTGGTAGCAATTGCTTCAGGAAACAATAATGCGACTCTTGTAATTAAAACGGTTGCAAATAGTAACGGACAAGTGGTGATTACCAA
Organism: Flavobacterium sp. MAHUQ-57; assembly: GCF_051908335.1. Taxonomy (NCBI): domain Bacteria; kingdom Pseudomonadati; phylum Bacteroidota; class Flavobacteriia; order Flavobacteriales; family Flavobacteriaceae; genus Flavobacterium; species Flavobacterium sp. MAHUQ-57. The sequence goes on along the minus strand of NZ_JBPZTE010000007.1, from coordinate 774,492 downwards.
AAATACAGGGACTACCATTTCAGGTAACTTCAAATTTACTGCTTTTGATGCAACAACTGGTGAAGTGGCTTCTTGTAAAGACGGAGTTTTCTATAACCTACCTTTGGAATAAGCATTTACATCTGAATATACTCAAAAAAACCATCCTTATTTAGGATGGTTTTTTTGTTTAATACAAGTATTTTTAAAGAAAAACTTTAATTGTCAGGTATTTACCAATTTAATAGTCTACCTTTGACCAAATTATAAAATTTATATATGAACATTTTTGTAGGAAGTTTGCCGTTTTCAATTGATGAGGCTGACTTAAGAGACTCTTTCGGAGTGTATGGTACTGTAACTTCAGTAAAAATTATTACTGATAAATTTACAGGAAGAAGTAAAGGGTTTGGATTCGTTGAAATGTCAAGCGATGAAGAAGCTTTAAAAGCTATCCAAGAGTTAAATGGTGCTACCGTAGAAGGACGTACGATTGTGGTAAACAAATCGGAACCGAAACCGGAAGGCGAAAGAAGAAGTTTCAGTAACAACCGCCCAGCTGGTGGAAGTTATGGAGGAAACAACCGCGGTGGTGGTAACTACGGTGGTGGTAACAATAGAGGAGGAAGATACTAAGACTATTTTTTATATTATTGTTTGTGAACCATCTCTTTCGAGATGGTTTTTTTGTACCCATATTTTTTTCTTGTTCTAAAACGCTCAAATGAGTGTGATTCTCCGTGACTTTTTACGTTATTGTGGGGTGTGTATCCTTTAGGCTAAGTATTCAGTGTATTTTAAAAATAAATAAGTACGGTTCTCAATTAAGGCTAACATACGCTCATAACTACTTTCGTCGGAATTGTACAAGGCAATCAAATCGGTAGCCAATGCTTTTGCTGCTTCAACTTCTAAGGGTTGCTCTCTTATAAACCCCAACAACGAGGCGCCTATTCCTAAAAAAGTATAACCATAGTGGTCATGTAAATGTCGGGCTACAGCATAATTTTCAAATGGATCCAAATCGCTGGAAAAATAACCATTCGGAAATCCACAAAGGGCTTCGTAAGAATGTCGTACCGGAACAATTTTAACTAGCACTTGTTTGTCCAGATAGGTAATGGGCGATTGTTGTATTTTTTCTAAAAGCTGAATCTCCGAATCGTCAATCGTTAGACCACTGTCGCAGGCGTCGGAAAATGAGCACTCTTGCGCCTTTTGCAAGAAATTCTCCCTTTGTATGAAAAATTCGGAAGGGGTCGAAAGATAGCCAAGGTGTTCTCCGTTTTCAAAAGCCGAAGCGTCAATTCCTGTTAAATCATGTCCTTCGATAGTGTCAAGGTCATGGGCTAAGATAGCATGGGTACTGGTATATTCTGCTTGCCCTAAATCATCTAAAGTAATAATCACCGAATGATCTTGATGTTCTCGCTTGAATTGATGATGCACAGCTAGTAAATCGTCAAAAGTAGTATGCCCTTCAATGCGATAGGTTTCAAATAAAATAGGACCGAATTGGTCTGGATCTAAAGGTTGTACTGTCATAGTAGTCAAGTTCAAGCGGTCACTATGCCAAATATACGAAAACGAGTTGTTTTATGATTTTAACCTTTTCTGAAATCATAACACAATCCAATCGAAGTGAAATGCAGTGTTGCTTTTTTGTGTAGTCAACAACGTTCCGATGGTGGTTACCAAACAATATTCTCAGTGTAGGATTGATTTTTGTAGTCGTTGAAATCTTTGATTTTTCGTAGGGATTTAGTTTGTATATCAAACTCCCAAACGGAAGAATGGTCTGCCCAAGGATCAATTAATAGCTCTACTTTATGCGTATCGGTTTGGCGTATTTTAAATGTCCAATTAACGGTATCATCTTTTATTTCTGTTAATTCGTTGGTTGTCCAGAGTGTAAGGGTATATCCTCCAACCAAACACCAGCTATTGTCACTGCCAATAATTCCGCAATTGGGGTCACCATAAAAATGACCAATAAAAATCGAGTCATTTGTGTCTTTGTTGGTCAGATAGGCATTCTCAAAAATATGCCCTAAAACCAATTGGTCTGTTTCATGAAGCTTGGTGTAGCCTTGTTGATTTATCATGGTCTCTGTTCTGTTAAGCGTAGCTGCAAGGGTTAGAATGCAGTTGTTCGTCACAGATAAAATTAATAATTTTTAGACTATAATAAAAGTGAAAGCAAAATATTTTGTAATCTTTTTCTTAATAGTATTAAATTGACTGCTTTCGATGATTTTGCCACTAAGAGGTTGTTATTTTGGTACCATAGGGGGAAAAAAACAACAATTTATATAAAACAACAAATTAACACCCCTAAAAGAAATAAGACGAAAATATGAACAAGCAGCGAACCAAGATGTTCTTTGTTGAGATAAGTTCTCACTGCAGAAACGATTGTTAACAACCCTACAATAAAAGGAGCCAGTACTATCAGAATAGCATTGGGTCCGGGCGCGCAATAACCTCCTGGCAATGTCTTCATGCCAATAATAGTCAGTAAAATATATAAGACATAAAACACGACAGTTTTTGCACTGTTTTTTTGAGTATTCGATAAATTCGTAAACATTCTTTGTAATGATTAGTAAGATTGTGACATTCCACAAAACTAATAAATTAAAAACGATAGAGCTCTTAATGATTTGTGATGTCTGATTTTTTTACTTGTACTTATTTAAGAAGGCAAGTCTAACTTTCCATTACACTGCAAATTGATAATCCATGCCAATAAAATAAGTAACAGGTTCTAAGGATATTTGACGTATCAAAGTAGTATTAAAGTAGTATCAAAGTAATATCAAAGTAATATCAAAGTAATATCAAAGTAATATCAAAGTAGTATCAAAGTAGTATTAAAGTAGTATCAAAGTAATATCAAAGTAATATCAAAGTAGTAGTAGAGTATTGAATTATTAGAGGATTTGACTTCTTAGCTATTGAAGTGCTCAGGTTAAAAAACTTTTAAGATTTCAGGAGGAGAAACTTACAAATGAAAACACAAGTGAACGTCAAGCCCGATAGCGCGGATTTGCAATCCGTGCCCACAAAGGGAATAAGCAATTCCCATCCCACAATTTCCGCAATTTTCCCACACCAGTCAATCCGTATTTATACGTAATTTTAGCATCTCCAACACAATAAGAATACCCCATTCCGGTTGACCCTTAAGTGCAGTGTAAGTGCAGTGTAAGTGCAGTGTAAGTGCAGTGTAAGTGCAGTGTAAGTGCAGTGTAAGTGCAGTGTAAGTGCAGTGTAAGTGCAGTGTAAGTGCAGTAAGACTATTAGATTATTGGATTTTTAGATTGCTTAGATATTGGTGTACTCGGGTGTAATTCGTGACTTATCGAACGCTACCCTGTCAGCGGTTCTAACCCTGACAGCGGTTAAACAAGTGATATTGGCTCTTTTAACTCCTGTCAACGACATACCCCAATCAAAACCTCAGTACCTTAGATTCTCAGAACCTCAATCCTTCAATTAAATAATAGGTTCATCCATATCAAAGTAATATCAAAGTAATATCAAAGTAGTATCAAAGTAATATCAAAGTAGTATCAAAGTAATATCAAAGTAATATCAAAGTAGTAGTAGAGTATTA